>JAKPKV010000194.1 GCA_029553475.1 Armatimonadota bacterium
TCCAGCGCGGCCTGCGCGCGCACCTGCTCCAGCAGCTCCTCGCGCGCCTCCTCCCGCGTCAGGCCGGCCACGCGCTGCAGCTCCGCGAGCTGCTGCGCCACCAGGCGATCCGCCTCCTCGTGCCGCTGCCGCACCTCCACTTCCAGGCGGCTCAGTTCACGTTCGCGCCGCTCCACGCCGTCCAGCTTCTGGTCCAACGCTTCGTCTTTTTGCGTCAGGCGGCGCTCCAGCCGGGCGATTTCCGCGCGCGCCTCGCGCTGCTCGGCCTCCAATTCGCCGCGGATGCGCAGCACTTCGTCGGCGACTTTCAGTGACAGTTGCGCGCGTTCGGTCTCCAGGTCTTTGCGCGCCAGGTCGCGATCCTTTTCCGCTTCGAAACGTTCGCGGTCGGCGGTTTTCTGCTGTTGAATGAGGCGATATACCCAGACGCCACTCGCACCGGCGAACAGGACCAGTATGGTGACAAGTACCCAGGCGAATTGTTCGGTTGTAATGGAACCACCCTCCTCATGCTATGATCACGCGGGCCGGGCTGGCGGCGCGCGAAGCGGTGTCGGACTACTCCAGCCAGTCCCCCTCCTCCGTGAGGTGATCGGTCAACTGCGCGCAGACGCGCCCGATCACCCCGAACGAAAAGCCGCGGCGCTGCAGCATGCGCCGTACGCGGAGCAGCGCGTCGCGGTCCAGCGGCGGGGCAGCCGCGGGCACGGCGCGCCGGGCGACCGCCAGGGCGCGCGCGTATTCCTCGTCCGCGGGCACCTCCGCCGCCACTATCTCTTCCGCGAGGTCGCGCGCAATTCCTTTCGCGCGCAAAGCCTGCTTCAGCCGCGCGGGCCCGTGCCCGGCGCGCGCCGTCACCCACTCGCGCGCGAATGCGCGGTCGTCGAGCAGCTCCAGGCGGGTGAGCGCGGCCAGCGTGCGGTCGGTGACGAGCGGCGCATAGCCCTTGCGGTCCAGGCGGCGGCGCAGCTCCTCCTCGCCGCGCGGCCGGTAGCCGAGCAAGCGGAGAGCATACTGCATGGCATGTTCTTCATCCCGTATCGGCGTCCGGGTGGGCATGAGCATCCTCGCGGCAGCACACCAGCACAGCATGCCCGCCGGCGTGAAGCGCGGGCACGCGTCATGGCACAATGGCCGGCAGCGTGATGCTGCCGGCGGTTTCAGCATACCCGGCGCGGCGGCGGATGAATCACGCCTGCACCGGACAGCGACGGCCCCCACCGCCGGGCCGGGCCGCCCGGCGGTGGGGGCCGGGGGAGGGGCGCGAGGGGTTACTCTTCCTCGTCCCCGGCTTCGGCGGCCTGGTGCACGATGTGGCCGGGCACGGTCATCGCCAGGTCGCGAATCTGCGCTTCCAGGTCGTCGCGCACCGCCAGGTTCTCATCGAGGAAGACGCGGGCGTTCTCGCGGCCATGGCCCAGGCGCAGCTCCTTGTAGCTGAAGAACGCGCCGGTTTTGGTGATGAGGCCGTATTCCATGCCGAGATCGAGGATGGCGCTGCTCTGGCTGATGCCGGTGCCGTACATGATGTCGAAGTCGGCCTGGCGGAACGGCGGCGACACCTTGTTCTTCACCACTTTGGCGCGGCTGCGGCTGCCGATGCTCTCGGTGCCGGATTTGATGTTCTCCACGCGGCGAATCTCGATGCGCACGGAGGCCCAGAACTTCAGCGCGCGGCCGCCGGGGGTGGTTTCCGGGCTGCCGAACATGACGCCGACCTTCTCGCGAATCTGGTTGATGAAGATGCCCGCGCAGCGGCTCTTGTTCAGCGAGCCGGCCAGCTTGCGCAGCGCCTTCGACATCAGGCGCGCCTGCAGGCCCACCTGGCTGTCGCCCATCTCGCCCTCCAGCTCCGCCTTCGGCACCAGCGCCGCCACCGAGTCTACCACGAAGAGGTCAATGGCGCCGGAGCGCACCAGCAGGTCGGCGATGTCCAGCGCCTGCTCGCCATAGTCGGGCTGCGAGAGCAGCAGGTTGTCAATATCCACGCCGCAGTTCCGCGCGTAGACCGGGTCCAGCGCGTGCTCGGCGTCAATGAAGGCGCAGGTGCCGCCCGCCTTCTGCGCCTCGGCGATGATGTGGTAGGCCAGCGTGGTCTTGCCGGACGATTCGTTGCCGTAGATCTCGATAATGCGGCCGCGGGGAATGCCCCCCACGCCCAGCGCGATGTCCAGCGGCAGGCAGCCAGTGGCGATGACGTCCGTCTGAATCTTCCCGGCCATCTCGCCCAGCCGCATCACCGAGCCTTTGCCGAACATCTTGTCAATCTGGCTCACCGCCAGGTCCAGCGCGCGCTCTTTGTCACTCGTCGTCGTTGCCTTGCTCATGTGTCACAACTCCCTATTCACCAGGTTGGCCCGTCGGGCGGGCCGTCGTCAACAGCGGGGACGTCCCCCGAACCCTTCTCATCGAGAAGGGGAAGTGTACGTGACGCCGCGTCGCCGCCGGTGAGGGGCAGGCGGTGCAGCGCGGTGTAGCGCGCGCCTTGCGGCGACAGCTCGCTGCGCATCACGCTCACCGCCGTCACCGGCAGCGCGCCGAGATCATCCGCGGCATGCGCGTCGAGCAGCCGCGTCAGCCGCTCCGTGCCGCGCGGCTCACGCACGCGACCCAGCGTGAGGTGCGCGCGGAAGGGGCGCTCCTCCGGCGGGAAGCCGGCGCGCACGGCCGCCGCCTTCACGGCCGCCGCCAGCGCGCGCAGCGGCGCCTCGCCCTCCGTCACCCCCGCCCAGATCGTGCGCGGCCGCCGCGCGGAGGGAAACGCCCCCGCGCCCGCCACCCGAACCGCGAAGGGCGCGTGCCGGGCGGCGACCGCCGCCAGCGCCGTCGCCAGCGGGGGAATGCCCGCCTCCTCCACCTCGCCGAGGAACCGGAGCGTGACGTGGAAGCCCGCGGGCGACGTCCAACTGACGCTCGCGCCGGCGCCGCGCAGGATCTCCTGCAGCGCCGCCAGCCGGGCCATCACCTCCGCCGTCGCCTCCACCGCGAGAAATACGCGCATCAGCGGGTTCCCTTCCAGCGGACCGCCGTCATTATAGCAGGGAAACGCGCGTTCGTATAGTCCTCTCGCCCGCATCCCGGAAACTTTTCCCCCCGGCAGAGCAAACCATTTGTTCGCCAGGGCGACGGAGAGTTCCTGCCGTCGGCGCGGGAAAATGTGTCGGCGCTTGAAATCCCGGTATCGCCGGGACTGGGGACTGGGGACTGGGACTGACTGCGCATGGCCGGTTCAGCAATCGGCTGCGCCCGCAAGACGCCCGTATCGTGCGCAACGCCGTTTTGCCATGCGTAGTCTGTCCCCTCCGCGCTCCGGTATCGCCGAACATCGTGGGTGGCGCGGCGCCACTCCGCTCCGCTGCGTGGCGCACTACCAACACGCGGAGGCTATTTTCGAAGGAGGTACGAATTTTCCACTGACCCACCCGGCGCCGGAGTATCCGCAACCTGAACAATTCGTGCCTGTTCCCATGTTTCCGCCCACAGCGCCCGCCCCCGACCAACCGCGTTTTCACCCTGCGACGGTGCCTCCGCCCGGACGGCGAGGCGGCATGCCTGATCGCGCCCCACCTGCCCCTTCCATCAATACCCCCCGAACTCCAACCCCGCCTCCATATACGCCTCGCAGTTGGCGATGGTGCGCGCCAGCTCTTCGTCGGTGCATTGCAGGCCGTGGCCGTTGCTGGGGGCCAGCGTGAAGCCGCCGCCGGGGGCGCCGGCGTCAATGGCCGCCTTCACCATGTCGCGCACCTCGGCCGGGGTCATGGTCACGAAGCGCTCGGTGGGGATGTTGCCGGAGAGCAGCAGGCGGTCGCCCACCCGGCGCTTGGCCTCCGCCAGGTCGCAGTCGCCCGTCGGGGGAATTTCCAGCGGCTCCACCGCCGTGATGCCGACCTCGGCGAAGCGCTCCAGGAACCCCATGCAGCGCCCGTGGCAGTGCGCCCGCCAGCGCCCGCCGCCGCGGTGGATCACCGCGCCGAGGGGGCGGTCGTAGGGCATCACGAATTCGTCATACAGCGCCGCGCCCATCCACGGCGGGATGAGCATCTCGTGGGCGTAGGTGGCGAAATTGGCGGTCATGCCCGCGCCGAGCATGCGGTCGAGCACGTCCACCATCTGCTCGGTGTAGGCGCTCAGGTAGCGATGCACCAGGTCGGGGGCGTCGTAGAGCCAGGTGTAGACGTCCTCCATGGTGGCGTTGCGCACCAAACTGCCCAGCGGGTGCTGCAGGAAGGTCAGCGGCAGGCCGTCGTCGCCGATGCGCGCCAGCGCGGCGTCCCACTCCGCCTTGTCCACGTGCGCCAGCGGTTCGCGCGGCGTCTCCGCCAGCGCACGCAGCTCCTCGGTGCTGGTGATGTAGCGCTTCTCCCAGTGGTAATCCTCGCAGCCGGCGGGGTGCAGGGTGATGGCGGTGAAGGTGCCCGCCGGCGTCTCCGTCACCAGCCGCTTGCGGGTATACTCGGCGGTCTCCTCGATGATCTCCTCGCGCCCGCCCAGGTAGGGGAAGCCGAAGAAGCCGAACGCCGGCCCCGGCGTCCCGTGAAAATTATCCGCGTGCGCATCCACTAGCGCCCTCAGCCGCCCGGCGCGCGGATCATCGCGCAGCAGCGCGGTCAACCCAAACTCAATCGGCACGCGGTCCGGCTCGCGATGCGCCCAGGCGGTCTCCAGGCGTTCACGGTGCGTCATCATGGGGCAGTCCTCCGAGGGGGGCGTTTTGGGCATGATAGCGGGCGCGTGATGGCCTGTCAATGCCGACGCGCGCCGGCCGCGCTTACAGAAACGGGACGGAAGCCGCCAATAGCGCGGGCAACACGGCGCATGTTCCGTAACTTTCAATACTGGACAGATGCGTCACTCCAAAGCGGCACCGCTCTGCTGGCAGTGAAGGGGGGACAGCTCCGGGAGGCGCATGACCCGAGAGACCGCCGGGGAGGAACGCCTGCGGAGCATTGAAACGGCCACGCAGGAAGGGGTCGCGCAGGCCGCCCGGCAGCATCAGTGGAGTCGGACGACGGGGGAGGCCGTGCGCGCCCGGTATGCGGACAGTGGCGCGGGACGCCACCATCAGCCTGGGGGGCCAGCGCTATCCGGTGCCGGCCGACCTGATGGGCCGGCATGTCTGAGTGAGGCTGTTGGGGAACCAGCTGACGGTTGACCCTGCCGGGCAGCCGGGGGCCACGTTCCAGCGATGAAGACTGTCCAGGTGTGGCGTTACACAAATATGCAGTCTTGGCGGTTACGGAACAGCCGGTCGGAAAAAGGGAAAATGACGGCATGCGGGAATTACCCTCCCCATGTTCACCCTTGAAAACAGCGACCTGCGCCTCACCCTCTCCGCGCGGGGCACGCTCGACGAGCTGACCTGCCGGGCGACGGGGACGAACCACATCGCCCGGCCGGGGATGGAGCTGTGGCGGATCATCCTGCAGGACGAGGAGTCGCTGGTGAACCTGGTGGCGCCGGGCAATCAGCCGTGCGCGGCGGCGCGCGCGGGAGAGGCGCTGGTGCTGACGGTGCCGCGCATGGCGTATGCCTTCCACGGAGAGATGCGGGAAGTCGAAGTGGCGCTGCGGCTCTCCGTGCGGCTGGAGGGGGACACGGCGCGGTGGACGGCGGAGGTGGAGAACGCTGACCCGGCCATCCGCGTGATGGAGGTGTGGGCGCCGATGCTCAACGGTCTGCGCCCGCCCGCCGATTGGGCGCTCTACTACCCGCGGGACTGCGGGCTGCGCCTGGCCGATCCCGTCACGAACCTCGGCGACCGCGGGCAGATGTTCCGCTTCGGGGTGAGCAACGCCCACCTGCGCGAGCTGTACCCCGGCAAGGCGGCGATGCAGTGGATGGGCCTCTACTCGGAGGACGAGGGGCTGTATGTCTGCTCGGAGGATGACAGCCTGCAGACCACCTGCCTGAATGCCGAGCGCACCGTCGGCGATGCGCCCGCCGACGATACGCTGTTCCTCACCTTCATCAAATACCCCGGCCAGCGGCTGGGCGGGTGGACCAGCGCGCCGGTGGCGGTGAGCGCGCACGCGGGCGACTGGCACGCCGGGGCGAAACGCTACCGCGCGTGGGCGGAGACGTGGATCACCCCGCCCGCGCCGCCGGAGTGGGTGCGGCGCATGCCCGGCCTGCAGGACGTGATCCTGCGCGAGCAGTACGGCAAGCTGGTCTACGGGTATGAGGAGATCCCCGCACTGCACGACGCGGCGGCGGAGGTGGGGATTGATCTGATAAAAATCTCCGGCTGGCACACCGCCGGGCATGACAACGCCTTCCCCGATTGGGAGGCGGACCCGGCGCAGGGCGGGCGCGCGGCGCTAATGGCGCAGATCGCGAAGGCGCGGGCGCGGGGCGCGAAGCTGATGCTCTACCTGCAGGCGGTGCAGATGAGCCGCAACTCACAATTCTTCGCCGCGCACGGGGAGCGCGTCGCCATGCGCGACCCCTACGGCGACGAGCTGGCGGACGTCTTCAACTGGCCCGGCCCCAGCACCTTCATCCCGCTGTCCAGCCAGCACCGGCTGGTGTGCGCCTGCCTCTCCACGCTGGAGTGGCAGGAGATCATCAAATACCGGACGCGGTACGCGCTCGAGCTCGGCGCCGACTGCGTCTATCTCGACCGGCTGGCCGGCTACCCCGGCTACCTCTGCTTCAGCGAGGACCACCCGCACGACCGCCCCTGCGACGCCTACGCCGACCGGGTGAAGCTGGGCATGGACTGCCGCGCGCTGGTGAAGGCGAAAAGCCCGGAGATCGCCATCGCCAGCGAATACATCAACGACGCCGGCTTGCAGCCCTTCGACTTCACTATCCCCTTCGGCTTCGGCGTGCACCACGGCGGCCATAATTTCGGCGAGCTTTTTCGCTACACCTTCCCCGAATACATCATCACCACCCAGTACCTGAACGGCGCCGAATACGAGCGCCTGCGCTTCGCGCTGGTGATGGGCTTCCGCTTCTTCTTCGCCATCACCTGGCAGCACGAACCCATCAGCAGCACCCCGCCCGCATTCCGCGCCTACGCCAAATCGCTCATTGACCTGCTGCAGGCCCACGCCGACCCCTTCCTCACCGGGAAATTCGTGGATACCGAGGGCTTCACCTGCGCCAACCCCGCCCTCTTCGCCAAAGCCTACCGGAGCGAGGGGCGATACGGCATCGCCGTCTGGAATCCGACGGAGGACGCGCAGGGACTGGCGATCGCGGCCGAGGGGCGGGAAGTGACGTGGATGGGGCCGGAGGGTGCGATCAGGGATGCGCTGCCGGCGCAGGGGGTGGCGGTGGGGACGATATTACCGTAAAGAACGCGACGAGCACGGGAAAGGTTTGGCTTCAATGGTCGCCCGCGCCCTCCGCGGTGAATTATCCAATAACCCGCACCCCGAACGCCTCCAGCGCCACCGTCTCCCCCTCCACCGTCACCTCCCGCGCGTCCGGGTGCGGGTTGTTGAAGAAGCGAATCCGCCGGTCGCCGCTGATGCGTTCGGTGACGTAGATGCCCTCCGGCAGGTCGAGAATCGGCCGCAGGCCGAGCAGCGGCGCCAGCGCGCGGTAGAGGGCATTGTAGCCGTCCTGAGTGAGGAGGGCGCCGAGGTAGTAGACGCTGCCCGCGCCGTATTCGCGCCGGGTGAGGACGGGGATGTCACGGTAGAAGGCGTTGTCGTAGCGCGCCAGCACCTCGGTACCGGCGTCGGGGAGGATCTCGTCGAGCCAGCGCACGTCGTGCAGGTCGGGCAGCTCCATCGCGCGGTCGCGACGGATCGTCACCGGGCCGGCGTAGGGGTGGGGCAGGGCGCTGTCGCGCACGGTGACGCCGGCGGCGGCGCGCAGCGGGCCGGGGGCGGGCGCGTCGTGCATCGTGCCGTGCTCATCCACCACGCCGGAAAGGGCGGTGAGGAGCAGCGTGCCGCCCGCCGCCGCCCAGGCCGCCAGCTTCGCCCCCAACTCCTCCGGCAGCACGTAGAGCGCCGGGGCGATAATCACCTGATACGCGGAGAAATCGACGCTGGGGTAGACGATGTCGCAGGGGATATTTTGCCGCGCCACCGCGCCAAAATGCTTCGCCAGGTGCATGGCGTAGCCATTGCCGAAGGGGCCGGCGGTCTCCGGGAGGCGATTGTTGCGGGCGAACTCCACGTGGTTGTGGTAGGTGAAGAGCACGGCGACCTCCGCGGGCGCGGGCACCGAGCCTTCCAGCAGCGTCGCCAGTTCCGCTATCTCCGCGCCGAGGTCCTTCACCTCGGAGTAAATGCGCCCCGGCTGCCCGTCCGCCCCCAGCAGGCCGAAGGCGTCGCGCTCGGCGCCGGCGGGGGGCACGTCCACGCGGAAGAAGCTGACGAGATTGGCGCCCATGCCGAGCTGCGTCAGCGCCCCCCAGCGCACCTGCCCCGGCAGCGGCAGGTAGGAGCCGCGCCCGCAGCCTTTGCCCCACTGGAACTCGTGGAACCAGATGGGCCGGCCCGGCGTCAGCCCGCGCGAGTACGCCTGCACGAACGCCTCGTTGAGGAACGGCTCGCCGAACAGGGTGTCGGGGTTGAGGCCGTAGTGGTCCACGCCGATCACGTCAAAGTGCCGCACCATCGCCTCGTGATCGTAGCCGTACCACGTCGGCATGATGTTGGTGGTGATGGGCTGCTCGGCGCCCGCCGCGCGCAGCGCCGACGCCTGCCGCGCGTAGCACGCGACCGTCATGTCGGAGAAAAACTGATGGTAGAGCTGCCACAGGCCGGGGTGGCTGTAGCTGGTGGGGAACATCACCTGGTCGAAATCGGTGAGCGTCTGTCCCCAGAAACTCATCACCAGCGCGTCGTTGAAGCGGTCAATCGTCCTGAAGCGCCGCGCGCACCACGCCTGGAACTCGCCCAGGCAGCGGTCGCAGAAGCAGAAGGGGTGGCCGAACTCGTTGTCGAGCTGCCAGCCCATCACCCGGCGGTCCGTGCCAAAGCGCGCGCCCATCGCGCCGGCGATGGCCTCCCCCAGCCGCAGATAGTTCGGCGAGGTGGGGCAGGTGTAGCGCCGCCCGCCAAAGCCCATGGCCCGGCCGTTTTCCAGCACCGGGTTGATGTCGGGATACGCGGCGCACGCCCACCGCGGCGGCACGGCGGTGGGGGTACAGAGGAGGGCGCGAATGCCCCGCGCCTCGAGCAGCGCGAACGCCGCCTCCAGCCACTGGAAATCGTACACGCTCTCCCGCGGCTCCATCCGGTCCCAGGCGAACTCCCCGATGCGCGCCACGCGCAACCCCGCCGCCCCCATCAAGCGGGCATACTCCGGCCAGCTCGCCGAATCATGCTCCTCCGGATACCAGGCGCCGCCGATGCCATAGAAAGCGGACGCGTCAGTCATGGGGGGATACCTCGTTTAAGGATTTTACCGCGGAGCGCGCCGCGAGGGGGCTTACGAGGCCTTTTTGCGCGCGATCACCCGTTCGCGCAGTTCGGCTAATTCGCGCCCACGTTCGCGCCAGTAGGCCAGTTGCTCTTCGCGCGTCATCTTGGCCAGACGCGCCTGCACAACTTCGGCCCCTTTCCGTTTCATCTCGACACAATCAAATGATTTCTCACTCTTCATAACCCAGCACCTCTGCCGGCGTGTTGATCGCGATAGGGCCATAGCCTTTCAGGGTGTTGACGGCATTATAGCGCGGCACCTTTTGAAAGTGCACGATATGCTGAAAGTTCCAACTCACGATGATGTCGCAGTTTTGTACTGTTGCCATGGCAACATGGAGGGCGTCGTCAGCCCACCGCGGCGTCAGAATGCCAGCCTCAATATATGCCGCCTGCAATAGCAATGCTTCGTCCGTCGGGAAAGCGGTTGCACCAAATGGCAGCATCTCCTCCATCAACTCGCGGACGGGCAACGGTGCCGTGGCGATTTCATCCTGCACCAGCGCGGAAACGACGAGCGAGAATCGCCCTAAGCGTACTTGTGCAAAGAATGTTTGTGTAGCAGTGGCGAATTCTACATCGAATGCGCCGCCAAACACGCAGGTATCAACATACACACGAAATGGTGGTGTCTTCATCGTCGCAGCCATTGTACCACGTTTACGCCGGCTTGCGCGTGTGAGAGGCAGGGGCTACCGTCCCCGCTCCGCCCGCCAGGCGATGCGCGCCGCGAGGTCGGCGGGGGCTTTGCCGGCGAGATGGACGGCGGTGCCTTCGTATTCCTCGGTCTCCACTTCGCCGCGGGCGTGGAGTTCGGCGACGAGGTCGCCAGCGGTGAGGGGGAGGACGGCGTCCACCGGCTGCCAGCGCTCGCGCAGCACGGCGGTGATCATGTCCTCCAGCTCGATGATGCCCCGGCCCTTCTTCGCGGCGAGGAAGACGACGTGCGGATAGCGCGCGGCGAGGTGCCGCAGCAGCTCCGGCTCCTCCACCTCGTCCATCTTGTTGAAGGCCATGATGGTGGGCTTGTCGGCGGCGCCCAGCTCGGCGAGCACGCGGTCCACCGTCTCTTCCTGCTCCACCCAGCTGGGGTTGCCGGCGTCAATGACGTGCACCAGCACGTCCGCGCTCTTCACCTCTTCCAGCGTGGCGCGAAAGGCGGCCACCAACTGGTGGGGCAGGTTGCGGATGAAGCCCACCGTGTCGCTCACCAGCGCGCGGGTGCCGTTGGGAAAATTCACGTCGCGGGTGGTGGGGTCGAGGGTGGCAAAGAGCTTGTCCTCGACGAAGACGCCGGCGCCGGAGAGGGCATTGAGCAGCGTGGATTTGCCCGCGTTGGTATAGCCCACCAGGCTGACCATGGGGATTTGCGACTGCGCGCGCTGGCTGCGCTGCACCGCGCGGCGGTGGCGAATCTCGCGCACCTTCTCCTGCAGATCGGCGATGCGCTCGCGCACGCGGCGGCGGTCCACCTCGAGCTGCGTCTCGCCCGGCCCGCGCATGCCGATGCCGCGCTTGATGCGCGAGAGGTGCGACCACATATTGGTGAGGCGCGGCAGCAGGTATTCGAGCTGCGCCAACTCCACCTGCAGCTTGCCTTCCGCCGTCTGCGCGCGATGGGCGAAGATGTCGAGGATGATGCCGGTGCGGTCAATCACCTGCACCTCCAGCATGCGCTCGATATTGCGCTGCTGCGAGGGGGACAGCTCGCCGTCAATCACCAGCAACTGCGCGCCGTGCTCCTGGATCAGCGCCTTCGTCTCCTCCACCTTCCCCTTGCCCAGGTAGGTGGCCGGCTCCGGCTTGTCGCGCCGCTGGGTGACGACCGCCACCACGCGCCCGTTGGCGGTATCCACCAGGCGCTCCATCTCCGCCAGCGACTCTTCCCAGTCCGCCTCCGGATTCTCCAACGCCGCCACCACTACGTTCTCCCGCGGCATCGGGACCGGCTCAACCTCGTGCATGCGTGCGTGTGCCATCTGCACTCCATCATAGCAAGTTGCGCGGGAAACGACAAAGGGTGTCGCCCCCCTGTATGCCATGTCGAAGCCACCATCGCGTGTGATAAAGGCGACGACGAACGACATGGGCGGGCGAGCGTCCTCGCGAGCCGACTCCGGGAGGAAGTCTCATCCGTCGTGCTCAAGAGATAGTCTTTCTACCGAACACGACATACGATCATTTCCCCCCAGAGTCGGCTCGCGAGGACGCTCACCCGCCCAGGATACGAGGACGCTCATCCGCAATGCGGCAGATACCCGCCCATCGCCGCCAAGCCTCGCTGCAATGCCCCCACGTCCACCGCGCGCACGTCGCCGTCCGTCGCCAGCGCGGCGGCGAGGCCGGCGGCCTGGCCGGTGATGTAGCAGCCGGGCATCACGCGGATGGAGGACTGCATATAGCGGTCGGTGCTGACGCAGCGGCCCGCCACCAGCACGTTGCGCAGGCCGCGCGGCACCAGGGCGCGGTAGGGGATGCCGTAGCTCTCCCCCTCGCCGTAGCGCAGGTTGGTGAATTCCTCCAGAAACTGCCGGTAGCTGCCCGCGTCGGTGTTGGAAGCGTGGATATCCACCGGGTAGCTGTAGCGGCCGATCTCGTCGGGGAAGCTGGCGCGGGCGTGAAAATCCGCCAGCGTCATGGTGTAGTCGCCGGTGATGCGCCGCGTCTCGCGGATGCCGAGCAGCGACCCGGTGGCGGCGAGCTCCATCTCCTCGTAGCCCGTCAGATATTCCGTGTAGAAACGCTGGTATTCCCGCTGGTATTGCCGGCCCCAGAGCAGCCCTTGCGTCAGCGAGCGCTCATCGGTGCCGTCCACGCCGAAAGTGTGGCCGATGTTGCCGCCGCCGAGGCGCCGTCCCACCCGCCAGAAGCCGGGCAGGTGGCGGTCCGGATTGGTGAAGACGCCGTCGGCGATGGCGCGCTCCAGCGCGTGCGGCGGCCAGGGCGTCGCCCGCGCCGTCTCCCAGTCAATATCGGCGTACAGGCTGCAGAGCGTGCCGGGCATCAGGTTGCCCTGCGCGTCGCCCTTCTCGAAGGGCGCGCCCGCCCAGGCGGCGAGATCGCCGTCGCCGGTGCCGTCCACGAAGACGCGCGCTTTCACCGCGAACAGGCCGCTCTTGCCCGCGCAGATGACGTGCGACACGGCGCCCCCCGCCGCTTCCACCGCCACCATCTGCGTGCCGAACGCGAAGCCCGCGCCGGATTCCGTCATCATCTCGTCATAGACGCGCTTCAGCACCTCGGCGCGGATGCCGCACAGGCAGGCGCCGTGATCCTTGCGGTCATCCGGCCCGGCGCCGCCGGCGGCAAACAAGCGATCATACACCTCGCGCCCGATGCCCCCGGCGAGGAAATTGATCCCGTCGCCGAACTGCATGAACGCCGGCACCATCCCCGCCGTCCCCATGCCGCCAAAACACCCCTGCCCCTCCGCCAGGAAGACCGACGCCCCCCGCCGCGCCGCCGCCAGCGCCGCCGCCACCCCCGCCGGCCCCCCGCCGGCGACGAAGACGTCCACCGCGTGGCGGAGCGGAATCTCGCGGGAAAAATTCAGCGATGCCGCCATAATAGCACTCCTTCTCCTGCAAAAAAGCATCCGGCTGTTGGTCGTGCGCCACTGGGACTGACTGCGCATAGCCAGGTCGGCAATCGGCCGCGCCCGAAGTACGCCCGTGCCGTGCGCAGCGCCGCTTCGCCATGCGGAGTCTGCTGTCCCCGGATGGGGTGCGGAAGGGACAGACTCCGCATGGCATGGCTGTGCCGGACACGACACGGGCGAAGATGCGTGCCACTGCTTGCCAATCTGGCCATGCGCAGTCAGTCCCGGCGACACCGGGTCTTCACGCTTCCACCACCTGCGCCGTCGTCCGGAAATGCAGCTTCGCCACCCGGCGCAGCAGCGGCAGGCCGCCCTTCTCATACAGCGCGCGGGCGATGGGCAGCACGTGCGCCGCGCCTTTGGGCAGCTCGAGGCCGATCTCGCGGGAGAGCGCCTCCAGGCGCTGCAGGAAGGCCGCGCGGGCGACGATGCTGGCGGCGGCGACGGCACGGTCGCGCTCGCCTTTGGGGAGCTGTACCAGCCGCACCCGCCGCCCCCCGCGCAACAGCGCGCTCTCCAGCACCGCGGCGTTGCCGAACTGATCCGCCACCACCAGCGACGCCCCGGTGCGCGGCAGCAAGTTCTCGATGACCCGCGCGTGCGCCCAGGCGAGCAGGCGGTTGAGATTGCCCATCTTCGCGTAGAGCTCGTTGTACTTCGCCGGCGAGATGCGCACGATCTCATGCGGAAAGACGGCGCAAATCTCGCGGGCGAGCATCCGCGCGCGCGCATCGGAGAGTTTTTTGCTGTCCGTCACCCCCATCTCCGTCGCCAGCAGCTCCATCGCGGCATCCAGATACACGCCGGCCACCACCAGGTCGCCGAAATAATCCCCTTTCCCCGCTTCGTCGGTGCCGATGCGCGGCGCGCCGGCCAGTTCGGGAGGGTAGGCTGAAAGCAGATCTGTCACGGTTGTTGCGATGCGCCTTTCAGAAGGTTACCGCTCTTTTCATTCCGTGCCGATGGGCGCGTCCCCTGCCGGTCTGTGGGCGACAGGGGACGTATTTGGCAATCCGCTCTCCAGCACATGCGGCAGCAACGCGGCCGATCTCGGCTCCATTTCCGGCAGCGCATCCAGGGGAAAGTAGGCCAATTCGAGACTCTCGCCATCGCCCATGCGCAGCTCGCCGCGCGCCTGCACCGCCTGGTAGAGGACAATTACAGAGTGCAACTGGTCGCCGTTCGGATACTCGATGAAGAACTCCGGCCCCGAGAAGACGCCGAGCAGCGTGAGCCCGTCCGCCGTCAATCCGGTCTCTTCAGACAACTCCCGCCGCGCTGTTTCTTCCAGCGTCTCTCCGGGCTCCAGCGCGCCGCCGGGCAGTCCCCAGGTGCCGAAGTCCGACCGGCGCTGGAGCAGCACGGCGCCGTCCTCGTTCGTTACGATTATCGTCGCGCCGATAGCCACGATTGGTTGATGGCCGACGCAGCGGCGGAGGTTTTGAATGTAGCCCATGACTCCTGCGCTTTCTCCCGTCCTCTCGGCCGCAGATGGCGCCGGCACCTTACGCCGCGCCTAACCGCCAGAAGGTCTGCAGATACGGCGGACAGCACTGGGTGAAATGCGCCCAGGAACCCTGTTCAGGGTCAGCATCGGGGCGCATCCACTCCGACATCTGCAGGAACAGGAACCCCTGCCGGGCGAGGGTATTGAACAGGGTGCTCAACGTATGGCGAAATTCATGGGGGTGCGCAACCGTGATAACCGTGCCATCATCCTGCGTGAACTCCCATGCGGGAAAGAAGCGGGTGATATCCTCGCCGTCCCGGTACAGGTCCCGCAGGGGGTAGCCGTTGCCGTCCCAATCGTTGTCCATCGCCAGCACGAAGGGATTGGCGAACGCCAGGTGGTAAATGCCGCTGGGCTTCAGCACGCGGGACACTTCGGCGATCACCGGCTCGACCGTCGGGCTGTAATTGATGGAATAGGGCTGCCAGACGATGTCGAACGTATTGGCGTCGAAGATGGACAAGTCGCGCATGTCGCCTTGCACGGTCTGCACCGGGTAGCCGTGATGCCGGGCGGCCTCCTGATCGCGGGAAAGCTGGACGTCGGAAAGATCGAATACCGTGACATTGGCCCCCAGCAAGCCGAACGCCGCCGAATCCTGCCCGCCCCCGCTTGCCAGGCACAGCACCGCTTTGCCGTCCACCTCGCCGAGCACGGTATCACAACGGACATAGGCAGCAGCCTCTTCCCGCGTGAAGTTGAAAAACGGACGTGAGAACAGGACATTGGCGCTGGCCATGGCATCCCAGCGTTCGCGGTTCACGGCAATAATATCAGCGATCATATCATCCTCCTATGCTGAGTAGTCGCACATCATCCTATAGCACCCCTGACAGTTGTCACTCGATCAACGGGCCTTCCCCATCGATGCCGAGGAGGTTGAAGGCAAAGCTCGGATACCATGACCTTAACATTGGGGTCGGCCCGGGCTTCCATCTGTGCGGTGCCATCTGCATGTACTACCAGTCCGATGGGCGCTTCGTCGTAACATGATGCGTCACTCCCGAAGGCGACAACCAGGCAGGCGCGGCTGTCGAACACCCGTGCCTGACCGATTTGGCGGAGCAGGTCCATCCGCGACGCATCATACGTATCCGTCGGGGCAAGGATGAGTGCCACATCCTGCAAACTCGCCAGATAGGGTCCTTCCGGCAGCATCCAATCCGCACAGGCGAGTATGGCACACCGCACTCCAAACAGGTCCATCTGGCAGACGTTTCGTCCGCCAGAGAGGCGTCCGGTGTGCGGCACCCCTCGTGAGGGAAACAATTTTCGCTGCTTCCCGATATAACCATTCGGTCCGCAGAGGAAATGCGTGCAATAATACGCATCGTCCTCTACCTCGATGATGCCAGTACAGAGCACGGTCTGAAATCGTTGTGCCAGCGCGATCATGTGCTGTGCGGATGCTCCGGTTGGCACTTCCTCCGCGATGTGGCCAATCGCCTCAATCGTCGGCGGAAGCGATCCGCAGAGGCACAGCTCTGGGAACACAAAGAGATCGGTACCGGCATACGTTTCCAGTGTCGTCTCAATCACACGCCGATTGGCTTCGACATCACCGAACACGACGGGATAACTGACCATTGCCGTGCGAACGATTGTCTGAATATGCTGATACGTCATTCAAGTATCCCTATCCTTCCGCCCAATATACAAAATATGCTCCGCCATATCCACCACTGCCGGGTTGGTGGCCAAGCGTTATCGGTAAAAATATCAAAAGGCGCCTATGTTCATCACTTATGCCTTCAGTTGCCCGAAATACAATTGCGCGGTGTAGTGGAATTCAACCTGCCCATTCTCTTGATGGTGATGGAACAGGTCGGTTAAACGCTCGGTGATCTCATCACAACCCGGCGCGCCGGGCAGCGGGAGGACGCCCGAGGACCGTATACGCCCAAGGAAACCGGACAAATCAAACAGTTGGGTATGTGGAAAACTGGTATGTCGCGGTATCTCAGCGCCAAATAAGCTTTCCACTCCGGTCGATAAGGGAACATCACAGGCTACGGTGCGCATCTGGGCATAGGTATGTTTAAGCACCCCATATGCTTGGGCGAAGGCTGTGTCCTGGCTTGCTCCGTCATTCCAGGTGACGGCAACCCAACCACCCGGTCTAAGAATACGGAGGAACTCGTTCCTCGCCTGTTCAACATCAAACCAATGTATCGCTTGCCCTACCGTAATGAGATCGATGCTCTGGTTAGCTAAAGGAATGTTTTCCGCCGTGCCCTCAAGACTTCGGAAGGCAGGATAGGACGCCAACTGGCGCTCGGCAGCCTCGCGCATCTCGCGATTCGGCTCTACACCGATCACCTGGTAGCCTGCCTGCAGAAACAGCCGTGCCAAATTTCCCGTACCGGAGCCAATATCGGCAATCCGCCAGGTCGGCTGCATGCCACAGACGGCGGCAATTTTATCCAGCAGCTCCGTCGGATATCCTGGACGATACCGCGCATAATCCGCCGCCAACGGCGTAAACACTTCGGCATTATTCACCATGGCTCACCTCATCATGCTTTGCTATGGCTCTCCTGCAAGAGCATCAAGATGTTATCGACCGTCTCATCAACCGATAACCCTGTGGAATCAATGACAGGATACGGCAGACCCCCATACACGACTCGCGTCTGCAACGAATGTTGAATGTAGCCTGCAGCATCCCTGCCATCCTGTATCATCCGTCGTGTATTCTCTTCTTCACTGCAGGTTAAGGTAATCGGCAAGAGATGAAAGGACATGTCCTGCAGGTTGTGCAGCACTCGCTCCCAGATGCGCTTCAGCGGGCCGTGGAGGCCATAGCTGAAGATGACATGCTCAACCAGACTGCATTCCAGGTAGCCGCGCAGCAGCACGGAGATATGCCGCTCTGCCAACAATTCTATCTCCGGCATCAGGTCGAAAGGATTGATCATGCGACACCAGTCACTATCCAACCGGCTCGAATGCGGCAAGCGCCGGAACAGACGTTCACAGGTCGTCGATTTCCCCACGCCATTTGGTCCATGAATGAAAAGCAGGGATTTCATGATAACAGCACCCTCCTAGCGGTTAAGTCACTTCCGCCCAATATACAGCATATGCTCGGCCATATCCACCACCGCAGGCTCGGTGGCATAGCGCAGCAGCAGGTCGAGCCAGCGCTGCCGTTGCACCGGATTTTCACAGAGGCGGTTGGTGGCGTCGGGCAGGCCGGTGGCGAGGCTCTCCAGACCGGCCATCTCCAGAGTTGCGAGTCCGGCGGATTCCGCCAGCGCGCGCAGTTCGGCGGCACGGAAGAAGTGCCAGCGGGTGGAGTTCTGCTCGCGTAGGATGCGCGCCATATAGGCGTCATCGAGCAAGAAGCGGCCGTCGAATTTCCAGGCATCGATGCGGTGGGCGGCCAGCAGGCCGACCACCGAGACGGCAATAATTCCGCCGTCTTTGGTCACGCGCGCCAGCTCGCTCATGGCGTGCCGGCGTTCCGCTTCGTCATGAATATGCGCCAGCGGGCACCCCAGGCAGAGGGTGGCGGCGAAGGCGCCGTCCGGAAAGGCGGAAAGGTCGCGGATGTCCCCCTGCACAATATCGCGCACGCGCGCCTGGACCTCAGCCGGCTCCTGGGCGAGCTGCTCCCGCGCCCTGGCGAGCAGCCCCTCGGCAAGATCCAGCAGCACCACCTCATACCCTAGCCGGCACAGTGCCAGCGTATACCGTCCCGGCCCGCCGCCCGCATCGAGGATCACGCCCTCCGGCGGCAGGTACTTGCACAGGAAGTGCATGGTGAGCTGAAATTCGAGCTGATGATACGCATCCCGCGCCAACCTCCCCCACTCGGAGTCGGCTGAGGCGTTGTAGTAGGCGGCGATGTCGAAGAAAGGTGTGTCAGTCATCATAGACACTCCAACGGTTTCCGCGCGCTGATCACATACGTTGGCAAATCATACAGCCTCAATGGAAAACTCACCGTATTCCCCGGCAAGTTCAAATCCCAGGCGTTGATAACAGGCAATCGCCACGGCATTATCCGCTCGCACATTCAGGCCGATGTGCTGGGCGCTCTCCTGCAGCTCCCGTATCAGCCTGGCGCAGGTGCGCGTGGCCAGGCCTTGCCGGCGATAGTCGGGATGCGTCGTGATATTGCCCAGGGCGGCGACGCCGTATTGCCGGGACAAGAGATGGACGCCGGCTGCGCAGATTAACCGTTCTTCCTTCCGCACACCATAAAATGGACCAATCTCCAGGGCGCCTGCTTCGAAGAAATTGCCCGGATAGCTCTCTGTGTAGAGCTGCTGCAAGGCCGAGGCATCTTCCCGCCGCAGCCGCTCGACGCCAGCCGGGTCGATGGATGTCAGACGTGCCGGGTCGCGCAGCGCCAGCTTTTGATGCAAGCCATGCGAGGTGAGGCGATATGCGCCGTGAAAGGCTGTTTCGACGCCTATGCTCAGATGCGCGTAACAGGCCCGCGGTAACAAATGACGAATCGAGGCGAGCCATCCCGCCATGCGCTCCGGCGTTCGACTCAATGCCAGCAGCACGGGCAGCGAGAAACCGCAATACAGCAAGGCGATATCCAGGATGTCTTCCCCTTCAGCCAGGGCATACCACGTAGTATATGGCCACTGTTGTGAGTCAAGGTCGCCGATGCCATACAGGTTGAGATCGATATCCCGTGCCAGGATGCGATAGATCGTTTCTTTCTCACGCAGGCAGATTGTGCGCATTGTGGCTCCTCGCAATCATGTGTTCGGATGGCATTGTTGTCGAAAAATTTCCCCATACCGCCCCCCGTTGCGCTCCAGCGTACTGATGTGACGCAGGTAGTCGGTCACACGTGCACCGAGCTCCTCGGGGTAGTCGTATCCCAGGGAGGCAACCACCTAGCGGGCGACATCGCGGAAGAGGTCGGTGAGGCGCCAGAAGGCGCGCCAGTTATCGGCGAGGCCGGCCCCCGCACAGGTCTCTTCCAGCGCGGACCACATTGCAGGTGGCAGGTAGCGTTGCAGGTAGCGCCCGGCGCGTCCCATGTTAATCGCCCAGTCACATTTGCAGCCTAACCACCAATCCAGCATCGGAAAGAGATAGCGGTACCGCAGATCCTCGTGGCTCACTCGCGCCGTAAACAGCTCCTCGCGCCAAAGATACTTCGGCACATACGTGGCATCCCACCAGAAATCGTTAATCAGGCTCTGGAAAGCCTCCCGCGACGGTGGCGTGGGCAGATAGGCGCGATAGGTCGGCGCCGGTAAGCTGGCAGCCAGCCCATCCTTATCCACCACCACACGATAGCCCAGGTCCAACTCTTCGTGCACACCGGACAGGGCGGCTTCCAGTGGCGAGATGCTGAAGTCGATGCGCACGGTATCCGAAAAGATCACCAGGCGGGTATACTGTGTCGGTAGGGCGTCGTTGTCTACCCACCGCAGCATGACGATCGGCGTGCCGAACTCCGCAATCCATTGTTCGTCCATCACGAACGGCGCCGTGTCGGTGACGAAGAGGATCACGTCGTAGTCTGACAGCCGGTCGACCTTCGACCCATCCCCGGCCTGCGAACTGGTGAGGACGAGACGGCACGTACCAGCGGCTGTGCCTCTGCCCAGGCGGTCAACTGACTGAAGATGTCTTCGCGGCTGCGCGGTGAAGTCACGGTGTCTCTCCTTCCTCTGATCGGCGTTTCTGCCCGTGCACGAAATAGTGGTAACTGGTAAAAGTGTCAAAAATATCCTCGACATGCCGCAGGCGGATGATCTCGCACCCCTGGAAAAGATCACGCACTCCGGCGGTATCCGTGTAGTAGTGCGGTACGCCGATCTCCGGATCCTGCATCTTCAGGGTGGTGTTCTCGTCCACGATGGGATCGCCCACCTGGCGATACGCCGGGCTGGCTTTCGAGCACAGGGTGACGAAAAACTCGCCGCCCGGCGCCAGCACGCGCAGCAGTTCGGTGACAATGGTGACGATGCCTTGTGAATCGGTGTGGGAGATGACGTGGTAGGCGAGCACGGCATCGAAGGCGGCATCGGCATACGGCAACTGGAGCGCATCACCCACTTGGGCGCGTACCGCCAATCCACGCTCCCGCGCCAGGCGCTGCACCGTCTCCACCCCCACCGGGGATAGGTCGAGGGCATCTACGTCAAAACCATGCGCTGCAAAGAGCAGCGCATGCCGGCCGATGCCGCACCCCAGATCAAGGACGCGTGTCTTCCCTGACGTGCGCCAGCGATGCAGGTAATAGTAGACGTCTTCCGACGGCTCCTGCCATAAACGCTGATCGGCATGCGCCCAGTCCCAGGGCTTGGATGAGGTCATCGCGCCGCTTCTTTCGTAAACGCCACCACCAACTCGCCGCCTTCGCCATACGCCTCACCGGCATACCCGCCCCATTTTTCCAGTACGCGGAAACCATGGCCTTCGATGAGTGCCAGGAACTCATCGGGATAGTAGCAGCGCATGGCGATGGACAGCACCGCCTCATCCACCAATTGATCCCCCGCGTAACGCCGGTAGATCAGCTCGGGGTAGAGCACCAGCGGCGTGCGGGTGACGCGCGGCGTGCGGTAGCTGCAGCGCAGATAGCCGCCTTCGACCAGGATATCGCGTTCGAATACTTCCTCCGGGCTGCTGCGGGCGAGCAGCGTCGCTGGAACGGCATTCGGTTTGAAGACGTTGAGGATGGCCGTCCCACCGGGCGCCAGGTGGCTGGCGATGCCGTTTAGAAAACCGTCCACTTCGGCGTCTGTCGCCAGATTCTGCATAACGCGATAGGGAGCGATGATCAGATCGAAGGTCCTCCCCAGGTCGAAATCGGCGATATCGCCCATCGCCACCGCGGCGCGCGATGCCGGGATGCCGGCGGCCCGCAGCTTCTCGCGACAGAGCGTCAGCATCGCCTCCGAGCAGTCAATGCCCTGGATGAACCCGCACCGCGCCGCCAACGGCACCAGCACCCGCCCGGTGCCGCACCCCAGCTCTAACACGCGCGCCGACGACTCCGGCACGCGCTGCTCGTAGAACGGGATGTCGTCCACCCTGTGGTAGCACAGGTCATAATACTTCGCGGCATCTATGCGATAATCTATTGGCATATCAACTCCTCCCGTCTTTAGCCTTCCGGCACACCGCGATGATATGCGTGCCCAGGTCCAGGCAGCCCGGTTCCCGGCAGGCTTCCACCTCCATCTCCAGCAGGTGCTGCCAGGCGGCGCTGTTCTCAGGGATAGCGCGCAGGTGCTCTTCCCAGTTGGTGCAAAGCGCATTGCTGGCCGTCATCACCTCGATAGCCAGCCCGTGCTCTTGGAGTAACTGCCGCCATGCCCCGGCGCGATACATGCGGCAGTGGTGGTTGAGCTGGATGCCCAGGCGCTCGTCCAGATCGCCGTTGGCGATGATCTGCCGGTTCACGTCAGGCGCCAGTGTCAGCACCGGCATCAGATAACGGTGCACGCCTCCCCACAGGCTCATCACCTCCAGGAAAATGGGGCCGCCCGATCTCACCACGCGCTGCATCTCGCTCAGCGCCGCGCCGGCCTGGTCGAAGACGTAGCTGAGTAAGCCCCCATACGCGACCACCGCGTCGAACGATTCATTCGCGAAACAGCTCCGCAAGTCACAGGCGTCACACTCGACCCACGCCTCCACCGCATGCGCGAATCCGTGCGCCGCCGCCTGCTGCCGGTTCAGCGCGAGCTGTCCGGGAGAGATATCGGCGACGGTGATCCGCACGCCCAGCTCAGCCAGCACCTGCGTGAACTTCCCGGCCCCCGCGCCAATCTCCAGGATGCGCTGCCCCGGCTGCAGATACTGCCGCAGGTAGTGCTGATGGATGGCAAAGGCGATGCGCATCATCGGGTGACGGTCAAACCGCTCCCACTCCTGCATGCCGTAGGCATCGTAGAACTCGCGCACCCACCGCGGATCATACAGCGTATCTGTCATGGCTTCTCCTCCTGGCAAAACGCAAACCCCCTCCCGGCAACCGGGAGGGGGTAAAAGAGGTGCGAATACGTCCCGGTCGCGACGGCCTATGTGGCCCACGCGTAAAACCAGGGGGTATTCACAGCAACTGAATGGTGGCATCGCATACCGGCAGTATAGCGAGAGGAGCGGACAGTGTCAACGATCAGCCCGCGCCGCCGCCACCATGTGTGGGCTCAACACCACCTCACGGTGATCGAGATTTTGCCAGCTCGCCCATGGCGTGCCGGCGCTCCCCATCATCATGGAGATGCGCCAGCGGGCACCCCAGGCAGAGGGTGGCGACGAAGGCGCCGTCCGGAAAGGCGGAAAGGTCGCGGATGTCCCCCTGCACGATGCCGCGCACACGTGCCTGCACCTCCGGCGGCTCCTGGATGAACTGCTCAGCATAGTACACTGGGAGAAGAGTCAAAACATCATCACGATGCAGTTCATCCCAAGGATCATACAGCTCCTTGGTTATCTGCCGTTTACAAATCTCTTTGAGAAAACAACGGACAGGAGAACTCTGACTACCGAGTAAAGGGCTAGATAAAAAATGCATCCCCCGGTTGGATCGCTGATGGAGCATGGTATTATCCAGTACTCGATCTCTATCAAACCGGGGAACGACTTGCAGTTAATCTCATCTATACATGTACAAGCTACCGTCGTGATTGGGCAGGACGGCGACCGAATAACGGGTGAACGCGTGAAATATCCGGCCGTTTTATCGCCCGTGTACGCGGCCCTAATTCCTGGAATTCCTGGTCGAAGGTTGTCATCTCAAGGCCATCGCTAAACTGCCCTTCCAAGGCAGCCTGAAGACAATCGGTAAGCGAGCGATTGGAAATAGAAACAAGCCCCTGGCCCCATAGCTCTGATGTTGCGCCAGCAGGAATACCCCACGCCGCATCCCACCCGGCAACGCTGGTGAAATCGGGGAAAGTCATACTGGTGCGTCCTTCTGCCCAGCCTGGCGTGAAATTAACCCCGAGGGAACGGTTGTTTCCTTCAATATCGTAGCCGTACAGGACAGCCCCATCATATGCCTCCCAGGTGAATGCCGGGCGCAGGTAGGGCACAGTTGTGCCGTACGAGACACTGCAATTCAATGGTGCCGATGGCGACATATCCAGCGTGAAGTTCCTTGGCGTAGCAAAAAGGACTGTCTTGAACGCTGAACCATTCTCTATCTGCAGCACATAGCCTTCGCCTGCCGCCAGCTTGTGCGCCGGCAAGCCACGGTACACAAATGAAGAACTCGACGACTGCCATCCTGTCCCTCCCAGATGAGGACCTGCATGATCGCCAAGTTTGGGAGTGAACAGGGATACGTCGCCATATCCACTACCCCCGGTGATGGTCACGGTGTAAGGGCCGACCAAGTTAAAAGCTTCGCCCCCAAGGAAATCGAAGTTCAGCGTGGTGCTCCCGGTAATGCTCACTCCCCGCCGGTGAATCATCCGCTGTGCCTCTTCGCCGTGTTGTGCCTCTACGCCGATATACGTAGTGGCAAAGACGTCATGGGTACCTGGTACCACAGAACGAGGATAATCCGGGGGGCTTTTCGCTGTGCCGATACACACTTCAACATATTCTTGAGCGGTTAACCCGGTAACGTTGCTATCCACGGTTGCCGTGGCGAATACCGAGTCGGCATCATACCGCCATGACGTGAGATGCGTTAGCTCACCGGTCGTACTATACAACACATAAATACGATGTTGAGTACCGAAATCAGTGTATGCCCAGGCGAATCCATAGCGTCCGGCAGGATTCGTGACAGTGCCGGAGTATCGTCCAACGCCGGTGCGCGTGGCCGCGTGCCAGGCCCCGTCACCGTCCTGGAAGGCGGCAAAGGGTACATCCATAGGGAAGCCGTATTCTTCGCCGACGATTTGCAGCGTGACTCCTGTATTTGTGGCTAGTTGCACCGTCACCGTCATTGCTGCACTCTTCCCGCTTTCTTTTTCGGTGGCGGTGATGGTAGTCGTGCCTTCGGCGATGCCAGCCACCAGACCGTTGCCATCCACGGTCGCTTTCGCCGGATTCGAGGATATCCAGGTAAAGGCACTGGTCGTCGGCACCAGCACCACTTCCCCCGCGGCGTTCTTCGCCGTCGCGGTGAGGTGGCGGGTGCCATTCACGCCGACG
>JAKPKV010000039.1 GCA_029553475.1 Armatimonadota bacterium
TGGCCGCCGCCGGCGCCGCGGCTTCCAGGTCGCCGATGATCGCGATCAACGCCGCCGACTCCATCCCCAGCGCCTGCGCGAGCTGTTCGGTGACGCCGCTGCTCTGCGGCAGTTTCGCGGGCGCGATGCTGACGGCATAGCGCCAGCCGTCCTGTTGCACCGCCACGCCGGGGTACGGGGTGGCCTTGACCGCGTGCGCTTCGGCACCCGTCAGGTCGCGCTTGACCCAGACGAAGGGGAGCAGGCGGTTGAAGGCGGCGAGAATGTCCGCCTCGGGCACGCCGATGACCGGCGCGAGCAGGCGCGCGGTGTAGGCGGGATGCTCGACGAGGGTGGGATCGGCGTAGAGCGACAGCCGGCGGTCGTCCAGCGCGAGCACCGCCAGGCTGCGGTCGAGGAGGCGGCCGCGAGTGGCGAAAAGGGGCACCGTGCGCTCGTGATACTCGCGCGCGCGCTCCCGCAGCATGCCGTGCTGCAGGACCTGCAGGACAAAGAAGCGGCCGAGGACGAAGACCAGGGCGGCCACGAACAGCATGCACCAGACCAGCGCGTTTTGCCGGATAGTGCGAAGCTGTTTGCTGATCCCCGACAGTGCGGTCGCCATGCGCCTATTCTCCTCCACGCCAGGTGCCGGCGTCCGCCGTGCCCCGCGGGGACCGGGGATGGGGGCGGGGCGCCGCGTGCCGCGCGCTGTGCCGCAACGGCGACATCCCCCGCGCGCGCAGGGGATGTCCGATTGGGATCGCGGAGTTGCACCCTGGGAGCGCCGGTGTCCTCACCGGCACGAGCCGTTGCACTCCGCACAGACCCCGGCCTCCCGCGGCCGGGTCAATCCTGCGCGTACGCCGCCGGAGTGGGCACGAGTTTACGCCAGAACTCCTGCAGGCCCGCCACCATCACCTGGCCGGAGCGCGCCGGCGCGGGGCGCCCTGCCTGGGCGACCGCCGTCTCCGGCGCCACGCCCTTCACCGTCGCATAGTGCGTCCGCGCCGGGGTGGGCAGCACCAGCTTGTGCTGCGCGGTGATGCGGGAGAGCTGGGGCTCGGCCGCCATGCGGTACAGCTCCAGGTGCAACTGGACGCACTCGCGGTCAAGCTGCGCGAGCTCCTGGCGCAGGCTCTGCGCCCGCAGGTCGTGTTGGGCGATGCAGTCGCTGCAGCGGATGAACAGCATCAGCACGCCGACCACCACCAGAATCAGGCCGGTCAGCGGCAGCGGTTTCCGCCAGCCCGTCGGGGCCGGCCGCGCGGCGCGGCGATAGCGCGGCTCCGCGGCGCGGGACTCCGACGGCTCTTCAGTTTTCAGACGTAGCGCGTGTGCCATAACGGTCACCTCGGACGAGAACAAATCGTGCTGCGATCACAACGACGGGGCGGACGAATCCGCCGGCGACCTCGGGGACTTACGTTCGGTGCGGTGGGCCGAGGTGACCCTCTGGCTCCCGCGGCATAACGCCACGACCGGGAAAACCGGCCAAAAAATAGTCCGGTGCGGGAGGAGTTTCGCCTCCGCGGCGCGAAGGAATACTTTTCATAATAGTGCCAGCTCTGCCGGGCTGGCGGACGAAACGTGACCTTCGCGTGATTACAGGCGCTCCACGGCGCGCAGCTTCGCGCTGCGGCTCCGCGGATTCCGCCGCACTTCCTCCGGGGAGGGGGACAGCGGCTTGGGTGTCAGGATGGACACCAGAGTCGGCGGCGCCGGGGGTTCCGGCGCATACGGATCAGACGGGGGCGGACGCTTGCCGGACATCTGACGGAAGGTGCGTTTGCAGATCCCGTCTTCGAGCGAGTGGTACGACAAGGTGACGATGCGTGCGGCGACGTTGCTGTGATGGATGGCTGCGATCAGGGCGCCGGTCAGCGCGGTGACTTCATCATTGACGGCGATACGCAGGGCCTGGAAGGCCAGCGTGGCTGGATGGTGGCTGCGTGTGCTGACCGGGATGGTAGCGGCGACGAGTTCGGCGAATTGGCGTGTGGTGGTGATGGGTGTGTGCTGCCGTGTTGCGACGATCGTCCGGGCGAGGCGTCTCGCCCACCGTCTGTCGTAACCGGATTGCTGGAACAGCTCCATGATTTCCTGCTCCGGCATCCGGTTAACCAGGTCCGCGGCGGTGACGGGGTTGCGCGCATCCATGCGCAGGTCAAGCGGCGCGTCCGTGCGGAAACTAAACCCGCGCTCCGGCGTCTCCAGCTGAAAGCTCGACACGCCGAGATCGAACAGGTACCCGTCCGCCCCGCGGAGCGAAAGGTCTGATATTATCTTCTCAAGGTGCGCAAACGAATCGTGTACGAACGTAACCGGATAACCCCGCAAACGCCGGCGGGCGTAGGCCAGCGCGGATGCGTCCTGGTCTATCCCGATCAAGCGGCCGGTGGGCCCCAGCCGCTGGCAGATCGCCAGCGCGTGGCCGCCGCCGCCCAGCGTGCAGTCCACCATCGTCTCGCCGGGCTGGGGGTCCAGGTAGGCCAGCACCTCCTCCAGCATCACCGGCTCGTGCCGCAGCGTCTCGGCGTATCCCGCCTCCCCGTCGGCCATCGGCTCACCTCCCGGGAGCATTACCCGGCCGGCGCCGCGGCAACCCGGCGCGGGCTGATGGCGGCAGCCACCTCGCGCAGCCGAGACTGGGTGAACCGCTCCCGATCATATTCTTTCCACAGCGCGGTGTCCCAGATTTCAATGCGGTCGCCCATGGCGATCATCGTGATTTCTTTTGCCAACTGCGCGCGTTCTCTCAAGCGAGCGGATACCGATAAGCGGCCCTGGTTATCAAGCCGGGCTTCCGTGCCGCACCCGAGGAAGCGGCGTGCATCCTCGCCGTCCAACTCGGTGAAATCCAACTCGTCGAGCTTGCTCTCGACCTGCAGCCAGGCCTCGTGGGCGAAGAAGATGAGCGACACCCCATTGAAGGCGCGCGTGAGCATGCCTCCGTGCGCGAATAGGGCGTGCAGCTTCCGCGGCACGTTTATACGTCCGTTCGCGTCTATCTGGGCTTCATATTCGCCAAAGATCGTCGCACGCATCAAGGAGTTTGCCTGAATAACCAGATTTCGCCAGAATCAACCGTCAATGGCCATTCTACTCCGGAATTTTCCAGGGGTCAAGGCCTTCGTCGCCCGGCAAGTAAGCTTTTTTCGATTTTTCGCGCCATTTTTCGCCAGCTAATACATCTGTTATTTAACGCATGTTCGCTATTATTCCCCTTTCACTCTCACGCACACCTTTTTCGCCATTTTGCTCCCGGTTTTCGGCGCTGAACTGGTGAAAAATGGGGCAGGATGGCGGCGGAATGGTTTGTTGGTGGAAAATGGCGCGCGGCGGGGGGGGAAGAGGTGAAGAGGTGACAAGGTGAAGGGGTGAAGGGGTGAAGGGGGACTCCGACCCTGCCGCGAAACCAAGACCCGTTGTGATGGGCGGCGCGCCCCGCTTGCCCGCCCAGGCCCGCGGACCACGGAGTTGCACGCCGCACACACCGGGATATTGGTAGTCACCGTCTGGAACAGGGCGAGAGCCCGGCCGCATTCAGGTATGCTTACCTATAATCGGCCGGGCTCTCGCCCTGTTCCAGACGGTGACCATGTTCTATAGCCGAGTGCCTGCGCTCCGTCGAGCCGCGCGCGGAGAAGCCGCCGTCGCATTTCCACACACCCCCCGCGCGTCACCTCACCCCTTCACCCCTTCACCTCTTCATCTCCCCGGTCCGCGCTATGCGGCGCTCACCGCCGCTTTCAGCTTCGCCAATCCGGTTTGCGCCGCCTCGCGCGCGTCCATCGCCCAGTAGGCGGGGTTGAAAAGCTCCAGCGAGAGCATGCCGGTGAAGCCGGCGCGGGCCAGGTCGCCAAAAATCGTCCCCAGCGGGGCGATGCCGTCGCCGGGGAAGACGCGGGCGGCGTCGGTGATGGCGTCGCGCGGCGGATCGGCGGGGTAGTCGTTCACGTGGAAGAGGCCGAGCGTCTCCGGCCCCAGCAGGCGCAGCGCGGCGAAGCTGCCGCTTCCTTTATAGATATGGAAGACATCGGCCAGCAGGCAGGCGTCGCGGCGGCCCGTTTCGGCGGCGACATACAGCGCCTCGCTCAGCCGCCCCAGGCTTTTGGACATCCCCCAGAACTCCAGCATCGGCGTCACGCCGGAGTCTTCGCCGATGGCGAGCAGCGCCGCGTAGCGCTCGGCGAGGGCGTCCAGGCGCACCCCGCCGCCGGTGATGCCCATCGGCGGCGCCGCCAGCCGCCGCGCGCCGATGCGCCGCGCCAGCTCCAGGTTGCGCCGCGCCTCCCGCAGCCCTTGCTCCCGGCGGGCGTCGTCATCCACCGCCCACTCGAAGAAGCCGATGAGGTTCGGCACGGTCAACCCCGCGTCGGCGATGCGCCGGCGTACGTCATCCAGGTCGCCGCCGCCTTCGACATACGCGTCCAGCTCGCTCACCCACGGCTCGATGCCGTCATACCCCGCCTCCACGGTGACGGCGATCTCCTCCGGCAGCGACAGCGTGTGCCCCTTGATGGTGCTCGTATTCAAACAGTACCCGAACGGCATGGTCACCTCCCAAGATCTGACGGGGTGTTTCTTCGCCGTTGTGGGAGGCGTTCCTGCGCGCGGCCCCCGGCATGTGCAACGATGAGGAAACCGGGTATGATAAGCCCGTATCCCGCCAAACACTGGCGACAGGAGCGACGCGGATGGCTTTTCTCCTTGCACGTCTCGAACAACCACTCATGCAGGTCGCGGGCAAGCTCGGCCAGCAAAAACACCTGAACGCGGTGCGCGACGGCGTGGTGGGCGCGCTGCCGCTGGTGCTCATCGGCAGTCTCTTCCTGCTGCTCGGCCAGCCGCCGCTGGGCACCGCGCCGGTGCCGGACGGCGGCCTGCCGAAGCCGTGGACCATCGAATGGTACATGGCGATCAGGGTGTGGGGGCTGTCGGCGCCGTTGAAAGCCAGCGTCTATCCGGCGCTGTTTCTCCTGCTGCTCATCCTGGCGGCGGGGATCGGCCTCATGCGCCGCGCCGCGCGGACTATCGCCTCGCTCATGCCGCGCCTGCTGGCGATGGCGGCCATCCTGGCGGCGGCGGGGGCGCTGGCGCTGTGGGCGCTGGACGCCTGGCTGCCGGCTCTCGCCGCCGCCGCCGTCGCCGGGCCGTGGCTGGAGCCGGGGCAGCCGCTCTTTTTGCTCTTCCTCACCGTCTTCCGCGTGCTGGTGGGCCTCATCGGCATCTACGTGGCCTTCGGCACCGCGCACAGCCTGGCGAAGCGCTACAGCCTGGACAGCCTCTCCGCGGGGCTGCTGGCGGCGGCGGCGCTGCTGCTCTGCAACGGCCTCAATCCCGACAAAACCCTCGGCATCGCCAACCTCGGCTCCGGCGGCCTCTTCCTGGCGATCATCCTCGGCCTGCTTGTACCGGAGGCGCAGCGCATCGCTCGCGACCGCAAGCTGGAGATCACGATGCCGGAGGGCGTGCCGCCGGCGGTGGGGCGCTCCTTCTCCGCGCTCATCCCCGGCCTGCTGGTGCTCGCGCCCATCTGGCTGCTCGTGCACATTCTCGGGGTGAACCTCTTCGAGCTCATCAACCTGGTGCTCACCGCGCCGGTGCAGGCGCTCAGCCAGGGCGGGGCGTCGCTGTATCTCGTGCTGCTCGCCATCATCCTCATTGACTCCCTCCTCTGGCTGCTGGGGGTGCACGCGGTGGCGATCCTCGCCCCGATGGCGGCGGTGTGGACGCTGAACATGACCACGAATACCGACGTGGTGGCGGGCGGCGGCGTGCCGCTGCTGCTCAACACCCGCGAGGCGCTGCAGTTCTTCATCTGGATCGGCGGCTCCGGCGCCACCATCGCGCTGCCCTGGCTGCTGCTGCGCGCCCGCGCCGCCGGCCTGCGCGCCATCGCGAAAGTGGGATTGGTGCCGGCGCTCTTCAACGTGAACGAGCCGCTCATCTTCGGCGTGCCGGTGATGATGAACCCGACGCTGGCCCTCCCCTTCATCGTCGCGCCCATCGTCACCATGACGCTCACCGTCAGCGCCGTGCATCTCGGCCTGGTGCCGGTGCCGTCCCTCATCGTGCCGTGGACGCTGCCCGGCCCGGTGGGCGCCTTCCTCGCCACCCGCGGCGCGTGGAGCGCCGCCCTCCTCTCGCTGGTGAACATCGCCGTCGCCGCGCTCATCTACTGGCCCTTCGTGCGGATGCTGGATACACGCATGGCGGCGACGGAGGAGAGAGCGGAAGCGGCGAACGCGGAGCCGGTGGCGGCAGGGGCGTAACCCGCCCGAAGGGATCAAACCCGCCGGCCACGGGCGACGCGCCAGCGGACTCCACGGGCAGCACCCGCTCGCCCCCCATCCCTACGTCCCGCAGGGACCGAAGCCGTTAGCCACGGGTGGAGCGCCAGCGGAACCCGTGGACCCCGACCCCGAACAACACCTAAAGCCCCGAAGGGGCGACAGCGTCCAGTCCCATAGCTACCGCCTGAAACGTCATCATCCGATGATGCGCAAGATACCGCTTCATCGCGTCCCATCCGCTCACGCTGCTCGAGGAGGCGCGGGGCCATATCCGGTCGGGGCGGCCGGTCATGGTATCCCCCTGCTGTCGCCCCTGCGGGGCTGTGGATGTTTGCGGGGCCGGGGTCCACGGGTTCCGCTGGCGCTCCACCCGTGGCTAACGGCTTCGGTCCCTTCGGGACATGGGGGTGGGGTGCGACCTGTCCGGGGGGTCCGCTGGCACGCCCCTACTGACGGCCGCGTACCGTGAGACCGTCACCCCCTTCTCCCCCTGGGAGAAGGGCTGGGGATGAGGGAGACTTCTCGTACAGTTTCCTAACAGATCCGCGGCAACTGCTCCCCGCTCAGCATATCCACGAGGCGCGCCGCGCCGATGGCGCTGATCATCGTCACCAGGCCGGGATCGTCTGCCGAAACGTGGCCGATGCGGGCGGCGTCCTCGCAGCCGGGCTGCGCGCGCAGGATGGCGAGGGCGCGGTCGGCGTCCTGCGGGGCGACGACGGCGGCGAAGCGGCCCTCGTTGGCGACGTAGAGGGGATCGAGGCCGAGGAGCTCGCAGGCGCCGCGCACCTCCTCGCGCACGGGCACGGCGCGCTCGTCCAGGCGGATGTGCAGTCGGGTGGCTTCGGCGATCTCCACCAGCGTGCTGGCCAGGCCGCCGCGGGTGCAGTCGCGCAGGCAATGCACCGCCACGCCGGCGTCGAGCAGCGCGGCGACGGGGCCGTTGAGCGGCATGCAGTCGCTCTCGATGGTGGTCTCAAACGCCAACCCCTCGCGCGCAGACATGATGGCGATGCCGTGGCGGCCCAAGTCGCCGTTCACCAGCACGGCGTCGCCGGGGCGCACCCGCGAGGGCGCGATGGTCACGTCGTGCGCGACCACGCCGATGCCCGCGGTGGCGATGTAGATGCCGTCGCCCTTGCCGCGGTCCACCACTTTGGTGTCGCCGGTGACGAGCGCCACCCCCGCCGCCGCCGCCGCGCGCGCCATGCCGGCGGCGATGCGCGCCAGCAGCGCGGTGGAGACGCCCTCCTCCAGCACGAAGGCGGCGGACAGGTACCGCGGTGTCGCGCCGCACATGGCGAGGTCGTTCACCGTGCCGTTCACCGCCAGCGTGCCGATATCGCCGCCGGGAAAGACCAGCGGGCGCACCACGTAGGCGTCGGTGGTGAACGCGAGCTTCACGCCGCCGATCTCCAGCACCGCGCCGTCGTGCCGCTCCCCCGCCGTCCCGAACGCGGGCAGGAAGACGTCTTCGATCAACCGGTGCATCAGCCGCCCCCCGCCTCCGTGCGCGAGGAGGATCTGCGCCTCCGCGGGGAGGGGTAGGGGGCAGGAGAGGGTGAAATTGGTGCTCTCACGATCCGTCATAGTTGGACTCCACCTTGGTCACGGCGCACTGAGCGCGACCGACCAGACATTTGCGCTGGCCGTGGCTGTCGTAGGCGATGATGCGCCAGGTGGTTTCCCCCCGGTTTTCTATGCCGCGTGGATATTTCCGTGTAGGCATAATGGTTATTCCGCGCGCAATAGCGCACGCGTCGGCATCCAGCAGCCGACCAGGCGCCGGCAACGCGAGGCGGCGATACTCCCGTTATGGGCGCGTTCCTCCATACGTGCGCTGGCACCAGCGCAATTAGTGTATCCCCGTAGGGATCGCGCGCCCCAGATTCGTACATTGAAATCGAAGATACCGAGACATTGACAGCGTCCGCCAGCGCCGCCTGCCCCATCCCCTTCGCCCGCCTCGCCGCCTTGATGCTCTTTCCCGCAGTGCCCATTTCACCATGAGTATAACACGGATGCCGTAGCGCTGCTCGATTTCGGCGGCAGGGCGATGATGAAGAAGCAGCGAGGCATGAGCTCCTACAACCGGAGATTGGCGAGGCCGAACACGGCGACGAAGCCGAGCACGAGCAGCACGATGCCGGCGGTGAGCAATTGCCCCCCGAATCGGCGATCGCGCGCGTCGGCGCGCTGCAGGTAGACGAGCCCGGCGATGATACCCACGGGCGCGCAGAAGAAGGTGAGGACGGAGAGCAGCAGATAGATCGGCTGCTCTGTGACGTAGATCGGCGTGTCGGCCGCGGGCTGCCGGCGGGCGGCGGGCGCCGGCGTCACCCCGGCAAAGCGCACGCAGCGCGGGCAGTCCAGGTCCGTCTCACTCATCCGGTATCCGCAGCGCGGGCATAACATGGCAGCCTCCTGTTACGCGTCGTTTTCCGCCGCTTCCAGCAGTTTCGTGATGTAATCGCTACTGGTAGGTGATCTCGTCGACAACGATGGTCAATAGGGGAAATCGTTCATCCGTTCGCGCATGTCGTGTTTGAACTGCTCTTCTGCTTCGCGGCGGATGCGCTCCTGAAAGGCTTTGTCGGATTCTAATACCCCATCGCGCTGAAGGGCTTTTACGGTGAGCGGCCAGCGTTCTTTGGCCTTGATATACGGCATGCCAGTCATGGCATCGAGACTGACAAACGTTTCCGCATAGGTAAAATGGACCTTTCGCACGAAAGCGGTCCCCTCGCTAGAACTCACGACATGATACAGACCAAAAAGGAGAGTGGAGGCGAACACACTCCCAATGAGCAACCCGACAAAAACATGGATGATATTTACGTGTGCACGGCGCGGTGATTCGTCCATACACGCCATGTCTGGTAGTGGTGACGCACGCTGATCTGTCGGCAGGTGCCCCTGCCGGGCACAGCGGGGACAGTCCGTGTCGAAATCCGTCATGGCATAGCCACAGTGTGGGCATTGCATCGTGTGCCTCCTTATCACCCCCATCACACGCGTGCACGGCGGGCTGGTCCGCCTGGAGTGTAGTATGGCGCATGCGGCGGCGGATGTCCAGCGCCGCGGCGCGTCCGCCGTTTACCGGTGCAGGTACAGGCTCAGCAGTTCGTCCGCCCACAGGTCGGCGGCGGTTTCCGCCGCGCGCCAGGGGGAGTGGCCGCGCGATTCGGCGAGGGCGTGGTAGAGCTCGTGGGCGATATGCCACTGTTCGAGCTGCGCCGGCGACTGCCCGCGCCGCGCCGCCAGCGCATGGATGGCGTCGGTGTAGAGGAAGATCGCCGGCGTCGGGCGGTATGCGCTGTAGACGGTCACCCCGGGCAGCGGCGGCGGCGTCGCCTCGCGCACCACGGCGATGCCGAGCGCGCCGGCCAGCTCTTCCGGCGAGCAGTGCCCGTACGTCTCCAGCAGCTCGTCGGGCGGGGGGACGATCATCGCGCGGCGCTCGCTTTCGGCAATCGCAGCGCCGCCGTGAAGCGCAGCGTGCCCTGCCGGTGCTCCACCGCGGTGATCGTCACCGGCGCCGGCAGGCGCAGGTCGGCATTGATGTCGGTCAGCGGGTCCAGGTCGCGCAGCGCGCGCCGGGTGATGACGCCGGGAATCGGCACCTTCAGCACGCGGATGCCCGGGCGGTCCAGGTAGAGCACGCCGCCCTGGCGCGCGGCCAGCGCGCCGCGCACCTCCACCGGCGCGTTGAGGAAGGCTTTCAGGCCGCCCGTCACCCGCAGCCCGTCCGGCGTCACCGCCACCGTCGGATTGGTGATGGGCAGCGGTCGCGCCGCGATGAACTGCGTCAGCGCGCGCTCGTGCAGGATCACTGCGCCGGCCGCGCTGGCCGCCGCGGCGATGGCGAGCCGCCCCTCGTTCACCGCCGCCATCGGCACGCGCACCTCGTCTAACGTCATGTCCAGCGCCTGCACCGGCAGCCCGCGCAGGATGAACTCCTCGCAGCGCAGGCGCAGCTTCACGATGCGGATGTGCTTGCCCGGTTTCGCCGGGCGGGCGGGCGCCATCTCCGCGACGCCCGGCGCCGGCCGGGCAGACGCAGGCACGGCCGCCGGCGCGGCGACTTCGAAGGGCAGCTCCTCCACGGTGAAGCCGCGCAGGGTGATGTCCAGCGCGTCCAGCGTGGTGGCGAAGCGCGAGGAGCGGTGCACCGTGACCTGCGCCGCGCGCGGCGACAGGTGCAGGCGCAGCGCCGCCTCGATGCGGGCGGCGATCTCCGCGTCCGTGGGCACGGTGTTGTCCAGCACCCCCAGCAACAGGAGGGTCAACACGACGGTCATACATACCCCCGCAAGGATGACGGGCTCGATCGCGCACCTCCGGGCAGTTGGTCCCGCGATAGTCTCGTACAGGGAGTGTTCCCCGCCGGTGCGGCGCGCACGCCTGCCGACGAAAAAAGCGCGGTCGCCGGCAGGAACTTGCCGCCGGTCCGTCGCATAGAGGGAAGGCACGCCGGCGTCTCTCTTTCGCCGGAAAGGGCACCCCTCCCTTTTTCGCGCGCACCCTTGCCAAAAGCACAGGAGAGCGGTAACATCAGTGCGCTCTTTCTGATAATAGGCGATTGAAATAGTCGTCAATCGGGTAGAGAACATGAGCAAGCCCTGTCAGCAGGACGGGGAGACGAATAGACTGGTGTGCGGCGCCCCTGTTGACGGAAAGCGGGGTATGCGATACAGTTTTGAGACACTCCGCAGATGTGTGAACATTGGAGTGCACACAGTCAGCGTTGCGGAAAGGTGGCACAGAGGATGTTAGTACTCACACGGAAAACCGGACAGAGCATCGTCATTGACGGCGGCATTGAAATCACCGTGCTTGAAGTGCGCGGCGAGCAGGTCCGCCTCGGCATCACGGCCCCGCGCGAGATTCGCGTGAACCGCAAGGAACTGCTGCTCCGCGAGGCGGCCGCGCAGGCCGCCGCCGCGGCCGAAGCCGAAGCCGAGCAGCAGACCGCCGGCGAATAGCCCGCGGCACGATGGGCGCGGCCCCCAGTGCCCCGGGGGCCGCGGTGTTTTCCCCGGCGATCAGCGGAGCGCGCGTCGGGCCATGCCCGGCGTTTCCACCACCTTGGCATCAATATCCAGCGCCAGTTGGTCGAGCATCGCGCGGAACTGGTTGATGGCGTTCACGTCCTCCTGCAGTTGCATGGTGGCGCTGTCGTCGTAGGTCAGCAGCTCCATGAAGCCCAGCACTTCATGCGCCAGCCGGCGCAGCTCCGCCGGCGGGATGCGCCCGCGCTGCACCCCCATGCGCACCTGTTCCGCCAGCTCCTCCAGCCGCGCGGTCAGCCGCTGCAGGATATCCTCGCGCGTCCGCCGGTCCGCGTCCGCTTCCAGCTCCTCGTCCTCGCGCTGCTGCAGGTAGCTCTCCACTTCGCGGGTGGCCCGCTTCAAGCCCCGTCCCTGCTCCAGCAGTTGCTTGATGAGCAGTACCTTGCGCAGCGCGGTGAAGTCATAGACCCGCCGGGCGCCGTCCTCGCCCTGCTCCTCGAGCTCGCCATCCCCCTCCAGCGTCTCGATGATCCCCTTGTCCGTCCAGTAACAGAGCTGGCGTCGCGAGATGTCGCAGAATTCCGCCGCCTTGCCGGTGGTCAGTTTCAAGCCCAGCAGGAGCTCCTCCGCGTCAATGGGCGCCAATGAGTTCTTGCCCGTCGTCCGGCTGTTCAGCCTCATCTAGTGTCCCCCTCCCCTCCCGGACGACGGCCAGGCCGCCGTCCGGGTTAACACGTCGCCTTCTAGCTTAAGAAAGATGAGGCGGCAGGGTTGTGGGATCACAAACACACCGCGCGGATTGCACGCCGCCGTGTGCCGTACTCTGAACACGAGTGAGGCTATCCAAATCATGCGAATGCAGGACGCGGTCGCCGCGCCGGGTCTTGACTCGCAGCCCGCGGATACCGTCTCGTCGAGCGATAGCGCCGAGATTTTTTCGCCAGGCAAGCACTCTATCTGTGTACTCTATGGGGGCATAGACGACAGAGAGAGTGTGTGGCATGGCGGAAAAAGATCAAGCGAGCGCCGGCG
>JAKPKV010000042.1 GCA_029553475.1 Armatimonadota bacterium
CGAGATTGACCCCGCCGCGCTGGACGCGCTCATCGCCCCCTCGCCCCACTACGCCGGCCTGCCGGAGATGTTTTCCATTGCCGCGCAGCTCGGCCTCGACTTCCCCAAAGAGATCCGCATCCTCGCCATCGAAGCGGAAAACCTGAGCGAAATCGGCGGCCCGGTGAGCGCGGCGGTGCGGGCGGCGCTGCCGGAAGCGGCGGCGCGGGTGCGGGCGATCGTGCGGGCATGGGCGGGTCAGGACTGAGCGGCCTGCGAGTCTTCGATGAGTCGCTCGATGACGGCGATGAAGGCGGGTGCCTCGTTGAACAGACGGTTGGCTTCTTCAGCGTCAAGGCGGAACTGAAGCTCATAGTCACTGCGTTCCCGAAAGCGGAAAAGCTGGGAATAGAGCGTATTCATCTCAACGGGCACTATGCCCGTTTGAACAAAGTGCTGGGCAAATTGACTGCGCGTGCCAGCATGGGTAGTCGCGCGGAGATTGTTGAGCATCAGCAACGCGCTGACGGCATAAAAGCACGCGTAGTACAGGCGGCTGGCAACTGTGTTGTAGAATCCTGACTGGTACAGCAGAAGTGCTTCCTGGAGCGCTTCACGCGCGCGTTCCAGGCGATACTGAACCACGGCACGAATCTCGTCGGTCATATGCGGATTCCTTCTCGCTCGATCTCCTCATGGTAGGGCACTACGGTCCAGCGGGGCGCAGCCCATTCATGACGGTTATGCACGGTGATACCGATTATTTCCGCCGTATCGAGTTCGACGGCATCTATGCCGAGCCACACGCGTTTCTCCAGGTCAAGACTTTCCGGCGCATCGGTCAGCACCAGCACATCCCAGTCCGACTCGGCGTGGGCGGTGCCGCGCGCGCGCGAGCCGTAGAGAATCACCTCGGCATCGGGGATGATCTCCAGTACGGCCTCTTTGATGCGCCGCAGCACCATGCGGTCATGCGGCGTAAAATGTGTTGCGCGCGACAGCGGAACCATCGTTGCTCTCCTGCATAGATGATAGCACCATTTTTCCCGGAAACCAATTCGCCGGATTGATCGGGATGCGTTGAACATGCGGCATCCCGACGGTATACTGACGATAACATCTTATGGAACACCTTTCCACATCGAGATCCCTCCGTCTCCGCGCTGTCATCCACGGCGCGGTGCAGGGGGTCGGGTTTCGGCCCTTCGTCTATCGGCTGGCGGATGAGCTGTCCCTCGCCGGGTGGGTGAGCAACACCGCGCAGGGGGTGGTGCTGGAGGTGGAGGGGGCGCGGGAGGCGCTGGCGGCGTTCCGGGCGCGGCTGGAGGCGGAGGCGCCGCCGCACGCGGTGGTGCAGCACCTGGAGGCGAGCTGGCTGGACGCCGCCGGGTACGTGGGGTTCGAAATTCGCCACAGCGACGCCGCGGGGGCGAAGACGGCGCTGGTGCTGCCCGACCTGGCGACCTGTGCGGCGTGCCGGCGCGAGCTTTTCGACCCCGCCGACCGCCGCTATCGCTACCCGTTCATCAACTGTACACATTGCGGGCCGCGCTACTCCATCATCCGGGCGCTGCCCTACGACCGGCCCAACACCACCATGCGCGGCTTCCCGATGTGCCCCGCCTGCCGTGCCGAGTATGACGACCCCCGCGACCGCCGTTTCCACGCCCAGCCCAATGCCTGCCCCGCGTGCGGGCCGCGCGTGGAATGGTGGGATGCCTCCGGCGCCGTCCTGGCGGCGCGCGATGACGCCGCGCGGGCGGCGGCCGCGGCGATCCGCGACGGCCTGATCGTCGCGGTGAAGGGCGTGGGCGGGTTTCACCTGCTGGCGGACGCGCGGGATGACGACGCCGTGCGCCGGCTGCGCGCCCGCAAGGGGCGGGAGGCGAAGCCGTTCGCGCTGATGGCGCCGTCGCTGGACGCCGCGCGCGAATTATGCGAGGTTTCGGCGGACGAGGCGCGGCTGCTGTGCGCGTCGGCGGCGCCGATGGTGTTGCTGCGGTCGAGGCTCGACGGAGTCTCGCCCTCCAGTATCTCGCCCGCCATTGCGCCGGGGAATCCATATCTGGGGGTGATGCTGCCGTACACGCCGCTGCATCACCTGCTGCTGGCGGAGCTGGGTTTTGCGGTGGTGGCGACGAGCGGCAACCGCTCCGACGAGCCAATCTGCACCGACGAGCGGGAGGCGCTGATCCGCCTGCATGGCATCGCCGACGCGTTCCTGGTACACGACCGGCCCATCGCGCGGCACGTGGATGACAGCATCGCCCGCGTCATCCTCGGCCGCGAGCAGGTGCTGCGGCGGGCGCGGGGCTACGCGCCGCTGCCGGCGCCGCTGCCGGGGGCGACGCGCCCCCTGCTGGCGGTGGGCGCGCACCTGAAGGGGGCGGTGGCCATCGCGGTGGATGGGCAGGCGATGATCAGCCAGCACCTGGGCGACCTGGAGACGGAGGAGGCCCATCGCGCCTTCCGCGAGGCGGCCGCCGGCCTGGGGCGGCTCTACGACGCCCGGCCGGAGGCCGTCATCTGCGACCGCCACCCCGATTACCGCTCCACCCGCTACGCCGACAGCCTGGGGCTGCCGGTGCTGCGCGTGCAGCATCACTATGCCCACGTGCGCGCCTGCATGGCGGAGCACGGGCTGGACGGCCCGGTGCTGGGCGTCGCCTGGGATGGGGCCGGCTACGGCGACGACGGCACGATCTGGGGCGGCGAATTCCTGCTCGCCGATGGCGAAGGGTATACCCGCGCCGCCCACCTGCGCCCCTTCCGCCTGCCCGGCGGCGACGCCGCCGCCCGCGAGCCGCGCCGGAGCGCGCTCGGCGTGCTGTATGCGCTGTTCGGCGATGCGCTGTTCACCATGGACCTGCCGCTCCGCGCCGCCTTTTCCACCGGCGAGTGGCAGGGGATGGCGACGATGCTGGCGCGGGGAGTGAACGCCCCCCTCACCACCAGCGCCGGCCGCCTCTTCGACGCCGCGGCGGCGCTGGCCGGCCTGCGCCAGTATGCGCGCTTTGAAGGGCAAGCGGCGATGGAGCTCGAATTTTGTCTGACGGAGGACGCGGCGGCGTATCCCTTCGCGCTGGCGGGGCCGGTGGTGGACTGGGCGCCGACGATACGGGCGCTGCTGGCGGATGCCGGGGCGCCCGCCGGCGTGGTATCCGCCCGCTTCCATCACGCGCTGGCGGCGATGATCGTCGCCGTGGCGCGGGCGGTGGGGGTGGCGCGCGTGGCGCTCACCGGCGGCTGTTTTCAGAACCGCTATCTCACCGAGCGGAGCGTGGACGCGTTGCGCGCCGCCGGCTTCCGCCCCTACTGGCACCAGCGCGTGCCGCCGAACGACGGGGGGATTGCGCTGGGGCAGTTGGCGGCGGCAGCCATGTTGGAGTGAGTGCGGCGATGCTCGCCGCACGCTAAAAAGGGGGGAGGAGGCGATGTGTCTCGCGGTTCCCGGACAACTCATCAGCGTCAGCGGCGAGGGGATGGCGCGCACTGGGCGCGTCAGCTTCGGCGGCGTCAGCAAGGAAGTGAGCCTGGCGCTGGTGCCGGAGGCGGTGGAAGGCGACTACGTCATCGTGCACGTGGGCGCGGCGTTGAGCGTGGTGGATGAGGCGGAAGCGGAGGAAACGTTCCGCTACCTGCAAGAAATGGGTGAGTTGGATTCCCCTCCCCCCTCCCCCTCCCCCTTTGCGGAGGAAGGGGAAGCGGAGGAGCCGGCGTGAAATACGTGGACGAATATCGCGACGCCGATGCCGCCCGCCGCTACGCCGACGCGCTGGCCGGGTTGGTCACCCGCCCGTGGACGATCATGGAAATCTGCGGGGGGCAGACGCACGCCATCGTCAAGTTCGGCGTGGACGCGCTGCTGCCGCCGGCGATCACCCTGGTGCACGGCCCCGGCTGCCCGGTATGCGTGACGCCGGTAGAGCTCATTGACAAAGCGGTGGAAATCGCCGGCCGGCCGGAGGTGATCTTCTGCTCCTACGGCGACATGCTGCGCGTGCCGGGCACGGACAAGGACCTTTTCACTGTGAAGGCCGGCGGCGGCGACGTGCGCATCGTCTACGCGCCGCTGGACGCCCTCGCCCTCGCGCGGCGCCACCCCGATCGGCAGGTCGTCTTCTTCGCCGTCGGCTTTGAGACCACCGCGCCCGCCCACGCGCTGGCGGTGGCGCGGGCGCGGGCGCTGGGGGTGGAGAACTTTTCGCTGCTCGTGTCGCACGTGCTGGTGCCGCCGGCGATGGCGGCGTTGCTCTCCGCGCCGGGCCAGCGCGTGGACGGCTTTTTGGCCGCCGGCCACGTCTGCACGGTGATGGGCACGGGGGAATACGCGCCGCTGGCCGAGCGTTTCCGCGTGCCCATCGTCATCACCGGCTTCGAGCCGCTGGACCTGCTGCAGGGCATCACCATGACGGTGCGCCAGCTCGAGGAGGGCCGCGCCGCGGTGGAGAACCAGTACGCCCGCGCGGTGCGCCCCGCGGGCAACCCGGCGGCGCGCCGCCTCATCGCCGAGGTGTTCCGGGTGGTGCCGCGCAAATGGCGGGGCATCGGGGAGATTCCGGAGAGCGGACTGGGCCTGCGCGCGGAATTTGCGCGGTTCGACGCCGAGCGGCGCTTCGGCGCGGCCGCCTACACCGCCGAGGAGTCTAGCGAGTGCATCAGTGGCCGCATTCTGCGCGGCGCGGGCAAGCCGCCCGACTGCCCGGCCTTTGGCGCGCGCTGCACCCCGGAACACCCGCTGGGCGCGACGATGGTCTCCGCGGAAGGGGCGTGCGCGGCCTATTATCGGTATCGCAGGTAATATCGTACGGGTGATCGCATCCGGTTCGTGTTCATCGCGCCCGGATCACTGCCGAGAAATCTGGTAGAAGGAGACGCCCATGTGCTACCAGCCCATCGCCGCGCTGTCGCTGGACGCGCGCCCAACCGGAGCCGTGATGATGCCGCTGGAGGCGGCGACGTGGGCCGGTTTCGACGGCTGGGAGAACCCGTTGGCGCCGCGCGGGGTGTTCAACCTGGACTCAGGCTGGACGGTGGAGGAGGAGGACGGCCGGCGCGTGCTGGCGTGGCACTGGCCGGCGACGGGATGGACGGGCTGGGAGCGCGCGGTGATGACCGGCACGGCCGACTGGCGCGACTACCGGGTGACCGCCGTGGTGCGCCCGATTGACCCCGCGGCCCGCCCCACCGAGGACAACCTGGCCGGCGGCACGGCGCTGGTGGGCATCGCCGCCCGCATGGAGACCGCGCGCCGCTACTACCACTTCGCGGTGGAGGGCCGGCGGCGGCTGGTGCTCTACCGTCGGCACGATGACGAGTGGTTCCCGCTGGCCGCGCACGCGGTGGCGCTGCCCGATGGCGATCTCACGCTGGAGATGACGCTGGACGGCGACGGCATCCGCTGTCGCTGCGCCGAGACGGGCACCGACCTCTTCGTCACCGACAGCACTTTCCAGGCGGGCATGGCGGGCGTGCGGGCCATCGGCGCCTGCCGGGTGGCGGCGCTGTCGGTGGCCATGCGCCCGGCGGACGAACGGCGGCACGACCACCGCCGCCGTCAGCGGGAGGCGGCGGCAGCGGCGCTGGGCCGGGATATCCCCGACGCCGTGCTCGCGCATACCTTCGACCTCGACGCGCTGGGCGGCCTGCCGCGCTGCGCCGACTTTGCCCGCGCGGGCCGTTTTGACCTGCTGGTGACGGGCGCGAGCACGCGGGCGCTCACCGTCGAAGGCGAGGAGCTCTGGGCGCTGGACGAGCCGATCTTCGGCGCGGTCTTCTCGGCGGGACACGTGGACGGCGGGCGGCTCATCTACGCGCTGGCGGGCCGGCGCGGCGGGCGCGAACGGCTGACGAACTGGGGCGCGCCGCTGGACTGCGCGGTGCAGGACGCGCTGCTGGTCATCCGCGGCGCGGATGGCGCGGTCCTCGCCCGCACCAAGCTGCCGGAGTTCGCGCCGCCGGTGAACCGCGCGGCACTCTCCCCGCGCAGTATCAACCTCACTGGCGAGGGCACCGACATCATCGTCCGCGAGTGGCGCGACGACCTGGGTGACGGCGGGGTGCACCTGTGGGCCTACACCCGCGACCTGGCGCCCCTCTGGTCGCATCGCGTGCGGCTCCCCTACGGACATAACGCGGCGGTGCAGGCCTTCGACGTGGACGGCGACGGCCGCGAGGCGGTGCTGGCCGGCGGCACGCTGCTCTCGGCGGAGGGGACAGTGCTGTGGGAGCACGACCGGGGCGCGGAGATGCTGGCGCTGGGCGCCGGCGGGCATTATGACACGGTGGCCATCGGCAACTTCGCCGGCGACCCCGACCTCGATCCCGTCGCCTTCCTCATCGGCAGCGCCCGCGGCGTCTACGTGGTGGACGGCCGCACCGGCCGCACCCGCGCCGTCCACCGCATCGGCCACGCCCAGGGCCATCACGTCGCCCGCCTGCGCGACGACCTGCCCGGCCAGCAGGTGCTGGTGTACACCCGCTGGGGCAACCCCGGCATCCAGACCCTCTTCGCCGGCGACGGCAGCCGCCTCTGGGCTATTCAGCCCGACTTCGCCGGCCAGGGCTCCCGGCCCGTCCGGTGGGGCGACCGCACTCTCGTCTGGATGAATACCTCCGCCGCCGCGCAGGGCCTGTACGACGGCCACGGGCGCAAAGTGAAAGACCTCCCCGCCCTCCGCGCCCTGCTGGCCGGCGTCCTCCGCAAAGATTTTCACGCCTTCCCCGCCCGCCTGGGCGCGGACGCGCGGGAGATGCTCTGCGTGGCGGTGGGGGGGACGCTGTCTGCGTTCGCGCCGGCAGAGGCGGTTGGGTAGCAGGCTGTGGCATTGTGCCCTGCAGGGCGGTGCGCTTCCTGCGAATCCGTTTCCCAGGGCGCTGCCCTGGGCTATAGAATAAGCAAAGAAAGGGATGGGATACGCTGTAAGGTGATCTCATTCCCTATTCTTCAAATCCCATAGCCCAGGGCAGCGCCCTGGAGAACGGGATTCACGCAACCGTCCACGCCCTGTACAGGGCACAATTCCTGAACTCGCCTACCCCTGTCGGCACCTCATGCCTCGTCTCCGCCAGCGGGTGGGGGGATGCCGGGGGCGGCGGATGGCGTCACCGTGCTCTTGCGAACGGATTGAAGCCGTGCTACCATACCAATACTACGCACAGGGAGGTTTCCGATGCGCATACTGCCGCTCGCGCTGTTCCTGCTTTCGCTGCCGTCTTGCGCCCAGTGGCTCGGGCCGATGACCACGGGGCCGACGGCTGGGCCGGTGGCCTGCACATTCCTGCGCGCGGATGGCGCGCCGGCGGCGGGGGCGAAGGTCGCTCTGCGCATCTTCGGGGAGTCGCAGTCCGGCGGGCCGATGTTCCCCGGCGGGCTGGCGAAGCTGCACTCGGAGACGGCCTATACCGCCGACGCCGCCGGCAAGGTGACGGTGACACTGCCGTCGTTGCCGAAGCGGGGCATGAACGGCCCGCAGGAATGCCTGCTGATCGAGGCGCCGGGGTGCGCGGTGACCATGATCCCGCTCTCGTCCCTGCCGGGCCTCGCGGCGAATCCCATCAAGCTCTTGCCGGGAAAAACCTTCGCCGTGCGCCTCACCGACCCGCAGGGACAGCCGCTGCCCGGCGCGCAGGTGGCGCTCTGTCGCGACGTGATGACGAACTACCCGCTGAACATGGCGTCGCTGGGCGTTGCCACGCCGTCGCTGGTGGCCACCGCCGACGCGCAGGGCGTCGCCCGGCTGCCGCTGGTGGCCACGCGCGTGGATGTCGTGCCGACGATGCAGACCCACGCGGTGGCGGTGGGGAAGCGCGGCGCGGAATATTTCTGCGTCTCCGGCTCCGTCACCGTCTCGCAGCAGGCCGCCGATACCGGCGCCGTGCAGGAGCTGACGCTGCAGCCGGCGCGCACCGTCGGCGGGCGCGTCAGCGCGGCGGGGAGAGCGGTGGCCGGCGCCATCGTCACCTTGAGCGGCGACACCCCGATGCCGGCGGCGGTCTCCGATGCGCAGGGCCGCTACCTGCTCATTTGCCCGGCGACCACCACCGCCCAGCTCACCGTGCTGCACCCTGATTTCACCGAAGCGCTGACGCCCATCCGCGGCGCGACGACCGATGTCGTCCTCACCCCGCTGCTGACCGTCACCGGCCGCGTGGTGGATGCCGCCACCGGCCAGACGCCGGCCGGCCCGTTGACGGTGGTGCTCAGCTACGGCCGCAACCCGGATGGCACCGGGCGCGACACCGCCACCCTCTTCGTCCCCGTCGCCGCCGACGGCACCTTCACGGTGCGCCCACCCGCCGCCCTCTGCACCCTCTTCGTTCGCGCCGCCGGCTACAACGGCGCCCCTCACGCCATCACCAAACAATTCGCCAACGGCGAACAGGTGGTGCTGAAAGTGGATAAAGCGCCGGGCGCGGGGGGGCGGGCGGGTGGCGGAGGGCGGTAAACCGGGCGATCACTCAGCGGAAATCCAGCGCGCCTTGTTTCTGTTGAAGGTACTGGTGAAGTCCACTCTCAACAACCAATGCGTCAGGCAAAGGCAAGCGTTCTAAGGCGCGCGGTTCGACTTTGATGGCATCGCCGCCATAGCTTTTCCCCACGAGACGCAGGTTTGCGACAGTCTCCGGGTGCGATATCACGCGCCAGAGTCGTTCGATGAAGGCCGAATCCGTCAGATGCGGATAAATACACATCAAACAGGTCAGCGGAACAACCCCTGCCTGGTTCCGAATGAAACGGCTGCTGCGCCTCCCCAGATAGGCAAACAGAAATGGCGGAACCTGCCGGTGTTCCATGCGGTACCAGGGCTTGCGCGTTTGTATCAACACTTTCTCGGGAATGCCCCGGCGCTCCCCTTCACGAAGGTATTGCTGAACGCTCATGGGAAGCGCATCAAATGCTGTCCCATTCAAGGAGAGCAGGTACGTTGGCCGGCCATTTTCATCCAGACGGTCCATATCGTCCAGCGTGAGGTGATCGCCGGAGACGTCTCTGGTACGTCCAACCGCGCGCACGAACAGTCCCGCGGGTATTCCCAGTTTGTCTCGTTGGGCGGAGGTGAGGAAAAAGAAATCGTTATCCCCCGTCACAATCCCTCGCATCACGGAGGCAAAATCCCCCAGCGTAAACCGTGAGACGGCTTCCGCCTGGGGGGGGCGTGATAATCCGGTGGAGAGGGCCTCCGTCACGGTCCGGCGATGCACCGTAACGGCTTCGCCGGGAGGCACCTGCTGTTCCAGGACTGCGAGCAACGGTGCGGTCTCGCGAGTGTGACACACCACCCAATCGAATTCCGGTACGGGCGGCTCGTTCGCGAGCAGAAAGATGAGGGCATTGGTGTCGACATCGGGGAACGGCGCCGCGCCTGTACTGAAGGTGATCACCCCGTCAAGCCGGAATTTTTCACAAATCCAGCCCCACAACTGGCGTGCGAAGACGCCTTCGCAAATATCCGCGGACACGATGTACGCGAGGCGGCCATGTGGTGATAATGACTGCAATGCGCGGATGAGAAAATAGACGTGGAGACCGGCGCGACCATCAATATGGCGTCCGGTGGCGGCTTGTGCGTAATGCCGAAGCAACTGCTTTTGCTCCGTTGTCAACCGGTGATGGCGGATGTACGGGGGATTCGCCACGATGGCGGGAAATTGTTCGCGCGGAGGCTCTAGCACGAAATCTTTCAGCTCAACGTGCTGGAGATCCGCGTCGGATAAACCGGATTCCCGTGCGTGAATCAATATCTCCGGGTCAATATCTCGTCCATGCATCGTCAGGGTAAAACCGCCGCACTCCGCATACCGTTTGGCCGCGCGAAAAAAGGCTCCCTCGCCAAGCGCGGGGTCAAGCAGGAGGGCGGGATGGCGGTGCAACACATACGCCACCATGAAATCCGCAACCCAATCTGGGGTCCAGAACTGGCCCTTGCTCCGCCGCGTTTCGCGTGCGAGGCCCGAGCGTGGTAGGGCCGAAACCCGTGCTGATGGATGGTTAACCATGGCGGGTATCCACCTCGCGAAGCACCGCCAGGGCTTCAGCCGTGAGTTCCGACCGGCCGCCGATAAACTTGACATACGGGAGAATATGCCCATTCCGGTCGGTGATTGAATCGGCGACTAATTCGGGATACGCAACAGTCTGTGCTAATGGATATGCATGCCGGTAATATATTTTGTAAATCACCTTTTCTGACGTAGCGCCACCGGGCGCCTGGAAGACTTGCTTTGTTGGCTCGATATCGCCACCGGAAATGAGTCGCTCGACAGTATCCAGGGCAATGCCGTATGCCTCATCGAAAAAGGCATGCCAGATGTGAATCGGAATATGATGCGTATCTTGCCATTGCGTTAACGGTCGCCGATCTTCTTCTTTCACGATAACCGTCGGAAGCACAGCGGATTTCTTCAGTCCAGGTCGGCCGTTCAATCTTCTCTGCGGCGTGAACGGCGTATGATAATCCGGCATCATCTGTGCGCGCCATAAGCTGTTTTCGCATTCGACCGCAATGATCGCCAGCGAGAGCAATTGCTGTATCCGTGGATCACCTTCGGGGGTAAACGGTAATTCACCCACACCATTGAGGCTATCAATGATTGACGATACCCGATCATCATCTCCCGTACGAAACACCAGTAAATCCGGGCGCTTCATGCTGCCCAGCCCCGCCCGTTCCAACCGCTCAAAGTATAATTCAAACTCCCGCACATCATTATCGGGTGCTGTTCCACTGGGACCGTATGGTATGGCGAAATACTGCCCGGTCGCATTGACCGCTTGTGTCAGGAGGTGTTCACTCCAGACACCTTGCGACCAGCGCATGAGGAAGTCACTGCCACGGAGCCGCCGGGGATTGAGCAGAAAATCCGCCCAGGATATCGTGCCAATACTTTGTAGAAAGTATTCAATATCCTCTGCAGAGACAGCGAGAACCCTCTCAAAGGCATGGTGTATCTCATGGCGCATCATCTTCGGCTCCCGGTGTTACCACTTAAAGCAAGTGTTTGCTATTATATACTAACAACAGGTTGCCTGTCAATGAAAGAGCCTGCTTCTACCAGGTGCCAGCCCTATATCGCCGTTGCTGAGAGGCGCAACAGGCATAACGGTATGCGGCTACGACCCGGCACGGGCTCGCTCGCCCATCAGCTCGCCTGCTCTCGCTCCGCGATACCCGCCAGCAGCCCATGCAGCGTCTCCGCCAGCGGGCGGGGGATGCCGGGGACGGCGGCGAGGTCATCGCTCGTCGCCGTGCGGATTTTTTCCACGCTGCCGAAGTGCTTTAAGAGCGCCGCTTTGCGGGCGGGGCCGATGCCGGGGATCTCGTCGAGCAGACTTTCCTTCACCCGTTTGTTGCGCAGGGTGGTGTGGTACTTCAGCGCGAAGCGATGGGCCTCGTCGCGGATGCGCTGGAGGAGGTGCAGGGCGCGCGAGTGTTTTGGGAGGATGAGGCCGAGCTCGCGCCCCGGGAGGATGATCTCCTCATACCGCTTCGCCAGGCCGATGGCGGGCATGCGCAGGTTCAGCTCCTCCATCGCCCGCAGCGCCACGTTGAGCTGGCCCCGGCCGCCGTCCACGATGAGCAGGTCGGGCAGTGCGGCGAATGTGCGCGACCGCATCAGCGCTGCGCCCAGCCGCCGCGCCAGCAGCTCGCGCATCATCGCGTAGTCGTCCGGCGCGCCGGTGTAGTGGCGGATGTGGAAACGCCGGTACTGCCCCTTGTCCGGCAGGCCCTCGGTGAAAACCACCATCGAGCCCACCGCGTCCTCGCCCATCAGCGTGCTGATGTCGTAGCACTCCAGCCGTCTCGGCGCCTCCGGCAGGCCGATCACCGCCGCCAGCTCCTCCAGCGCCTCGCGGGCTTTGCGCGTCTCCTCGTCGGCCTTCGCCTGCGTCTGCTCCAGGTAGAGGCGGGCGTTGTCCGCGGTCATCGCCAGCAGGTCGGCCTTCGGGCCGCGCCGCGGCGTCAGCAGGCGCACCCGCCGGCCCACGCGCGCGGTCAGGTAGTCCTCCAGCAGGCGTCCCTCGCTCACCGGATGCGGCAGCAGCAGCAGGCGCGGCGGCGACCCCACCCGCGTGTAGCGCTGGGCGAGGAAGGCGGTGAGCAGCTCGTCCTCGCCGGCCCCGGTGACGCCGTCCAGCAGGTAGTGCTGCTGGTCCACCAGCTTGCCGCCGCGCACCACCGAGACGGTCATGCACGCCTCGTCGGCGCGGGCGTGGTAGGCCACCACGTCCAGGTCCTCGCGCCTGGCGGAGACGGTCTTCGCGTCCTGCTGAATCTGCCGCAGGCTGGCGATCTTGTCGCGCAGGCGCGCGGCGGCCTCAAAGCGCCACGCGCCCGCGGCGCGCGCCATCTCCGCGGCCAGCGCGTCCAGCAGGTGGTCCATCCTCCCCTCCAGGAAGAGGAGGGTCTCCGTCACCTGCGCGGCGTAGTCCTCGCGGGTGACGAGGCCCGCGCAGGGGCCGGTGCATTGCCCGATGTCGTAATCCAGGCAGGGGCGCTTCAGGCGCGCGCCCGCCTCGTCCCACGGGCAGCCGGCGCGGCGTGTGGGGGAATTCCGCGTCTCCTGCCGCACCTTGAAGACGCGCCGGATGAGCCGCACCACGTCCCACATCGCGCCCACGTTGGTATACGGGCCGAAGTAGCGCGCACGCGTGTCGAGCGACTGCCCGCCGGCGCGCACCACCGCGATCTTCGGGAAGGCGTCGTCGGTGGTGATCTTGATGTACGGGTAGCTTTTGTCGTCGCGCAGCAGCACGTTGAAGCGCGGCTTGTAGCGCTTGATGAGGGTGGCCTCCAGCGCCAACGCCTCGCGCTCGGTGCCTACCACGATGGTGTCGAAATCCGCCACCAGCGCCACCATCGCCTGCGTGCGCGGATGCTGGTCGCTGATGTCCTGAAAGTAACTCCGCACCCGGTTGCGCAGCACCTTCGCCTTGCCGACGTAGATGACCGCCCGCGCGGCGTCGCGCATCAGGTAGACGCCCGGCTGCGTGGGGAGCTGGGAGAGTTTATGTTGCAGGATGTCGTTCATGGGATGTCGGGGGTATTATACCCGAAAACGGGTGAAGGACCGCGGGCGGGGAGGGGTGGGAGAGCGAGTATCCGGTACCAAAGCCCAGCACGGCCTGGCAGTGGCCGGCCCCGATGGCATGCGGGGCCGGCCACTGCCAGGCCGTGCGATATCTGGATAGCCTGCTCACCCCTCCCGCGCCATGGCGGCGTAGGCGCGCACGCGGGCGACGCTGGTGCCCGGCGTCACCGGGGAGCCGAGGCTCTGGATGAAGCGGTGGCCGTTGCGGCGCCCGGCGGCGCGCTGGCGGGCGATCTCCGCGCGCAGGGCGGCGTCCGTGCCGTGTTCCAGCAGGTCAATGGCGTCCAGGTTGCCGAGCAATGTCATGCGGCCGTTCACCCGCGCGGCCACCGCGGCGATGTCAATGGCAAAGCCCTTTTTCGACTCCTCCAGGCCCAGCGCGTCGGCGCCGCTCTCCAGCAGCAGGTCGAAGACCGGCCACGGATTGCCGCAGAAGTAGTGGATGCTGTGCAGGCCCGCCGCGCGGATGGCGTCGGTGAGCGCGCGCAGGTGGGGCAGATGATACCGGCGGTAACGGTCGGGGCCGATCTGGTCGGTCAGGCAGTCCTCGATCCAGATGCCGTCGGCGCCCAGCGCTTGCGCGGCGGCGATGCCGTGAAGCTGTCCGTCCAGCAGGCGGTCGGCGGCGCGCAGTAGCGGCGCGGGGTCATCGGCCAGCCCGGCGAACCACTCCGCGTACCCCAGCGTGCCCGCCAGCAGCCACAGCGGCGCGCCCGCCCAGGTGAAGGCGTATTTATCGGGCAGCGCCGCCTTCAGCAGCGCCGGCAGCCGCTCGCAGCCCGTCGGCACCCCGCGAAACGGCGCCGGGGGCGGCACGCGCTCCGCCAGAAAGGCCTCCAGATCCGTGATGGGCGGCGCGTCACCGCGCGCGGTGGTCAGCGTGCCGCCCACCACCGGCGGCTCCAGCTTTCGGCGCTCGCCGGTGCGCGCGTCGCGCTGATAGACGCCGTCGGCCTCCTCGCTGATCGTCACCGCCGCCTGCTCCGCCCCCGCGTGGCCGCCGCGCAGCTCGTACCAGTCGAGGTCGGTGGCGCGGATGAGGCTCGCGTGGAACGCCGCCCGGCGCTCCGGGTCCGTCTCGTGCAGCCTCCACCAGGGCAGATCCGTCAGCTCGCCCAGGTGGTCGCGCTCGAAAATGCCGGGGTAGCAGATGACGACCGGCGTCTCCGCAGAGCCGTCGGGCGAGAGCGCGGCGAAGATTTTCTCACGACCGGTCATACGCGCCTCCTCGCCGATAGTATCGCACGCCGGGGGGAAAGACGCAATCCGGCACGGTTGCGCAATCCCGCCGCACGGATTATCATGGCGACAGTGCACTTCGCGATGCGCGTGATGAGGGGTGTGGTCATGCCGGCAACCGTATCCCTCGTCCTTCCCACCGACCCGTCGCCCGTCCCGCGCACCCTTGCCGATGTCGTCCTCCGCCATCAGCGCGCGCGGGCTCTCGCTCCCCGACGACACGGTGAGACTAGCGCATGACGAGGCCATCCACGCCCAGTGCGACTGGCGCGCCGGCCGCTGGTAATCGCTGGACAGCGCCCGCCCCCGGGCCGCCGTGGGTTTCCGGTCACGCCGCCAGTTCGAGGGTGATCTTGCCGTCTTCGTAGAAGCCCTGCCCATCGGCCTGCACCATGCCGCCGTGGTGCACCAAAAAGTAGGCCATGAAGACGTCAATCGCGTGGAAGCCGGCGTCGGTGAAGTCGTCAACGGGGATCCGGCAGGCGACGATGAAGCGCGTGTGCTCCAACTGGTCGGCCACGCGCTCGCGTTTGCGGGGATATTTTTTGATTTCGCGCACCAGGTCGAGGAATTCGCCGATCTCCTGCGCCGCCAGCGAGTCGGGGCCGTTATTCAGGTCCACCTCGGCGAGGAACGGCGCGCGCCCATCCTCGTACACCAGCTTCACCGGCTCGCTGCCCCAGGCGGTGATGCCCGTCGGCTCGGTGCGCAGCCTCACGCCCCGGTCCGCCACCCAGCGCAGCACCTCCGCCAGCGCCGGCGGCTCCCCTGTCGTGCAGAACACGCGGAAATAGTAGGCCATGGCATTCTCCTTAGAAACTGTCTTGGAAGTGCTCGCCGCCGTCTCGCGGGTCTGTGACGTGGCTGGCGGCGTTGGAGTTCCTGGCATCCCGATGCTATCGGGACTCTCGGAACTCCGCCTTGCCAGCCACGCCCCATCCTCCGCGAGACGACAACGATCACTTCCAATACAGTTTCTTAGTGGTTGTCTTCTCCGATTGTAGCCGCGCGCCGCGAGCGCGCCCCCGCGGTTTTCGGCACAAAGAGGACATTTCCGGTGGTTACCTGAACCCGAAAGGGGATGAACCCGGCCCACGCGGCCGGTGTCATCTCCGGTAGAGGGCGATGATGGGGGTGTCCGATGCACAACTCGTGCAGCGCATCGGCCGGCGAGACGCGGCGGCATTCGAGAGCTTGTACGCGCGGCATCGCGCGGCTATTCGGCGCCACCTGCAGCGGATCGTGCGCGATGCCGATGCGGCGGATGATCTGACGCAGGAGACGTTTCTTCGCGTATGGACGCGCGCCGAACAGTGGGACGGCCGCGGCGGATGCGCGGGATGGCTGCTGCGCATCGCGACGAATCTCGCGCTCAACAGCATACGGGCACGACGCCGGCGGCGCGAGGTGCCGCTGGAGGCGCCCCCCTCCTCCCGTGAGGCGGAGGAGGAGGCGCCGCCGGGATGGCTGGTGGATGCCGCCGCGCTGGGCCCCGAAGACTACTGCCTGCGGGAGGAGCGCCTGCGCCTGCTGCGGCGTCTCATTCACGCCCTCCCTGACGACAAGCGCGCCGTGGTGCGGCTGGCGCACGAGTCGGAGATGGAGATGCAGGACATCGCCGCGCGCCTCGGCGTGCCGGAAGGCACCGTGAAATCCCGCCTGCACTACGCGCGAAAGGCGCTGCGGGAAGCCTGGCACGAGTTGGGAATGGAGGAAGAATAATGCATGCGCCCCACGCGTTCTGGCACCGTGAATCCTTCGACCGCTTCACGCGCGAGCGCCTGCCGGCGCTGCTGGCGGCGCGCCTGCCGCTGACCGGCTACCGCGTGGAAGACGCGGAACGCTCCTGCCGCATCACCGTGATGCTGGCCGACGCGGAAGCCGTCTACACGCTGCCGCGCCCCGATGCCGACGGGCTCTTCCACCGCTGGGAGCACCCGTGGATCGTGGTGCCGCTGGCCTCGTCGGAAGAGCTGGCGACGGCGGAGATCGCCTGCGTGGGCGAGCAACTGGCGGCGCACATCGAGGCGCGCCTGGGAGAAATCGCCGCCGACCTGCCGTGGGACGAGGCGCTCATCCGCGCCGTGCTGCCGCTGGAGAGCTGGGGCGAGGAGATCATCAATCCCACCATCAATGCTGATCCGTATAATATCCGCAAGACCGGGCAATGGCTGGACATCACCAACCGGCTGGCGATGCTCACCCACCAGCGGCGCGTCATCGTGCCGGAGTGCGCGCAGGTGTTTCCCCCCGGGCAAGTCGGCCGCGTCTGCCCGTTCGAGACGCCGGAAGGACCGAACATCGGACACGTCTTCAGCCTGGCGCTGGGGGCGGTCATCCGCGATGGGCGTATCGTCATCGAGGACGGCGCGCCGGAAGCGATGCTGGGCCTGTCCGCCGCGCTGCTGCCCTTCCTGGAGCACAACGAGCCGAATCACGTGACCTTCGCGGCGAATCAGCAGCGCCAGTGGCTGCCCCCGCTGGCGCCGGAGCCCGCGCTGGTGCGCACCGGCAACGAGCCGGATCTCCCCGGCATCTGGGGCGGCTACAACCTGCTCACCGCCGTGGTCGCCGGCGACGCCGACACCTACGAGGACGCCATGCTCATCAGCGCGTCCTGCGCCGCGCGCCTGCACTACGCCGCCCCGGTAGAGCCGGGCGACAAGTGGAGCAACCGTCATGGTCTGAAAGGCGTCATCAGCCGCATCGTCCCGGACGCCGAGATGCCGCACCTGCCGGATGGCACGCCCATCGAGGCGGTGTACAGCGCCGCCGGCGTCCTCTCGCGGCAGGTGCTGGGGATGGCGCGTGAGATGGTGATGAGCCGCGTCGCCATCGCGGAAGGGCAGCCGGCCATGGTGCCGCCGTATGGCGCGCCGTCCTCCGCGGCGCTCCGCGCGCGGCTGGCGGCGGCGGGCCTGCCGGAGGACGGGCTGGAGACGCTGACGCTGGACGGGCAGCCGCTGCCGTATCGCGCCTGCGTCGGATGGGTGTACTGGGGGCGGACGGCGCATACGGCCGCCGACAAGCTGCACGCCGGCGAGCGCGCCGCGGCGCAGGGGGAGCTGGAGTTCCTGGCGCTGCGCGATATCGGCGCGTGGCAGACGATCCTGGAGACGTATAACACCCGCTCCGCCGAGCGTCCGGATGCCGAGACCCTCGCCGCGCGCGTCGCCGCCGGGCCAGTGCCGCAGGCGCCGCCGCCCACGCCGCATTTTGCCATGCTGACACGGCGGCTGGCGGCGGTGGGTATCGCCGCCGAATTCGCCGGCGACCGGGTGGGCTTCCGCTTCGCGCCCGGCGACGGCCTGCCGTTGGCGCTGCCGGTGCCGCACCCCTGGTCGCGTGAGCGGGAGTTGACCGCCCTCGGCGAGATCGCCGGCGTGCCCGGCTGGGCGGAGGTGGTCGAGGCCAACACCCGCCTGGCGCGCCTGCGCGACACCGGCGCGCCGGAGAGCCTGGCGCGGCAGGCGCAGGCGCGGCTGGCGGCGGCGGTGTGGACGTATGCCGATCAATTGGTGACGCCCAGGGAGCTGCGCCCCTCCGCGCGCAACCTGTTCAGCGCCCGGACCGTGCTGGCGCCGGCGCGCGACCTATCGCTCGCGCACCTGGGGGTGCCGGACGAGATCGCCAAGGCGCTCTTTGGCCCGGTCGCGCGCGGGGATGCGCTGGATGCGGTGATGGCGCGCTCATGGATCATGCTCACCCGCGCGCCCGCCGTCATGCCGACGTCGCTGCTCGCGTTTCGCCCGGTGCGCGTGCCGGGGCGGGCCATCCGCCTGCCCATCCTTGCCGCCATGCTGCTGAATGCCGATTTCGACGGCGACCAGGCGGCGCTGTTCCTGCCCGTCACCGAGGCCGGACAGCGCGAAGCGGGGGAGAAGCTGACGGTCGCCGCCCACCTGCGGCGCGATCCCACGCTCATCCGCTGGCTGTGCCCCTCCCATCAGGCGATGCTCGGGCTGGCACAGGTGAGCCTGACGACCGACGGGCAGGCGGAGATCGCGGCTGCCGCGGGCGGCCCGGTTGCGGCGCCGGAGGGGTATCTCACCCGCGCGGCGCTCACCGAGGCGCTGGCGGCCGTGCTGGCGCGGGACGGCGCGGAGGCGGCGCTCGCCGCCGCCGAGCGGCTGGCCGCGCTGGGATTGGCGGCCGCGCGCAACAGCGGCGCGTCAGTCAGCCCGTTCTTCGCCGAGTCGCTGGCGCTGCCGCCGGCGCCGGCGGGTGACGACGCGGCGGCATGGCAGACCTACGCCGGGGCGGTGAGCGAACGGCTGGCGGCGTCACACGACTTTCACGCGGCGGATGTCGGGCCGGCGCTGCTGGCGGTCAAAAGCGGCGCCCGGGGGCGTATTGCCGCGCTGCAGCGGCTGATCGGCCCCATCGGCCCGGTCGCGGACAGTCGCGGGGAGACGGCGCTCGTCCGCCGTGGCTACCGCGACGGATTGACACAGGCGGAGCACCTCGCGCTGGTGCCCGGCGCGCGGGAGAACCTGGCCGCCGTGGCCGAGGCAACGACGCGGTGGGCGTACGGCCTGCGTGAGGCGAACGGTCCGCGCGGCTTCACCGCCCTCGCGCGCGCCATGCGCGCCGCGCACCCGGGCATCGTCTTCGCCCACGCGGCCGCCATCGAGGAGGTGGATCCGCTGGTGGATGCCGACAGCCGGCTGTTTGTCGGGCTGCACCCCTGAGAAAATGTGCCGTTTGTCCGAAAAATCCGACACCGCGTTGAGAGATTCTCCTGTAGCCTATCTCCCTGGTATGGCACACGTCGTTCTACTGGTTGAAGATGATGCGGATCAGCGGGAGCTGTATCTGTTGCTGCTGCGGATGATGGGGTATGCGGTTCGCGCGGTGGGGGACGCGGCGGCGGCGCGGGCGGTGCTGGCGCGGGAGCCGGTGGCGCTGCTGCTCACCGACTGGTATCTGCCCGAACCCGAAGGCGATGTGCTGATCCGCGAGGCGCGACAGCGCGACCCGGCGCTGCGCGCGATTTTGATGAGCAACGCCTGGCACGTGGCCCCCACCGCCGCCGCGGCCGGGGCGGACGGCTGGTATCGGAAAGGTGAGTCGCTGGATGACCTGCGGACGCTGGTGCGGCGCCTGCTCGCGCCCGCTGACATCCGCGACACGGTGGCCGTGCCCGCGTGACGGCGACGATCACGTCCACGACCGTTTCTTACTCCGTCTGTTCCGGCTCGGCCTCCCGTTTGACGGTTTTTTCGCCGGCGACGCCGGGCGTGGTCAGCTCGTAGGCCGCGGTGATGGCGTCGAGCTCCGCCGCGGTGAAGGCGCCGCGCTCCAACAGCGCGTCGCGCACGGTGATGCCCCGCGCGCGCGCGTCGCGGGCGACCTCCGCGGCGGCGCCGTAGCCGAGGTACGGGGCGACGGCGGTGGCGAGGGCGAAGCTGCGGTCCAACCACTCGCGCGCGCGCGCCTCCTCCACGGTCAGGTCGCGCAGGCACTGTTCACGCAGGATCGTCGCCGCGCCGCGCAGCAGGTCGAGGGATTGCAGCAGATTATGGGCGATGAGCGGCAGGAAGGCGTTCAGCTCGAGCTGCCCGGCGTGGGCGGCGAGGGTCACCGCCTGGTCGTTCGCCATCACCTGATAGGCCGCTTGCGTCACCGCTTCCGGGATGACCGGGTTCACTTTGCCCGGCATGATGGAGGACCCCGCCTGCCGCGCGGGCAGGCGGATTTCGGCAATGCCGCCGCGCGGGCCGGCGGAGAGCAGGCGCAGGTCGCCGGCGATCTTCGCCAGCGTCACCGCCGCGGTCTTCAGCAGGCCGCTCACCTCCGCGAACACGTCGGCGTTTTGCGTGAGATCCATCAGGTTTTCGGCGCGGGCGAGATTCAGCCCCGTCGCCCCCCGCAGGTAATCCACCACCACGTAGATGTATTGGCGGTCGGCGTTGAGGCCGGTGCCCACCGCGGTGCCGCCCAGGTTCACCTGGCGCAGCTTTTCCTCCACCACGTGCAGGCGCCACCAGTCGCGCTGCACCGCCTGCGCCCAGGCGGCGAAGCGCTGGCCGGCGGTGATGGGCACGGCGTCCTGCATCTCCGTGCGGCCCAGCGCCAGCGTCGCCGCGTACTGCCCCTCCTTCTCCTGCAGCGCCCCCTGCAGCGCCGCCACCTCCTCGATGAGCGGCAGCAGCAGGCGCAGCGCCGCCACGCGCACGGCGGTGGGGAAGACGTCGTTGGTGGACTGTTCGCGGTTCACGTCGTCCAGCGGGTCGAGGACGGCGTACTCCCCCTTCGCCGCGCCGAGGATTTCCAGCGCGCGGTTGGCGATCACCTCGTTCATGTTCATGTTGGCGCTGGTGCCCGCCCCCCCTTGCAGCGCATCCACGATGAACTGGTCGCGCAGCGCGCCGGCGGCGATCTCCTCCGCCGCCTGGATGATGGCCCGCGCTTTCCCCGCCTCCAGCCGCCCGGCGCGCAGATTCGCCCGCGCGCAGGCCGCCTTCACCTGCGCCAGCGCGGTGATGAGCTCCGGATGCAGCGGCCGGCCCAGCAGCGGAAAATTCTCCGCCGCCCGCAGCGCGTGAATGCCGTAATACGCCTCCGCCGGCACCGCGCGGGCGCCGAGGAGGTCATGTTCGGTGCGCGTGGTCATTGGTGTGCTCGTTCGTGATCGCACGCGTTCGTCGTGCAGGATCGCTTGACAGGCTTGCCTATTATACCATCCCGGCGCCTGGCAGGAATCCCCCCGGCGCGTCCCGAATTTCTGCGGTATGCCACGTACCAAGATCGTCTGTACCCTGGGGCCGGCGTCGGCAGACCCGGCGGTGCTCGCCGCAATGGTGCACGCGGGTATGCGCGTCGCGCGCATCAACTGCTCGCATGGCACGCCCGAGGAGCATGCCGAACGGATCGCGCTGGTGCGCCGCGTCAGCGCGGAGACGGGCATCCCGCTCGCCGTAGTATATGACCTCTCCGGGCCGAAAATCCGCACCGGCGACATGGCGCAGCCGGTAATGCTGGAGGCGGGAAAGGCGTTCACCCTCACCAACCGCCCCCCCGCGCCCGGCGAGGTGCCGCTGGGGTTCGCGGAGCTGCCGCGCTACGTGCAGCCCGGCGCGCGCCTCCTTTTCGACGACGGCAACCTGGAGGCCGAGGTGGTGTCCGTGAGCGAGACGGACGTCGTCTGCCGCGCGCTGGTGAGCGGCCCGCTGGGCAACCACAAGGGCATCAATCTGCCCGGGGAATCGCTGCCCATCCCCGCGCTCACCGACAAAGACCTGGCGGACGCGCGCCGGGGGCTGGACGAAGGCGTGGACTGGCTGGCCATGTCCTTCGTGCGAACGGCCGCCGACGTGGCGCCGCTGCGCGCGATGATGGACGAGATGGGCATCCGCCGCCCGGTGATCGCCAAGATCGAAAAACACGAAGCGGTGGCGAACCTGGAGGCGATCATTGACGCCTACGACGGGGTGATGGTGGCGCGCGGCGACCTGGGGGTGGAGGTGTCGCTGGAGCGCATCCCGCTGCTGCAGAAGCAGATCATCCGCGCCGCCAACCGCGCCGGCAAGCCGGTGATCACCGCCACGCAGATGCTCGACTCGATGATCCGCAACCCGCGCCCCACCCGCGCCGAAGTGACCGACGTGGCGAACGCCATCCTCGACGGCACCGACGCGGTGATGCTCTCCGGCGAGACGGCGGTGGGCCAATACCCGGCAGATGCCGTGCGCACCATGGCCACGGTGGCCGATTACGCGGAGACGCTGCTGCCGGCGGACGTGGTGCCCACCGAAGAGGCGCCGCGCTACACCCACCCCACCGGCGCGCTGGCCGCCGCCGCGGTGGACATGGCCCACCACCTGGGGGCGCGGGCGCTCATCGCCAGCACCACGCACGGCCACACCGCCGCGCTGGTGTCCAAAAATCGCCCGCATCAGCCCATCCTCGCCGTCACCAGCGACCCGGAGACGTATACCCAGCTTCCGCTGCTGTGGGGCGTCACCCCGCTGCTGATGACGAACACGGGCACCCCGGACGAGATCCTCGACCGCGCCGTGCGCCAGAGCTGCCGTACCGGCCTGCTGCGGGACGGCGACCTGCTCATCATCATCGCCGTCAACCCGCACCCGGTGGGCGTCGTCACCCGCGCCTCCAACGTGCTGCGCATCGCGACGGTGCAGCAGACGTGTCTGGGGTGAGGAAATAGGGGTTGGGGAATAGGGATTAGTACGACTACCGTAGTTCACGTTCACCACCCCCTGCAGGAGGTGGCGAACGACGGCAAGCACGCTGAAGCGCACTCGTTTCCCGCATGACTCAGGGCGCTGTAGCGTCCTTGACAGTGTTAGCACCCTCCTGATGCTCTTTGAGAGTCGAATGGCGTTATGGTGGGGGACGCGGGCACTGAAGTACCCCCTGCGAGGCCAGGCGGCCAGGCGTCCCTCTCCAGCGACGCAGCGGATCGAACAGACCAACCGGATGTTGGAGATCGCGATATGCATGTATCAAAGAGCATCAGGGGGGTGCATGGAGCGAACTACGGTTGGAGTATGAGATGACATCCAACGAATGGACGCAACTCGAACAAGCGGTCATGCGCCTGTTATTGGCAGGCGATGATGCCTCGTTACTTCTCCTGCGGCGGCAGTTCGAGCGAGCAAGCCTCCAGTCGCGGGAAATGACCGGGGTTGGTTTGTATACCTATTTTACCGTACCCGACGATCTGCCACGACTGCCCAGTGACCTTAGTGTTGCATTCGGTGATGTTGAAGCCACGATGCCAACATTGATGTATAAGGCCGGCTTCCTGCTCTGGATATCTGCGGGAGCGATCGCCTTTCTGGAAGGCTATACCTACTGTGAGCCCTGGCCAGAAGATACCAGCGGCTTTTCGCTGGCATATATCAGCGAGCAGCGTGATATCTCGATGCTGCACACGTAGGATGGTGTTTTTACACAGTGGTGGTGGTATAATGGTTGCATAATAACACCATACGGAGGCAACTCATGGCGAGTATCACCATTCGCGATATCCCTGATGAGCTGTTCGAGCGATTCAAAGAACTGGCGCGTGAGCAGCGGCGATCCATCAACGCCGAGGTGATCGCGGTGATGGAGCAGGCTGTCCGGCATCTGGACCTGCGGGAACAGCGATTGCGCGCGTTGGAGGAGATTGCGCGAATCCGCGAGAGTCAGCAACCGACCAAAGAAGCTGACACCTTAAAAATCTTGCGGGAAGGGCGACGACGATGAGTCTTATCCCCTGCGTCATAGACGCCAGTGTGCTTATTAAACTATTCCTCAAAGAAGAGCATACTGTTGACGTGCAGTATTTGATACACACCTACCTTGCGGACAACGAGGCGTCTGTCTTGTCCGTGCCGGATTTAGTCTATGTTGAGTGCGCGAATATCTTCTGGAAAGAGGTTCGGAAGAAGGTTTATACCATGATGGCCGCTCGGCACGCGCTGGTTCATCTTCGTCTGCTGGCGCTGCCGACTACTTCGACCGGCGAATTGATGGAACGCGCGCTGGACATCGCCAGCGTGTATGATATCACCGCGTATGACGCGTCGTATGTTGCGCTGGCTGAGCGGCTTCAGGTGCTGCTGCTCACGTCAGATGTGAAACTTGCGCGGACGATGAAAGGCTCACCCTATCAGGTGGTGTTGATACAGGATTACCTGAATGCGATAAGCACGTAACGGAGCGAAACGTCATGGCAGATTCCACCCCCCTCGCCCTCGCCGGCCTGGACATCCACCTCTTCGGCCTGGAGCACGGCGCCGCCGCGCCGGTCGTCTTCGTCACGCATGGGCGTGGGGGAGCGGTGGAATCCATTTTCGACCAGTGCGCGGCGTTGGCGGCGGCGGGATTGATCGCCATCGGCGTGGAGCAGCGCAATCATGGTCGGCGGGCGGTGGACCCGGAGCAGAACGGCGCCTACGGGCCGACTTTTCCCACCACCTTCTACGCCAACATGCTGGGCACGGCGGCGGATATCAGCCTGCTCATTGACCTGCTGCCGGCGCGGCTGGGGCTGGCGATGACGCGCGTCGGCGTGGAAGGCGCCTCCATGGGCGGGCACGTGACGCTGCTGGCGATGGCGCGCGACCCGCGCATCACCGTCGGCGCGGCGCTCATCGGCAGCGGCGACTTCCTCTGCACCCAGCGCGGCCGCGCGGCGGACCACGGCGTCCCGGCGGCGGAGCTGGACACCTACCTGCCCCCCGCGCTGACGGCGCTGGCCGCGCGCGCCGACCCCATCGCCAACGCCGCCGCCTTCGCCGACCGCCCGCTCTTGCTGGCGAACGGGGACGACGATACCCTGGTGCCGATCACCGGCAACGCGCGCTTCTACGCTGCCTGCCTGCCGCACTACCGTCATCCGGAGCGCCTGCGCCTCAGCCGCTACCCGGGCGTGGGCCATGCCGTCCCGCCGGCGATGTGGGCGGAGGCGCAGGCGTGGCTGGCGCGGTGGCTGTAACTTTTCGTTCGAGGATGTTACAATAAGCGCATCGGCCGTCGCGGCGCCGGATGCGGGGCGAGACAGCCCCGGGCTATTCGGCTGCCCGGCGCGCCGCCGTTCACGATCTGTTCAACGCGAGGGACAGTGGCATGCTGACCATTTCGACCCGTACCATGACCCCGGATGAGCGCGCGGTGGTCGAGGGGTGGATCGCCGCGGCGAAACCGCCGTCGCCCCTCCGCTGGGTCCTCTTCTGGGTGCTGGGCGTGCCGGCGCTGGCCGTGGGCGTCGCCATCATCGCGCGTCTGGTGCGCATCGCGCTGACGACGATGTTCGAGCCCACCCGCATCCCCAACGTGGGCACCCTCGGCTGGGATCTGTATCTGGGGGCCGGCCTGGTGGTGCTGTGGGCGGTCCTCTTCACCCTCACCCGCCGCGCCCGCCGCCCGCGCGCCGGGAGCATGTATCGCCAGGCGCTGACAACGGCGCTGGAGCAGGGGACGGTGGAAACGCTGGCGTGCACGGTGGCGGACGCCGTGGTCATCGAGGGCGATGGCGCGCGGCAGCCCGCGCTCTTCGTGCTCGACGTCGGCGACGGCACGCTGCTGGTGCTGCAGGGGCTGGACGTGTTGGCGCTGGTGATGGCGGGCCGTTTCCCGAACAGCGATTTTTCGCTGGCGCGCCTGCCCGACCGCGACGAGATCATCGCGGTGGACGCGCGCGGCGACTACCTGAAACCCTCGCGCACCCGCGCGCCGCTGACGCAGGACGAGTGCTTCCCCGGCGCCTGCGCGGTGCTCACCGGCACGCTGGCCGAGCTGGACACGCTGCTGAAGCGCCCGGCGCCGCCGCGCTGACCCGCCGCCGCGGGCGCGGGAAAATCGTCCCGTGGTGCGTGGAGTGACGCCGTCCACATGGAATAATAGCGGTGTGGCGGGTATGCCCGTGCCGGCCATCACGCGGGACCGCGATTTGACCGCCGTGATAGAGTTTGTTACCATGCCGGCACACCCGCGCCGCGAAAGGAGGAGCGATGATCGAGACAGGCCGCCGGCCCATATCGGCTGACGAACGCACATTGGTCGCGCAACTGCTGCAGCCGCATCCCTTCGACCTGGCGGACCTGGCCACCGGCTGCCTGCGCTTCGTGGTCGTGCCCTGTGCCGGCATGGCGGTGGGCGCGCTGGTCTACGTGCTCATCGGCTCGCTGTTCAACGCCGTCCTGTATCCGATCGTCACCTTCTCGGTCTTCCTGGCGCTCGGTTTCGCCGCCAGCGTGGTCTTCCTCTATCGCGATGCCGTGTCGGGCCGCAGCCGCTTCCGCGATCCCTTCGAGCAGGCGGTGATGCGCGACCTGGCCGCCGGCGAGGTGGAGGTGCTCTCCGCCACCGCCGACGGCGCCATCGCCGTGGAAGGCACGGTGGCGCACGAGCCGGCGATCTTCCTGCGCGTCGCGGAGGCGCACCTGCTCTTTTTGCAGGGCCATTACCTGAAAGACGTGATGGGCGGGGCCACGCCCCCCTTCCCCAGCTCCGCCTTCACCGTCATTCGCCTGCCGCACAGCGCCGTCACCCTGCGGGTGGAGGCGACCGGCGAGGCGTTTGCCTTCTCGCGCATGCGGCGCCCGCTCGATCCGGCGCTGGAATACCAGCCCGACGATGCCGAGGTGATCGCCGCGTCGCTGGACACGCTGGAAGCCGACCTGGCGCGCATGAAGTAGCCACCCCCTGGGACGATCATGGGATATTTTCTCGCCGGACTGCTGATACTCGCCATCCTCTGGTACGTGATCTCCGCGCTGCGGCCGCGCGGCGAGGCGCCGCAGGTGGAGTCTGCCGACGACGTGACCGCCTGCCCGGTGCGGCTGACGCTGCTCACCGTCGCCCCGCTGCAGATTGATCCCCAGCGCCTCATCGCCGACTATCAGGCGCTGTGGGACGAATCCCTCGCCTGCGCGCACACCGGCCCGCCGGACGCCCCGCTGACCTACCGGCTGTCCACCGGCGAGCAGACGCTGTGGCTCACCCTCCTTGACGAGCCGCTGCCGCCGGGTGACAGCGCCATGCTGGGCGCGACCTCGCCCCGCCTCCGCGACGCTGATCACGACGCGCTGGGCGCGCATACCGCCAGCGCCGTACTGCATTACCGCCAGCTGCGGAATGCCTGCCCCGCACAGGGGACGTTCGTCGTGAAGGCGCTGCATGCGCTCTTGCGCGACCCCGATGTCCTCGGCTACGTCGCCACCTCTGCGCTGCGGTACGTCTCCCGCGCCGCCGTGGATGGCGTGTGTGCCGAACATGATCCGCTCTCCCCGGTGGCGCTCTACTTGCTCTTCGTCAACACCATGCGCGAGGAGACCGCGGATGGCCGGCGCTGGCTGCATACCCACGGCCTGGAACAGTTCGGCCTGCCGGAGTTGCACCTGTTCCCCGATGACGGCGATGACGCCGATGACGCGGAGATCATCCTCGCCAATACCGCCATTTACTCCCTGACCAATGGCCCGGTGCTGCAGCCCGGCCAGACCGCCGAGCTGGCCGGCGACGGCGCCCTCTTCGATATCCGCCGATTCCCCAATGGCGCCCTGGGCCACGATGGCCTCTGCGGCATGCTCCTGCTGGTGAAGCACGGCGCCGCGCCGGTGGCGGAATGGGTGTGAAGGCGGGGAGCGGGGCCTGGCCCGCTCCGCGTCATCGGTGGATCCGATACTCGGCCGGGCTCCCGCCCTGTTCCAGACGGTGACGATCACTCTCCCGGGTTGCAGACGGCGCGCCGGCGTCTCGTCCGGCAGGAAACCGTGCGCGGCTGTCGAATGTCACTACTATTATGACCCCACAAACCCTGGAGCGCGGCGAGGTGCTGGACTTCGCGCGCGACGTGTTGCGGCAGGAAGCGCAGGCGCTGGTGGCGATGGCCGCGCGCCTGGGTGAGGACTTTCTCCGCGCGGTGGACCTGGTGCTCGGCCGCGCGGGCCGCGTGGTGACCACCGGCATGGGCAAATCCGGCGCGGTGGCGCGCAAGATCGCCGGCACGCTGGCGAGCACCGGCACGCCGTCGCTCTTTCTGCACCCCGCCGAGGGCGTGCATGGCGACCTGGGTATGGTGACGGTGGGCGATGTGCTGCTGGCGCTCTCCAACAGCGGCGACACCGAGGAGCTGAACGCCATTCTCCCCGCCATCGCGCGCATCGGGGTGCCGATTATCGCCCTCACCGGCCGGCCCGACTCCCCGCTGGGCCGCGCCGCCGCCGCCGTGCTGCATACCGCCGTCGAGCGCGAGGTATGCCCCTTCAACCTGGCGCCCACCAGCAGCACCACCGCGCAAATGGCGATGGGCGACGCGCTGGCCATCGCGGTGATGCGCTGCCGCCGCTTCACCTCGGAGGATTACGCCCGGCTGCACCCGCGCGGCGCGCTGGGCCGCCGCCTGCTGCTCACCGTGGGCGACGTGATGCGCACCGGCGACCGGCTGGCGCTGGTGGCGCCGGAGACGCTGCTGAAGGACGTGCTGTTTGCCATCACTCGCGCGCACGCCGGCGCCGCGGTGGTGCTGGACGAAACCGGGACCCTGCTCGGCTTCATCACCGACGGCGACATCCGCCGCACGCTGCTGGCGGACGAGGAGGCGCTGCGCAAACCCTGCGCCGCGCACATGAACGCGCACCCGCGCACCACCACCGCGGACCGCCTGGCCGCCGAGACGCTGCAGACGATGCAGGCGTGGCAGATCAGCGAGATGCCGGTGCTGGCCGCCGACGGCCGCGTCATCGGCATGTTGAATTTGAAGGATTTACTGCAGGCCGGCATCGTGTAAGCGCCGGAAAGGAGACCTCCCCATGCCCACCGTGCTGGCGCTCTGCGCTCATCCCGACGACGCCGAATTCCGCTGCGGCGGCACGCTGCTCCTGCTCGCGCATCGCGGCTGGCAGGTGCATATCGCCACCGTCTGCGCCGGCAACTGCGGCAGCGCCGAGCTCTCGCCCAACGCCACCGCCGTGCTGCGGCGCGGCGAGGCGCACTCGGCGGCGGCGGTGGCGGGGGGCGCGTACCATTGCCTGGACGGCCTCGACCTGCAGGCGTATGACAACGATGAGTTTCGCGGCAAGGCCACCGCGCTCATCCGCGCGGTGCAGCCCGACTGCCTCATCACCCACTACCCCACGGACTACATGCCGGACCACGACGCCGCCAGCGCCATCGCCCGCTGCGCCGCCTTCACCGCTCCCATGCCGAACTACGTCGTCGGCCCCGCCGCCGCGCTGCCGCCCACCGCGGGCGTCGTGCCCCTCTACTACTTCGGCCCCCTCGGCGACGCCGATTATTTCGGCGCCCCCGTCGTCGCCCCGTGGTTCGTGGACGTCTCCGCCGTCATCGAGGAGAAGGCGGAGATGCTCGGCCAGCACGTCTCCCAGCGCGAATGGCTGCGCCGCCAGCACGGCATGGACCAGTATCTCGAAGAGATGATGCACTGGGACCGCGCGGCCGGCGCCCGCTGCGGCGCCGACTACGCCGAAGGGTTTTTCCAGCACCGCGGCCACGGCTACCCGCAGACGCCGGTGCTGCAGGAGGCGCTGGGGGAATTGGTGCGGGAGGGGATCGCGTCATAACACTCATTTTCGAGAGAACCGGTTTGTAGTCAGGCACGCAGCGGAGCGGAGTGCCGTCCGTCTATAGTTTCGGTAACGGATTGCACAGCAGACGGCACTCCGCTCCGCTGCGTGCCTGACTACAAACGGGATGGATCGGCGCCGTCGCTCGTGGCGAGCGGCAGCGTGAAGGCGAAGGTGCTGCCCACCCCCGGCGCGCTCTCGACGCTGATCTGGCCGCCGTGGGCTTCCACCAGGCGGCGGGTGATGTAGAGGCCGAGCCCGATGCCTTCCTCGCGCTGGGCGCCGGGGGCGCGGTAGAAGCGGCCGAAGAGGTGGGGGATGTCCTCGGCGGCGATGCCCCGGCCCCGGTCGCGCACGGCGATGCGCACCATCGTCTCCAGCGGCTCGACGATGATCCGCACGGGCGTGCCGGGCTCGGAATATTTCAGCGCGTTGCTGAGCAGATTCATGATGATGCGGTCGAGCCGGAAGAAATCGGCGCGCACCGGCGGCACGTCGTCCGGCATGTCCATCTGCACGCGCCCCACGTCCAGGATCGTCGCCGCCCGCACCAGCAGGTCGTCCACGTATTGCGGCAGCTCCAGCAGGCGCAAGTGCAGCGTCAACTGCCCCGCCTCCAGCCGCGCCAAGTCCGCCAGGTCCTGGATGAGCACGTTCATCCCCTGCACGCCGCGCAGAATGGCGGAAAGGCTGTCGCGCAGCTCGCCGTCCAGCGCCCGCTCCTCCAGGATGGCGTGCAGCAATTGCGCGTGCCCCTGGATGATGGCCAGCGGGGTGCGCAGGTCGTGCGAGATGGTGTGCAGGTAGACCTCGCGGTCCTCCTCCAGCTTTTTGCGCTCGGTGATGTCGCGCACCGCCGCCACCCGTGCCAGCCGTCCCTGGTAGTGGATGGGCCGGCCGTGCACCTCCACCGGCACGATGGCGCCGTCGGCACGCAGCGCGCGCGCCTCGTAGCTCTGCTCGCTGCCCGTCTCCATCTGCCGCCGCACCAGCGCGCGCGATTCCGGCGCCACCAGCTCGAGGATGGGCGTGCCGCGCAGCTCCTCCAGCGTCATGCCGTACAGCGCCTCCGTCTGCGTGTTCGCGTCCAGCAGTATCCCGTGCTCGGTGATGACGATAGACTCGAAGGCCGCCTCCGCGAGCTGGCGAAAGCGTTCCTCCGCCTCGCGCGCCGTCTCCTCCTCCCGCTCCGTCTCCTCCAGCGTCACCAGCAGCGGGCGCAGGCTGAGGAAATAGAGGATGGGGATGAGCACCGCGGTGAGGATGAGGATGTCAAGGAACGTCGCCTGCAGCGCCGACAGCTCGGGGAAGGCGCTGATGAGCGCGCGCATGACGAGGTATTCCACCCCGATCACCGCGCCGATGATGGCGGCCACGTTCGCCGCCACCAGCAGGCGGCGCATGTAGACCGGAGGCGTATGCCGTCGCGAATCGCGCACATCCATCGCCCTTCATTATGCCGGGGACGCGGCGGGATGACTGTCGGCGCGCGCGACAAAGCGCGAACGTCGCGCGCCGCCCCGCGGGGAAGAATACCGCGGAGGTAGCGTGATGAACGGCATCGTCTCGACGGCATGGCTGGCGGAGCGGGTGGGGCGCGACGCGCTGCGCCTGCTCGATTGCCGGGGCAGTTTCGCGGTCTACGAGGAATTTCACCTCCCGACGGCGCAGTTTCTGCACATTGAGACGCTGCGCATGACGGAGGGGGGCATCCCGTGCAAGATGCACCGGCTCGACGTGCTGGCCGCCATCTTCGGGCAGCTCGGCATCACCCGCGAGACGCCGGTGGTGGCCTATACTTTCGATCCGAGCGATCAGCTCAGCGCCTGCTACACCGCGTGGTCGCTCGCCGTCACCGGGCATCCGTCAGTGCTGGTGCTGAACGGCGGCATGCAGCGCTGGCATGACGAAGACCGTCCGCTCACCCAGCAGTTCCCCGCGGCCGCGCGCGCCGACTATCAGGCGGCGTTCGTCGCCGAGTACTTCGCCGACCTGCCCTACGTGCGCGACCGTCTCGGCGATGGCGACGTGGCGCTGGTGGATTCGCGCACTCGCCCCTCCTACAACGGCACCGAGGGCCCGACCATCCGCCGCGGCCACATCCCCGGCGCCATCCTGCACAACTACCTGTGGGATTTCGGCCCGGACGGCGCCTATCTGCCGTTGGACGCCTTGCGCGAGCGCTACGCGCGCCAGGGCATCACCCCCGAGAAGGAGATCATCACCTATTGCGTCACCGGCCGCGAAGGCTCCTCCGTGTGGTTCGTGCTGAAATACCTGCTCGGCTACCCGCACGTGCGCCTCTATCAGGCCAGCCTCACCGAGTGGTCCGCGGACTTCACCCTCCCCATGGTCCTCGGCAACGCGCCGTGGGGCGAGGCGAACGCGGCGTAAGAGGGCGCGTCACGCGGGCGGCGGCGGGCGGGTGGCGCGCATGTAGGCGCCAAGGATGCCGTTGACGAATTTGCCGGATTCTTCCGTGCCGAAGGTTTTCGCCACCTCCACCGCTTCGTCAATGGAGACGCTGGCGGGGATATCCGGCATGTCGAGGATTTCAAAGAAGGCGATGCGCAACACGTTGCGCTCGACGCCCGCCATGCGCTCCAGCGGCCAGCCCGCGGCGTACTGCTCGAGCATCGCGTCAATGCGCTCCCGGTCGCCGATGACCCCCCGCGCCAGCGCCCGCGCGAAACCGACGCCCTCCTCGTCAATGCCGTCGAGGACTTCTTCATCCGGCACCTCCGCCATCACCTCGTCCGGCGGCAGGTGTCCGACGTCAATCTGATACAGCCACTGCAGCGCGAGCTGCCGGCCGAGATGGCGCTGGCGACGGTGCATGATGCACTCCTCCCGGTGACGCGCGTCGCGTCAGGTGTGAAACTTCCGCGGCACAAAATCGGTGGAGATGGTGCCGGCGCGGAATTCCGGGTCGTCCAGGATGCGCAGGAAGAGCGGGATGGTGGTCGGCACGCCGTCCACCACCATTTCGCCCAACGCGCGCTTCATGCGTTCGATGGCGGCGGCGCGGGTGTCGCCCCAGGCGAGCACTTTGGCGAGCATGGAGTCGTAGAAGGGCGGGATCTCGTACCCGGCGTAGAGGTGGCTGTCCACGCGCACGCCAGGGCCGCCGGGCGGCAGGTAGCGCTTCACCGTGCCGGCGCAGGCCATCATGTTGCGGGCGGGGTCTTCGGCGTTCACGCGGCACTCGATGGCGTGGCCGCGAATCGCGATGTCCTTCTGCGTGAAGGGCAGCTTTTCGCCGGCGGCGACGAGTATCTGCTGCCGCACCAGGTCGAGGCCGGTCACCAGCTCGGTGACGCAGTGCTCCACCTGGATGCGCGTGTTCATCTCCATGAAGTAGACCTTGCCGTGGGCGTCGAGCAGGAACTCCATGGTGCCGGCGTTCACGTACCCGACCGCTTTCGCGCCCCGCACCGCGTAGTCGCCGATCTTCTTGCGCTGCTCGGGGGTGACGGCGACGGAGGGCGACTCTTCGATGAGTTTTTGGTGGCTCTTTTTCTGCACGGTGCAGTCGCGCTCGCCCAGGTGCACCACGTTGCCGTGCTCGTCGGCGATGATCTGCACTTCGATGTGGCGCGGCTGCTCGAGATATTTTTCCAGGTAGACGTCCGGGCAGCCGAAAGCCGCCTGCGCCTCCGCCTGCGCCAGCGGCAGGTTGCGCAGGAACTCCTCGTCGTTGCGCACGATGCGGATGCCGCGCCCGCCGCCGCCGGCGGAAGCTTTGATCATCACCGGATAGCCGTACTTGTGGGCGAGCTTCAACCCTTCCGCCTCGCCGGAAAGCACGCCGGCCGAGCCGGGAATGAGCGGCACCCCCGCATGGCCCACCAGCTGCTTCGCCTGCGCCTTGTCCTGCATGCGCTCGATGGTCTCCGGGCGCGGGCCGATGAATTTCAGCCGGGCGATCTCGCAGTTCTCGGCGAAGGCCACCGTCTCGGAGAGGTAGCCGTAGCCGGGGTGCACCGCGTCGCAGCCGGTGATGATGGCGGCGGTGACGATGTTGGGGATATTCAGGTAGCTGTCGCGATTCTGCGGGGGCCCGATGCAGACGGATGCATCCGCCAGGCGCACGTGCAGCGCGTCGGCGTCCGCCTGCGAATACACCGCCACCGTGGCGATGCCGAGCTCGCGACATGCGCGAATGACGCGCACCGCGATCTCCCCGCGATTGGCGATCAGAATTTTCTTAAACACAGGCACGGTCCTTGTAACCCGGAGGGTCACTTCTCCCCCCAGCCCCCTCCCCTACGAAGGGAGGGGGAGCAGCGAAGTGCATTGACATTGCCAGATCCGTCTTCCGGCGCACTCCCCCTCCCCGCTTAGGGGAGGGGAGAGGTGACCCTCCGGCCCGCTGGGATGCACTTCATCAATAGCTCTCATGCCCCGGACAGGCGCAGGAGACTTTCCCGGTGGTTTGATCGTAGTGGTACGCTTCTTTGGATACTGGGCAGGCGTTGAGCGATGCGGCGTCTTTGATGTCGGTCAGCGCGGGCGGATAGCCGCCGTCCTCGCCCTCGCCCTTCGCGTTCTCGATGAGCATGCGCAGTTGGCGCAGGTTGCTCTGGCACTCCATGCTCACCGCGCGGCGCACGGCCTTGCCCGGCACGCTGGCGGGGGCGACGAGCGGCGCGCCGGCTGCCGGCGCCGCCTGCTCGGCCTCCTGCCCGGCTTTGTCGGCGCTCGCCGTGAGGTTGATATAGAGCAGCACCCCGCCGAGGATGATCACCACCACGATGATCAGCTCGACGAACCCGAAGGCGCCGCGCCTAGCGCGCGGGTGGCGGCACCATTCCTGCTTCATCTTCGCTCACCTCCTCGAACGGGCGAATGACCAGCAGCACCTGGCCGTATTCCACGCCGGCGCCTTCGTCCACCATGACGGCCTCAATCGTGCCGGACACGGGGGAGATCAGGTCGGTCGGGACATGCATGAGCTCGATACTGCCGATGACCTGCCCGGCCTGTACCTGGTCGCCGGGTCGCGGGCCGCCGTCGGCGAAGCCGCGCGCGGCGACGTGGAAGAGGCCGACTACGGGCGCGGGGATCGCCACCGGCTCCGGCAGGGCGCGCTCCGCCTCCGGCGCTGCGGCCGGCGGCGGGGCGGCGACGGCCGCGCGCTCCGCCTCGTCGTCGTCGGCGGCGCGCTGCAGCTCCAGCGTCGCCTCACCGACGGTCAGGCGCAGGTCGGCAATGCCCCACTGCTCCATCAACTGCAGGAGCTCTTCGACATCGTGAACCTGAAATGTCGCAGCCACGTTCTACCTCACTAGCGCCCGGCCAGGGTGGGGACGCCCCCCACGCGCGCGCCGCCCGCGGGATGGGCGTTACACGCGCTCGATATACTTGCCCGAGCGGGTATCCACGCGGATCAGGTCGCCTTCGTTGATGAAGAGCGGCACGGTGATGACGGCGCCGGTCTCGATGGTGGCGGGCTTGGAGCCGCCGGAGGCGGTGTCGCCCTTCAGGCCGGGGTCCGTCTGCGCCACGCGCGTCTCGATGGTGTCGGGCAGGTCCACGCCCAGCACGCGGCCGTCATAGGAGGCGACCATCACGTCCAGATTGTCCTGCAGGAAGCGCACGCTGTCGCCGATCTGCTCGGCGGTGAAGGTGAGCTGATCGAACGTCTCGTTGTCCATGAAGACGTAGTCGTCGCCGCTCTGGTAGAGGTACTGCATGGCACGGCGCTCGACGCGGGCGATCTCCACTTTCTCCCCGGCGCGAAACGTCTTGTCAATCACCGCGCCGGTGCGGTAGTTGCGGATGCGGGTGCGCACGAAGGCGCCGCCCTTGCCCGGCTTCACATGCATGAATTCGACAATCTGATACACGTCGCCGTCGAGTTCAATCGTCAGCCCGTTCTTGAAATCGGCAGTGGATGCCATGCCACGTCTCCTCGGTAAAATCGGCCTAGTGTAGCATTCCGGGGGGTGGGCGTCAAGAAAAATGGCGAGGGGGACAGCGGCGGAAAGTGGGGGCGGCACACCTGCACCGCCCCCACTCACGCGCGCTGCGTTGATCCCCGTCTCGACCGGCAGCGCCACGAATTCGCGCCGTCGCGGGTTCACATGCTGGCGGGCGTGGTCAGGATCAATCCCGACGAGATTGCCGCCCTCGTCGCAATCCGGCATCAGGCCCGCGGCGACCCCGGCGAATCCACGCTCGGCTGCTCCGCGAGAGCGATAGAGAGTGAATCCGTATCGGCGTCGTGCAGGCGTTTCATCACGCGCCGTTCTCATGTCGCGCCATCCGGTGGCGCCGGCGTATGTCGTGACGGTGAGGAGGAGATCACACCCTGGCCGGAAACGTATGCCGACCGTGCGCATTGGCGCGGGAGCACGCGGTGACAAGCATCCGATGCCGCTGTGCCGTCCGGGCGGAGGCGCCATCACGGGATGCACATCCGCACGGGCAGCACCAGCGTGGAAGGGACAGACTCCATGCGCGGTCAGTCCCGGCGGTACTGAGCGTGAAGGGACAGACTCCGCATGGCGAAGCGGCGTTGTGCACGAAGCGCGCGCGCATCGGTGCTGCTGCTTGCCAAACTGACCATGCGCAGTCAGTCCCAGCGGTACCGGAAACGATCCCTCTGCGCGCTCTGCGTTCTCTGTGGTGCAATCTACTCCAACCGTGCCTTTTTCCATCCCGATGGCGTGTGCACCCACAGCATGCTGCCGCGGGCGTCTTCGCTCCAGGCGAGATCGCCGACGAGGCCGCCTTCCGGGGTATCCACGGGCCGCGAAAGGTTCAGGCGGTCGCCGGCGATGCTGGCGATGGGCATGCGGCTGGTGCCCCCGCCGCCGGAGGGCAGCTGGCAGACGAGGCCGCCGGAGACGGTCGTCGCATATGAATTGCCGACGATGCACGCCGCGTCCAGGTTGCCGTCAAACGCCCGCAGGATGCGGTGGCCCTCCCGCGCGGTGAAGTGATTGCCCAGATAGGTGCCGTGGGTGCCGCCGTCCGCGATGAAGATGCCGATCACCCCCTCGTCGGTGGCCCATTGGTTATTGTAGACGCGGCAGTTCGTGATGCGCTGGAAGGGGCGCGTCACGTAGAAGCCGTACCCCATCTCCGCGGTGATGGGCGAGTCGGCGTAGCACTGGTTGTAGGTGTCGTTCCAGCCGTTGCAGGCAAAGCAGACCTTCAGGTCGCCGTTGCTCTTGAAATTCCACACGTGCACCTGTTGAAAATCGTTGCTGCTGCTGTCGCTGCGCAGCCCGGTTTCGTAGCCGATGATGACCACCAGCGAGACCAGCGAGTCGGTGCAGCGCTGGTAATGCAGCCCGATGCTCCCCGGCAGGTTTTGTACCTCCGGCTCCAGGTACAGGCGCACGTTGCTCACGTTGCACTCGTACCACCCCTCGGCGCCGAGATCAATGCCCTTGCGACGGCAGTTCTTCACCTCCAGGTCGCCGATGTGCAGCCGGCAGGCATACGGCACCAGGATGCCGGTGAGCTCCTGCGCGCCGCCGTCAATCGTGCCCCCGCGGATGGAGCCGTAGCTCACCGGCTTGCCGCGCTCCCCCGGCGCCTTGATGACCACCGCCTCGCCCTGAAAGCCCGGCAGCGCCCGCAGCACCGCCCCCGGCGCCATCTGCAGGCTGACGTGCACCGGCAGCGTCAGCGGCCGGCTGATGCCGTAGACGCCGTCCGGCACGAGGAGCGTGCCCCGGCACTCCGCCAGCGCCCGCTCCAGCCCATCGCTGTTATCGAACGCGCCGTCGCCCACGGCGCCCATCGTCGTAATGTCCAGCATGGCTCCCCCGTTCTGCTGCTCCGTTGTCCCCTCATCATACCTGTCCCGCTCGCCGGGCGCAATCCCACCCACCCCGCGCGAGAGCGGTTGGTACGACACGGCGACACGGCGGGGAGGGGGTTGGGCGATTTCCGGTTGCCGCGCTCCCGGCAAATCCGCTACAATATGGGTCCGAGGAGCACGACATGAGTACGCCCGTTGTGAAGACACCGTATCGCGCGGCGATTGACCGGATCACCCCCTATTCACCGGGGAAGCCGATCGAGGAAGTGGCGCGGGAGCTGGGGCTGGACCCGACGTCCATCGTGAAGATGGCGTCGAACGAAAATCCGCTGGGCCCCTCCCCGAAGGCGACGGAGGCGATGGCGGCGCACCTGCGCGACGTGCGGCTCTACCCCGACAGCGACGGCTATGAGCTGCGCCGGGCGCTGGCGGCGCATCTGGACGTGCCGGCGGACTGGCTCATCATCGGCCGCGGCAGCGACGAGGTGATGCATTTTCTCGCCGTGGGCTACCTGGAAGCGGGCGACGAAGTGGTGATGGGCGACCCGCCCTTCAGCATGTACGAGATCAGCACGCTGTTGATGGGCGCCACCCCGGTGAAGGTGACGCTGCGCGCCGACTACGCGCACGACCTGGAGGCGATGGCGAAGGCCGTCACCCCGGCGACGAAGCTCGTCTACCTGGCCAATCCGCACAACCCCACCGGCGCGATGAATACCGCGGCGGAGGTCGAGGCGTTCGTGCGCGCCCTGCCCCCGCACGTCATCCTGGTGCTGGACGAGGCCTATTGCGAATATGTCACCCGCGAGGACTATCCCGACTCGCTGCAGTACGTGCGCGAGGGGCGGAACGTCATCGTGATGCGCACCTTCTCCAAGATTTACGCGCTGGCCGGGCTGCGCGTGGGGTACGGCATCACCGCGCGTGCCGAGATGCTGCAAGTGATGCGCCAGGTGGCGGAGCCGTTCAACGCCTGCAACCTGGGACAGTGGGCGGCCATCGCCAGCCTGGCCGACCCCGACCAGGTGCCGCGCAGCGTGGCCGCCAACGAGGCGGGCAAGGCGTATCTCTCTGCCGCATTGGCACGCATGGGCCTGCCCTACGTGCCGACGCAGAGCAATTTCCTGCTGCTCGACACGCGGCAGCCGTGCCGCGCGGTGTTTTCCCAACTGCTGCGCCGCGGCGTCATCGTGCGCACCGGCGATATTTTCGGCTATCCGACGATGATCCGCGTCACCATCGGCACGGCGGAGGAGAACGCCCGCTTCATCGCCGCGCTGGAGGCGGCGCTGGCCGCGGACGATTGACGGCGGGGGAGGGCGGGAATGCTACAGCGGGGTCCGCCGGCCGCCGGCGGACCCCGCCGTGTGTCACGGTGACCCCGCCGACGCCGCGCGAGCATGAATGAACTTGTCACACTAGCGCTGGTGTTCGATGTGAATTCTTTCCTACATCTAGCCCCGTTCCCTGCTTGACGCGTTATCCGTCGTCGTGGTAGACTGCGCCCGGTCTGGGATGCCCAGCATCCCGTCACCCCCAGGTTGCCTGGCATGCTGATGCCACGGTAGGGGTCACGGAAGCGCGTGCGCGCGCTTCACGCACACGCCGTGGGACCGTCTCCGCGGGGATGGCCTGCGCAACGAGGAGGTCTGTGTTTGAGTAGGACTGTGTTCCGGCACGCGCTGCCGGCCCTGATCGGTCTGGTACTGATGCTGTGGGCCAGCGCCGCCGTCGCCGAGGTCGTCTATACCGTGCAGCCGGGCGATACGCTGGCGAAAATTTCGCGGCGGTTCGCCATTCCGGTGGCCCGGTTAATCGAGCTGAATGGTATCCGCAACCCCGACATCATGTATGTCGGCGCCCAGTTGAAGCTGACTGACGCGCCCCCCGTCACCGAGCAGCCGCCCGCCGTCGCACCGGCGAAAGCCGCCCCGCCGATGAGCAGCCGCGAGCTGCAGGCGGCGCGCGCGCACCATGTCGCGAGCCAGCAGAAATCGGCTACCGGCGCGAGCATCCTCGCCGCCGCGCGCGCCTACGCGGGCACGCCGTATCGGTGGGGCGGCGCGTCGTCGCGCGGGGTGGACTGTTCCGGCCTGGTGGTGCGCGCGATGGCCCGCCAGGGCGTGACGGTGCCGCATCACTCCGCCGCGCTCTATAAAATGGGGCGCGCGGTGAGCCGCGCGGCGCTGCAGCCCGGCGACCTGGTCTTCTTCAACACCAATGGCCGCGGCATCTCCCACGTGGGCATCTGGGCGGGCGGCAACTCCTTCATCCACGCGTCGTCCGGCCAGCGCAAAGTCATCACCACCGCGTTGACCGGCTACTACGTCCAGCGCTACGTCGGCGCGCGGCGCCTCCCGTAACGCCATCACGGCACGGAGAACGCGGAGCGGGCCGTCGCGGCCCGCTCCGCGGCGTGTTTGGTTGCCCGCGTCATGCCCACGTCCATCGCCGGGAGATGCCGCGCGTTGGTGACGGCGTCACTCCGCCCGCAGCCGGTAGACCGCGTCCAGGCTGGAATAGTACAGGTGGCCATCCAGCCCCATGGCGACGTCGAGGCGGGCGTTGTCGCCGGCGGCGGGTACCACGCCGATGTCGCTGATGTGGTCGCGATCATCGAAGACCACGCGGCGCAGGCGGCCGTCGGTATACGAGGCGAAGAACAGGTTGCCGTGATACGCCGGCAGCGCGTCGCCGGTATAGAAGGCCGCGCCGGTGGGGGCGATGATCGCGCGGCCGCTGGCCCACAGCGGGTTGCGGAAATGCGCGTCGCTGGAGCGCCCCATCACCACCGGCCAGCCATAATTATCGCCCGCCACCAGCCGGTTGATTTCGTCATCGTGGTCCGGGCCGTTTTCCGTGAGATACAGGTCGCCGGCGGGGCTCATGGCGATGCCGAAGGGGTTGCGGTGGCCGATGGTGTAGACGGGGGTACGGCGCGACGGCATCGTCTGCTGCGCCTGCGCATCCGTGCGCGCCGGGGCGACGCGCTGCTCCTCCAGCGGGTTATCCGGCGGGACGCCCCCGTCGGGCGTGTAGCGCAGCACCTTGCCGGGCAGCGCGCCGTAGTCCTGCGCCAGCTCCGGGCGCTGGGTGTCGCCCAGCGTCACGTAGAGCATGCCGTCCGCGCCGAACAGCAGCCGCCCGCCGTTATGGCAGCAGCGTGTCCCGACGGGCAGGCCGTCCACGATGGTCGCCGGCGCCGTGCCTTTCCCGTCCTGCACGGTGAAGCGCACGATGCGCTGCCCGTCGGCCCCGCCGCCGCGCCCCGGCACGGTGTGAAAGGCGTAGACGTATGGCCGGTCCGGATAGCGCGGATCCACCGCCAATCCGAGCAGGCCGTATTCATGATACCCGGCGGGATTCGGCACGGGCAGCGTGGCAAAGGGCTCGTCGCGCAGCGCGCCGTGTTCCACCCAGCGGATGCGCCCGGCGCGGCGCTCGGCGACCAGCAGCACCGTCGGAGAGAGGAAGGCGAGGGCGACCGGCTCACGCAGCCCCCCGACCACCCGCTCCGCGGCCGGCCGCGGCGGCGCCTCGCGCGTGTCGGCGCGCTCTTCGGGGCGCTCGCGCCCGCACCGCGCCGCCAGCAGCAGCAGGATACAGCCGATGACGACTGCCAGCGTGAGCCTGTTCATACTCGGGCTATACCCGCGAGGCCGGCGCCGCCGCGTCAGGATTCCGACATGGATGCGCGCGCTTCGCCGTCAGAAGACAGACCAAACACCACGGGGCCGACCGCGCGGTCGGCCCCGTGGCCATGCCTGGGCTGGCCGCGCGTGGCTACAGCCGGCTGAGCGCCTCGTTCGTCAGCAGGCGCACGCCGCGCTCGCGCAGCAGGGCTTCGGCGGCGTCGCGATCCGACACGCCGAAGGCGATGAGCGAGCCGGCGGTGGCGTAGGTGTATTCCACGTTCACCCCCAGCGCCGCCACCAGGTCGAGCACGCCGGCGAAGCCGCCCGGCTGATCGGGCACTTCGACGAGGATCACCTGGCTTTCGTGCACGGTGAAGCCCCCGGCGCGCAGCGCGTCGCGCGCGGCGTCTTCGCGGTTCACCAGCAGGCGCAGGATGCCGTAATCCTCGGTATCGGCGATGCTGAAGCCGCGGATGTTCACCCCGGCGTCCCCGAGGATGCGGGTGACGGCGGCGAGGCGGCCGGGCTTGTTCTGAATGAACACGGCGAGCTGCGTGACGCTCATCGGGGGGTCCTCGTCAGGCGAACGCGGTCAGTTCTGCGGCTGCGCATGGTGCGCTTTCACCGAGCGCTGGCGCGGGCTGCTCTTGCGCTTGCACTCTTTTTTCGGATTCATCGCGGCGATGAACTCGTGCACGTCGCCGGTCATCAGGGCTTTCTTCTCGGCCATAACGGCATACCTCCACGTGATACAGCCGCACGCAATGGCCGGCTGGTCTGGTTCCGACCGCCCATTATAGCGGAAGACGTGTCAAGTTGCAAGTCGCAAGTTTCAAGTTGCACAAGTTTCAAGTTTCGGGTTCTGAGTTTCAAGTTCCGAGTTTCGGGTTTCGGGTTTTTATCGGGCGGTGTCACTGCCCTGCCGCCCAGGTTATGGTATTTCCCAGCAGCGCCGGCCAGCCGGCCCATTGCCAGAAGGGGGTGTCGTGGCCCACCTTGTCGCCGAGGGCGGTGAGGGTGAAGACGGCGACGCGCCCCTTCCCCACGGCGGCGGTGACGAGCGCGGGGTCCGCGCCGGCGAGGAGCGGCGTCGCCGCCCCCGGTTTTGGGGTGACCCGGTGCCGCCAGTAGACCGCCGGCCCCCCCGCCCACGGCAGCGCGCCGAAGGCCGGGGCGCCCGTGCCCGCCTTGAGGATCAGCGGCGCCGGGGCGCGCTCCACCTCGCCGCCCGCGCCCAGCGTGACCGGCAGCAGCTCGTCAAAATAGGTGCCGGCCATGTTGCCCTGGCCCAGCGTGTACAGGCCGCCGAGGACCACCAGCCCGCCGCCGGCCTCCACGAAATCCTTCAGCACCGCGCGGCCTTCGTATTGCAGCCCGTACGCGCCCACGTTGCAGAGCACCACCACGTCGTATTTGAACAGCTCCTCATACGTCTGCGGGAAGCCGATGGCCTCGCCGGTGCCTGACCAGCGCTCGGTGATGCGCTCGGCGCCGGCCAGCAGCGGCAGCACCGCGCCCAAGTGATAGGTATCCCAGGTCCAGCCCTTCACCACCAGCACGTCCAGGCCGGGTTCGCCGCCGACCCGCAGGCCGGCGGGGGGCTGCAGCGGGTTCTTCAGCGCCAGTTGCGCGTCGGTATAGCGCTCGAGCTGCTCGATGAGGATGCGGTCCATCAGCAGGCGATTCTCGTCGGGGGCCTCGGTATACGCGCCGCCGATGAAGCAGGGCGCCAGCCCATCCTTCGGACACTCGAACTCGATGCTGTAGTCGTGGTATTTGCCGTCGGCGATGAGCGTGTGCGCCTCGTCGGTGCGCCCGTACTCCGCGGTGGCGAAGCCGATGTTCTTGTCAATGATGCCGTGGATGAGCAGGCGCATGTTCATGCTCTGCTTGCCGGGGCCTTCCAGCTTGATGCGCATGCGGCCCACGTACCGGCCGGCGGGCAGCGGGCCCATCCAGGTGCGGCCGATATAGGTGCTTTTTTCGCCGGTGTCGCGCACCTGCGCGACCCCGTTGAGGGCGTCGGGGTCGGCGATGCCGCGCGCGGGCACGCTGTTGTAGCCGCTGTCCGTCTCGAAATTCCACACGTGCTGCTTCACCTGCCCGTGATCGTCCGGGCGCAGCGGATCAAAGCCCATCGCCTTCGCGGCGCCCGTGCGCCCTTCTTCCACCAGCTTCGGGTCCGGCGCCTCGGTGAAGCGCGGCGGCGCGGCGGGGACGGTGAATTTGCCGGTGAACTCCACCACCACCATGCTCCAGACGCTGACCTGCGGCACGGTGACGTCCACCCGGCCGCCCGCCGCTTTTCCCGCCAACTCCCGCGGCGCGTCGCCGGCCGTCGGGTCGAGCAGCAGCACGCGCGCCAGCTGCTGCCCGGCCGGCGCCGTCACGCGCACGGCGACGTTCGTCAACGGCTTCGGCAGCAGCACGTCTTTGGCGCCGATGGCGTCATGCGTCGGCGGATTGATGAGGTGGACGATGACCTGGCGCGTTCGCGCATCCACGATGCGCTCCTTCGCCCACTCCTGCCACCACGCCGGCGCCGCCGCCGTCACCGCCACGCTGCCGGCGGGGGCGGGCCGCAGCGCCATATCCCACACCAGCCCCGACCAGCGGGTGAGGAAGCGGCCCCAGTTCGCGCAGCCGGGAGCCTCCGCGTGGCCGCCATAGACCGGGTGCGCGCCCGCCGCCGTGCCGAGCACAAATTTATACAGCCGGTCCACCGGCGTCAGCTCCGGCCGGCTGAGGGCGTAGATCATGTGGTAGCTGCCGCCCAGCTTGCGCACGCCGTCCGCGGCGAGGATCTCCTGCGTCGCGTACTCCTGCCAGGAGGTATATTTTTGCGTGCCGGCCATGCCGTAGCCCCAATGGTTGATCGCCTCCTGCATATACATGCCGCCGCCGGCCAGGCTCTCGCGCAGCTCGTGATCGTAGCCCGCCACCATGCCGCTGGCGGTGGAGGAGGTTTGGTAGCCAAAACTCCAGCTCTGGTTGAAGCCGAAGAGGTAATGGGGGTTGGCCGCCCACGCCGCCTGCTTCAACCGCTGCATGTTGGCGGTGGAGAGCGCGTCGTTGCCCGCCGTCCAGTGGCCGTCGAAACGCACGCCGTCCCAGCCGTATGCCTTCGAGGATTCGAGCAGCTCCTTCAGTCCCCATTCCAGCGGCGCCGGCTGCCGGAAGTCCGGCATCGAGCCCCACCAGTCGGATTGGTATGCCTTGCGGCCTTCGCGGTCCACATGCCGCGTGATGTCGTGCCAGTGGGCGAGGTCCCAGGTGTTGAACTGCCCGGCGATATGCCCCTGGTCGCTCCTGTAAAACCACTCCGGGTGCTTGCGCGTCAGCTCCCAGCCCTCCGGCCCGCCGGTGCCGTGCTTGCCGTAGGTGATGCAGGCGATGCCGTTCGCCCGCGCCATGGCGTTGAAGGCTTTGATCATGCTCGCCTTCTCCCAGCGCGCGCTTTGCCCGCTGATCCACTCCTCGCGGTCCGGCGTCATGTCGCCCCAGTCGTCCGGCGGCCAGAAGAATTTTTCGTACCAGTTCGCATACGTCGCCCGGCAGCGCTCGAGATCCCGCTTCAGGCTCTCCTCCGAGCAGTATCCCGACATCCCCATGATGCCGATGCCGCCGGCGCAGAGGCCCACGGTGAACGTATTGTCGGCGATGTTGAAGACGTCGGCGCGGGTGTCGTATACCGGCAACCCTTTCGCGGCCGCATCCTTCGGCGTCAGCCAGACACGGGCTTCACAGCCATACTGCACCTGGCCCGCGATGAAAGGTATCTGGAGGGTCTGTTCGTCATCGGCGGCGATGGAGCCGCCAACCCCGGCAAGAGCCGTCGCGGAGCCGGGATGGCTCATCAGCTTGGCCTCGAGCAGGACATCCGCCGATTCTTTGGTGAAATTCCGCACCGTCACCAGCAGCTTCCCCCGCTCGCCGGGCCGGTAGACCAGTTTATCGGGGCGCAGGACGGTGATGCCCAGCCCCTGGTCCCGCCGTTTCACGTCCATGCCGTACAGGCGTACCCAGGGCAGCTCTCTCGCCTGGTTGTTCGACCATTCCACGTAGACGCGCACCGCCGACGGCTTCGCCAGCACGGCGTCGAAGGTGACGGTGAGCGGCGTCTCGTCCTGCGGGAAATCGGGGCCGGTCAGCGCGCGGCGCTGCTGCGGCTGGCCGGGGATATCGAGGATACAGTCCACCTGCGCCCGCGACGCGCCGAATGGCGGCGCGGCCAGTTTGAAGGTGACCGTGTAACACCCCGGCTCCACGTCGGTCGCGCCGGCGGACGCCGCCCGCCCGGACGCGTCCTTCGTCGGCACCTGCAGGTAGGGGTCATCCACCTCCACCTCGCGGAGGGTGTTCGCCGGCACGGTCAACTGACCGAGCGAGAACTCGACATCCGCGACCCCGGCGAGGGGCGGCAGCAGCGCAACCAGCAGCAGGACGAGCACGCGAGACATGGCAATACCTCCCGGTGATGCAAAGAGGATTCCATAGTGAAGGTCGGGTTCCTGCCGGATGCCGTTCGGATACGCCTTTGTGCTCGTCATTGGGGGGCGGGTCTGTGGGGGTTCACCACGAAGAACGGAAGAAGGGAAGACGCGAAGGTTGGTTTGAAAAACAGATGGTGGTTACGCGCGGATACCTTCTCTAAGTAGTACGAAATGGTAACAGCAGTGGATGACGAATGCCATTTCGATGACGATCACGGGAACAGGTAGCTCACTGAAAAGCCGAAATCGAAGCGACCGTCGCCCACGGCGACGGTATCCAGGCGCAGGCCGGGCACTTCGCGGGGATAGAGGCGCAAGCCGAGGTTGAAGTTGGCGTCAATGGCGGGCTCGGGATGGGCCTGCAGGAAGACGGGATCGGTGCTGTACTCGGCGATGATCTCCACGGCGTCGCTGACGCTCCAGCGCGCGCCGGCGGCGGCGCCCAGCCCGCGGTTATCGTACGTCAGGCCCAGGCTGAACCACGCATAGGTGCCGACGAGGAAGGCGCGGCGGCCCCGGTCGGCGCCGGAGTCGCCAAAGCCGATATCGGTGACGTCGGTCAGGTCCAGCACGCCGGCCGCCAGCCCCAGGCGCCGGTCATCCGGGGGGACGAGGAGATACTTCACCGCCACCTGCGTCCACTTCTGATCCGCCGCGGCGGCGGGGAAGGGGTCGGCGTAGTGGTGCGCGTGCAGATATTCGTGGCGCAGCGTCACCGCCAGCTCCAGATCGTCCGTCGGCCTCCAGGTGAGGCTGCCGGTGTACCAGACGTTGCGCACCCGCGCGGTATTGTTGCTCTGCGAGAAGCGAATCTCGGAGAAAGTAACGGCGAAGGGCCGGTTTGCTGGCAGCGTCTCCGCCGTGGGCAGAGTGAAGAGGCCCACCATCCCCTCCCAGGTGGGAGTGGGCATGCCCGCGTGGACGAGCAGCCCGGCGGCCAGCAGCAGGATGCACGGTATGCCTCGGCTCATCAGGAGGAGCGTAGCACATCCCGGTCTTGCTGGCTGTTCACTTCCCGACGCCGCTGTGACGGTCCGCGCGCATGCGGAGGGAGAGCGAGACCGTCTCGTTCGGAAAGGAGATACCGGCACGGCGTGGAAGAAACACGCCATCGTCACGGAATGGAGCAGGCTATGGGCACGATTCACGAGGCATCACGCGAGACGCCGGTGGTCTGTGACGCGGATGTATGCGTCATCGGGGGAAGCTGCACGGGGCTCTTTGCCGCGGTGCGGGCGGCGCGGCGCGGGCTGGCGGTGGCGCTGATCGAGAACAACGGCTACTTCGGCGGGGCGGCGACGGCCGGGCTGGTGAATGTGTGGCACGCCCTCACCGATACCGCCGGCGAGCGCCGGATCATCGCCGGCCTCACCGCGGAGATGCTGGCGCGGCTGGAGCGGCGCGGGGCCATGCAGCCATTCATGCACCACGGCTACCAGCTGAATTGCGCGGCGCTGGTGCTGGAGTTGGACGCGCTGGCGCGCGAGCACCCGACGATTCGCCCCTTTCTGCACGCGAAATTCGTGGCGCCGGCCCTCGATGACGACGGGCGGGTGACGCACGCCGTCATCGAGGACAAGAGCGGCCGGCGGGCGATTGCCGCGCGCGTCTTCATTGACGCCTCCGGCGACGGCGACCTGGTGGCGCGCATGGGGCTGCCCACCGTCACCCGCGCGGTGCTGCAGCCGCCCACCGCGTGCGTCTATCTCGCCGGGCTGGACGCGGTGGCGGCGCAAAGCCCGGCGTTCAACCTGCGGCATGAGGTCTTCGACCCGCGCTACCCGGAGGCGCTGCCGCCCGGTTTCCTGTGGACCGCCCGCGTGCCAGGGGCGCCGGGCCTGACGATGGTGGCGGGCACCCGCGTGCATGGCGCGAACTGCGCCGACGCCGACCAGCTCACCGCTGCTGAACTGGAAAGCCGGCGGCAAATCCAGGCGATGCTCGACCTGCTACGCCGCCATATCCCCGGCGGCGACGCCGTGCAGCCGGTGGCGCTGCCCGCCTATCTCGGCATCCGCGAGACGCGCCACGCCGTCTGCCGCTACCGCCTCACCGAGACGGACGTGCTGGACGGCGCGCGCTTTCCCGACGCCATCGCCAACGGCACCTATCAGGTGGATATCCACCACGGCGCCGGGGCCGGCCTCACCTTCCGCTTCCTCAACGGCGTCGAGCAGCACCACGTGCCCGGCCAGCCCGTGGTCACCGGCCGCTGGCGCGCGCCGCGCGAAACCGACCCCACCTTCTACCAGATTCCCTACCGCTGCCTGGTGCCGGCGGACGCCCGCAACGTGCTCATCGCCGGGCGCTGCATTGACGCCGACCAGGGCGCCCACGGCGCCGTGCGCGTGATGGTGAACACCAACCAGATGGGCGAAGCCGCCGGCCTGGCCGCCGCGCTGGCCCGCGAGACGGGCGTGGACGCCGCCGACGTGGATACCGATGCGCTGCGGCGGGCGCTGGCGGAGGCGGGGGCGATAGTGCTCTAGCCGCGAAGAGGCGGCGGACGATACCCACCGCGGCGCGCGCTGGCGGACGCCCCTCTTTACCCGAACAGCTTCTCGCGAATGCGCAATTCCAGGTCGGCGCGTTCGCCGTCGGAGAGCCGATCGTCCAGCTCGTCGAGCGCCCCGGTCAGCGCGATCGTCTCCAGCGCCCGGGTGATGCGGGCGACGAGCAGCACGCCGATGATGCCGGTGGCGAGGGTGGCGAGCGGGATGAGCAGGATGAACGGCAGGAGCTTTTCCGGGAATGGCGGCTGGGCGTTCGCGCGGCAGCCGCGCTTCGCGTGGCCCTTCCAGTGCCGGGGCAGGTGTGAGAGTCCCATCGGTCAACCTCCTTTGTCGCTGATGGCTTCCCCTACCATACCACGCGCGCCGCGGATCGCAAGAGCCGCGGCGCGCACGTTGTGCACCTGACGTGACGTGGCTTAGAAACTGTCTTGACCGTGATCGGTGCCAGATCGCTGAGGATGGATCGTGGCTGGCGAGGCGGATTTCTGCGAGTGTATTGGGAAATACATGCCAGGACATCCCACGACGCCAGACGCGATCCAGACCAGCGAGATGGCACCGATCACGGTCAAGACAGTTTCTTACACCTTCCCGATGATGAGACAGGCATTGTGCCCGCCGAAGCCGAAGGAGTTCGACATGGCGGTGGTGTAGGCGGCCGCGCGCGGGGTGTTCGGCACGTAGTCCAGGTCGCAGTCCGGGTCCGGCTCTTCGTAGTTGATGGTTGCCGGGATGACCTGATCACGCATGCCCAGCACGCAGAAGATCGCCTCCATCGCGCCGGCGGCGCCCAGCAGGTGGCCGGTCATGGACTTCGTCGAGCTGACCGGCACGCGGTAGGCCGCCTCACCGAAGACGTCCTTGATGGCGGCGGTCTCCACGCGGTCGTTGAGGGGCGTCGAGGTGCCGTGGGCGTTGATGTAGCCGAGCTGCCCGGGGTCGAGCCCGGCCTGCGCCAGCGCGCGCCGCATCACGCTGATGGCGCCGCGCCCTTCGAGATCGGGCGAGGTCATGTGATACGCGTCGCCGGTGGCGCCGTACCCCAGCACCTCGCCGTAGATCGTCGCCCCGCGCGCCGCCGCGTGCGCGTAGTCCTCCACCACCAGGATGCCCGCGCCTTCGCCCATCACGAAGCCGTCACGCTGCCGGTCGAAGGGCCGGCTGGCGCGCCGCGGATCGGCATTGCGGAAGGAGAGCGCCTTCATCGAGCTGAAGCCGGCCATCGCCACCGGGCAGATGGTGGCTTCCGCGCCGCCGGTGATGACGGCGGTGGCCGCCCCGCGGCGGACCATCTCCACCGCCTCGCCGATGGAATGGGCGCTGCTGGCGCAGGCGGTGACGATGGCCATGTTCGGGCCGCGCGCGCCGGTCTCGATGGAGATGATGCCCGCCGCCATGTCGCTGATGAGCATGGGGATGAGGTAGGGGCTGACCCGCCCCGGCCCTTTCTCCAGCAGGATGGAGTGCTGCTTTTCGAAGGTCGCGATGCCGCCGATGCCGGACCCCACCACCACGCCGATGCGCTCGGCGTTGGCGTCGGTGATCTCCAGCCCGCTGTCGGCGACGGCTTCCTTCGCCGCCGCCAGCCCAATCTGCGCGAAGCGGTCGAGGTGGCGCGCCACCTTGCGGTCCATGAAGGCGGACGGATCGAATCCCTTCACTTCGCAGGCGAAGCGAGCGTCATAGCCTTCGGCATCGAAATGCGTGATGGGACCGGCCCCGGACTCTCCACGAAGAATGGCCTGCCAGGTCGCTTCGACGCTATGGCCCAGCGGGGAGAGCATCCCGATGCCGGTGATGACCACACGGGGTGCTGTCATGCGTATCGCAATTCCTTCCTGAGTTGGCGGCAACTCGGACGATTACAGGCCCTTGCGCTGCTTGATGTAGCTCACCACGTCGGCCACGGACACGAGCGTGGAGGCGTCCTCGTCGGAAATGGATTCGAGGTCGAATTTATCCTCGAGGGCCATGATCAGCTCCACCAGCGCGAGCGAGTCGGCGCCGAGATCGTGCTGGAACTTGGCTTCCATGGTCACGGCGTCTTCGGCGACGTCCAACTGCTCGGCAACAACCTCGCGAATGGTGGCGACGATGGACGCGTCGGTCCAGGTTTTCTCATCGGACATGGGTGAGTACCTCCTCGTGACATTGACTGAAGTCGCGCGTATGATACAGGTTTTTTCCCATTCTGGAAAGAGGGGGCGAAAATCCTACACCGTGGCGGCGTTGTTTCGGGTATCATATCGCCCGTTTTGCGCCGCGAAGCCTGCCGCTGCTTCGCGGCGTTTCTCCTGGCGGGGGAGGGGGCCGAGCACGGCTGGCGGCAGGAATCCGGCGGATGCCGGGGAATAAGGGGGTATCTCCAGACAACGAGGACGGTCCCATGCCCAGCTACCCGCTCATCGGCGCGCATCTCTCCACCAGCACGGGGCTGGCGGCGATGGTGCGGACCGCCGTCGAAATCGGCGCCGCCTGCATCCAGATGTTCACGGCCAGCCCGCAGCAGTGGCGCGACAAACGCTACGCCCCCGCCGAGGTGGAGGCCTTTCGCGCGGCGCTGGCGGAGACGGGCGTGGGGCCGGTGGCCTCGCACGAGTCCTACCTTATTAATTTAGCCAGCGGCGACCCGGCGCTGCTGGAGAAATCGCGCGCGGCCTTCGTGCAGGAGATCGCCCGCTGCGGCGTCCTCGGCCTGCCGATGGTCATCATCCACTGGGGGTCCTACAAGGGCGGCACGCTGGAGGACGGGCTGGCGCGGCTGGCGGAGAGCCTGAACCGGCTCATCCCCCTCGCCGACGACGCCGGCGTGCAGATCGTGCTGGAAACCACCGCCGGGCAGGGCAGCTACCTGGGCGGCGAGTTCGCCCAGTTCCCGCGCCTCTTTGACATGGTGGCGCGGCAAGAGCGCCTGGGCGTCTGCCTGGACACCTGCCACGTCTTCGCCGCCGGGTACGACCTGCGCACCGACGAGGGCTACGCGCGCACCTGGGCGGAGTTCGACCGCCTCATCGGTATTGATCGCCTGCGCGCCATGCACCTCAACGACACCGAAAAGCTCCTCGCCAGCCACGCCGACCGCCACAGCAACATCGGCCACGGCCTGCTCGGCGCCGCCACCTTCCGCCGCCTCCTCCACGACCCCCGCCTGCGCGACGTGCCCAAATACCTGGAAACCCCCGGCGGCGACGACGCGTATGCCGCCGATCTGCTGCTGCTGCGGGAGCTGGCGGCGTGAACGGGCCGGAGGGGGATCAGGCTGTTTGCCCGTCGCGCGGCGGGCGAGGGGGGCGCCGCTCCGTTCCCGGCAGCCGCGCCCACGCCAGCACCGCCCCCAGCAGCATCAGCGCGGCGGCGGCGGCGACGGTGGGGATGAGGCCGGCGGCGCCGAGGAGCCAGCCGGCGGCAAGGGGCACCAGCACGCCGCGCACGCCCACCGCCACGTTCTGCACCGCCTGGTAGCGCAGCACCGCCCCGCGCCCCGCCATGGCGTTCACCACCAGGTAAAAATAGACCGCCTGCAGGCCGTAGCCGATATTCGTGACGATGAGGCCGGGCAGCAGCAGCAGGAAGGCGAGGCCGCCGCGGACGCCGAGGGCGAGGAGCAGGAGGCTGATGAGCATATTCACGGCGGTGAGCGCGTAGGGCAGGATGAGCTGGCGGTTCTCGTCACCCACCCGGCCGTGGCGGCTCATATAGAGGTAGGCGCCCATCTGCGCCACCGACATCAGCGCGGAGAGCACCCCCACCTGGCCGAAGGTGAGGGCGAAGGCGTCGGCGTCCGCCACCATCACCGGCCACGCCACCGTGCCCACGATGCCCCCGCTGCCGAAGAAGGTGAGCGCCACCAGGTACCAGAGGAACGCCCGGTTGCGCAGCGGAGCTTCCCCGGGAGCGCCGGTGTCCTCACCGGCATCCTGCGTCCCGGGAGCGTCGGATTCCTCGCCGGCATCCTGCGCCCCCGAAGCGCCGGCGTCCTCGCCGGTCGCCTCCTCGCGCACCCCGCGGAAGCGCCACATCGCCGCCACCGCGAGGAAGCCGAAGACGCACAGCCCGCCGAGGGCGCGGATGGCGACGTCCAGCGGCCGGCCGGTGAGCAGCCAGCCGATGAGCATGGTGAAGAGAAACGCCGCCAGCGCGCGGACCGTGAAGATGAGGCTCATCACGCGGGTATGCGCGGCGTTGGGATACACGACGTTGAGCAGCGCGGGGTAGGCGGCGTCGGAGATGCCGCCGAGCAGCAGCACCCCGGCGTAGCCGATCATCAGCGTGGGCAGCGAGGGGGCGACAAGCATCGGCAGCAGGCTGAGGCTCGCCAGCAGGCGCAGCGCCATCATCACCCCGCCCAGCGGCCAGCGCCGGCAGAGCAGCGGCAGCCATCCGCTGAACAGCGCCGAGGCGTAGTTCACCGACACCGCCGCCCCCAGCAGCATGGCGTCCGCCCCGGCCTTGCGCCCCACTACCAGCCCCAGCGCCGTGAGCACCGCCAGCATCACCGCCCACGCCGCGTTGGCGGCGGCATCGGCGAGAAAGACGGGGCGCAGCGCGGGCTCGGCGCGAAAGGTCGTCAACATGGCGCCCGCACACTATACCGGGTGTGGGGGAAAGGGGCAAGGGGGCAGGAATCTCGCCGGCAAGTGCGAATATGCACAACAGGGCCGCCACGGTCGGAGGCTCGGAAATGGAGGGCTCGATGCCTCGATACGGATGCCTGCTCTGCCTGCTCCTCGCGCTCGCCGGCCCGCTCTGCGCGCAGCCGGAACTCCTGCCCCCCTCCGTACAGCAGGAAACGGATATCAACCGGCTCGCTCAGCGGCTGAAAGACGGCCCGGCGCAGACGCGCGTCGAGGTCGTCCAGCGCCTGCATCAGTTAGGCAGCCCGCACATTGTCCCACTGCTGCTGCAAGCGCTGGTAGATGAAGATGAACGGGTGCGCAGTGCCGCCGCGGACGTTTTAAGCTGCGGTGAACCAGACCCCGTGCGCGACCGCCTGCTGGCACTGCTGAAGACCGTACAACCCGAAATACGTCCACAGGTAATACAGGCGCTCAGCCGCGATCAGCATCAGCGCGTGACGGATGCGCTGTTGCCGCTGTTACAGGACGAGGCCACGGAGGTGCGGGTATGGGCGGTGCCTGCCCTGGGCGAGCGTGACGACCCGCGTGTTGCCCCCGCCATGCTTGAAGCCTCTCGCGATCCTGCACAGCAGGTGCGTGACTTCGCGGTGCGTACGCTCTGGCGTTTTCCAACCCAGGAGGCCGAATCACGCTTGCTTGAAGCACTCACCGATAACGCATTTCAGGTACGCATGAGTGCGGCCATCGCCATCAGGGCGGCGCTCGACATGCGACAGGATACCACCCTTCGGCGCACGGCAGTTCAGCCCCTTATCGGCCGGCTTGCTGACGAGAATGTGCACGTGCGGTGCCTGGCCATCGAAGCCCTTGTCGCAACCCGCGATCCGGCAGTCGTACCGACGCTGATGCCCTTGTTGAAGGACAAGGAAGTGCCGGTATGCCATCACGCGATAAACGCGTTGGGGGATCTTCGCGATGCGCGGACGGTGTCACCGTTGCTTGCGCTGATGCAGACCGGTGACGGTGACAGCGCTCTTCTCGCCGCAGAGTCTGTGCGCCGTATTGGCAAGCCAGCCGTGCCGAAAATTTTGGACGCATACTGGCAGGCGAAAGAGCCGGCGCAACGGCTGAAGCTGTTCGATTTACTGAAGCAGATGCGTGACCCGGCGCTGGCCGCATTCTATGCCGATGTCTTCATACGAGAAACCGATAGCGAACTGCGTACAGTATCCGCCCGGGCACTCGAGACTGCGTTTGATGCGCGCGCCGTGCCGGCGCTCCTGGCGGCGATACAGGATACCGATCCGATAGTACGGCAGGCGGCGGCCAGCGCGCTGCGCCCCAGTCCTGAGCGTGCTACCACCGATGCATTACTGCCCCTGCTGCATGATCCGCAGGCGAACGTGCGCATTGCGGCCATCTGCGCGTTGTACGGGCGTGGTGATGACCGGGTGATGCCGGCACTCGCCGCCGGCTTGAAGGATCGCGATCCGGATGTGCGGGCCAGTGCCATACAATGCCTGCAGGAGGAGACGGAACTGCTGGAGGCTCTCCTGCAGGCGGTGCAGGACAAAGAAGCGGTGGTACGCCAGGCCGTCTGGCGAGCACTGGAACAGCAGTATCGCATTGGCCGCCGTGCGGACCGCCCGCGAATCATCACGGCCCTCCTCACTCTGCTGGAAAACGCCGATGCCGGCATGCGGCAGGAGATGATGTTTACCTTGGGAGAGTACACCGAGCCACAGGTGATTGATGCGCTCGCCACACTCACGCAGCGTGACGCATCACCACAGGTGCGCCAATTCGCCGCGAGAGCGCTCGGGCGCATCGGCGACGACCGCGCGGTCGTGCCGCTGCTGCGGACCATGCATGACCCGGTAGAGTGGGTGCGCAGCGCGGCGAAGGACGAACTGGGCCGCATCGGCGACCGGCGGGCGATACCGGCGCTGCTGGCCATCAAAGATGTGGGCGACCAGCAGGACCACCAACGCACCGCCAGTGCGCTGACCCGTCTTGGGATGACGCAGGGCATCGCACCGCCGAAAGGTTTTTCCGAGGAAGAGTGGGCGATTCTTGTCCACGTTTTCGGGCGGTATGAGTTGGACAAGGCGGCATTGCTCGCGCTGCAAGCACGCCAGCCCCAATTTATTGAAATCCTTAAGACCTGCCTGACACGCGCGACGGAGACCGGCGGCTATGAACAGCAGATGATGCGAGTGCTGGTGACACTGGAGGCGCCCGGCGCCGCCGATGCCATCGCCGCGCATTATCAGCAGGCACATCGGGAAGGCGGTGACTCGTTTGCAGCAGAGATGCTGTTGACATTGCGTGATACCCGTGCCATCGAGCCGATGATCGAACACATACGAAGGCGGAGTCCGCGGCAACTAGGTCCGTATGTTGCCAAGCAGATACTGGCCTTGTCAGCATTCGATGACCCGCGCGTTGCCAAATTGCTGGAAGCTTTGCGCAATAGCGAGGACGTGTCTATCCGCTATGCCGTTGCCGGCGCGCTGGCGCGGCGAGGCGATGCGGAGGCGCTGGCGTTCCTATTACAGCCGCTCGATACCAACGACAGTGCCGCGTACCACGCCGCAACCGAGGCGCTGGGGCACAGCGGCAACGGCAAAGCGCTCGATGTGTTGCTTCGAGAGCTGGCGCAAGCGGAACCGACGCTGCGTGGCATGGCTGCGCAGGCGGTGAAGGGGTGGTTGGCGGAACATCCCGATGCGAAGACGTACGCGCGGGTCGCCCCGCTGCTGCTCGATGCCGCGGAAAAGGAACACAGCGTATTTCTCCGGCTGCTTTTGCTGGAAACGCTGGCCGCGCACAACGATCCCCGTGCCGTGGACGGGCTCATCGTCCTGGTGCTGGACGCACGGTATGCGATGCGGCGGGCCATGCAACTGCTGGCTTCATATGGCGGCGAGAAGGTGGTGGATGCCCTGGTGCAGGTGCTGGCCGAGGGGAACCCCGAGATGCGCGAAGAGGCCGCCGCGCAGTTGGGCGCGCTGGGCGACGCCAAAGCCATCCCCGCCCTGCTGCGCGCGGTGCGGGAAGACACCACCCGCGTGCGCGTGAAAGCCATCCGCAGCCTGGGGATGCTGAAGGCGGCTGAGGCCGTCGAGCCGCTGATTGCCGCGCTGGCCGAGCCGGGCACGCGCGTGCAGGACGCCGCCGCGGAGGCGCTGGCGGCCATGACCGGGCAGGCGTTCGGGACAGATCAGAAAGCCTGGCGGGCCTGGTGGGAGCAGCAGGGGAAGTAATATTTCCGCCGCGAACGGCCCGCGGTGGCGTTCGCGGCGGAAATCGGATATTTTTTCCTCCCCGGCAGGAACAGCCCTCCCGTTACTGAATAGTCCAACGGGGCGGGAGGTGCGCCATGGATTTTTCGAAATTTCAGCAGCCGGACAGTTACTTTCGGCCGGCGCCGTTCTGGGCGATTAACGAGCGGTTGACGCCGGAGGAGACGGCGCGGCAGATGGCGGATATGCTCGCCGTCGGGCTGTCCGGCGGGTTTTTCCATTCACGCGCCGGGCTGGTGACGGATTACCTGGGTGACGAGTGGTTCGCCGCCATGGAGGCGGCGCTGCGGGTGGCGCGCGAGGGGGACGGCTACCTGTGGCTCTACGACGAAGACCTGTGGCCGAGCGGCAACGCCGGCGGGCAGGTGGCGGGAATGAAAGACGAGTATCGCAGCGCCGGCCTGTTTGCCGTGCTGCTGGCCGCCGGGGAGGCGCCGGAGGCGGATACCTCCGAGCGCATGCTGCGCGCCGCCTACCGCGTGGAGCGCGACGGCATCCGCCTGACCGCCTGCGCGGCGATCACCCCCGAAGCCGCGCGCGCCGAGACGGGCTGCGAGCGCCTGGTGCTCTACCGCCGCTACGCCGAAAAGACCGGCTGGTGGAGCGGGGAGAGCTACGCCAACCTGCTGCACCCGGAGGTCACCGAGCAGTTTCTCAAGCTGACGCACGACGTGTATTTCGCGAAGCTGGGCGCGGAGTTCGGGAAACGCATCCCCGGCATCTTCACCGACGAGCCGCAGGTCTACCTGGCGCCGAACGCGCTGCCCTGGTACGAGGGGCTGCCGGCGAAATACGCCGAGTGGACCGGGCGCGATTTCTGGGCGGACGTGCCCTACCTCTTCTTCGACGGCGCCGAAGAGCGCCCCGCGCGCCTCTTCATCCATCGGGCGATCCTGCGGCAGTTCTGCGAGGCGTACAGCCAGCCGATCTTCGCGTGGTGCGCGGCGCACCACATCGCCCACACCGGCCACTACAACGCCGAGGACACCCTCCCCTCGCAGATTCGCTACCACGGCGGCGGGGTGATGGCGCACTACCGCTACCAGCAGATCCCCGGCATTGACCACCTGTGCCGCGACGACGAGCTGCACCTGCTCACCTGCAAGCAGGTGGGCTCCGCCGCCCGCCAACTCGGCCGCAAGGAGGTGCTGACGGAGATCTTCGGCGTCACCCGCCATACGAACACGTTTGAAGGGTTCAAGCGCATCGGCAATTACGACCTGGTGCTCGGCGCCACCTTCCTCTGCCCGCACCTCACCCTCTACACCGCCCGCGGCCGCCGCAAGCGCGACTACCCGCCGAACTGGAACTACCAGCAGACCTACTGGACGGAGTTGAAGCCGCTGAACGACTACTTCACCCGCCTGGGCTGGCTGATGACGCAGGGCGAGCCGCGGGTGGATATCGTGGTGCTGCACCCGGTGGAGAGCGGCGCCGCCGGCCACCGCTTCGCCGTGGACTCCAGCCTGGCGCTGCCCGGCGAGAATTTCGACGCCGCCGGGCACTACGACGCGATGTTGCGCCGCACGCTGGGGGCGATCCTCAACGCGGGCTACGAGTGCGACCTCGGCGACGAGATCTTCCTGGAGGAGATGGGCGCGGTGGAGGGCGACCGCCTGCGCATCGGCGCGGTGAGTTACTCCGTGGTCGTGGTGCCGCCGTCGGCCACCTGGCGGCCGCACACGCTGGCGCTCCTGCGGCACTTCGCCGCCAACGGCGGCACGCTGGTCTTCGTCGGGGAATTGCCGGTGGAAGTGGACGGCGCGCCGAACGCGGAGGCCTGGCGCGCGCTGGCGGCGCACGCGCGCACCGTGCCCTGTTCCCGCGTCCAGGTGGCGGCGGCGATGGATACGGTCGCCCCGCGGCGCTTCCGCCTGCGCGACCCCGACGGGCAGATCGTGCCCGCCACCTATGTGCAGCATCGCGCCGACGGCGAGGACGAGGTGTTCTTCATCGCCAACGTGGACGGCGCCGCCGCGCGCGACTATGAATTCTCGCTGGCCGGCGACGCGCCGCTGGCGGTCTGGGACCCGCTCACCGGCGAGCGCCGCGCCGTGCCGGGCGCGCGCTACCGCTTCACGCTGGCGCCCGCCGGCGCGCTGGTGCTCGTCGCCGGGCCGAACGCGGCGGACGGCGCCCCGCCGGTCGCCGCCCCGCCGGCGCTGGACGGGGAGGTCGTGCCGCTGCCGGACACGTGGGCCTTCACCCGCTCCGAGCCGAACGTGCTGGTGATGGATCGGCCGGACGTGTCGGTGGACGGCGGCGAGACGTGGTGGGGTCCGGACCTGGAGTTCCGCCAGCGGCGCAAGCTGGCGGAGCATTTCGGCATCGCCGACGCCCTGCAATGGCAGCCGTGGGTGGCCATCCGCAAAGGTCTCTTCGACGGCAAAGGCGGCGAGGTGACGCTGCGCTACCGGGTGCACAGCGCGCTGGAGCGCCCGACCGCCGCGCTGGTGATGGAGGACCTGCGCCGCGCGACGGCGCTGACGGTGAACGGCCGGCCGGTGGAGATCTCCGCGCTGGACTGGCACTGGGACCGCGGCTTCGACAAGGTGGAGATCGGCGCGTATCTGACGGCCGGCGAGAACGTCATCGCGGCGCGGCTGCCCTACGATTTCCGCACGGAGATCGAGGCCGCCTACCTGGTGGGCGACTTCGGCGTGCGGCTGGTCAGCCCGTATGAAGGCGAGCTCGTCCCCGAACCGGCGCGGCTCGCCAGCGGCTCCTGGGTGGAGCAGGGCTACCCGTTCTACTCCGGCGCCATCACCTACCGGACGACGATCGCCGCGCCGGCGGGGCGCGCCTTCCTGCGGCTGAAAGGCGCCTCCGGCATCCTCTATCACGTACGCGTGAACGGCGTCGAGGTCGGTCCCATCCTCTGGCGCCCGCACGTGGTGGAGCTCACCGCCGCCCTGCGCCCCGGCGAGAACGCGCTGGAGATCGAAGTCGTCTCCAGCCGCCAGAACACCCTCGGCCCGCTGCACGAGAAGGCCGGCGACGACAACCGCTGGGTCGGCCCCGGCGCCTTCGAAGGCCCCTGGCAGACCCGCGACGAACTGAGCCTGTTCGATTACGGCCTGCTCGGCGGGGCGGAGATAGTGGTGGTGTGAAGGCCCACCTCTCCCCCCGGCCCCCTCCCCTGCGCGGGGAGGGGGAGTGAGGGGAAAGATGATTCCGGCATACGTTCTCTCCTCACGACTCTCCCCCTCCCCACCTAGGGGAGGGGGCCGGGGGGAGAGGTGAAATCCGTGCAGCGCAATGTTAATTTAAGGAGACCGGCCATGCCGCGCGTCTATGTGCTTGACGACCCGTTTGCCGATCCGACCCGCGCGTACTGGGCGCGGCGGGGCGATTGGCGGGCGCAGTGGGTGGATGACCCGCGGCGGCCGCTGGGGGCGCCGTCGGTGGCGCTCTACCGGCTGCGCTTCGCGCTGCCGGCGGCGGCGGTGGCGCGCATCCACGTCACCGCCGACAACCGCTACCGCCTCTTCCTCGACGGCGGGCAGGTCGGGCGCGGGCCGGAGCGCGGCGACCCGCGGCACTGGCGCTTCGAGAGTTACGACCTGGAGCTCACCGCCGGCGAGCATGTGCTGGTGGCGCAGAGCTGGTGGCTGGGGCACGGCGCGCCCTACGCGCAGACCTTCGTGCGCCCCGGCTTCCTGCTGGCGGCGGATGAGCCGTGGCACGATGCGCTCGCCACCGGCGTCGCCCCGTGGGAGACGCTGCTGATGGACGGCATCGAGTTCCTGCCGCCGGGCGTCGCCTGGGGCGCCGGCCTGAAGGCGCGCGTGGTGGGCGACCGCTTCCCGTGGGACTGGCACCTGGGCGAGACGGAAGGCGCGTGGGCGCCGGCCGTGCCGCTGGTGCAGGGGATGGCGGAAGCCGTCAAAAACGAGATCCCCCCGTTCTGGACGCTCACCCCGGCGACGCTGCCGCCGATGTTGGAGGCGCCGGCCCGCGCGGGCGTGGCGCGCCACGTGGACGACGGCGCGCCGGAGCGCATCGCCGCGGCGAATAACCTGGCCGGCGAACAGGAGGCATGGCGCGCCCTGCTCGCCGGGGCGGCTCCGGTCACCATCCCGCCGCACACTACCCGCCGCGTCATCATTGATCTGGAGGACTATTACTGCGCCTATCCGCAGCTCACCGTCAGCGGCGGCAGGGGCGCGACCATCGGCCTGCAATGGGCGGAGGCGCTTTACGAAGTGCCGGAAACGGAGCAGAAGGGCCACCGCGACGAGATCGAGGGCAAGCTGTTCACGGGCGTGGGCGACGAGTTCCTGCCCGACGGCGGCGCGCGGCGGCGCTTCACCACCCTCTGGTGGGAGGCGGGCCGCTATCTGGAGCTGCGCGTGACGACGGCCGACGCGCCGCTGACCATTGACGCCCTCACGCTGGTGGAGACGCGCTACCCGCTGGAGGACGAGGGGCGCTTCCAGGCGAGCGACCCGCGGCTGGAAGCGGTGATCCCCATCGGCGTGCGCGCGCTGCAGATGTGCAGCCACGAGACGTACATGGACTGCCCCTACTACGAGCAGCTCATGTATATCGGCGACACGCGGCTGGAGGCGCTCACCACCTACGCGCTGACCAATGACGACCGCCTGCCGCGCAAGGCGCTCGCCTGCTTCGATCACTCGCGCCGGCTCTCCGGCCTCACGCAGTCGCGCTACCCCTGCCATACCGTGCAGATCATCCCGCCGTTTTCGCTGTGGTTCGTCTGCATGGTGCACGATTACTGGCTGTGGCGCGGCGATCCGGATTTCACGCGCGAGCGTCTCCCCGGCGTGCGCGCGGTGCTGGAGGCGTTCCGCACCTGGCTGCGCGCCGACGGCCTGCTCGACGCCCCCAATGGCCCGGCGGGGTGGAATTTCGCCGACTGGGTGCCGGAGTGGCCGGTGGGCATCCCGCCCGATGCCGAGTGCTTCCCCAGCGGCCTGCTGAACATGCAGTACGCGCTGACGCTGGGGCTGGCGGCGGCGCTGGAAGACGATTTCGGCGAGCCGCTGCTCGCTGAGCGCAACCGGGAGACCGCCCGCCGGGTGATGGACGCGACGCTGGAGCATTGCTGGCACGCCGGCCGCGGCCTGCTCGCCGATAACCTGGCGAAGGACCGCTTCAGCGAGCATACCCAGTGCCTGGCGCTGCTCTCCGGGCTGCTGCCCGCCGAGCGGCGCGCCGCCGTCGCCGACGGCCTGCTCGATGCGCCGGACCTCTCCCGCACCACCATCTACTTCAGCCACTACCTCTTCGAGACGTATACGCTGCTCGGCCGCGCGGACAGGCTGCTGGAACGGCTGGCGCTCTGGTTCGACCTCGCCCCGCGCGGCTTCAAAACCACCTTCGAGAGCCCGGAGCCCTGCCGGTCGGACTGTCACGCCTGGGGCGCCCACCCTATCTTCCACTATTATGCCTCGCTGCTCGGCATCCGCCCCGCCGCCCCCGGGTTCCAGCGCGTCCGCGTCGCCCCGCAGCTCGGCGGCCTCGCCTGGGCACGCGGCGCCATGCCCCACCCCGCCGGCGCCATCAGCGCCGACGTGCGCGCGGCCGGAGACGGCGTCCGGGCCACCCTCACCCTGCCGGATGGCATCAGCGGGGAGTTCGTGTGGCATGGGCAGGCGCACCCGCTGACGCCGGGGGAGAACCGGGTGGCGCTGTAGGGATGATGCCCCCGCGGGCTGCGGGATGTGACATCGCCCTGTGGGAAGAGCCTCCCTTACGCCCCGCTTTCCGCCCAGTGCCGTTCAAAACACTTCCGAAAATGGAAGCCGTAGGCGGCCAGCTCAATCGCGAGGGGAAGGAGGCGGGGGGCGTGGATGAGGGACCAGAAGACGAGGCGCCAGTATTCGCGCCGCTCTTGTTCTCTGAGGCCGAGGATCCAGGCGCAGCGCAGGCCGGCGAGGAGCGTGGCCGGGGTGACGCGCACGGCCGGAAGGGTGGGGTGGAAGTCGCGCAGGAAGGTCAGCACGCGCGCGTAGTAATTCCCCGGCGCGTAGATGGATTCGATAATCCGGCGATACCCCTGCAGCAGCGTGTCACGCTGCATCGTCGGCGTGAAATTGAGGCTGCCGTCGGTGTTGTCGCCGGTCATGTCGCCGGTGAGGCGGCCTTCGGCCTCCAGGCGCTGGTAAAGGCGCGTGCCGCGCGGGGCGTTGAGCAGGCCCACCATGGCGGTGGCGATGCCGCTCTCCTGGATGAAGGCGGCCACGCGGTCGAAGATGGACACGGGGTCGCTGTCGAAGCCGACGATGAAGCCCGCCTGCACCTGCAGGCCGGCGCGCTGAATCGTCTTGACACTGGCGATCAGGTCGCGGTCGGCATTGGGGATCTTATTGCATTCCGCCAGGCTGTCGTCGTTGGGCGACTCGATGCCGATGAATACGGTGATGAAGCCGGCGCGGGTCAGCAGCGCCAGCAGCTCCGGGTCGTCCGCCAGGTTCAGCGACACCTGGGCATTGAAGATGAAGGGATGGCGATGCGCGGTCATCCAGTCGCTGATGGCGGGGAGAATCTCCGTCTTCACCCGGCGTTTGTTGCCGATGAAATTGTCATCCACGAAGAAGACCGGTCCGCGCCAACCCATCTGGTATACGGCATCCAACTCGGCCGTCACCCGCGCGGCGTCCTTCACCCGCGGTACGCGCCCATACAGGCTGGTAATATTGCAGAACTCGCAGTCGAATGGGCAGCCGCGGGAGAGCTGCACGCTCATCGCCGCGTAGGCGCGCGCGCGGAGCAAATCCCAGCGCGGAATCGGTGTCGCGGCGAGGTCGGCATGCGCGGCATCGGTGTAGCGGGGGCGCGCGCGCCCGTGCTGAAAATCCTCGAGAAAACGCGGCAGCGTCACTTCCGCCTCGTTGAGCACCAGATAATCCACCGCGGGGAAATCGTCGGGCGCGGTGGTAAACAGCGGGCCCCCGGCGAGGATGGGCACGCCGGCGGCCTTGCCGCGCGCCATGACCGCGCGGACGGACGCGCTCTGCACGGACATGGCGCTGATGCAGACCAGGTCCGCCCAGCGCAGCGCCTCATCGCGCAGCGGTTCCACGTTCATATCCACCAGCCGCAACTCCCACTCGGCGGGGAGCATGGCGGCGACGGTCAGCAGCCCCAGTGGGGGATGCGGCGCCTTTTTGCCGATGAAGCGGAGCGCGTGCGTGAAATTCCAGAACGTCTCCGGGTATTCAGGGGAGACCAGTAATGCTCGCATGATCGCCTCCAGCCTATTGTGGCCGATATGCGCGCCGCCATGTGTCAGGCAACGCAACGACGCGCGGTTCGTCGCACAGCAGTGTCGCGGTTTCGCGCAACGATCAGGAGCAGGAGGGGTGGGCGGTGCCGATGAGCGACACGCAGGCAAGGGCATCAACTCATGCCGAAGAGCAGATGATCGTCTGGAGTTGTCCGGACTTCCAGACGGTAGTATACCACAGATATTCGAAAAGCGTGGCGCCTATTCGAAAAGCGTGGCGCCTCGTCAACACGCGCCAACACCGAGCAGGGGATACCGGGCGCCAGGGAGAGCGGTGTCTCGGCGGCGTGCGGCATGGCCGGCTGGCGTGCCCTCCGTATCGCGCGACATCCTGCCGTGCCGCAGCACGCGAACGCGCGGGCACGAACCTTTTCGCCCGGCGCGGTGTCTAATCCCGCGATCATGACGAACAGCACACTGACGAGCATCGCGCCCCCCCCCGCGCCGTCGCGCGCGGCGGGGGTCTGGCTCACGGCGGCGCAGCTCGCGGCGGCGGGGCTGCTGGCGCTGGCGCTCGCCTGGGCGCGCGTGCCGGGGGCGGAGGGTGCCCCCGCGCAGCCGGCGCTGTACGCGCGGGCGCCCTTCGCGGCGCTGGCGCTGGTCGCGCTGGTGGTCGCCTGCGTGCCCGCGTGGCGGCGCGGCGCCTTCGCCGGGGCGGTCTGCGGCGCGGCGCTGGCGCTGGCCTGCGCGCTGACGGCGATGACGAAATTCTGGATGACGCCGCAGGGGGCCTACGTGCCGCTGCTGGCGTTCATCGTGCCGGGCGCGGCGGGGGCGCTGGCCGTCTGGGGGGCGCTGGCGCGCGGCGGGCTGCGCGACGCGCCGCGGCTGGGGGCGGCAGCGCTGGTTGCCGGGCTGGGGCTGGCGGCGGTCGGCACCCTCTGTTTCCTCATCCTCACGCGCAACATCGCCGGGCTGCCCGGCTATCAGATTGAAGCCTATCAATTCCAGGAGCTGCTGGCGGGGCTCGCGCTCTATCCGGCGGCGTGCTGGGTGGGCAGCGTCGGCATCCGGCCGCGCGGCGGGCTCGCGCTGCTGCCGCTGCTGACGGCGGTGCTATTGGGAGGGGCGCTGCTATGGTGGAACCGATGACCGCGCCGGCCCCCGCCCCGCGCGCCGCCGACCCGCTGGGCACGCTGCTCTTCGTCCTCGCCATCCTCGCGCTGGCGCTGGCGCCCACGCAGCTCACCGTCGCCGTGAAGGGCATCCCCCTGCACCCCAGCGAGCCGTTTCTGCTGCTGGCGGCGTTCGTGTGGGCCATCCGCCTCGGCGTCTGGTGGGTCAACGCGCGGAAGCAGCCGGCGTCCGCGCCCGAGCCCGGCGCGCCGCGGCGGGCGCGCGCTGCAGCAGCCTCGCCGCTCGCGGAGTTGCCCCCCTTCGCCCACTGGCTGCTCTTCGCCGCCGGCGGGTTGAGTCTCTTCGCGCTGCTCGCGCCGCTGGGGCCGGCGGCGGGGGCGAATGACGAGGTCATCCCCCTCGCGCGGCTCGGCATCGAGATCGAGAAGGCGGCGGTGAAGGGCTGGGCCATGGAGACGGCGCAGGTCGTCCTCTACCTGTTGATCGCGGTGACGGTGTATCGCGCCGTCTTCCGCGCGCCGGGGCGGCTGCGCCTCGCGGTCTTCGCGCTGCTGGCGGCCACCTCGCTGGCGGTGGGGCTGGCGGTAGTACAGCGCGCGCTGCTGCCCGCGCACTATCAGCCGGACCCGGCGCGGCGCGTCGTCTTCGCCGACAACACCGAGCGGATGACCGAGGCGGAAAAAGCGGCGTATACCGGCCCGCGCATCATGGGCGTCTGGCGCGACGGACAATTCACCCCGCGCCCGCGCGCGCTGGCCTACGTCACCGTGGAGACGCCGCAGCACGTGTGTTCCACCTTCGGTCACTGGGGCGAGCACGGTTTTTATCCCAGCCGCATGGCCTACGCGGGATTTTTGGCGCTCACGCTGCCCTTTGCGCTGGTCGTGTGGCGTACCGACCGCCGGCGTTGGGTACGCCTCTGGATGGCGCTGCTCTTCGCGGGCGCGGCGGCCACCGTGCTGGCGGGACTGGCCGTGCCCGCGCTGCTGCTCGGGCTGCTGGCGACCGGCTTCGCGCTGGGGCCGCGCGCCGGGCGCGCCGTGCTGGTGGGGGTCGTCGCGTATGGCGTGTTCGTCTTCGCCCTCGGCGGCCTGCATCGCGCCGAGGTGCTGGTGGAGCCCTACCGGCCCACGGTGCGCGCGGCGGAGGCGGCGCGGCTGTATGACGGCGCGACGCACGTGAAAAAATTCTGGGGCGAGCAATACGCCGCGCTGAATATCTTCCGCGGCAACCCGGTGCTGGGCGCCGGCAACGGGCAGTACCAGGCGCGCATCGGGCAGGCGTATGACGTATTGAGCCCGGTGGCGGCGCAGCGGCTGGAGCCGGACGCGCAGAACGGCTACCTGGTGGCGCTGGTGAACACCGGCCTGCTCGGGCTGGCGGCGTGGCTGGCGCTGTTCGGGGGGTATTGGGGCTTGGCGCGCGCGCGGGTACGCGCGGCGGGCGCGCGGGTGCGCGCCACGGAAGACGACGTGCCGACGCGCGACCCGTGGGCGGCGGCGCTCTGCGGGGCGCTGGCGGCGCTGGTGCTGGTCTTTTTCGTGACGAACCCGTGGGTGCGCGGCACGGCGACGGTGATCGCGGCGCTCTTGGCGGCCGTGGCCGTCGGCGCAACTCCTTCGCCCGCCGCGCGTATAGATAAGCAGGAATAGGAGGCGATCCCTATGCGAAGTCGAGTGACGGTGATGACGGTCGGGCTGGCGGCGGTGCTGCTGGCGCTGTGCGCGGGCCTGCTGTGGGCGGCGCCCTACACGAAGATCATCTGGGAAGGCGAAGACGTGGCAAAACTGCCCGGCAAGGTCTTTTCCGTGAAGAAGAAGGTGGAAGATCCGTCGGGCAAGGTGTCCGGCAACAAGGTGCTGGCGGTGCCCAAACTCGATCCGGGCGAGAAGGTGGTCCGCGAAGACATCGTCTACACGGTGAAAGTGCCCGCCGATGGCCGCTACTACCTGTGGGCGCGCACCTTCTGGACCACCGGCTGCGGCAACTCCTTCTTCGTGAAGGTGCAGGGGTATGACTCCGGCGAGTGGATCATCGGCGGCGACGGCACCTACAACATCCTGCACTGGGTGTGCCTGTCCGACACCGGGGACAACAAGAGCCGCCCGCGGCCGCTCATCCTGAAGAAAGGCACCGTCGCCATCACCTTCGGCTCCCGCGAGAGCGGCACGATGCTCGACCAGGTGGTGCTCACCACCGACCCCGGCTTCCAGCCGGCGGGGATTTACAAGGCGACGGCGAATGCGCTGGTGAAGTGAGTGCCACCCCCTGGGAGCGCCGGTGTCCTCACCGGCTTACCGCGCGGGTGCGCCGCTTCGGGGCGCATCGCGACTGCACGAGTGCGGAATGGAGTGAGGCAATGCGCTGGATTGTGATGGGGCTCTGCGCGCTGGGATGGCTGCTGGGCGCGCACGCGGCGGTGGAGATTCTCGACCTGCCGGACGCGCTGAACGGCGAGTCGCTGGACGCGCGATATGATCTGGAATGGACGGCGGCGCCGGCGACCGGCGGGCCGCTGCTGCTCGACGTGGAAACGTCCGCGGCCGGCGGCTACCAGGTGAAGCTCGAGAAGGGGCAGGCCAGTTGGCTGCGGCTGGCGGGGAAATCCGTGCTGCCCATCGCGACCGCCGCGCTGCGCCCCCCGGTTGAGAAAAACGTCTACCGCTTCACCCTGAAGCGGCGCGAGGGCGTGGTGGCGCTGCTGCAGGACCACCGGCTGCTCTTCACCGCCCCCGCTTCCCTCACCGGCGCCGGCATGGCCTTCCGCGCCGAGCGCGCGGAACTCACCGTGACAGCGGCGCGCTACCGGCCCGTGGAGCGGCGCACCTTCGGCGATGACTTCATGCGGCCCGAAGGGGCGCTGCTGCAGTCCATCTCCGGCACGCGCGAAGACCAGATCTGGAAGGTGGCCTTCTACCGCAAGGACGAGCCTTTCGCCGATCCCGCCAACACCGATGGCGTCATCAATCCCTGGCAGCACAGCTACTTCGTGGACCCGGGCACCGGCAAGCCGAACTCCCAGTTCGTCGCCAACGGGTTTTGGTTCATGTATCGCGGCGTGGGGCCGTCCTGGGTGGTGCCGGAGCCGAACTCCGTCTACCCGAGCTGGGACCGCTACTACGTGGAAGCCGCGGTGAAGCCGGAATACGAGAGCACGGTCGGCCTCATCGCCGGCTATCAGGATAATCGCAACTACCTCCTCTTCCGCTGGCAGTCGTCGCAGGGGAACATCGCCGGCCCGCGGGCCGAGCTGATCGCCATGATTGACGGGACGCCGCGCACGCTGGCCTCCGCCCCGCGCGGCTTCGCCCCCACGCAGTGGTACCGCCTGCGGATGAACCTGGGCTGGGAGAAGGCGCAGGTGCTGGTGGACGGCACGCTGCTGCTGGAAGCGCCCAACCCCGGCGCGGTGGAAGGCCGCATCGGCCTCTACGCCAACGGCGTGCTCAACCCGAAACGCCCGAAGCTGGATGACGGCACCGCCACCATGTACGTCTCCACCGACGAGGCGACGGGCACGGTCACCAACGACGCCGCCGAAGCGATGCGCGGCAACAGCGTGATCTACTTCGACGACGTGACGGTGGGCGACTGGACCGCGCTGGATGACCTCTTCACCTCGCCGTACGCGGTGGAGCGCGCCGGCACCTGGTCGGTGAAGGACCGCGTGGCCACCACCCGCACCGGCGGCCGCCTGCTCAGCGGCCCCACCGATTGGGGCCAGTATGAGGCGACCACGCAGGTGGCGCTGCTGGAGCCGACCGGCGCCACCGTCTACCTCCACATGTCGCCGGAGGGCACCGGCTATGCCTGGGTCATCGGCCCGAAAGGGCACGCCCTGCATCCGGTGGTCCGCTACGCGCGCAAACCGCCCATTGCCACCGCTGCCGCCGCGCTGAAACTCGGCCAGTGGACGCCGTTGCGGATAGTGGGCGACGGCCCGTACGTGGCGCTGTACTGCAACGATACGCTGGTGATGGATGCGTACGACCCGCAGCGCGTCGCCGGCCGGTGCGGCGTGGAAATGGAAAAAAACAGCGCCGCCTTCGCGCCGTTCCGCGTCACCCAGCTTGCAACGCAGTTCAACGCGGTGAAGGTGCACGAAGGCTTTGAGAAAAACGGCTGGATGGCGACCTGGTCGGCGCCGGAATCCGACTGGTATCCGGTGGTGAACCACGGCAAGTATATCCGTCTGCCCAGCGAGACCAATCCGCGCGCGCTGTCCGATCCCGGTCCCTCGGCGCCGCTGTATACCGACGTGCCGGGCCTGTACTGGCACAAGGGTGGCCATTATCAGGCGTTCATGGCGACGCTGCCGGTCTCCGCGGCGGCCCTCGACGGGCAGACGGTCCACCTCTCCGCGAACTACGACGCGACGGCCGGCTATCGGCTGCAATTACACAAAGGGACGGATGAGAACACCGGCCGGGTGACGCTGCTGCGCAAGGACGCGACGGTGGGCAGCTACCCCTTCTCCCTCACGGAGAAGACGCGGCTGGTCCTTGAGCGCCGGGGCAGCTACCTGCTGCTCACCGCGCAGGCGCTGGACCCGGAGGGCGAGGACGGCGACGACCCGATCATCGAGAGCGAGCAGACCCTCTTCGCCTACCGCGACGCCGCGCCGCTGCCGGCGGAGATGATCGGCTTCACCGTGACGCAGCCCGCGCTGCCCGCCGCCCGCCTGACGGTGGTGTCGAGCCGCGTGCAGGAAACCTTCGAGCAGGCGCCGGTGGGCTGGACCGTCGGCAACGGCGTGTGGCTGGTGATGAACCGCTACACCTGCCAGCCGAAGTGGAACTGGTTCGGCGGCTTCGGCAAAGGGCTGCCGCACGTCTGGTGCAACATCCGCCTGGACGGCGACCAGAACGTGGAAGTGTTCATGGGCGTCAAGATGCAGTTTGATAACCAGGCGGAGGAATACAACCGGCGCTTCCGCGACATGAACATCAGCATCTGCACGGATGGCGAGCACGTGAACTCCGGCTATACGGTCATCCGCGGCGGCAAGGTGAACGGCCGCCAGGTGACGATGCTGCTGCGCAAGAATACCGTGGTGGCCTCCAGCACCCTGCCCGAGCACACCCTGCCGATGAACGGCAGCGGCCACCGGCAGTGGTTCGCCACGCGCATCGAAAAGCGCGGCGCGGAGATCAAGGTCTTCACGAATAACCAGTTGGCGTTCACCTACGTGGATCCCGAACCGCTTCCCGGCGGCTACACCGCCTTCTGGACACTGGACAACGGCATCCTGCTGGGCCGCGTGAACCTCTCCGCCGCGACGATGACCCCCGGTCAGCCGCACGCCTTCACGCCGCTGGCGGTGCAGCAGGAGCTGCCGCCGCTGCCGGTGCCGTCGCTGGCGGTGGACGGCGTCACCGCGCCGCTCGCCACCTTCGAGACGGGGCTGGACGGGTTCCGCGAGCGCCCGGAGCCGGTCATCGGCGCCCGCCTCATCCGCGAGCGCGAGACCGACCCCCAGCGCGGCGCCAATACCTACCTGCGCGCCATCAACAGCTATCCGGGCGGCGATTTCAGCTTCAGCCTCCCGGTGACGGGCATCAGCCTAGCGAAGCGCCCGCTGCTGCACCTGGATTATAACTTCGAGCCCGACGTGCGGGTGAATCTGTACGCGAAGGTGCAGGGCACCTGGTACGAATTCCTCCTCAGCGGCAAAGAGGCGCAGGAAGCGAACGTCACCAGCGCCGGCAAGGCGGCGGTCGTCGCGGATGGCCGCTGGCATCACCTGGCGCTGGACCTGGGCACGCCCATCATCGCCGCGCTGCGGGCGGAGGGGAAACCCCCCGTTGACCTCACCCTGCAGGAGCTGGTCTTCGCCAACTGGGAGACGAGCGGCGATGCCCGCTGGTACGGCTTCGGGGTGAATCCCGGCCACCGGTCGCTCTGCCTGGATAACGTCATCCTCCTGCCCGCCGTCGCCGGCCCCGCCAGCCTCTCCTGGAGCGGCCCCAACGCCGAGACCGCCGCCTGGCGCGCCATGCTGGATACCAACCCGTGGAGCATCCCCACGCGGGAGACGTCGGACCGCGTCCTCGCCATCCAGCCCGCCGAGACCCTCCGCTTTCTGCACGTGCAGGTGAAGGACGCCGCCGGCACATGGGGCCCGGTCGTCCACCTGCCCGTCCCGCCACAGGGCAAATGAGCGGATACGCGGGAAAATGAACGTCGTGGTGGGGCGGGCACAGCACCCGCCCCTTTCCTTGAGGTGACGCATGCTCGATGCCGGATACGCACAGCGATCCATCACGCCCCCGCTCGGCAGCGAGATGGAAGGATTCAACCAGCGCGACGGCGCACGGCGTGTCCATGACGACCTCTACGTGCGGGTGCTCTCGCTGGCGTATGGACCGGAAGAGGCGGCCATCATCGCGCTGGATCTGCTCTTCATGGAGCGCGCGCAGGTTGACCGCATGAAAGGCGCGCTGGGCCGGACGCACGGCCTGCTGCCGGCACAGCTCTTCCTCAACTTCAGCCACACGCATTCCGGCCCGCGCATCAGCCGCTGGCACTACGGCGGAGCGCCGGCGCCGGCGTATCTTGACCGCATCGAGGACGCGCTGATCGCCGCGGTGGGAGCAGCGCGCGCCCACCGGCAACCGGTGACGCTGGAAGCCGGGATGACCGCCACCGACATCCCCATCAGCCGCCGCCGGGTGAATGCCGCCGGGCAGGCGGAATGGGGACCGTACGCGGCAGGCCCCAGCTGTCCGGCGCTGCCGGTGTGCCGGCTGCGCGGGGAAGACGGCGCGACGAGGGCGCTGCTGTTTTCGGTGAGCTGCCACCCCACCATCAACCATGCCCCCGTCATCTCCGCGGAGTATCCCGGCGTTGCCGTGGCGGCGCTCAATGCCCGCGAGGACACCGCGGGCGCCATCTTCCTGCAGGGCGCGGGGGGCGACACCAAGCCGCGCCGGGTGGCGGTGGGCGACGACCACTTCCGCGACGGCGACTGGGAGGATGTGGCGGCCGTGGGCGAGGAAGCCGCCGCGCGCGTCATCGCCCGCATCGCCGATGGCTTGCAGCCCGTACGCCCCGGCCTGCGCGCGGCCATCGTCGAAGCCGAGCTGCCGTTATCCCCGCCGCCGTCCGCCGACGCGCTGGCGGCCATCGTCGCCGATGACACCGCCGCGGACGACACGCGCCGCTGGGCCGCCGACATGCTCGACACCCTCGCCTGCCGCGGCGCGCTGCCGGCCGTGGCTCCCGTGCAGGTGCATGGCCTGCGGCTGGGCGACGGCCTGCGCCTCATCGGGGTGGAAGGGGAGTTGGTCAGCGAATTGGGCGCGCTGATGCTGCGCCGCTTCCCGACCGGCGTCACCTTTCCGCTGGGCTATACCAATGGCTCGCGGCTGAATATCCCCTGCGACCGCCAGCTCCCCGAAGGCGGGTACGGGGTGGATACCGCCTGGGAATATCACTGGCCCGCTCCCCTTGCCCCCGGCATTGACGCCGCCCTCGCCCGCGCGCTGGACGCGCTGGCGCCGGTTGTGGCGTGAATGTTTGGCGGCCGGCAGGAGAAGCGCCCGCGCCGCCGAACAGGCATGCCATGACCACCATGGACGGCCTGATCCGCATCCGCCAGGTGCCGGCGGTGGCGCATCCGCGGCACGCGCGCGAGGCGTTGGCGGCGGACGATGACGGGAGCATCGCCGAGTGGGTGGGCGGCTACGCGGTGACCGTGCCGGAGCACCGCCACCTGCTGGAGGAGTTCTTCGCCTCCCTCGCCTGGGGCGCGCACGGCGCGGCGGCGCTGGTGAACGGCCGCTACGGCGCCGGCAAATCGCATTTCCTCATCCTGCTGCACCTCCTCGCCGCGCGGCCGTCCGCCTGGGCGCCCTTCCTCGCCGCGCATCCCGCATGCCGCCGCTACGCCGAACCCATCGGGAGCCGCCGCCGGCTGGTGGCGCACTTCGCGCTGGATGAATACGGCCCGAAGGTGCCGCTGGAAGAGGCGGTGGGCGCCGAGGTGGCGCGGGCGCTGGACGCGCCCTTCCCGGCGGGCGCGTCGCGGCTGGACCGCTGGGGCGCGGTGCTCGACGCCTGCCGGGGCGCCGGGTACGATGGCCTGCTGCTGCTGGTAGACGAGCTGAGCCTCTTCCTCGCCGCCAAGACGCCCGCCGCGCGCGAGGCGGACGCCGCCTTCCTGCAGTTCCTCGCCGGCTGGACGGGCCGCGCGCCGGTGTGGCTCATCGGCGCCCTGCAGCGCCACCTCTCCGACGTGGGCGCGCTACGCAGCCACTCCTGGCGGCAGGTGGAGGATCGCTTCCGCCGCTACACCCTCGCCCCCCAGCAGCTCGGCGACGTGCTGCGCGAGCGCCTGCTCGAACGGCTGGACCCGCCGGCGATTCACGCGCTGGTGGCGGAAACGATCCTCCCGGCGGCGGCAGGCCTGCCGCTGCCCGCGCGGGCGCTGTGCGAGGCGTGGCCCTTCCACCCGGCGGCGCTGGGGCTGCTGCTGACGGTGGTGAACGCCCACCTGTCGCCGCACCGCGGCGCGGTGGAGGTCTTCCTGCGCATCGGGCGCGACGGGCTGCCGCGCGACGCCGGTCGCCTTTTCACCCCGCTGGACCTGTATGTCCTGCTGGAAGACGACCTGCGCCGCTACGTGACGAGCGAGCGGCTGTGGCGGGCGACGGCGCTCTTGATGGACTGCGCCGAACGGGCGCCCGACCCGGCGCTGGCGCGGCATCTCGTGCGCCTGCTCACGCTGCTGCATCTCGCCGACCATGCGGCGACGGTGGGGCAGCTTCGCGCGCTGCTGTTCGACGGGCACGCCGCGCCGCCGATCGCGGAGATCTCCGCCGCGCTGCACGCGCTGCGCCGGCAGGGGGCGTACCTGACCGCCGCGCGCGACGCCGATCCGGCGCTGGACGTCTTTTCGCTGGCGGTGGAGGATGACGCCGGGGCGCTGGCGCTGGCGCTGATGGAGGCGCGGCGGGCGGAGTGTGCCCGCGACGATCCCCGCATCCTCGACGCCGCCCTCGCCGTTGGCGCCGATCCCGCCTGGCCGCTGGCGGCGCTGGCGGACGGCCAGCGGGTGAGCGTGCCCTGGCGCGGCAGCGAGCGCGTGGTGGCCTGCGCGCTGGTGCCGGCGCTGGCGCGCGAGGTGGTCATCCGCCAGGCGGAGGCGATCACCGCCGGACAGGTCGCCGGCGCGGTGCTGCTGCTGCCGCCCGGGGGAACGGTCACCCGGGCGTGGCACGAGGCGGCGGCGCTGGCGGGCGACGCGCCCACGCTGCTCCTCTGGGCTCCGCGGGCGCTCACCCCGGTGGAAGGCGAGCTGTTGGCGGAATACGCCGCCTGGCGCGCGGCGGCCGAGGAGGCCAACCCGCCGGCGTCACACCGGGAGCGGCGGGCGCGGGCGCGCTGTCGCGAACGCGCGGAGGAATTGCGCCCGGCGGTTGACGGCGCGCTGCGCGCCGCGCTCCGCGAGGGCCGCTGGCATGGCGCCGCCGGGGGGACAGGCGCGCTGCCGGAGGCGCCGTCACTGACCGAGACGCTGGCGGCGCTGCTGGCGCCGGGGTTTGACCGGCGGTATCCCCGCTTCGCCGCCCTCGCCGCCGGGGGCGTGCCCACCCGCGCCGCCTGCCAGCAAATGCTGACCGGCTTCGTTGAACCGGGAGAGGCGGTCATCGGCCCGCAGTCGCTGCTGGGGGAGTACCTGGAGCGCTTCGCCGCGCCGCTGGGCTGCGTGGCGTGGGAGGAGGGGCGGGCGCGGGTGGCGCCGCCGCGCTGGGAGGTGCTGGAGCCGCTGCTCGCCGACGAACCCCGGCGGCTGGCGGATGCCCTCGACCAGCTCGGTTGCCCGCCGCTCGGCCTCACCCACGAGCAGGCGCGCCTCGCCGTGCTGGCGGCAGTGCGGGCGGGCGCGCTGCAGGGGTTGGACGCGTTCCTACAGCCGCTGGACCCGGAGACGCCGCTGGCGCGCAGCGACGCGCTGGCCTTTATCGCTGCTCCGGCACACGTGGCGGACCGGCACGCGGCGCTGGTGCGCGCGCTGGCCGCACGCTGGGAGATTCCCCTCGATCCGTGGCCGGTCGCCTGCAGCCAGGCCGAGCGCCGCCTGCGCGCGTGGCTGCGCGGCCTGCCGCCCGCGCTGGCGGCGGTACGCGCCGCGCTGGCCGCGTGGACGGCGGCGCTGGAGGTGCTGCCCTGGGGATGGGAGGCGACGGAGCGGCTGCTGGATACCCTGGAGCGCCTCGCCGCCGCCCGGCAGGCGCCGGTGGAGGAGATCTACGACATCGGTGACACGAGCGCCGTGCTCGACGCCTTCACCGCCGTGGAAGCGGCGGCGGCCTGGTGGCGGCGGCACGGCGCGCGCGCGGCCGTGCTCTGCGCGGCCATGCCGGAGGACGCGGCGGCGCTGCACGACGCGCTGGCCGCCGGGGAGCGCGCCTTCGCGGAGCTGGACGCGCTGGCGGCGCTGCTGGAGCGGCTGTGGACGGCGTATCGCGCGGCCTATCACCACTGGCACGATGCGCTTTTCGGCGCCGACGCGGTGACGGCGTTACGCACAGTGTTCGACAGCGCGGCCTTCAGGGCGGTGAAGGCGCTGGCGCGCCTGCCGCTGCCCGCGCCGGAGGCGGCTATCCGCTGCCTGGACGCCCTGGCGCGCGCCCGCGCCGGCTATTGCCCCGGCCTTTTCGGTCGTTTTGATGAGGACGGCGCCTGCGGGCGCTGCCGCCTGCCGCTGCACGCCCCCTCGCCGCTGCCGCCGGCGTCAGCGATCGCCGGGGACGCCGACGCCGCCCTCCGCGCCTATGTCGGCCTGCTGGCGGAACACCCGTGGACCGCCGCCGTGCGCGCCCGCCTGCCCCGCGCGCCGGAAGACATCGCCGGAAAAGTGGCCACCCTCCTCGGCTGGACAACCGATGGTGACCCCACCGCCCTCTTCGCCGCCCTCGACGACCCGGCCCTCGCCTGGCTCGCCCGCGACGACCATCCCGCCGCCGCCCGCCGTTTGGACGCCCTCCACCCTCGCCTCCGGAACCGCGACCTCACCCTCGGCGAAGCGCGGCAAACGGTGGAACACTGGCTGAATCCGGACGGCTCGCTGGGCGAAGGTGACGTGCTGAGCTTCGAGTGACCGGGTGCTGGTGTTGGCGGGTGCAGGGACGAGGCTAAGGTTGCATCCTGGGCGAAGGCGTGATAGGATAAACAGGGGTTTGATCACCCGCACGGGCGTGCATGCAGCACCGCTGTCTCATCGAGGACCTATGCCTGCCACTTCTACGCGCCGGCGGACGCCGGCGAAGACAACGAAAGGGAAGCCCGCGGCGTCTCCCGCGCCACCGGGAAAACCCATTGGCTTTGAGCTGCTGGGGCTGGGCTGTATGACGCTCGGCGTCATGCTGCTGCTCTCCGGCGCGTTCGACAGCGGCTTTTCCCGCGTGCTGCTCGCCGGGCTGCGGCTGCTGTTCGGCACCGTCGGCGCCTGGGGCATCGCCCTCGCCCTCATCGCCCTCGGCCTGCTGCTCCTGATCAGGCTGGAGCGGGTGCGCGCGCCCGTCACCGCGCTGGGCACCGCGCTGGCCTTTCTCGCCGCCATCAGCATGGCGCAACTGGCCTCCGGCCCCGTCTGGCTGCCGGCGGCCTTCGCCCAATCGCCCGGCGGCTTCTTCGGCAGCCTGTTCGCCGGCGGCTTTTTCGCCATGTTCAGCCAACTGGCGTGGGTGCCGCTCATCTTCATGGCCCTCTGCGGCGTGGCGCTGATGACCGACGTGCCGCTGTGGCGGGTGCTCCAATGGCCGTTTCTCGGGGTCTACGCCCTCTTCCGCTGGATCGCCAGCCCCATCGCCCATCATCTGCACGAGCGGCGCGCGGCGGCGCGCGCGGCGAAGGTGGCGGCGCTGCAGGAAGAGGAAGCGCTGCACGCCCCGCGGCGGTCCGCCGGCCCGCCGCTCATCCGCCCGCCGCTGACGGCGGCGCCGGCCGCGGCGGACGCGCCCGCGCTGCTGCTGCCGCCCATCACCGGCGCGCCCGCGCCGGAGAACCCGGAGCAGCTCGCGTTCGACGAGCCCGAGCCGGAACCCGAACCGAAGCCGAAACGCGGCCCGAAGGCCAAAAGCGCCGCCGATGAAGCGGAGGCGCGGGCCTACCTGCTGCCGCCGACCACGCTGCTGACGCTCACCCCGCGCCCCGCCGGCGCGCAGAAGGACGATACCCCGGAGAAGATCCTGCGGCTGGAGGAGACGCTGCGCAGCTTCGGCATCGAGGGGAAGGTGACGGCGGTGGAGCGCGGTCCGCGCGTGGTGCGCTTCGAGGTGGTGCCGCCGCCGGGCATCCGCGTGAACCGCATCGTGAACCTGGCCGACGACCTGGCGCTGGCGCTGGAGGCGCTGGACGTGCGCGTGGAAGCCCCCGTGCCCGGCAAGGGCGTGGTGGGCATCGAGGTGCCGACGAAAGAGCTCGCGCTGGTGGACCTGCGGGAAATCCTGGAAGCGGACGTGATGCGCAAGGCGAAGTCGCCGCTCACCTTCGTGCTGGGGCGGGACATCGCCGGGCAGCCGCGGGTGGCGGACCTCGCGAAGATGCCGCACATGCTCATCGCCGGGCAGACGAACTCCGGCAAGTCGGTGTGCATCAACAGCCTCATCTGCAGCATCCTCATGCGCTGCACCCCCCAGCAGGTCAAATTTCTTATGGTGGACCCGAAACGCGTGGAGCTGAGCCTGTATCAGTCCATCCCGCACCTCATCGCGCCGGTGGCCTACGACGCGCGGCACGCCGCCGGGCTGCTGCGCTGGGCCATCCGCGAGATGGAGCAGCGCTACGAGTGGTTCGCCGACAAGGGCGTGCGCAACATCGTCGGCTTCAACGAGCAGTCGCGCATGGAGGGGCTGGAGGAGCTGCCCTACATCGTCATCATCATTGACGAGCTGGCCGACCTGATGATGCAGGCGGCGGCGGAATTTGAAGGCTCCATCTGCCGGCTGGCGCAGCTCGCGCGCGCCACCGGCATGCACCTGGTGGTGGCCACCCAGCGCCCGTCGGTGAACGTCATCACCGGCACCATCAAGGCGAATATCCCCTCGCGCATCTCGTTCGCGGTGGCCTCGCAGGTGGACTCGCGCACCATCCTCGACATGAACGGCGCCGAGCGGCTGGTGGGCTACGGCGACATGCTGTATCTGCCGGTGGACGCCAGCAAGCCGACGCGCATCCAGGGCGCCTACGTCTCGGAAGCGGATACCAATGCCATCGTGGACCACGTGAAGTCGCAGGGCAAGCCGCACTTCACCGACGAAATCGCCGCCATCGAGGAAGAGGCGCTGCGCGGCGAAAGCGGGGTGGGCGTGGGCGGCGGCCTCTGCAGCGAGCCGGAAGACGAGCTCTTCAAGCAGGCGCTGGACTATATCCGCACCACGAAATACGCCTCCACCTCCATGCTGCAGCGCAAGTTCCGCATCGGCTACACCCGCGCCGCCCGGCTGATGGACCAGTTCGAGGAGCTGGGCTACGTCGGCCCCGGCCAGGGCAGCAAACCCCGCGAAGTCATCTTCGCCCCCGCCACCGCCGTCACCGGCCGCGCCCCCGGCGCCTTCGAGGACGAGGAGGAGGACGCGGCGTTTGATGACGACGACGATCTCGAAGAAGACGAGGATGGGGAGGAGTAGGAGTGACGGCGATCCCGCTGGCTCATCGGCAGGAGGGCGAGGCGGCAATCCGGATCGCTTATCGCGTACGAGTGTAGCGGGTTGTTACGATGCACTCTGTGCAGCACACCAGCCCGAGGTAGTCCGCGCCCTCCGTGGCGCGTGTGACCGATATGCGCACCCGTGTCCGACACCACCATCATCGGGCACCAGCCTTCGCTAAAGCTTCGGCTGGCAAGCGGGGTAGCAATGCGTCAACACGCGCCACGGAGGGCGCGGACTACAGAGCAAGGTGCAACGTGACGACCCACGACAAATAGTGGATGACTCGTCATCTTCGATGACGATGACGATGACGAGTACGATGACGAATGGGGGAGGACGTTGAGGCGGGTATACTCGCCCTGAGATGGCAGCGCATGAGCATGAGTGCGGAGAGGCGCATGGGCACGCGGGGGAGAACCGCCGCCGGTTGACGGTGGTGCTGATCTTCACCGGCGTCTATCTGATCGCCGAGGTGGTGGGCGGGCTGTGGACCAACAGCCTGGCGCTGCTCTCTGACGCCGGGCACATGCTCACCGACGTCGGCGCGCTGGCGCTGGCGCTCTTCGCGCTGTGGTTCGGGCAGCGGCCGGCCTCCCCGCGCAAGACGTACGGCTTTTACCGGCTGGAGATCCTCGCCGCGCTCTTCAACGGCATCGCGCTGCTCGGGCTGTCCGTCTTCATCATCGTGGACGCGGTGCGCCGGCTGTCCGATCCGCCCGAAGTGGCTGGGCTCGGCCTGTTGCTCATCGCCAGCGGCGGGCTGGTGGTGAATCTCGTCGGCGCCGTCATCCTGCATCGCGGCCAGGCGCACTCGCTGAACGTGCGCGCGGCCTTCTACCATTTGCTCGGCGATCTGCTCGGCTCGCTGGGCGCGGTGACCGCCGGCATCCTCATTTTCGCCTTCGGCTGGTATATCGCCGACCCGCTGCTCGCCATCGGCATCGCCGCCCTCATCATCGTGGGCGCCGTCGGGCTGCTCCGCGAGGCCACGGACGTGCTGCTGGAGGCCACCCCCACGCACGTCAATGTGGCCGCGCTGCGCGAGGCGCTGCTGGGCGTGCCCGGCGTCACCGGCGTGCATGACCTGCACGTCTGGAGCATCAGCAGCGGCCGCCACGCGCTGAGCTGCCACGTGGTGGTCACCCCGGACGCTTACACCATCGCCACGCTGGAGGCCATCCGCGCCCTGCTGCGCGGCCACTGCGCCATCGCCCACCAGACGGTGCAGCTCGAGACGGAGGAGCTGGCGGCGGAGGAGGATCTCCACGTGTGAGGGGGGCCGGTGCGGTTGCCGCACCCAGGCGCGACGCCGGGAAGATGTCGCGGCGTGCAGGAACGCCTCGCCGGCGTATGGTGTGCATGGCGGCGCGGGCCGCGGCCTTCGTCGGGGAATGTGGCGATTGGCACGTGTGAGACGCGGGCGGTGGCGGGTATCATCGAAGGCGGCAGCAGGATTCGCCGTTGAGGAGATGCCACGCGATGTTGATGCAGAATCGTCGTCTGGGCTATAGCCTGGTGGTGATCGCCTGGCTGCTCGTCCTCGCCGGGTGCGGAGGCGTGGGCGGGGGCGCGGCGCCGGCCTTCATCGCGCCGTCCGCGCCGGTGGCGGGCGCGAATCCCACCCAGCCCTTCAGCATGGAGACGCCGAACTACTTCACCCTCTACACCGCGGAGACCGCGCCCTTCAGCCCGAGTCTGCAATTGGCCGACGTACATTACCCGGTGCCGGTGCACGTCACGGCGGCGGCGGCCGGGCCGGCGGGATTTGACCTGGCGGTGGAGAACGAGCAGGCGATCCGGCTGTGGCATCAGGCGGACCCGCGGGTGACGATCGTCAGCCACGCGCCGAACGGCAACGAGCGCATCGCGGTGAAGCTGGTGCCGAGCATCAGCTACGCCGGCCTGCAGAACATCCTGGGCTTGACCAAGCTCCTCGGCACCGCCGGCAATCCCTATTTTGAGGTGCTGGTGGCGGCGAACGACCCGATCACCCACGAGCCGCTCTCCACGGTGGAGCTGCAAAAGACGCTGGCGCACGAGCTGGGGCACGCCTTCGGGCTGGGCCATTCCCCCACGCAGTTCGACCTGATGTATTTCCGCGCCAACGCCTTCCAGGGGCAGATTCCGCGCCACTTCCTCACCTTCGGCGACGCGATGGCCCTCTGGAGCACGCTGAATAACCGCGCCATCAACTACGTCCAGCGCGACGCCGTCACCCCCTGGGCGGGCGCCGCGCTGGAGCAGTCGCGCGCGGCGGGCGAGGGCGTGGTGGTGTGCGTGTATACGAAAGAGTAGGGCGCGCCCGCCCGAAAGGAAAAGGGACCGCGTATGCACGCAGTCCCTCACTGATGACTACTCACTTCCCAACTCACCGTTTCCGCTTCGCCGTCTTCCCGGCCTGGCGGGCGCGCTTGATGGCGTCGCGGTCGGGGCCGGCCGACGGGGCGAGGCCGGCGGCCGATGGGGCCGGGGCGGTCGGCGCGGCTGGCGCGGCTGGCGCGGCGGGGGCCGACACGGCGGCGGGGACCGCGGCCGTCGCGGCCATGGCCGGCTCCGGCATGGCGAAGGCATGGTCCGGCATCACCTTATCTTCTTTCTTCGACCAGCTCACCACGAGCTGCCCGGCGACGAAGATGGATGAATAGACGCCGAACACGACGCCGATGAGCATGGCGGCGACGAAGTCGCGCAGCGTCGGCCCGCCGAAGAAGAAGAGGGCGAGCAGCGGGAACAGCACGGTGAGCGTGGTGTTCACCGAGCGCGCCAGCGTCTCCAGGATGGAGATATTGACCGTCTCCGCGAAGGTGCGGCCCTTCCGCAGGCGTATATTCTCGCGGATGCGGTCGAAGAGGATGATGGTGTCGTGGATGGAGAACCCGAGCACCGTCAGCAGCGCGGCGATGAACGGGCTGTTCACCTGCAGGTACATGTGCAGCAGCGCGAAGACGCCGATCATCGTCAGGATGTCATGCACCAGCGCGAGGATGCCGGCGGTGGCGAAGCGCCAACTGAAGCTGCCGATGTTGTAGCGGAGGTAAATCCATCCCAGGATGAGCAGCGAGCCGAGGATGACCGCGAGGATGCCGTTGTTGATGAGCTCCTCCGACACGCTGCCGGTGACGACGTCCTGGCTTTCCGGCTGATGGACGGTGCGGTCCAGCTTGGCGTGTTGCGTGGCCAGCGCGGCCTCCACCGACGGGGTGATGGTCGAGGCCACCTGCGCGTTCAGGTAGGCGTTCTTCTCCTCATCGTCCATGTGCTTCATGAGGACGCGCACGATGATGACGTCGCCGGACGCGTTCAGCCCGCCGGGGGACACCTGCACCTCGGTGGTGAGGTCCTTGTCCTCCAGCGTGGAGCGGATCGCCTTGATGACGTCGTCATGCCGCGTGGGCGGCAGCGCGCCGACCAGGCGATAGCTCACCAGCCCGCCGCCCTCGAAATCAATGCCGTAGTTCAGCGCGGCGCCCGTGTTGGCTTTATTCACGAACAGGGCCACGAAGCCGGCGAGCAGCACGATGGCGGAAATGAGGTAGTACCATCCCCGCTTGCTCACCAGATCCCAATGGCGATAACGAAACAGATCAACCACGACGTGTTGCCTCCATAAGTGGTGGCCCGGGCTCGTGCCCGGAACGCAGACCCAATCATTTTGCACAGGGCACAGTCGCCCCGTGACTTACAGGCCGTACCAGGCCAGGTTATGGCCGGCCTGGCTGCGCACCATGAGCTTCATGAAGAGCCGCGTGATGGTGATGGCGGTGAACATGGAGACGGCGACGCCGATCATCAGCGTGATGGCGAAGCCCTTCACCGCGCCGGTGCCGAGCATGTAGAGCACGGTGCCGGTGATGAGCGAGGCCATGTTCGAGTCGAGAATGGCCGTCCACGCGCGGGCGAAGGCCACGTCAATGGCCGTCTCCAGCGGCTTTTTCGCGTGCAACTCTTCCTTCAGGCGTTCAAAAATGATGATATTGGCGTCCACCGCCATGCCGATGGAGATGATCAACCCGGCAATGCCCGGCAGCGTCAGCGTGGCGTCGAAGAACTTCAGCACCGCCAGCGTGAGCACCACGTAGATGATCAGCGCGAAATTGGCCATCATCCCCGGCAGGCGATAGTAGGCGAACATGAAGATGAGCGTGGCGAGCAGGCCGATGAGCCCCGCCTTCATACTGAGGTCCATGGAGTCGGCGCCCAGCGTGGCGCTCACCGTGCGGTTCTCCACGATGCTCACCGGCACCGGCAGCGCGCCGGCGTTGAGGAAGATCGCCAGGTTCTGCGCTTCGCGCTCGTCGCGCGAGCCGGTGATGACGCCGCTGCCGTCAATCTGGCTTTGGATCGTCGGGGCGGAGAAGATCTCGCCGTCGAGCACGATGGCGAGCTGCGCGCCGACGTTCTGCCCGGTGTAGCGGGCGAAAATGGCGCGGTCCTGCTGCGACCGCATCGCGAAGGAGACCGCCCACTTGCCCTCGTGGAGGGTCGGCTTGCTCTTGCCGTCCATCGCGCTGCCCGGCAGCACGAATTCCGCGCGCGCCACCACCAGCGCCGGATCCACGGGCGCGTTGGTGGTCGTGCTGAGCGCGGTCACCACGCGCGGGTTGCTCTCGTCATCCACGTAGACGGTGATGTCGCGCGGGATGAGGCGGAACTCCATCTGGCCGGGCGTGCCGAGGATCTCGTACACGCGCTCCGGGTCCTGCACGCCGGGGATTTCCAGCACCACGCGGTTGGTGCTCTGCTTATAGGCGTTCACCTCGGTGAGGCCGGTGCCGTTCAGGCGCTTTTCGAGAATGCTGCGCACGCTCTCCTGCACCGCCTCGTTGGATGGCTGGTAGATGGCCGACGACGTCGGCTTCGTGTAGGTGCCGGCGCCGAACACCGTATCCATGGCGGCGTTCACCTTGGCAAACTGGCTGATCGCCGCATCCTGGTTCGCCACCAGGGTCATCACCTCCGCCTGGCTTTCGGTGACTTTCACCTGGACTTTCGCCGCGGCCGGCAGCGCGCCGTCGGCGCTCAGCGTCTCGATCAGCGCCGCCTGCTTTGCGGAGATCGCCGCGTTGCCGACGATTTTTTGCGTCAGCGGGTAGGTCATCATGGCACGGTTGGGAATCTGCACCACCACGCGCATGCCGCCGCGCAGGTCCAGCCCGAGGCGGAGGTTGTGCTGCGGCTTATAGAAGAACAGACGCAGCTTGCTGTCGCCCACGCCGATGGAGGTGAACTCGCCCGGCGGGTCTTTCGGCCCGTTGTACTTGGAGCCGATGGGCCGCAGATAGCTCTGCATGTCGCTCGGATCTTTCCGCGGCGAGAAGGTCATCGGCTGAAACACGCCAAGGAAGGCCACCACCGTCAGCAGCAGAATGCCGGCCAGCCAGAAATTCAGCGTACGTCGCATCTGTCGGTACTCCTACAGACGGCGCTGGGCGCCGTCATGGTGTCGGGTCGCGCACCCCCGTCATGGGGCAAACACAAAGAACCCGAAGCCCGCGCGGCTTCGGTTCAGCTCATTATAGCCGAGGCGCCCGGCAGCGTCAACACGCGCGTGGCGGACGCTGCCCGCGGGCGCCGGAAGATCCAGACGGGGCGTGTCGGCATGACAGCACCGTTCTGCCCAGGCAGCGGGCGCGTCAAACGTCCGCCGCCGCGGCTCCCTATTGCGCAACCGCCCGCGACTTGTTATTGTAAGCGCGCCGACGGAGCGGCGCGCGGAGGAGCTGACACCACCGCGCGCGGAAAGGTACGGTATGCTACTTGATCTGGCACCCGGGGCGCTCGTCCGGGTGGACGGGTATCCCTACGCGGTGGAGGAGGCGTGGTCCTTCTTCGAGACGGAGATGCGGCTGGACCTGCTACGGCTGGTCGGGCCGTCCCCGGCGCACGAGCGCTGGCTGGCGGCCTGGCAGGACGACGCGTATTTGATGCTGCTGCAGCGCCTGCACGCGGATTGGCTCTCGCCGCCGGCGGCCACGGTGGCGCATGACGGGGAGATTTTCGTCAGCCTCGCCCGCGGCTCCGCCTTTCGCACCCGCCGCACCCGGCAGGCGCGCGCGAAAGCGAAAGACGGGCGCTTCGAGTTCGCGCTCTTCCGCGCGAACTCCGGCCGCGTGCTCCTCACCGTCGCGCACAACGAAGAGCTCCAGGCGTGGATCGGCGAGACGCTGCCGATGGGGGCGATCGCGCTGCCGGAGTGAGCGTATAACCGGGGCGGATTCAGGGCATACTATGCCCGGCGTCCGTCGCGGCGTGAAAAATCTCGCGACAATTATTGAGTGAGCACCGAACAGGTGTTTCGCGCGTGCGGTTTATGTTATAATGGCCCCGCCGCGGACGGCGCTGCCGTGATGGCGGACTAAGGAGGAGGGGTATTGGCCAAATATTCTCGCTATATCATTTTCGTGGTGCTGCTCGGGCTCGCGATTTCCTGGTGGATCTCCGCCAACCAGGCGAACCGCGCGCAGACGCTGAAGACGTCGGTGTTCGTGACCCGACTGGAAGCGGGAGAGATCGCCACGGTGGAAATTCAGGGCACCCAGTTGTCCGGCGAGCTGCGCAAGGCGGACGGCAAGGCGACGCACTACCGCACCTTCTGGGTGGCGGACCAGCGCACGCTGATGGAAGAGCTGCACGCGGCGCGCGACGCGCTCGCCGCGAAGCCGCCGCGGCCCGGCGAGCAGCCGCTCACGTTCACCTATGACGTGAAGCAGTCGCGCTTCTCCGACGGGGTGCTGGCAAACATCATCCCCACCGTGCTGATGCTGGTGCTCTTCATCGGCTTCTGGATCTTCATCATGCGCCAGGCGCAGGCCGGCGGCGGGCAGGCGATGGCTTTTGGGCGCAGCCGCGCCAAGCGCATCGCGGGCAACACCGCGCGCGTGACCTTTGACGACGTGGCCGGCGTGGACGAGGCGAAGCTCGAGCTGGCAGAGATCGTGGATTTCCTGAAGAACCCGAAGAAATACTCGACGCTGGGGGCGCGCATTCCCAAGGGCGTGCTGCTGCTCGGCCCGCCGGGATCGGGGAAAACCCTGCTCGCGCGGGCGGTGGCCGGCGAGGCGGGCGTGCCGTTCTTCCACATCAGCGGCTCGGACTTCGTGGAGATGTTCGTGGGCGTGGGCGCCTCCCGCGTGCGCGACCTCTTCGAACAGGCGAAGGCGCACAAGCCGTGCATCATCTTCATTGACGAGATTGACGCGGTGGGCCGCCAGCGCTTCGCCGGCTTCGGCGGCGGGCATGATGAACGCGAACAGACGCTGAACCAGCTCCTGGTGGAGATGGACGGCTTCGAAGCCAACAGCGGCGTCATCCTCATCGCCGCCACCAACCGCCCGGACGTGCTGGACCCGGCGCTGCTGCGCCCGGGCCGCTTCGACCGCCGCGTGACGGTGGACCACGCCGACCTGAACGGCCGCAAGGCCATCCTGGGCGTGCACGCCCGCGGCAAGCCGATTGCCGACGACGTGTCGCTGGACGTGCTGGCGCGCCGTACGCCGGGCTTCTCCGGCGCGGACCTGGCCAATATGCTCAACGAGGCCGCGCTCATCGCCGCGCGCTACGGCAAGATGCGCATCGAAATGGCCGACCTGGAAAACGCCATTGACCGCGTCATCGCCGGGCCGGAACGCAAGAGCCGGCTCATCTCGGAGAAGGAGAAGGGCATCATCGCCTACCACGAGGTGGGGCACGCCCTGCTCGCGGAGCTGCTGGAGCACGCGGACCCGCTGCACAAGGTCAGCATCCTGCCGCGCGGCCAGGCGCTGGGCTACACCCTCAGCCTGCCGGTGGAGGATAAATATCTCACCACGCGCTCGGAGCTGATGGACAACATCACCGTGATGCTGGGGGGGCGCGCCGCGGAGGACTTCTTCTACGGCGAGGTGACCACCGGCGCCCATAACGACCTGCAGCGCGCCACCGCCATCGCCCGCGCGATGGTGATGGAATACGGCATGAGCGACACGCTCGGCCCGCGCGTGCTGGGCAAACGCCAGTCGCAGGTCTTCCTCGGCCGCGATATCATGGAGGACCGCGACTATTCCGAGGAAACCGCCGAGCGCATTGACGCGGAGGTGCAGCGGATCATCGAGGAGTGCTACACGCGCGCCAAAGAGACGATCCGCAAGCACGGCGTGCCGGTGCAGACCATCGTGGGGCAATTGCTGGAGAAAGAGACGCTCTCCAGCGAGGAAGTGCAGGCCATCCTCTACGGCGGCCAGCAGCCGGAGCCGCTGCCGATCTCGGCGTAACCGGCCTGGCCCGCGCCGTCCTCTAGCCGCCCCCCGGCGAATCTCGCCGGGGGGCGGCGGCGTAGGTGGCGGGGCGAAGATGCGCGGGGTCTGCAGCACGAAGTCAGGAAGAAGGGAAGACACGAAGGTCGGTGGGAGAGGAGTCGCGTATCCTTCGTGCTCATGCTCGTGCTCGTGCTCGAAACGGTTGTGCTGCCGCCGAGCGCGGTGGTACCGCGCGTCGGGCAGTCCGGGACGTGGAGATCCAGGCACGCGGTGAAGAAGCGAAGCCCGTATTCGAGCACGAGTACGAGCACGAGCACGAGTGGTGCCCACCGGAGCGCGGACATCCTGTCCGCCCGTAGCTGATTTCGAGTACGACTACGACTACGAGTACGAGACGAGCGCTGACGCGCTGGTGACGCGTAGGGGGCCGGGGGAGGGGTCTGCGTAGGCGCGGGGAGCGAAGTTGTAGATGCCTTGGCGCAGGTCCTGCGCGCCCGCCGGGGGTTTTTTATCCCAGAAACGTTTCGCTTTTCGGGTCGCGGGTCATCAGCGCGCGGACGGCGTCGGCGGCGGGGCGGCCGTCGAAGAGGATGGCATACACCTGCTCGCAGATGGGGAGATCTACCCCCAGCCGGCGGGCGAGGCGCACCACCGCCTCGGTGGTGGGCACGCCTTCCGCCACCTGGCCGGAGTCGCCCAGCGCGGCGCGGGCATCCTGGCCGCGGCCGAGGGCGAGGCCGACGCGGTGATTGCGGCTGATCGGCGACATGCAGGTGGCGATGAGGTCGCCGATGCCGGAGAGGCCGGCCACCGTGTCCGGCTGGCCGCCCAGGCGCCGCACCAGCCGCGCGATCTCCGCCATGCTGCGGGTGAGCAGCGCGGCGGCGGCGTTGTGGCCGAAGCCCAGCCCCTCGCAGATGCCGGCGGCGAGGGCGATGACGTTCTTCATCGCGCCGCACACCTCCAGGCCCACGATGTCCGACCCGGTATACGGGCGGAAGTGCGGCGCGCTGAAGGCGCGCTGGGCGCGGGCGGCGAGGCCGGCGTCGGCGCTGGCGATGGTGGTGGCGGCGGGCAGGCCGCGGGCGATCTCCGGCGCCAGGTTCGGGCCGGAGAGGGCGGCGATGGCGGGGGTATGCGGCAGCTCCTCCAGGATGACCTCGCTCATGCGCTTGCCGGTTTCAATCTCCAGCCCCTTCGTCACGCTCACCACCGGGACGGGGGCGCGCAGCGCGCCGGCGCACGCGCGCGCCGCGGCGCGCAGCCACCTGCTCGGGGTGGCCATCACCAGCAGCGTGGCCTCGGCGGCCGCGTCGTCCATGTCGGCGGTGGCATAGAGGTTCTCGGGGAGCGTCACGCCGGGCAGGAAGCGGCTGTTCTCGTGCTGGCGCCGGATGGCGTCCACGATCTCCGACTCGCGCACCCACAGGCGCACGGCGTATCCGTTCCTCGCCAGCAGGGCGGCCAGCGTGGTGCCCCACGCGCCCGCGCCGACGACGGTGATGCGTTCAGGCGTCATGGCCGGTCTCCTCCGTGGGCGCGGCCACGCGCTGCCCGAATTTCGCCTCCGTGCCCGCCAGCAGCCGCGCGAGATTGTCGCGGTGCTTGATGATGACCAGCGCCGTGATCACCACCGTCAGCCCCACCATCCATCCGCGGTCCGGGGCCGGCATCACGAACCAGGAGGCGATGGGCAGGCTGAGGCCGGCGGCGATGGAGGCGAGGCTGACGTAGCGCGAGAGCAGCACGACCAGCATCCAGACGCCCAGCGCGATCAGCCCCACCGGCCAGCTTAACGCCAGCAGCACGCCCAGCGTGGTGGCGACGCCCTTGCCGCCTTTGAAGCGCAGGAAGGGCGAGAAGGTATGGCCGAGCACCGCGCAGAAGCCGATGAGCACCCGCCAGGGAAAATCGAGGCCGGGGAGGAGCAGGACGACCGCCAGCAGGATGCCGGCCGCGCCCTTCACCGTATCGAGCGCGAAGACGATCAACCCCGCCGCCGGGCCGAGGACGCGCAGCACGTTCGTCGCCCCGATGTTCTTGCTGCCCAGCGTGCGGATATCCACGCCCTTGAGCAGCCCCACCCACAATCCGAAGGGCAGCGCGCCGATGAGCACACTGATGACACACGCGAGGAGAATCTGCATCGCCAACGTCGTTACCTGCCGCCAGAGTGTAGCATAGAACGCCGCCGCCCGCCAAGGCATGTCCGGGCGGGCGAGCGTCCCCGCGAGCGAAGTCCGGGGGAACTCACGGCGCCATCGGCGGCGGCTGATAGGGCGGCGCGGGCGGCATGGCGGGCGCGCCGGGAATGCCGGGGGTGTCGGATATGCCGTAGGTGAGGTCGTAATACGCGACAGCCGACGACAGGATAACCAGCGGCAGCGCGAAGACAATCCCCACCACCGTGCCGGCGCCGACGCCGTAGATGACGAGCCAGACGAGCGAATAGATCGAGAAGAGCAGCAGGTTTTGCCTGGCGATGCGGATGCAGAGGCCGAGAGTTTTCCAGACGCCGGTGCGGCGGTCCATCAGCAGCGGCACCGTCGGCACCAGCAGTCCGCTGACGAGGATACCGGGAATGCAGCACAGCGCGCAACCGAACACCAGCATGATGATGCTGATGATGGTGAGGAGCAGCAGCGGCAGGTAAAAACGGCCGGCGGCGAACAGATCCGCCACCCGCACCGGCTCTCCGCGCAGTTGTTTCAGCGCGGTATGCGTCATCCCGGCGGTCAGGCCCACGGTGATGAGCGCGCGCAGCATATCCACACCGATGAGCACCGGCGTGGTGAATGGGTGCTGCATGCGCAGGTAATCCATCATGGCTGCGGCCATCCCCGCAAGCAGGAAAGGGCCAATAATTGCCAGCGCGATCAACCCCTGCCCGATCCATACCGCCGCCCCCTCGCCGAACAGGCGAAACGCGGCGGCGAACCAGCGCCCGAACGGGCTGAAGTCCTGTGGCACGACGGGGACGAAATCGGCGGATGGGACCGTCATGGCTGTGCACCTCGCTGGTATTGCCATTGTACCAAATAAGACTGTTTCGTCTCCCCCTCTCCATAGGATTGGGAGAGGGGGAGACGAATAGAGTTATTCGTCGCCGGCTTGCAGCATTTTATGTTGAAGGCACGCTCAATATGCGGCTATTGCTTTTGGCAGGTTCCGGTCCTTGGTCAGATGTTGTGGGCTCTGCTGATCGTTCTCCTACCTTGCCGAGTATAGTTAATGCATCAACCCCCATACTAAGCTGCACGCCCGTAAAGCCGGGAATATGATTGCTAGGTCGAGGAAAATACGTCACTCGAACAAATGGTTGCAGATCGTTCATTTTAATAAAGAGTGAACTCTCAATGCCGAGGAATGACCTTCTCCCATTTCCAAACACTTGATCTCTAAATGTATAATTCCCTGCCACATCCCCAGTTAACAAGCGTCCTGTTATCCCAAGCTCAGCCCCATACGCATAGTTGCTGCCATCAGCGAATAACGAGATTGGGCGTGACTGGGAGACCCATTGGAACCCCATAGACCCACAGAGAACCTGGCCACCTACCGAGGTATCTATCCCATTGACAGTTCCATTCCACCGTGAAAAACTGCCACCGAGGCGAGAATAATAACCATACGGGACATCAATATTACCATCAGGGCCATCAATAAATGGATTTATTAGTTGATAGGCTTTTTCTCGGCATAAGCTGCTATACCTGAACTGAAATCCACGCGAATCTACTGACGGGTTGAGAAGTTGTGGACCAAATTGCGTCGCATTCATTGCACTTTCATCGCTCAAGTTCATCACAAGACTTCTCATGGTGTTACTATGATATTGCCGAGCGCCGATTAGCATGCTGGCACCAGTATCGCCAGACCCTACGCTCGTAAGCGCTTTGGATCCGGCGACAATCTGGATCGGACTGTACGCAGAAGTATGTGAGATAATTAGTGTTTTAGTATCAAACAGCACCTTGTCTTGATACGGGGTGGCCGCTGTTAGGAAGATAGCACCTTCATCTATGCCTGTTCGTGGGGTGACGGTAAAGCCGGGTTGCGTTGCAGAATTGCTGATAGTAACGGTTGACGGTGTGATTTCGACAATACTGGCTGCGATTGGATTCGGTGGCGTATCCTTTACGGTTGCTTTTTCCTGGGACTGATAGAGTGAAATCGTCAATGCTGATGCTGTAGATACTTCGACATTCATAACGGTGACAAAGGCTCTGACAGATGATCCGGGTGCCAGTGTCGGTGGATCGAATTGTAGGGTGAGCTTCGCAGTGGTGGCGAAGACCATAGTGCAGGCCAGCACGAGCAGAAGAAGAGAGTGCCAGAAGTGTCGCGACATCGTAGACCTCCATTTCAGTATTTGAATTCCGAGTGAGTGATGCCAACACTGCATGCATCTACATGATCGTTGTGGCGAGTCATCAAACATCCACAGATTCAATAAATTCGAAGGGGATTCGATAATTCCTGCTAATGAGAAAAATTATCCGCCGTAGCGCCGGTACAGCCAGAAGGCGGCGGCGGCGAGGATGACGGCGAGGAGCCAGGCGCGGGTGACGATTTGCGTTTCCTTCCAGCCGCCGAGTTCCAGGTGGTGGTGGAAGGGGGTCATGCGGAAGATGCGCTTGCCTTCGCCGGTGAGGCGTTTGGTGAGTTGGAAGTAGACCACCTGCAGCATCACCGACACCGTCTCGATGAGGAAGATGAGGCCGATGCTGAGGAAGAGCACTTCCTGCTTGATGATGAGCGCCGCGCCGGCCAGCGCCGCGCCGATGGCCAGCGAGCCGGTGTCGCCCATGAAGACCTTGGCCGGGTGCTGGTTATACCAGAGGAAGGCCAGGCAGGCGGCGCCCAGGCAGGCGAGGAAGGTGGCCATCGCGTGCCCCATCGGCATGATTTCGTTTTCATGCACAAGCCACGCCAGCCCCGCCATGGCGAAGGCTGCCGCCGTGGTGCTGCCGGCGGCCAGGCCGTCCAGCCCATCGGTGAGGTTCACCGCGTTGCTCATGAAGGCGATGAAGAGCGCCGCCAGCGGCCAGAACCACCAGCCGAGATTCAGGCTGATGTCGGTGAAGGGGATGTGCAGCGTGGGCGGCACGTCCAGCCACCAGAGGCCGAAGAGGAAGAGGCCAGCGGCGAGGAACTGCAGCGCCAGTTTTTGCCGCGCTTTCAGCCCGTCGCCGCGCCCGCGCGTGATCTTGCCCCAGTCGTCAATGGCGCCGATGCCAGCCACCGCCGTCATCAACGCCAGCACCAGCACGCTGAACCAGAACTGCCGCGGGAAGAAGTACCAGGAGGCGATGGTGCCCGCCGCCGCGCCGAGCAGGATGACCACGCCGCCCATGGTGGGGGTGCCCGCCTTCTTCTCGTGCGTCTGCGGCCCATCCTCGCGAATCGTCTGCCCCAGCTTCTTCGCGCGCAGGAAGGCGATCACCGGGATGGCGGTGAGGAAGGTCACCAGAAAGGCCAGCAGCATGGCGGTGATGAGTATGTAGATGTGGTAACTGACGAGCATGGCGTGACCGGCGCCTCTCCGCTGATGTTCCGCGCATTGTAGCACGTTTCCCTGCCGCCACCAAGCCGCCGGACCCCCGCCGCGCGGCGCGAGAGGGCGCCCCTCCCGCCTCTACATACGCCAGAACGGGGCAGCGCTGCGACGGAAGCGGCAATGCCGTATCACCCCCCCGTTTGGCGAAAATGCGGAAAATCGGGGGGTAGTCGCCCACCGTACTCGTGCTCGTACTCGTGCTCGAACCCACCCAGCCCGGCCGGCGCGCGACGCGGCAGGAAGGCCCCCCGTGTTCGCCGAAGTTAGCGCCGGGAGGGTTGCCATGACTACCGTCCGCGAGATCGTCCGCGTCCTCGATCGTTTCGCGCCGCCGGCGCTGGCGGAGAGCTGGGATAACGTCGGCCTGCTGGTGGGCGATCCCGCGCAGCCGGTGGAGGCCGTCCTCGTCGCGCTGGACTGCACCCCCGCCGCGCTGGCGCAGGCGGCGGAGGCGGGCGCGTCGCTGCTGGTGACGCACCACCCGCTCATCTTCAGCCCGCTGAAGCGCCTGGTGGAGGACGGCGGCGCGGCGTCCCAGGCGCGCGCGCTGATCCGCCAGGGATGCAGCCTCATCGCCGTGCACACGAACCTGGACAGCGCGCCGGAGGGGCTGAACGCGCACGTCGCCGGGCTGCTGGGGCTGCGCGACGCCCGCCCGCTGGCGTCCTCCGCCGCCCGCCCGCTGCTGAAGCTGGTGGTCTACGTGCCGGAGGCGCACGCCGACGCCGTGCGCGCCGCGCTGGCCGGCGCCGGGGCGGGGCGGATCGGAAACTACGCGGAGTGCACCTTCAGCGCGCGCGGGGTGGGCACCTTCCGCCCGGAGGCGGGCGCCACCCCCTACCTCGGCACGCCGGGGCAGCTGGAGCGCGTGGCGGAGGCGCGGCTGGAGACGGTGGTGCCGAAGGCGCTGCTCGGCGGCGCGATCACCGCCATGCTCGCCGCCCACCCCTACGAGGAGGTCGCCTACGACGTGCTGCCGCTGGAGAACGCCTGGCCGGGCGCCGGCCTCGGGCGCCTCGGCGCGCTGGCCGAGCCGACCACCGCCGGCGCGTTCCTCGAACATGCCGGCGCGGTCCTGCAGACGGACCGCCTCCGCCTCGCCGGCCCCGCCGACCGGCCCGTGCGCACCGTCGCCCTCTGCACCGGCAGCGGCGGCGATTTGCTGGAGGCGGCCATTCACGCCGGCGCCGACCTCTACCTCACCGGCGAGGTGAAGCACCATCACGCCCTGCTCGCCCACCAGCGCGGCGTCCCCGTCATTGACGCCGGCCATTATCCCACCGAGCGTCCCGCCGCCGACCTGCTCGCCGCCGTGCTGCGGCGGGAGTGCCCCGGCGTGCGCGTGGTGATCGCGGCGGAAACGGATCCGTGGGCCTGACGGGGGATGGCCGCACCCGCGGCCGGCGCCATGCGGTATAATGCCCCTATGAGCACGCTGCGCCGCCGTTATTGGATGCTGCTGCTGGCCCTGCTGCTGGGCGTGATCGGCCTGCCGGGCGGGGGAGCGTTCGCCGACGAACCGTCCCCGCCCGCCGGCATGCGCGCGATGATCTCCGGCGACCCGCCCACGCCGGAGGAGGACGCCCTCGCCCGCCGCCGGCATGACGAGGGCCGCCTGCTCATGCTCGCGGGCGTCGGGTGGCAGATCGCGCTCCTCGGCGGGTTCCTGCTCCTCGGCGGCGCGCGCTGGCTGGGGAAACTGGCCGCCCTCTTCGACGGCCGCTGGCCGCTGGCGGCCGTGGTCGTGGTCGGCCTCGTCACCGTGGTCATGGCGCTGCTCACGCTCCCGCTGGACTACTACAGCGGCTTCATCGTGCCGCATAAGTACGGCCTGTCAAACCAGACCCCCGCCGCCTGGTTGCGCGATTACCTGGTGGGCGGCGCGGCCGGGCTGGTCATCACGCTGCCGCTGGCGCTGCTGTTTTACGGGTTGCTGCGCATCGCGCCGGGGTCGTGGTGGGCGTGGCTGGCGCTGGCGGCGGCGCCCATCACCATCGTCCTGGTGGTCATCCAGCCCGTCTTCATCGCCCCGCTCTTCAACACCTTCACCCCGCTGCGGGATGACGCGCTGCGCCGGGAGATCCTCGCCATGGCGCATGCCCAGGGTATCCAGGCGCGCGACGTCTTCCAGGTGGACGCCAGCCGGCAGAGCGATGCCGCCAACGCGTACGTGAACGGTTTTGGCCCCACCCACCGCATCGTGCTTTACGATACCCTGCTGCGCGACTTCACCCCGGCGGAGATCAAGTTCGTGATGGCGCACGAGATGGGACATTACGTGCTCGGCCATATCGTGCGGGGCATCGTCCTCGCGGTCTTCGGCGTGCTCCTGGCGGGGCTGGCCATCCACCTCGCCGGCGGCTGGCTGCTGGCCCGCCACGGCGCGGCGCTGGGCGCGGCGTCCCTCGCCGCCCCCGCGCTGTATCCGCTGCTCCTCCTGTTCGCCGTGCTCCTCGGCCTCGTCGGCACCCCGCCGTCCGCCTATCTCTCCCGCCGCATGGAATGGGAGGCGGACCGTTTCGCCCTCCGCGTCACCCGCGACCCCGACGCCGGCATCCGCGCTTTCTATAAACTCGCCCGCCGCAACATCGCGCTGACCGACCCCCCGCGCTGGGAAGAGGCGCTGGTCTACACGCATCCGAGCATCAAGCGGCGGGTGGAGGCGCTGGAGCGGGCGAAAGCCGGGGAATAGGCTCCCCTTTTCGGCGGCATATCATATATAGTTTGGTGGCAGCGCGGACGGGACAGACTACGCATGGCGACACGGCGTTGCACGCGACACCGGCATACTTCGCGTGCAGCCGTTGCCAAACCGGCCATGCGCAGTCAGTCCCAACGGTAGCAAATGTATGGTATCATATATCATGCGCTACGCCTCGCTCTGCTCCGTGCTCTGCGCCTGCCTGTTGCCCTGCCTGGGGGCGGCGCAGGCTCCCGCCCCGGCGAGGAAGCCGGCGGTGCTCTTCACCGGCACGCACGGCGGGCAATGCAGCCATCAGATCGCGGGCAAGCTGGCGGCCGCCGGCTTCACGGTGAACGCCACGCCGCATCCCGGCCTGCACAGCCAGCCGCTGACGCTCGAGCAGGCGCGGCGGTACAACGTCATCGTCTGCCACGGGCTGGGGCTGGCGAACGCCGACTTCACGCTGCCCGCGCACGTGCGGCAGACGCTGGCGACGCTGACGCAGTACCTGGAGGAGGGCGGCGGGGTGATCCTGCTCTCCGCCTACGGGCAGGTGCTCACCGAGGCGCCGCCGCAGGACACCGTCCTCAACCCGCTCGGCCTCACCCCCCTCTGGCGGGAGATGCCGGTGGATGGCGACGCGGTGAAGGCCACCGCGTGGAAGCTGGATTTCGCCTACACGACGGCGCTCGCGCCCTCGCCGGTGACCGCCGGGGTGGCGGGGCTGTGGTATCCCGCCGCCACCTGGCGCGCCGGGGCGCAGAACCACGCGACCTCCTTCGTGGCGGACGCCACCTGGACGGTGCTGGTGCGCGGGGGCAACGCCTCGCAGACGCGAACATTCGCCGCCAACGGCGTCAACGCCGGCGAACCGGGCACCTATCAGCGCGAGGTGCCGCTCATCGCCGCGCGGCAGGTCGGCAAGGGGCGGCTGCTTTATCTCGGCATCTCGCCGGAGTATCTCTTCTCGCGGCCGGCGATGACCACGCTGGAAGGGGTGGTGCTGGAGCGCGGCCTGCGCGGCACGCCGTCGGGCGGCTCCGCGCTCATCGAGAACGCGCTGCGCTGGCTCAGCGAGCCGTCGCTGGCGACCCTCGGCGGGGCGCCGATGGATGAAAAGCTGCTGGTGGACCCGCAGAAAACGGTCTTCGGCACGCCGCATCCCTGGCCGGCGGCGCTGACCTTCCCGGCGGCGCGGCCGGCGTGGCAGGGGGTCATCGGCGCGCGCACCCGCTACTCCAGCGGCACGGCCACCGCCGACGCCTGGGTCGCGGCGGCGAAGGCAAAGGGGTTGGCCTTCCTCGTTTTCCTGGAGGAGTTCAGCCGACTGAGCGCGGCGGATTTTGAACAGCTCAAGGCCGACTGCGCCCGCCTCTCCACCCCGGAGTTCAACGCCATCCCCGGCTTCACCATTGACGACGAAGTGGGCAACCACTACTTCTACTTCGGGCCGTCCTTCCCATACCCCGAGAAGCAATTCCTCTCCGCCGACGGCGCCGTCTTCGTCTCGCATGACCCCGGCGCGCATCCCAATGACCCCCATAAAAAGGGCCAGTTGGCGATGACCACGCTGGATTATGCCTACACGCTGTGCAGCTTCAAGCTCACCGCGGGGAACTACCTCTTCAGCCAGGACGCCGCGCCCTTTGCCGACTTCTTCAGCGATTGGGACGCCGTCGGGGTCATCACCGCGCGCCGGGGCACGGTGGTGGAGGACGCCACCCTCGACTACCTGAAGATGGTGGATTCCGGGCAGGGGCCGCTGCCGCTGGCGCTTGACCTGATGGATGATCCCGCCCAGCTCGACGCCTCGACCTGGCGCACGGTGCTGTGTCTGCAGGCGGAGGGCGGCCGGATCGTCAGCGGGCAGATCGCCGGCCCGACGAAATTCCGCGATTACTTCGCGCTCTGGCACTATTATCCGGACAATCCCAGCGCCATCTACGTGACCAACGGCCCGGTCATCGAGCGCTGGTGCTACACCGGCCCGCGCGACTACGGCGGGGATAATGACGGCTGGTTCGTCTGGCAGAACCTGCGCTGGGCGCTGCGCGGCACGGTCTCCTCGCCCGCCGGGCTGCGCGAAGTGGCGGTGTATGACGGCCCGCGGCTCTACCGGCGCTTCCTGCCCGGCGGCGCGACGACGTTCGAATTCACGCTGGACATCACCCACGACCAGCAGCATAATTTCGTGCTGGTGGTCACCGACGCGCAGGGGCGCAAGGCGGTGAGCGGCGAGCAGTGGGACCGCCATCACTTCTGCGAAGAGGTGATGTGCTCCGACCGCAACAATCAGCTCTCCTACGGCTGGGTCACGCGCGCGGACGGCACCGGCGTCTTGCTCGGCGGCAACCAGTCGCTGGGCACGCCGCTCAAGCGCGTCGCATCGGAGATCTCGCCCGCCGGCACCTTCAAAAATGACGCGCTGCTCGGCGCGCCGGCCTTTGACGGCGGGGCGGGCGGCGAACCGGTGGTCATTGACATCGTCCACGCGCGCCAGCCCGCGCGCCCCGCGATCACGCCGACGGTGAACGAGGCGAAACGCCTGCTGCACACCGGCGACGTGCAGATCGGCGAGGGAACGCGCGCCCACGCCTTCGCCGACAACGTGCCGGTGTATAACGTCTGGCACACGCTGTGGCGCACGCAGCCGGCGGCCGACTACACGGTGACGCGGCGCAATCACTTCTTCCAGATTGACCCTGACAGCCCGCTGCCCGTCTTCCTCTGGCAGATTGACCTCGCCATGCGGGCGGAGCTGGCCACCCAGGGCTTCAACGTCGCCATGCTGCGCAGCGGCGACGACCGGCTGTGGACGGTGCGCGGCAGCGACGGCCGCCAGGTGAGCGGCGCGTGGGAAGAGACCCCGCGCTCGCGGGCGCGCTCCCTGACCGCGCCCTTCGGGGCGGGCGCGTACGGCGCGTTCCTCGACTCCCCGCTGGGCGGCGGCGCCATCTTCTCGCTCACCGACGGGTTGCAGGCATCGCTCGCGCTGCCGACGCGCAACCACCTGTATCTGTACCTGACGCCGGACGCCGCGCCGCGCACGGCGGGGGAGAAAACGCGCGTGGAGCTGCTGCTGCTGGGCGTGCCGCGCATGACGGACGGCACCGCGCACCTGCCCGCCGCCACCTCCGAGGTGGTGGACCGCTTCTATCGCGACTTCGGGCTGGATGGCGGCCCTACCGGCTATACGGTGAAGGGGGACGCCGGCACGGTCACCGGCCAGCGCTACATCCTCGCCATTGACGGCAGCAAAGACGGCTTCTCCGGCACGATCACCGGCGCGCTCATCTCCAGCCTGCCCATTGCGGTGGATGGCCTGAACGACCGCTGGTCCAGCGTCCTGTATGACCGCGCGCGGCAGCAGGCCCGCCCGCTCGGCACCTTCGAAGGCCGCGCCTGGGCCACCGTGGTCCTCGGCGGCGGCAAGGACCTGTTCATCGGGCAGCCGGTCACCGCCGATCATCCGGACCTATTCATCCAGCTCACGCAGAGCGGCGAGGCGGAGTGGCGCCTGGAAGTGCATAACCCCACCGACGCCCCGATCACGACCAGGCTGCGCGTCAACCCGCACTTCGAGCCGCTGAAGGACACGCCGGTGGGCGCGGCGCCGCTGACGATCCCGGCGGGGAGCTCGGCGTATCGGACGCTGTAAGGAGGCGATGATGCCCACCATGGCGGAACGAATTCGCCGTCCGGAGCTGCCCGTGCTGGGGCGCGAGCTGCGCTCCACCATGCGCGGGCGGCGGCTCATCGCGCGGCTGGCGGTGGCGGGGCTGCTGCCGGTGGCGCTGGGGTTCCTCATACTGCTGCTGATCCAGGCGCCGGACACCGAGAATACGACCGAGCTGCTGCGCTCCCTGCCCTTCATCGGGCGCGCCGTCTTCCTCGCGCTGGTGGCGGCGGAGTTTTTGCTCCTCACCGTGCTCGCTCCCGCCCTGACCGCCGGCGCCTTCACCGCGGAGGGGGAAGCGCAGACGCTGGAGCCGCTCTTGCTCACCCCGCTCTCCAGCGCGAACCTTGTCGCCGGCAAACTGCTCTGCGCCGCCGGCACGCTGGCGCTGCTGCTGCTCTGCGGCTTCCCCATCGCCGGGGTGGCCGCCCTATACGGCGGCATCGTCCCCGCCGACCTCGCCTGGACGCAGGGCATCCTCGCCGCCACCCTCCTCTTCGCCGCCGCGCTCGGGCTTTACATCTCCACCCTCGCCCGCCGCACCATCTGGGCGATGCTCGTCGCCTACGCCGCCACCGTGCTGCTGCTCCTCTGGCCACTGGGCTTTTTCGTTTTCATTGAACTGCTTGGTAACTTTCCCTCCGAGACCACGGTACAAATCGTCTTGTATGCCGCCGCGCTGCTGCCCGCCGCCGGCCTCGCCACCCCCATCATGCACGGGTGCGCCCCGTGGGTGCGCGGGCGTCTCGCGCAGAACCTGCGTAGGCGGCGCTGGGCGCTCTTCACCCTGTGGGGGAGCGTCTTTCTCGGCGCGTATGCCTCCGCCGTCTACGGCCTCACCCGCGCGCTCGCTGATTTCCGCGACAACGTCGTCTACCTGTTCCTCGGCAATCCCTTCGCCGCCCTCGCCCTGCACGGCGCCGTGATGTATTACCCCATCTACGAGGAACCCAGCGCTCCCCCGCTGATCGAATACTTCATCCCCGCCACGCTCGTCCTCCTCCTCCTCGGAACCCTCCTCCTCTGCTGGGCGACGGTGCAGCGGGTGAATCTGCTGCGGCGACCGGAATGAAAAAGATGCGCTAAGCGAGAGGAATTGTGCCCATACAGGGCGTGCATCATCGTGCAACCGGGTCCCCAGGGCGCTGCCCTGGGTAGGGGTATCGTCAGCCTGATACGCCCTGTCAGGGCGCAATGCGTTTAATCGAAGAATAAGTCTTCGTTGAGCGGCATGCCGTGTTCGCGGAACAGGCGGCGAATCTCGTCTTTGAAAGAGCTCTGCCGGTGGTGTTCGCGCTGCCCGGCGATATACGTGGCGACACGTTTGATGTCAGCCTCGCCGACCGAGAAGGCGCCATAGCCGGCCTGCCAGTAAAAATCCGCAAAGTCTGCACCCTTCGTTTTGATCCACTTGGATGAGCTGCCTTTCAGTTGTTCGATGACGAAATCCAGTGGGTGCGTGCGCGAGAGAAAGAAAAGGGTATGGGCGTCGTCCGTGGCGGTGTTTGTGCGAATGGAAGGGCAGTCCAGGTTGCGAAGAATGCCGATGAGGTAGGCGTTCAGTTCGCCGTGAATGGCATCGGTGATGCGTGGCTGACGGTGCTTCGTGCTGAAGGTGAGATGGACGGCGATGCGCGCGAAGGACTGTGGCATTGGGCAAACCTCCATGGTATGGAATTGTGCCCTGACAGGGCGGAAGTGTTTGTCGGGAACAGGTCCCAGGGCGCTGCCCTGGGCAATAGAATTGAAACTGGGCTATAGAATTAAAAGAAGAAGAGGGATACTTTTTTATGGTACGCTATTCCTTAGCCTCTTCAAATTCCATAGCCCAGGGCAGCGCCCTGGAAAGAGGTATTGTCAGTATGATACGCCCTGTCAGGGGGTAATTCCTTTGCATGTATTTGTGAACTGTGCCCTGATATGGCGTGGGTGTTTTCATTGACGGGTCCCCAGGGCGCTGCCCTGGGCTATGGAATTAAAAGAGCAAGGAATGCCACTGTCAGATAGCGCATCCCCATTCCTTCTCTGTCCATTCCATAGCCCAGGGCAGCGCCCTGGGAATCCGTATTCCCTCTCACTTCCGCCGCGGCTCCCGCCGCGCCATGATCTCATCCATGCGGGCGGCGGCGGCGCGCTGGCGTTGCTCCTCGGTGAGATGATGTGCGACGAGGTATGCGTCGGCGATGCTGTAGAGCCAGGCGAGGACGAAGAGGATGGTGAAGAAGGCGTACCAGTCCTGGAACATGCGGCCGATGATGGTGGCTGCGCTGAGGGGCAGGCCTTTGATGATGCAGTAGGACCAGGCGTAAAAGAGGGTGGTCCACAGCCCGGCGCCGGCGGCGACCAGCGCCCAGCCTTTCACCAGCTCGCCGTTGTAAAGCTGCCCGGCGCCCGGGAAGAGGAGGGAGAAGAGCGCAGAGTTGACCGGCGGGCGAGGGCGGCGCTGGCCCCAGATGAAGTCCACGTCGTCGTCCGGCACGTCGTGCAGCAGCAATTCCGGCTCGTGGATCTTCAAAATGGCGGTGGCGAATTTTTCTTCGTAGCGCGGATTGCCGGGGTCGAGCGCGTGGGCGCGGCGATAGAGGCTTTCCGCCTCGCGGTAGCGCCGGCGGGCGAAGGCGAGGTCGCCTTCCATCTCCAGCACGGCGGGGTGGTCGGGGGCGAGGGCTTTCGCCTCGGCGATTTTCGCCGCCGCCTCCTCATAGCGGTCCAGGCGAATGCGCTGAAAAGCTTCCGCCAGCAGGCGGTCGAGGGCCGGGTCCGGCGGCAGCGCGCCCCCCGGCGCGCTCATGGCGTCCCGCCTTCCGGCAGCGGCAGCCGCTCGGCATCCGCCCACAGCCGTTCCAGTTTATAAAACTCGCGCTGTTCAGGATTGAAGAGGTGCACCACCACCTCGCCGAGGTCCAGCAGCACCCAGCCGGATGCTTCCTCGCCCTCGGCGCGCACGCCGGTGATGCCCTGGCGCTTCGCCGTCTCCTGCACCGCCTCCACCAGCGCGCGCAAGTGCGGGGCGCTGGCGCCGGTGGCGACCACGAAAAAATCGGCGATGATCGTCAGCCCGCGCAGGTCCAGCGCCACGAGCTCCAGCGCCTTTTTTTCCATCAGCGTCGTGGTGACAAATCGTGTTACGTCAAGAGAATCCAAACCGCTCCCTTCTCGCTCATTCCAGCGATACCGACCCGCTTATTACGCCGCCGCGCGCACCCGTCACTGCCCCAGCATCATGCCCGCCCGCGCGGACAGCGCCCGCGAGTAGTCGCCGCCCAACACCACGGTGATCTCGGCGGCGGGGGGCGCTGCGGGGGCGTGCTTGCCATAGTTCGCGTCCGGGACCGGCCCCTCGGTATCCACGCGCGCGATGCCCAGCGACGCGGCCAGCGCCCGCGCCTCCTCGGCGCTGCCGGGGGTCGCGAGCACCACCGATTCCGCCGCGGGCCGCAGCGTGGTGCCGATGGCCAGCACGTGGTACGTCCCGGGGTCCACCTGGTCGCGCACCTCGCCGGCCAGGCCCGACAGGCCGCTGCCGTTCAGCACCACCACCGTGGGGCGCGCGCCGTGCAGCACTTCGCTCACGGTCTGTTTCGCCAGCGCGAAGTCTTCGATCTCCACCACGTCGGCGCGGCCTTTTTTCGTGGGCACGGTGGGCAGCGTGGCGGCGTGAATGCCCGCCATGCCGACGTGATCCACGATGCGCTTCACCGCCAGCAGGTCCTCTTCGGGGATGTCGGTGCGGATCAGGCTCATCAGCAGGCCCATCTTGCGCGTCAGCTTCCGCTGCGCTTCCGGCGTGTTCATCTCCGCCACCAGCGCCTGCATCAGTTGATCCTGCCGGCGGATGCGTCCGTAATCGCCATCCGCGTCCATGCGGAAGCGCGCATAGCACATGGCGTTGTAGCCGTCCAGGAACTGCGGGCCGGGCTGCAGGTCAATGTGCAGATTCTGCGACGGGTCGTCATATTTCATCCGCTTCTCGACATCAAGGTGCACGCCGCCGATGGCGTCAATGATTTTCACGAAACTGTCGGTCTGGATGCGCACGAAGTGGTCAATGGGCACCTCTTCGCCGGTCAACTCCCCCAGCAAGCCGCTCACCGTGGCCTTCGCCAGCGCGATGCGCTCGGAGACCTGGAGCCCGCCCAACTGATACGCGCCGTTGATGCGGCCGCGGCGGTGGCCGGGAATGTCCACCCAGGTATCGCGCGGGATGGAGAGCACCGAGATCGCCGGTTTCTGCAGGTCAAGGGAGACGAACTTGATGGTGTCGGTGCGCGCGGAGTTATCGAAGCTGACATCCATCCCCAGCACCAGGATATTCACCCGTTCGCGCCCGTCGAAGGGCGGCGCGTGGCGCTGGGCCATGATGCGCCCGATGCCCACCGCGCCCTTCACCGCCTGCAGCGGGTTGAGGCCGAAGCGGAAGTAGAGGAACGCGAAGCCGCCGATGAGCGCCAGCAGGAAGAGGGCGAGAAAAAACCGCCAGATGGGACGGCGCCGCCGCTTGCGGCGGAAATCCGGCATCTCCGGCGGTGGTGTGGTCACGGGTATCGTTCCGGTCATGCGTTGCGTCTCACTCCATACGTCCCGCCGCGCGGGGCATCGCCGCGAACACGAGGCTGTTACGGGGTATTGTACCACAGCCATCGGCGATGGAAAAGCAGGGGGTGGGTCAGCCGCGCGCCGGGAATGGCCACCGGTGAATTGATCGGCGACCATCGGGCATCCCTGACGCAGCCGGGGCGCGACTCGCGTCGGCGTCCGGACTCGCCGCTGTTGGTATGCCGGAAAACGTGGTACGGCCCCCGGTATTTGTTCTCAAAACCGCCTTTATGGTATGCTACACAGCGGTTTTTTGGCCCGGGACGGCGGTTCAGGGCTGTGGTCTGTAAGAAACGGTTTCGGCAGTCGGCGTCATCGGATCGCGGAGGATCGCGCGCGGCTGGCGGCGGCGAATACTTTCGAAACAATTTCTCAAGTGAGGTGGACGATGACGGAGGCATTCGTGCCCGTCGCGCTGATTACCGGCGCGGGGCAGGGGATTGGGCGCGGCATCGCGCTGGCGCTGGCGGAGGCGGGCTTCGATATCGTGGCGAACGATATCGTGCCGGGCACCGCGGACAAGGGACTGGCCGAGGTGCGGGCGCGCGTGGAGGCGCTGGGCCGGCGCTGCCTGCCGGTGATCGGCGATATTGCCGAGCCGGCGGATCACCGGGCGCTGCGCGACGCCGCGCTGGCGGCGTTCGGCGGCATTGACGTGCTGGTGAACAACGCCGGGGTGGCGCCGAAGGTGCGCATGGACATCCTGGAGACCACCGAGGAGAGCTACGACCGCCTGCAGCGCATCAACGCCCGCGGGCCGTTCTTCCTCACCCAGCTCGTGGCGCAGCAGATGATCGCCCAGGTGGGCGCCGGCCGGCCCTATAAGCCGGTCATCATCTTCAGCACCTCCATCTCCGCCGCGGTGTCCTCCACCGCGCGCGCGGAATATTGCATCTCCAAAGCCTCGCTGAGCATGGCGGCGCGCGTCTTCGCCCACCGGCTGGCCGAGTACGATATCTGCGTCTTCGAAATTCGTCCCGGCATCATCTTCACCGATATGACCAGCGTGGTGAAGGAGAAGTACGACCGTATGATTGCCGACGGCCTGCTGCCGCAGGCCCGCTGGGGCACGCCCGAGGACATCGGCACGGCGTGCGTCGGGCTGGCGAAGGGCTATTTCGGCTACTCCACCGGCCAGATCATCGAGATCGGCGGCGGGTTTGGGATTCCGCGGCTGTAGGGGGGACGGGAAATATAGAGGCGGACGTCATGCTGTCATCGCCGGCAGGCTCGCGGAGTACCGCTTTCGCCATAACAGCTGGATGTCCGCGTCGGTAAAAAAGGCCACGGGTTCGCTTACGCGGCCCAAAGCCTCCGCCACTCATACTGGCCGTATAGGGTTGTCAATACGTGTGAAGACATCGCGATCACACGAGTCAGGAGCCAAGCATGCTCACCCCGAAAAACCGCATCTACCGCACCTTCATGTATCAGCCGACGGACCGGATTCCCGACCAGGAGTTCGGCACCTGGCCGCAGACGGTGCGGCGCTGGGTGGCGGAGGGGTTTCCGTGGGAGTGGGCGGAGGAGATCGGCGACAACATGTTCCACCCGCGCTTCAACGAGTTCATCGGCGTGGATACCGACGAAGGCGGTGGGTATGCGCCGGTGCTTCTCGGCATGAACCCGGTGTTCGCGGAAGAGGTGCTGGAAGAGGACGAACACACCCAGATCGCCCGCGGGGGCGACGGCGTCATCGCCAAGCGCTGGAAGGGCGGCTCCGACGAATCCTCCATCCCGCACTACATCGAGTTCCCGGTGCAGACGCCCGCCGATTGGGCGGCGATGAAGGAGCGCTATGGGCTGGACGATCCGACGCGCACGGTGACCGAGCGGCAGATCGCCGACGCGCGACAGGCCGCGGCTGACGGCTGGCAGGTGACCGGCTGGGCCACCGGCTTCTACGGCGCGCTGCGCAGCTGGTGCGGCACGGAGAACCTCTCCTACCTCTTTTACGACGAGCCGGAGATGATCGCCGACATGCTGGAGCACTGGACCGCGCTCATCCTCCACTCGCTGAACCAGTTGCCCGCCGACGTGCCGGTGCATTCCTTCCACTGGTGGGAGGACATGGCCTTCAACCACGGCCCGCTGGTGAGTCCGGCGATGTTCGAGGAATTACTGGTGCCGTGCTACCAGGCGGTGATGGACGTGCTCCGCGCGCACGGCTGCACCCTCTCCAGCGTGGACTGTGACGGCAATATCCACGCGCTGGTGCCCGGCTGGATGTCGGCGGGGGTGAATGTCATGTTCCCCTGCGAGGTGGCCGCCGGCACCGACATGTTCCGCCTGCGCGAGGAATACGGCCTGGAGGTCCGCCTGCAGGGCGGCATTGACAAGGTGGCCATCGCGAAGGGCAAGGACGCCATTGACCGCGAGCTGGACCGCATCGCACCGCTGGTGCGGCAGGGCGGCTTCGTCCCCCACCTCGACCATCTCGTCCCGCCGGACATCAGCCTGGCGGACTACATGTATTACCGGGAGCAGAAGCAGCAGTTGATCGGGAAGAAATAACGCGGTTCTGGGGCCGACCACAGGGAGACCCCGCCGACTTCGGAGACATTACCATGCACGAAACCACTCTCACCATCAACAACACCCCCCTCCGCGTCATCTCGGTGAACACCGTGGTGGTGGGCACCGGGGCGGCGTCGCTGAACTGCGCGGTGCAGCTCGACCGGCTGGGGCACGCGGACCAGCTCATCGTCACCGAGAAGGTGGGCGGCGGG
>JAKPKV010000046.1 GCA_029553475.1 Armatimonadota bacterium
CAACAATCCGAGATCACCAGCCTGCAGCCCCCGCGCCCCCCCCCCACCACCACCTGGAGTGGTACATTTTCAAGTTATCGTTTTTGGTACATTTTTAGATTACCATCTACAGGCCTGAAACCTCACCGCCAAGGATACCGCGTATCCTGAAGCAATGTGCCTGCCGAGAGCGAGGTTCGGCACCCATATGTATGGCAGCACTCCCACCGATCCGTCACCAGTTGCCAAGCGGGACGACTATCACAGGCCGGTCAGACAAAGCTGTCCAACCTAGGAATACGTTCCCGTTAGGTGCGACACGCCTCCTCCGAAGTAATGAGCGCCTCGAATTCCTGCTAGTCCAGGGGTTAATTTTGCATAACCCTGGATACAACATCTAGTGTGCACCTAGGTCAACTGAATACCACGTTAAATATTTCAAGATAATTTACTATACACCTATCGTACTATATATCCAAAGTAACTTACCAGGACAACGATACAGGTACTTGAGTTTTATCAAGCGTTACTTCGTATCCGTTTTGCCATTTTCCATTGTTATCTTTCTTCCACACCCATAAAGTAGAGCTAGAATACGTGCTTTCATATAAATACTTCGAGCGAATAACTGCAATGCCATCACCTCTATTTGACCAACATGAATCCCAAATTGCCCCTCCAGGGCCACCAAGATGTATGGCTTTCTCTTCAGGATTCACAGGATTCAGTGGTATGATATCTGGCGATATGCCTGTTAGCATATAGTTATAGTCTTCTGGATAAGGAATCATCAATACTGAATCCCCGGTTGGTGACCAACATAATATCCTTCCTCCACGTATTCTTTCCTTCCGTAAAAATGGATCGGGACATCTATTCTTTATGTCTAACTTATAGTATTTGTCCATATGATAATCCCAAAACCATATTTCACACGTTGAGTCTGACAGATTAATGGATTCGAAAGACAATAAACTCCCCCCGGGTTGCCATTTCGGGTTGAATAATACTTTCCCTTCCATATTAGGACAACACAACGCTTTGCGAATATCTGCGATATCTTTTCCCTTATTATCTTCCATACTTACAACGAATAACTTTGATGTAAGTTGCTTGCCGGCTTCTGGTATTATACATACTTCTTCGTACGCCATCATGTTTAAAGCTTGCGAAATGTCTAGATTTCCAATTTGTTCGACAACAGTGTTTTTCCATAGCCTGGATGTGTTGTCATAATCAGCATCACATATTGGCGCCAACCATGTTGAGTAAGTAGGGTAAGGTCTATCGAAAGCTAAAAAAATGATATTCTTATTATCTATTGTCCACCATGCTTGCTTGGTTGTAGATACTTGGCTATAACGCATATTATCAAGAACCATACTTTTGCATTTCTGAATATCATATATGTATAAGTCATCATCGGACCAATATAAAAAAGCCTTACGATCATATGACCATTTTGGTTTATGACCATCAGCAACAACTAAACTTATAATCCCTCTATCAATGTCAAACGCATATATCCCTGGCGTCTTGCGTGAAAATTTATTATTTACAACTTCTATCAACAGCTCATTTCCTGTAAACGAAATCGCTGCGTTAATATTAACCGACACCAAAATGTAAACAAAAATAGATACTATGTATTTCAACATATTTATCTCCTTACCAGCTTGCACCTTGCGGATTTCTTATGTCGCCTAAAGGTCGGTCGCCTTGTGCTCGACGAAAAGCTCCATGAGGGATACCTATGTGTTCCCATGCTTCGTATCTGTGCCGACGAAAATGCTGTACATCAGGATTAGGTGGCATGGTACTATTTACTGGTCCCCATACGCTATACAGACCTGGAGCAAGGCCAAAGATACCGAAATAATCGTATAAATGGCCAGCCATCACACATGGATCCGTTACTGCATCAACAACAACGTAACGATTGCATCCAGGATTTGAGCAGTGGCCTGTCCCGGCAGCATGACCTAACTCATGTAATATTGCGTTTGTCATTGCAGCTTTATCATTCCAGTTTGGAGGCCGTCTTCCCCCAGGTCCGGCTTCAATAATTTTGGGGTCTACAGCTATGCGGTCAGGTAAGCTCCTTTGATGAACACCATCTGGCGCATCGCGCAACAGCAACATTCTATTCGCACCACCTTCATTGCTATCAATAGTTAATCCCGCGACAGTATCACTATTAGTAATGAATCCATCAACTGGTGCCACAACAGTTGCAACTCTGCACCTTGTACGAGCGGTTGTATTTCTTATGGCATTACCGATATCTCCTACAGGTAAATTATTAATCATGTGAAAAGCACCGTCTTCATCTAAATAGGGGGCATTAGCAGCAATTATATCTAAATTAGCTGTAATGATATTTGCACTTCTGGGGCCAACTAGACTTCGGACTCCTGCTTCAAGTTTGTCTAAATCACAGTCTGGCCAGTAACCATCGTTGGTTGCGATATATATCTGAAACATGAAACTACCATTATCAACCCAAGTTCGATTGGTCGCCCACATTCTCCCTGGTGTATGATCACGTCTATCAAGTGCCATACGCCCATCGATAGCAGAAAAAATGACTCTCCAGTCAGCATCATCCTCATCTTGTTGGTGCAATTCATATACCTTTATTCCATCCTTACACCCATCGTTATCGTTATCCCCACCATACAATGTATTGATACTGGTACCCAATTCGGTTTCATTACCATCAAATGGTCTTTCAATCAAGTCATCACCTAGCGGAACAACCATGACTTGATCGGCATCTGATTCGTCAGTTGTAGTTGATGTGAGCATATACCAAACTTTCATAATTGATCCATTTATACCTTCATCAATGGGGGTACTTTCTCCAAATATAATACCATGGTTTTCCTCAGTAAGTGATAACCTTTGCGGTCCTTTTAAAGTAACAGCATCAACGTAAGACGAAGTCGCTGGATCCCACTTCAGTAAATAAATCTCATATGCATATGTTCCTCTACCAATCGGCGGCATTCCTTCTTCTAACGGGTCACCTCCAGCTACTAGCTTTAATTCAATATCACTGCCCAGTGATCCACAAATACGCCATGCGTAACCATGGTCTCCGTTTGGATCAGCTAATAAACTTAATGGATCAGTTGATCGGTTCTGAATCATATTATTTGATACGCCACCTGTATCCCAGCATATTAACACACCATCATATTCATATGATCCGACTTCTGAATCATCAAACGATACTGTTACCCGAGGATCACAATATTTCGAAGTAGAAGATGGGTCATATTTCAGGTAGTCAATATTACCCTCTGAAGCTGTGATCCCCGTAATGACTACATTTTTGACAAAAGTAGATAATGCTTTTGGGATTATATCATATGTTGAGTTATCCGCTAGTTTTTTATATTCAACAGTACGATACTGGTAGTCACCATTTGACGCAACCAAATTAATGGTATGTGCACCATTGTGTCCTAATGGTAACAACGTTGTATCCCAGTTAAATATACTCCTATACAAAAGAATAGTACCTGAAGAGTTGGCAGTCGTTGGCAATTCAGAAGACGTCCAGGTTGTTCCAAAGTCTTCCGACTTTTCCCATTCTACCGATAAATTGAACGAGAATGGCCGTTCCGCTGCGGGCGGATCATGTAACGTAGACTCTTCTTTGATACCAATAGATAACCCTTCCTGGGGCGAAAGAATTTGATATCCATTCGGAACTTTAATAATCGTAGCTACCTTAACAGTTCCTCCGACTATACTCGTAATGGGATTCATTGCCGAATTATATAGCGAAAAATATATTTCGGGTTTACCCATCTCCAATGATCCGTTCACACTGACTGACACAGTATCGCTAAACGTAACACCATTATTGTTATAAATTAACACTATCTGTTGGACAGTACTAGGAGCTGTCGCTGAACGCCCTTCTACCCACATAGTTTTCTGGAAATTCCCACTCTTGCTCCATGAGAATTCATTCCCTCCTGGAGATGACCAAGCAACAACGCCCCCTTCTTATTATTTTCATCGAAAACGCCTATATATTCGCCTAAAGATCTAATAGTCACTGTACCACCAATGGATCTGGGTTCAACCGATAAAAACACCGGTATTAAGTCATTTTCTCCAATAACACCTTGCCCCAAATTCATATTTGATTCGCTCGCATCTGCTGCCATATTACTATTGTCATCATCACTATTAATAGGCAGTACTGCCGGAATACTATCTTCTACTTCGGGTGCTACCCCAGCAATATCGATATTAACTCGTATAGCGTAAAAGGTCATTGAAACTTGGGAATACCCACAGCGTGCAGTAATTGTTTGCTCTCCAGGCGTGCTTCGCCGAATTGCGCGTTTCGTATTATTTTGACTTTGTCCCCCTCCCCGTCCATTCGATCACATAATTCGCTATTGTGCTGATATCGTATGCTGCAGGCGAGATCGTAACTTGAACAGTTACTGTTGGCGACTGATTATCTGCCGAAGTTAATGCTTGTAGACTACCTTCAACAGTATTTATCGGTAAATCACTTGACAGGGACTGTATATCGGTAATACCTATCACTACAACTTTTACACCGATTGAATTCTCTAACGGCCGAAGCAATGTAACATCAAAAATCCCAGTAACTCCGCGACTAACCATCCTTCTCAACTGATTACCAGGAAATTCGCTGCCTCCTTGCCATGTAACTCCCATCATTGAAATCTCTGATACATCTACTCCAGAAAGATCCGGATATGTCACTGCAGTCAAAAGAACATTATCATCAACTGTATTACTATCGCCAATATTGGAAATACGAGCAACCCACGTCTCTGGCGATTCAGACGCGAGCAAGAACTCTCCGGACACAGCGACATCTGTAACCTGGTACACAATCACTGTCGCAGCGGTAGAATCATCACGATGCGTATGCGGATCATCGTGCGAATGGATGGAGTAACTCGCCGTATACGTATACTCACCAGGGGTCGTCGGAAGCGGAATATTGACCGAGATCCCACTTGCGCCATATGTATCCACCGAGATCGGCGGGGCGATGCCTGGGCCGGTAATCGTGACAGTTCCGGGTGTTGGCTCACCATCTTCCAACTCTACGCCACTTCCGGCCTGGAGAATAATCGTCGCTGTAGCGGTAGAGCCAATATAGTAGTATCTCTTTGCGAACTGTAGCGTCACACGCGAGTTTGCCGTAAAGCCGTCGCTGCTATGAGATGAGGAGTCGGTCGGGAGCGTCTCTCCGGCACGCGCTGGGCCAGCTTTTTTCGACTTAGGGATAGCGTTCTCACAATACAGTGCGGTCACTCGCGAGACTGGTGTCGCCTCTGCAGCTTGTAGCAGGCGTGAAGTTTGCGTCGCCTTTCTGTCAGCTTTGCCCTGGCGAGTAGCATTACTATGATCATCACCCAATATCATTGCAGGTAGCATGAATACGCATAGAGTAGGCCGATTGCTACCAGTATGATCGTCATGCGAAGAGGTGTCTTCACGAGCATCTCCTTTCGCCGTGGGATTTTCATCAGTACCCCAGGGTGAGAATGTCGTATTTCGAGCGCGATTCCGGCCCATACCCAACTGTCTTCCAATACGCGTTCCGCTGTTGGGTCCGAACAGCTAACCGTTTCCTGACCTGCAGATGCCAGGTCTTTCCCGGCTCTGTCAGACACCATTGTTCAATGAAATCAGCAGATATCCTGCCGAGGTGTTGAATTTGCAACAGCGTTAATCTGTTCTGCGGGTATCGGTCATTCGCCTCAAAGGTGAGGGGAAGGCTTCCGAAACGCGCACTGCACCACCCGTATAGGCGAAATGGCATCCATCCGGATTGCCAGACTCTGTCTGGCCCAATTCGGAATCCGCCATCATTCAACCGTTGAAGCAGCTCTTTGTTCAGCGGGAGAATCGTCTTTGCATATTGTGCATCAACAAATGGACAAAAAAAGTTCGACCCTTCATTGGCTTCAACGTTATGGAGAGACATCGCGATGTCAATTGATTGTCCACTCTCAATATACGCGATGAGATATTTTGCATAGTCAAAGACTTCTCGTGGTGTCTTCTCGTCATACGGCAAGGTAAACTTATCCGTGAGCGAATCAAAAGTACAGTCCACGTTCCCATCGGGGTCTTCGATGGGAATGAAGAGCCAATTATTTGGTACAGGTGCGTGCCGTTGGCGTGATTGGAGTTTGCTCAGCAGCATACCGTGAAGCATCCAACTCGAACAATGCTCTGTCGCATGTTCACCTGCAATCACCAGCACGGTTTGCGGGGTATCCCCAGAAGATGCTGGCGGGTTCGCGCGTTCGGATGGCGTGCTGCTTCCGAAACCATGGAGTTGTGCGGCCAATGAGATCAATTTCAACGCCAGCAATCTTTGCGGTTTGCAGCCGCTGAATGAACTCTTGGAAAAACCGATATGTATACGGCACCCGCATCGCCACCGTCGCCGTGGGATAGGCAAACCGCTGCGTGATCCGAAACACATTGATCCCCGGCACCGCCTCCGCGTGGTCCACCTCCCGCCACGCTTGCCAGTATTGTCCATCCGCCGAGAGGAACTGCTCGGCCACCTCCTCCGGGATGACCATCTGGTCGGGCACTTTGCCGGTCCCGGCGAATCTCGCCTCCCCCTGTTTGAACGGGTCCCCACTCACCCACCGGCCGTCTTGGTCTTTGATGAACCACTCGTAGGTTTCATACTGCGTCGGGTCGGCATACGTCATCACCGGCACCAGCCCCACCCATTTCTTCACGTCAGCGGCATTGCCCCTGGTGTCGTTGCCAGCCATGGAGAGGCCGATGGTCACTCCCTTGTCGGTGGGTAGGTCAGTGAAGGTACCGGCGAACCAGTTGTGCGCCGGTGAGGCGAGTTTGACGTAGTGGGGGGTGATTTGATCGACGACTTCCAGGTTGAAGCCGTCCTGGGGGGAGACGGCGATGGGCGGCGGGTCCAGGGAGCGTGGCAGCATCGCCTCCTGGGCGGATGCACACAGCATCCCCGCCAGGAGCACACACACACAAGCCCTCCTCGCCACCATGACCGCCGTGGCATGCGTGCCGCTCCGCTTCCGCTCGCTAGGAGATCACGCCCGGTGAATGAATAAGTTTACCGGGCGCTCACTCTACTGTCAAGCGCTGTTCATGGATCATTATTGTGTTACTGCAGTTTTTTGAAGAGCCGCCGCGCCTCGATGGCTTTGGGGTGTTCCGGGGCGACGTCGTTCAGGTTGGTGAGCCATTTCCGTGTCCCCTCGACATCGCCGGCGGCCACCGCGCGCTTGAAGAGCGCATACATGCCGTCAATGGCGCCTTGGGACAGGCTATTGCGATAGGCCAGCTTGTCCGCGTCGGCCATCCCTTCCGGATTCCCGGCCTTCGTCACGGCGGCCTGCATCTGCGTGTGCAGCGTCTTGGCGTCGTCAATGCGGCCCTGCAGCATCAAAGTCGCGTAGGTGGTCCGGGCCAGGTTCAGCAGACAACACAGCTTCTCGGGAGAATTGGTGTCGCCCGCTTGCGCGAGCAGCGGCTAGGCGCTTGTCAGGAAGGCTTGGGGCTGCGGGCTGGCCAGGCGCTGCAGATAGGCGACGGTATCCGTCCGCTGGAGCAGGCCGCTCTGATCGAGCTTGCCCAGCGCGGCCTGGAAGGTCTCGTGCAGCGTCTTCGCTTCTTCCCCACGCTGCGCCTGCTGGAGCAGCGGATAGGTCAGCGCCAGCAGATCCGCCGGCATCTGCGTGTCCGCCAGCGTGGCCGGTGTGGTCAGGGCGGTGATTTCCTTGATGCCATCCGCCAGCAGTTCGGCGGGACGCGCCTGCGCCGCCGCGGACCAGTAGACGCGCGTCACCTCACGCGCGAGCGGCGTGCCCCCCTCGACGCGCCCGCGCGCCTCCCGCAGCCGGCGGTGCGTCATCTGTGCTCGTTCCACCTCGTTCTCCGCCAGCAGGCGGGTGAAGTAGCGCTGCAGGTAGTCCGACGTGCACGGCCACTGTGTCACCCGCGTGATGCGATACGTCGAGCACGGGTTGGGCTTCGGTGACGAATTGCGCGGGATTGATGCGGGCGAGGAGCGCGCCGTAGTCATCCTGATCGGCCACGGCCCGCGTGTGCTGCTCGTTGCCGAACTTCGCCAGCGCCTGCTGGATGGCGACGTGCAGGCGGCCATGCTTCTCGACCCGTTTGGCGATCATCAGCGGCTCGTAGACCTGGTGGGCGAGGCTGAGCGCGAGTCCCAAGTGCGCGGGGGCGGTAGCGGCTTGCAGCGAGGCGTGTATCTCTTGCTGCGCCTCGGTCAGGAAGGCTTTCGGATCCGTCGCGCGGAGCGCGCCGAGGTAGGCGCCGCTGTCCGCGTGCCGCGGCAGGAGATAGGTCGCTTCGGCCGTGAGCGCCTGGATTTGGCGTGGAGCGCCACGGCATCCGGCAGGCGTTTCGCCGTCATCAACGGCCCATACAGTTGGGACGTGAGGTATTGGGTGCGCGCGGCTTCCGTCGGCCCTCCGAGCGTCGTCACTCCCAAGATAAAGGGGACGGCTTCCACGAGAAACTGGTCAGGATTGGTGGCACGCAGGGCATCGAAATAGAAGCCGACATTCACGGCGCGCCCTGACTCAGGCGCCCGCAGGCGCGCCAATGCGTCCTGGGTGGCAGTGAAGAGCGCGCGCGCGTCGGGGGGAACGGTCGGCCTTCAGCGCAAAGATTCCGTTCTTTTTCACGCAGTGGGGCGGAGTCAACAAAAAGAAGGCCGGGCGATTGCTGCAAGGCCGTACATGGGACGAGGTTCCCGATTGACGATTTTATCGCTCAAAGGCGGAACTATTATGGAAATCTGTTAACACCAGTTCCGTTTTGCCGAAATTGGTTCCGCCTGCTGGTAACCTGCGGATACCTCTCTCAGAGCGGCAGAGAGATTGGGGCAAATTTGGGCAAGGGGGCGAGAGCTGTAGTGCTAAGAGTCGCGACGCCCATCTCTCTCAAAGAGCGATCTTGAGCGTGCAGATACGCAAAAAACCGCCAGCGATGACGCTGACGGCGTGCTCACCTCGCGCGAGGCATGTTCTTCGCAAAACAGATGACTGGCTCACCTGATACGTGCCGTGGAGAGCACGGACACCGAAGCACGGTACAGCGTGACGACCTACTACAGTTACCCGGTAGTCCGCGCCCTCCGCCCGCCCCGATGGAATCGTGGGCGGCGCGTGGGTGACGCATTGCTCCACCGTGCCCGAGGATGGTGTTGTCGGGCACGGTTCCATATTTTGGTCACACGCGCCGCGGAGGGCGCGGACTACCGGAGTTGCATCAACGCAACGGGTGCTTATTGCTCCTCCGGCATGGCCCGGTCTTTCACCACGCGGGCGGGGACGCCGAACGCCACTTTCCCGGCGGGCACGTCGTGGGTGACGACGGCGCCGGCGCCGGTGAGGGCGCGTTCGCCGATGGTGATGGGGGCGACGAGCAGATTGCCGCTGCCGATGAACGCCTCATGCCCGATGGCGGTGGGATGCTTGCGCGCGCCGTCATAGTTGCAGGTGATGGTGCCGGCGCCGATATTCACCCCGTCGCCCACGGTGGTGTCGCCCAGGTAGCCGACGTGGTGCACGTGGCTGTTCGCCCCCACGCGCGTGTTCTTCAGCTCGGCATAATTGCCGATGGCGCTGCCCGGCCCGATGTCGCAGCCCGCGCGGAGGCGGGCATACGGGCCGACCTTCGCGCCGCTCCGGAGCACGCTGCGCTCGGCGTAGGAGCTGATGACGGTCGTGCCGTCCTCCAGCGTCATGTCGAAGAGCTGGCTGAAGGGGCCGACCACGCACCCCTCGCCGATGCGCGTGGCGCCGTGCAGCATGGTAGAGGGGTGAATCACCGTATCCTGGCCGATCACCACGTCGTCCTCGATGTAGGTCGTCGCCGGGTCAATGATGCTCACGCCGTTGAGCAGGTGGCGGCGGCAGATCTGCGCGCGCAGGCGGGCTTCCGCCTCCGCGAGCTGCGCGCGGTCGTTGATGCCTTCCACCTGGCCGGGGTCGGCGGCGATCACCGCGCCCACGCGGGCGCCGCGCGCGGTCGCCAGCGCCAGCACGTCGGTGAGGTAATATTCTCCCTGGTCGTTGTCGGGCGTAATCTCGTGAAGGAGCTCAAAGATCAGCGGCGCCGCGAAGCAGTAGCTGCCGGCGTTGATCTCGCGGATGCGCCGCTCCTCGGGGGTGGCGTCGCGCGCCTCGGTGATGCGCAGCACGCGGCCATCGCCGCCGCGGATGATGCGGCCGTATTTCCCGGCGTCGGGCAGCACGGTAGTGAGCACCGTCACCGCGTTCTCCTCGCGGCGATGGGTTGCCAGCAGTTTGGTGAGCAATTCAGCGGGCAGCAGCGGCACGTCCACGCAGTGCACGAAGACGGTGCCGGCAAATCCGCGCAGCGCCTCCTCCGCGCACAGCAGCGCGTGGCCGGTGCCGCGCTGCGGCTCCTGCACGGCGAAGGCCACGTCTTCGCCCGCCGCCGCCGCCCGGACCGCCGCCGCCTGGTGCCCCACCACCAGCACCACCCGGTCAATCCCCGCGTGCCGCGCGGCCCGGATGGGGTAGTGCAGCAGCGGCTTGCCGCACAGCGGGAACAGCGCCTTCGCCCGCGACGATTTCATGCGCGTGCCTTTGCCGGCGGCGAGGATCACGGCGACGGTACCAGTGCTCATCAGGGCTCCTTCCGGGAGGATCTGTCGGGCATCATGGTACCGTGAGGCGGGAGGGGTGTCAACGGCTTTCGCGACGCAGGCCTACTGTATACACAAATAGGCCTTTCCCGGCGCTCACGCCGCTTTGCGCACCGCGCCGGCGCCGGGAAAGACGCGCAGCGCCTGCTGGGCGAGGGCGCGCAGGGCATGATCGCCGCTATCGGCGAGGTTAAAGAGCGGTTCCAGGGCGCGCGGGTCGCCGATGAGCACCAGCGCTTCCGCGGCGCGGGCGCGCACCCGCGCGTCGCGGTCGTGCAGCCGGGCCAGGAGCGCCGGCACGGCCGCGCGGCAGCCGATGACGCCCAGGCTGGCGGCGGCGGCCGCGCGCACCGCCGGCCAGCGGTCCGCCAATGCCGCCAGCAGCCCCGGCGCCGCCGGCAGATTCCCCGGCCAGGCGAGACGCACGGCGGCCGCATGGCGCAGGCGCCGGTCCCCCTGCCGCAGCAGGGCAAGGAGTACGGGCAGCGGGGCGCCGTCATCGCCCAGCCGCATACAGGTTTCGGCGGCGGCCAGTCGCACCGGCGCGACGCGGTCGGCCAGCGCCGCGCGCAGCCCGGGCAGCGCGGTGACATCGCGCAACGCGGCTAATGCCGTGATCGCCGCCAGTCGCATCGCCTCCGGGCGGTCGCGCAGGCGCGCGACCAATGGGCGCACCGCGCGGCTGTCGCCCAGCCGTCCCAGCGCCTCCGCCGCCGCCACCCGCACGGCACAGTGGCGATGGCGCAACTGATTGATGAGAAATCCCAGCAAGTCATCCGCCTGCTCGCCATGCAGCAGCGCGAACAGCGCCCAGCTTTCCCGCGTCGCGCCGGGCTCCGTTCGCCGCAGGATCTCCACCAGCGGCGAGAAGCGCGCCCAGAAGGCGGCAAACGCGTCAGGCGACGCGCGCTCCAGCCGCCGCAGCGTCCCGGCATCAATCCAGCGCATTTCATCAGGCAGGGTCATGGCCGTGCTCCATCGCGTGGCAATCTCTCGCCTCTCATCATACGTCGCATTTCCGCCCGGGCGTGTCGGCGTAGCAGACAAAACGCGCCGCACCATGTCGGCAGGCGCCACCCCACCCCGCCGCGGCACGCGGCGCAGGAAACCCCCGCCGCGCGGCGAAGGGAATGTCTGGACGCCATCACGACAACGGGGTGAGGGACATGACGCGAAAAGCACGCCTCCTGGCGCAGCTTGCCGGGGACGACATTGACCGGGTGCCGATAGTGGGCGGCTGGAGCCTGGGCGCGCGGAACCTGGCGGCGCTGGGCGGGATGACGGTGGAGGCATACCTGACCGACCCCCTCGCGCACGTCATCGCCGCCAACCGCCGGCAGGGGGTGGACGGCATGGTGCCGCCGATTATTCCGCAAGACGTGGATGCCATCCGCGCCGGATCGCTACAGGAGGAAGGCTTCACCGAGCTGGAGCCGGAGGCGATCTTGCACCGGGCGGAAGCTATTCCCGATTCCGCGGACGAGATCCTGCGCACGCGGTTTGACGCCGCCGCCGTGGACGCGGAGTTTCGCGAGCACTTTTCCCGCATGACCGGGGCGATGGACGACATCGCGCTGGTGCCCACCATCTGGGCGGCGCCCGCCAACTTCTCGCTCTATTTCACTTACGGCTACGTCGCCTTCCTCTCCGCCGTGGCGCTCTACCCGGAGGCGGTGGCGCGCATCTACTGGGAAGACGGCATCCTCTCCCGCGAGCGCAACCACCACATCATCCGCCTGTGGAAGGAATTCGATCTCATCCCGCTGCTCTTCACCGGCGACGACATCTGCACGAACGACGGCCCGATGGTGCAGCCCGCGTTCCTGCGCGACGCCTACTGGCCGCACGTCGCCCGCGCGCTGGAGCCGTATCGCGAGGCCGGTATCCGCTGCATCCATCACTGCGACGGCAACGTGATGCCGCTGGTGGATGACATGGTGGCGGCGGGCTTCACCGGCTTTCAGGGGTTCCAGTATGAATGCGGGGTGGATATTTATGACCTGCGCACGCGCCGCGGCCCGGACGGCGAGGAGATGCTCATCATGGGCGGCCTCTCCGTCACCCGCACCCTCCCCTTCGGCACGCCCGACGACGTGCGCCGCGAAGTGGACTATTGCCTGGACGCCACCGACGGCGGCCGCGGCTTTCTCCTCTTCACCAGCAACGTCACCGGCGTGGAAGTGCCCCCGGCGAACCTGGAAGCCGCCTACCGCCACCTAACGGCCTACGACCCGCGGGTCGGCCGGACGGGTGAGAAGATCGTCACGCCGCCGGCGCTGGGGATAGAGCCGGGGTAAAGCACTACGGCGCCGGCCCTTCCCGTCTTGGCCGATAGACAATCCCGTCACGCGCGCTCAGCGTCCCGCCGGGGAACCACGCCTCGACGGGCTGGCGCTCAACGCGAAATAGCCCGGTCAGCCAGCTATGCCACTCGGCATGGGGGAGATAACGGACCGCGCGAAAACTCTCGCGCGGCCAGTCGGCGGCAAAGGGCAGCTCCGCCATCCAGCCGGCGGGATACGACGTGAGGTCATGCTCCGCGCGGTCGCTGATCCGTCGCGGCAGGTTTTCGCGCCCGTAATCGCGGCTGGTGCGGTAAAAGGTATACCCGGCGCGCGTGGCTGCCGCTCCCAGCGGCGGCAGCACGATGGCGGCGCCGAGGGTGCAACAGATCACCGCGGGCTGCATCCAGCCCGGCCGCGGCTTCCAGGCCGCCGCGGCGATGAAGCAGAGGGAGGCGACGACCATGATCTGCAGCGGACCCCCCAGGTGATTGGCGTAAACCGGGTGGTAGAGACTGGTACCCACCGCGGCGAGGAGGGCGGCTCAGCAGCAGCGGCGCCAGCGTGATGGCGATGGTGCCGAGCATACCGAGCGCGACGAAAGTGCCTGCCATGTGCGTGTCCTCGCGTCCATTTTCCCCCGAACGGCGGGCATCTCAGCGCCCGCCGTTCGGTGCAATCCGCCCTATCTCCCCATCGCCTTCAGCCCACGCAGGCATCGCGCGACGGCGTCCAGCGGCGGGTAGGCGTCGCTTTCGTATTCGACGATGTACCAGTCGGTGGCGGCGGCGTCACACGCGGCGAAGATGGCGGCCCAGTCGGAGGCGTCCTCGCCGATGGGGGCGTTGAAGGGGTCGGCGGCGCCGGGGGTGTAGGGCTTCAGGTGCACGGTGCCGGCGCGGCCCGGATACTGGCGCAGGATGGCGGCGGGGTCGGCGCCGCCGTGCATGGCGTTGCCGGTGTCGAGCTGCATCACCACCCGGGGGTCGGTATTGCCGAAGAAGGTGTCCCATGGGGGCTCGCCGTCCAGCGGGGTGAATTCCACGGTGTGGTTGTGGTAGCCGGTCACCAGGTCGTGCGGGGCGAGTGTATCGGCCAGCGCGGCGAAGAAGTCGGCCATCGCCCGCCATTTCGCGCGGCTGTCCACCAGGTCGCCCGGGATGCCGGGGACGATGATGCGGCGGTTGCCGACCGCGGTATTCAGCGCGATGGTGGCGGCAAGCGCGTCGCCCTGCACCATGCTGAACGGGGTATGCCAGCCGCAGCAGACCAGGCCGACTTCATCGAGCATGGCGCGCAGCAGCGCCCCGCTGAGCGCCGGCGGCCCGGCGAATTCCACGCCGGCGTAGCCCATCTCGGCGACGGCCGTCAGCGTGCCGAGGGGATCGCGGGCGAAATCGTGGCGGACGGAATACAACTCCAACCCGATGGGGATGCGCATGGGGCAAACCTCCTGCTGGTGTGCTGGGGGTATTGTAGCGGTTGCGCCAGCGGGGGGCAAGGGGCACGGGGGCGTCTCCGCGCAACCGGGCCATCCCGTTCGTAATCGGGGCGCCGCTCCGCCGCGCGACTCACGACGGACGCTGCTCGTCGGCGAGCAGGACGAGGAAATCCTCCGGTCCCACTTCCGCCAGGCTGTCCACCACGCGGTCGGCCTGGGCGAGCGCTTCGCGGGGGTGATTCGTCGTCACGGCGAGGGCTTTCATGCCGCCGGCTTTGGCGGCCTGCACGCCGGCGACGGCGTCTTCCACCACCACGCAGTGGGCCGGCGGCATGCCCAGGCGGTCGGCGCCGAGGAGGAACACCTGGGGGTCGGGTTTGCCGCGGGTGACGTCCTCGGCGGAGACGATGGCGTCAAAGCACGCCGCCAGACCGAGGGCGCCGAGGATGAGGTCCACGTTGGCGCGCGGCGTCGAGGTGCCCATCGCGACGTGGAAGCCGGCGGCCTTGAGCGCGGGGAGGAGGGTGAGCACGCCGGGCAGCGCGGTGATGCGGCCCGTCACCAGCTCGCGGAAGAGCGCTTCTTTTCGGTCGGCCAGCCGCGCGATGTCTTCTTCGGGGAGAGGATGGCCGAGGAGGATGGGAAAGATGTCGCGGTTGTGACGGCCGAAGAGGCCGGCGAATTGCTCGCGGGTGATGGTATAGCCCTCTTCTTCTCCGAGCGCGGCGAAGGACTGAAAATGCCCTTCGGCGGTATCCACGATGACGCCGTCGTTATCGAAGAGGACGGCGCACTGGGCAGGCGTGAGCATCGGCATCTCCCGAACAGGGTCTCCGCGCCCCCGGCAGCACCGCGTGCCGGTGAGACACCGGCGCTCCCGGGGGCGCGGAGTTATAGTCTAGCAGATATCGCCGGCCGGGCGCCAGCCTCCCCCGGCTGCACATCCGGGGCTGAAGCCCCGCAGTGGCGTGGACTGGCTGGAGCGGGCCGACGGACCAGATACCGGGCAACGCGGGAGCAAGTTGTCACAGAGCATCACATGAACACCGCGCGTCACGCCAGATGCGCGATACCGACCCGCCAACCTTTGGCGAGCAGATCAGCGTATCGTCAGTATCCAAACAGTACGGATGAAAGTCCATCGGCAAGCGATATTAATGGTGCGATCACAAATTTATGGTTTCCCGAGAAAATAATTCGTCATGATTGCTCCTTTTTAAACAAATCCTTCCAATCTCCAGTCACGCCCTTCGCGACGGGGTTCAACGTATAATATAGACCTGCCCCTGAACTTTCCCATATAACTGGCGCGGCTAATCGCATGCGTTCTTCCAAGCTGTGTGTCTCGTCCATGAGTTCTTTTGCCGCCAGTACATTGCGTATCTTGCAGATGAAAACCTCATTGCCTTGCAGGGGGATTGATTGATGGACCTCCAGCTCGAATACCCACGGGCTGTCTTTCAATATAGGCACGTCCAGCACCGCCCCACGCTCAATCTCTATTGGTATATCCATTTTCCCCGGCGTATAGCCTGCGGTATGGCCCAAATAATCTGCGAGCGGGAGCAATGCTTCGGTCACAAGATTCGCGGAAAAAACCTTTGCTGCGCGTATACGGTCAATAGTCAGCTTTCCCCCGCCAATACTCGCCATGACGCCCAATTCCGAGTCCCAGCAATAACTGAACCAACAAAACAATCCGAAATTTGGCGTGCCGTTCTCTTTGTATGTCCCGTACAGGAACAGTGCTTGGGGGCAAAAACTATTTATTGGGCCGATTGATACTTTTTCCATTTTCCATACTCCTTTTGGGGAATTTCGGTATCTCCGTCGAATAGAGTTGTTACCACACATGTTCTGCCAAGGAGATGCCGATGGGCCAACTCAGCGAGAGAGTAGCAGCTTTCTGGGATCGTGTCCAGACCTCGTCGTTTCCCGCGCTGGAAGCGAAAGGTCTGCGGCTGGACGTACCGGGGGCAGGTGCCGAGTGAAGCGACGTTCAGCCGGACGTTTCGCGACTTTGCCGAGACCGGGCTGGCCGATCAGGCGCCCGTTCCTCACGCGCGGCAAACGCGGCAAGTTCGCCGTGACACGGCCCTAGTGCAGCAGCGTGGCGAGCATGTCGAACGGCGACGTGGCGGCCAGCGGGGTGAGCCGCTCGCGCAGCTCGCGGGCCAATGCATAGTGCGGCTGCATGATGAGCGCGCGGCGCAGGTGGCCGAGGCAGCGGCGAGCAATCCGGCGGCGGGCGCGCGCCACCGCGAGCTTGTACGAAAACAGCTTCTGCTTGCCAAAGTGCTCCACCACGCGGGCGCACATCTCGGCGTGGCGGCGTTCGTCCAGCGCTTCGCGCCAGGTGGTGCGCAGGCGGGCCAGCGAGACGCCCGCCACCGCCAGCTCTTCGATCAGGTCGCTGCCGATCTCCTCGGCGGCGGCGAAGGCGTAGGAATAGTGGGCTTCGGGCGAGCGGGGATTACAGCGCAACGCCTCGCCGAACACGCCGAGGGCGGCGGCGAATTCGTGGGCGCAGAGATACTGGCGCCCCCGCGCCATCGCATGCTGATACCGGTCTCCCATGCCAACCTCCTTCGAGAATGAGGCTGCAAGGGGAACGCAGCTACCTGTATAGTGTATATTCCTCAGTTTCGGCCTGACTATACGTGCCGTGGATCATCACGCTGTCCACGCCCGGCGTCTCTCCCGATACATGCGCTGTGCCACATGCCTCCCGCATTGCTCGGCATCCGGGGGACACCGGGGCCGCGGAGTTGTACTCCGCACGCGTTGGCATGCTCTGTGTTCAACGACAGGGTGAGGGCACGCGTGCGGAGTACAACTCCGCGGCCCCGGTACATGCTCCCGCTCATGACCGGTATCCGGCCCGTCGGCCCGCTCCGGGGGGACGCACACCCGCCGATGAACAGCCCACCAAAGCGGCACCACCGGGATGGCACGTGTGCCCGCACGCGGAACCCGGTGGCGCCTGCCTGTCGGGTAGATGCGCGCCATCCACGCGTCAACTCAGCACGGCGGCCACCAGGCTCAGCGGCGAGGCGTCCGCCAGCGGCTCCAGCTTCTCCAACAGCTCGCGGGCGAAGGTGTAATGCGGGCGCATGGTGACGGCCATGTGCAGGTGCTTGACGCAGGACGCGAGCCGCCGGCGCGCGTTGGCGGCCGCGAGCTTGTAGCGGAAGATTTTCCTTTTCCCGTAGACCGTCGTCACGCGTTCGATGGCTTTCGCGTGATTATCCGGGTGCAGCGCGTCCTGCCAATTCATGTGCAGATGGCCGAGGGAGATGCCGGCCTTCGTGAGGGCGACGAGGAAGTGAGCGCCGATCTCTTCCGAGGCGGCGAACGCGAAATAATAATGCGCGTCCGGCGCATCGCGTTTGTACCTCAGCGCTTCCTGAAATGCGGCGCGCGCTTCAGCGAATTCGTGGTCGGCGGCATACTCCTTGCCCTCCATCATCGCTTTCGCAAAGCGGTCAGTCATGGGGGTCCACCTCAAATAATCATCAGCAGCACGGGAGAAAATCGGTCCGACCGACCCCGGATCGGGGCATGGTCGCCGTGATAATGATACCACGCTGTGGTGTTCAGCGCCAGTCGGGGCAACGTGTGTGGTATAATACCGCCGTCAACTTCTCGCGGCAGGGCTGCCGGTCGAACGATCCACCGATTTTTCGCGCAGCTTGGCAACTCTTTCCCATTTTCGCGTATTACTCAGTACAGCACCGCTGACGCGGTGGAGGAGGATGCGATGCGAGTCGTGCTGTTGAGCGTCGTCACGCTGGCGCTGATGGCGCCGCTGCTGGCGGGCGACACGCCGGTGACCATGACCGGCGTGCTCGAAACACCGACCGTGGGCGGCGCGGTGAACTGGACGGATGGCGTCGCGCGCGCCATCGGCATCGGGGCGCCGCCAGCCCAGGTGCGCGGCCCCCAGGCGGCGGTGCTGGCCCGGCGCGCGGCGCTGCTGGACGCCCGCCGCAATCTGCTGGAAGTCATCCAGGGGGTGCGGATTTCCTCGACCACCACCGTGCGCAACGCCATGACTGAAGATGACGTCATCACCAGCAGCGTGCAGGGCTTCATCCGCGGCGCGCGCGTGGTGCGCGAGGAAACGCGGGCGGATGGCGCCGTGCTGGTGGAAGTGGCGGTGGCACTCTATGGCGGCGCGGAGAGCCTGGCCGGCCGTCTCGAGCTGCCGGAGCGGCTGGCGTCCGTGCCCGAGCCGCCGAACGCTGATCTCGCCGCGCCGCCGGCCGTGCAGGGCAACTATACCGGTCTGCTCATTGACTGCCGGGGGGTAAAGCTGGCCCCGGCCATGTGTCCGAAAATCCTCGACGTGAACGGCGCCGAGGTGTGGGGCAGGGTGGAGGTGACGAACGACGTGCTGCTGGAAAAGGGACTGGCAGGCTACTACCCGTCCGTCGAGCGCGCCCTGGAGCTGGGCCGCGTGGGCCGCAACCCGCTCATCATTCGCGCGGCACGCGCCGCCGGCAACGGGCAATTCCCCACGGACGCGGTGGTGAGCCTGGCGGATGCCCGCCGCATCCTCGCCGAAGACGCGGCGACGCATTTTCTGCGCAAGCTGGCGGTGGGATTCGTCGTGGAATGAAGCGGGGCGGGGTGCAGGCAGCATGTGCGGCCATGCGCGGGGCGCAGAGGCGGCGGGCTTTTCGAGTACGAGTACGAGCACGAGTACGGTAAAGGCGGGAGGAATACGACGATGGTGCGCATCAGCCTGTTACTGGTCGGAGTGCTGTTCATGGCGGGGGCGTGGGCGGTGGATGACGCGGCGCTGATGGCCGCCTCCCTCGCGCAGCAGTTGGTCGCCGACGCGGCGGCGGGCGCGGTGAAGGGCAAGACGCTGGCCGTGGCGCGTTTCGCCAATCGCAGCGAAGACGAGGACATCAACCCGGTCGTGCTGCAGGAGAAGCTCATCACCGCGCTGGTGAAGGCGCGCTGGTGCAAGGTGGTGGAGCGCGAGCGGCTGGACCGCGCGCTGGCGCAGCTGAAGCTGGACGCGGCCGGCCTCACCGACCCGGCGACGCGCAAACAGCTCGGCAAGCTGCTCAGCGCCGACTACCTGCTGCTGGGCAGCGTCGCCGGTCAAGTCGGCAGGATCACGGCCGATGCCCACCTGCTGGCGATCGAAAGCGGGGAGATCGTGCTCGCGGCCGACTACCCGCCGAAAACGCAGCGGCCCGGCACGGCGACGGATGCGCGCATCCCCCCGGCGGCCGACATCGTCACGGATGACGCGGACGCGGTGGTGCGCCTGCAGGCCTGGAGCTCGGCGGAGGTGGCGGTCACCTCGTCCGCCTGGGAGCGCGGGCCGGCGAAGCGCGGGGCGGTGCGCTGGCTGGTGGAACAGGAGATCCTGCGAGACGCGGAGGACGTGCTGGAGGCCTGGAGGCCGGAGATCACCGCGCGCATCTACGCTAAAGCGGACAGCTACGTGCTGGAGATCGTCCCGCGGGAAGATGCTTACTACCTGCGCCTGAACCTGACGCACATCACGCGTGAGCTGGTGAGCATCACCTTCGGCAAGATCACTCCGCGGGTGGCGGTACTCACCACCGAGCAGATTCTCACCCGCCCGGCGCCGGACCCGGCGGTGCAGACGGCCATCAACGCCGCGCTGCTGCAATATGGCTTCCAGGTGGTGGACGTGGCGCAGGCGAAAGCGGCAAAACTGCGCGAATCGCTGCTGCAGGCGGAATCGGGCGACGCGCGGGCGGTGAACCTGGTGCGCCAGGCCGCCGGCGAGCTGGATGCCGACCTCTTCGCGCTGGGAGAGAGCTTCGCCCAGCAGCGCGAGCGCCGGGACGGTTTCGATGCCCGCGTCGAGTACCGGCTGGTGGAGGGCGCGACGGCGCGCCTGCTCGCCTCCATCGCGCAGGATGTCTCCCTCACCCGCGCCGAGGAGCCGAAACTCGATCCCGCCTCGCTGGTGCTGGCCAAACGGGCGCTGCAGCGTGCGGCGGAGCGGACGGCGCCCCGCATGGCGGCGGAGATGCTGAAATCATTCGGCAAGCCGGTCTACCGCCTGCGCGTGTGGAAGATCGGCAGCTACGATAATCGCGAGAAGATCATCCAGGGATTGAAGGATGCCTTGGGCGGGGCCACGGTCACGGCGACCACCTTTGACCTGCGCGGCACCAACAGCGCGGTCTTCGCCATCGGCACCAAGCGCGACGCGGACAGTATTGCCCGCGCCCTGCGCGCCATCCCCGGCCTGAAGATCAAGGTCACGGAGATCGCCTGCCGGTCGCTGGTGGCGGAGGTGGAGTGAGGACACGGCGCGCGGAGGTGGGGGGAGATGGGGCACGGTCCCTTCGGCCCCCCGCCCCGGGCCAGTGGGCACGGGGGGAGGGGCGCCGGGCACGCACGCCGATATCACGGCACCCCCGGGCCGGGGGTGAGGGAGCGGCCAGCAACCTGGCACACAGCGTAGAGTCGGGAGGAAAAAGGATGCGCACGATCATCATCACGGTGATTGGCCTGCTGGCCGGCGCGGCGGCGCTGGCGCAGGGCTTCCTGGAGGAGGGGGTGCTGAATCGGAAACGGACAGGGGTCACGTCCTATCCGGTCTATATCATCTCCAATCTGCCTGAGCGCGCGGTCGTGCCGGTCATGCGCGGCAGCCTGGACGTGAAGCGCGGCCATTTCCGCTACGTCCCGCTGCACGACGTCGGGCGCCAGGGGCGGCGGAAACGCGACCTGCTGCCGATGGCCCTCGGCAAAAACGCCGAATACGTGGTGGTGATGGACGCGTCGGCGGCGCTCTCCGCGGAGGACGCCGGGCGGCTGGCGGCGCTGCGCGAGGCGCTCTTCCCCGGCATGCCCGAGCCGCCGGCGGGGCAGATCTTCGCCTTCGCGCACAGCGCCATCCGCGCCAAGGACGAGTTCCAGCTCTTCATCAGCGTGCCGCACGCGCGCTGGCTGCCCGCCGTGCGTGCCGACCTGGCCGCCGCGCTGCCCGAGCTGACCTCCGGGATACCCTACACCTTCGCGCACGCCATCACCCGCACGCTGGTGCTGACGAACGACCCCCAAACGCGGGCGCTGATGACCGGCGTCTTCCGCTACGACGACCCGCAGATCTTCACGCTGGACGAGTTCGCGGCGTTCCGCGACGCTGGGCCGGCGGAGCGGCGCATCCTCGCGCTGAACTGGAACGGCGACGAGGAGATCACCCCGGCGATGGCGGTGCAGGTGCTACCCGCGCCGCTGCGCCCCCGCTGCGCCGCGCAGACGCCGGACCGCATGGGCATCACCGGCTGGCAGCGCTTCTGCCGGCAGGCCATCGCCCAGCGCTTCGAGGAGGACGGCGGCGTCACCTGGGTGATCGCCGCCCCCACGGCCGCCTATCTGCGCGCGCTGGCGGCGCAGGTGAGGCGCAACCGCTTCCTCGGCGGGCCGTATCGCGTGGAGCTCTGCGACCTCAGCTACGTGGATAAGCTCTCGGTGGGCGTCTACCTCGCCACGCCGGACGTGGACCGCAACCGGCTGGTGCTGCAGCAGCGCATGGAGGAGATCGTCGGCGGCGTGCTGCGCTCGAAGGTGCGCTCGATGGTGTCCACGCAGAACTGGGGCCAGACGCTGCAGGAGGCGCTGGGCCAGGATCCGGAGACGGACAACCCCTTTCGCCGCCCGGAAAGCCTGCGCATGGTCAACCAGGCCAGCGATTCGGATGCCGTGCTGCTGCTGTGGGTGAAGACGCTGAGTCCGAAGGTGACGCATGACATGACCGCCAGCCGGTTGACGCGCCCCTACCCCGCCTTCACCGAGCCGGAGCCGAAGCCGCCGAACCCCAACGAGCGCGAGTATATCATCTGCGGCCAGCATATCTACCCCGGCGAGTCGGAAGACGCGCGCCGGCAGAGCGAAGCGTACCGGCGCGACTACCGGCGCTATGAGGAGGAACAGGATCGCTGGGAGCGCCGCAAGTGGGAATGGCAGCGCGGCGCCGAGCAGTATCGCGTCAACTACGAATTCACCGTCACCGCGCGGCCCAGCGTGGCGCTGTCCGGCTATCTGCGGCTGCTCGATTTGAAAGGCCCGCAGCGCATCCTCTGGAGCACGGAAGTGGAGCTGGCGCGCACGGGCAACAGCTACGCGCTGAACACCATTCCCGTACAAGTGATCGGCGAAGGCCGCGACCCCCGCCAGCCGGAGATCCGCGCCGACTACCGCGACGCCTATACCTGGGCGGAATGCACGCGCGCGGTGAACGGCGATGCCATCTACGGCGTCGGCCAGACCGCCCTCCTCGACTCGCTGCGCGACGGCGTCCACCGGCTGGGCGAAAACGCCCTGTGGGCAACCGACCTGAAATCCTGGAACCTGCCGGTGAAGCGGGTGCGGCAGTAGCGCGCGGGGTGCGCCTGATCCCACGCGTTCACACGCGTGCTCGTAACTCATACTCGTAATCGTCATCGTCATCGTACTCGAAGGCATCCCACTTTCCCTCGCCCTCCCGATCTCTCTGGCCGGCGAGACTCCGTCGCGCCGCGCGCGGAGGAACCGCTGCCGCATTTCCCCATACTCCCCGCGCGTCACCCCTTCACCTCTTCACCCCTTCACCTCTTCACCCCTTCACCCCTTCACCCCCTCACCTCTCCGTGCTGAAAACGCCCAAACCGCCCGCAACGCGCCCACCTTGACACCCCCCTCTCCTCGTGCTACGATTACAAACTTCGTGTTACGGAGGTGGCGCATGCCCACGCTGGAACGGTTCGGCGTCTCGATGGAGGAGGAGCTGCTGGCGCGCTTTGACGCGCTCATCGCCGCGCGCGGCTATCCGTCGCGCTCCGAGGCGCTGCGCGACCTGGTGCGCCAGGAGCTGGTGCGCGAGGAGTGGGCCGACCCCGCCGCAATGGTGGTCGGCACGCTGACGGTGGTCTACGAGCACCACGAGCACGACCTCGCCAGCACGCTGGCCGATCTGCAGCATATCCACCACAACGCGATTATCTGCACCACCCACGTCCACCTCGACGCGCACAACTGCCTGGAGGTCATCGTGCTGCGCGGGCCCAGCGCGCAGGTGCAAAGCATCGCCGACACGCTGCGGAGCACCCGCGGCGTGAAGCACGGCCAACTGGTCTGCACTACCACCGGCAAAAATGTCGGATAACGTTGTCGCCCCATAGATCACACCTCGAAGGAGCTGTCACGACATGTTCACCCCCCTTTCGCGACGGATCGCCCTGATCGGTCTGCTGCTGGCCGTGCCGCCGGCCTTCGCCGCCTACAGCGGCTTGGTAGGCATCCCCACCGCCGACATCATGCCCGCGGGCGCATACGCCGTCGTCGCGCAGACGGACGGCGCGCTGCCCGGCCGCGACCTCGATACCTATCTGCTTTGCGCGACGGTGGGCGTCACCGACTGGCTGGAAGTCGGCGCGGATTACGACTTCAGCGCCGGCGCGGCGACCCGCGGCTACCTGGACGCGAAGCTGCTGCTGCCCACCGCCGCGGAAGACGGCGCGCCGCACATCGCCGTCGGCGTCTTCAACATCGCGCGGAACACGGACGCCTCGCCCTACGTCGTGCTGACGCGCGAGTTCCCGCCCCTGCGCGCGCACGCCGGCGCCATGCTGCTGGACAACGATCCGCAGGCGTTCTTCGGCGTGGACCGGGCGCTGGGCGACCGCTGGGCGGTGATGGCCGACTACACCACCGGCCCGGCGCAGTGCGCCACGGTGGGCGTCTGTACCGATCTCACCGACCGGCTGAACCTGCTCGTCGGCGCGCTCTTCCCCAATGCCGGCGGCGAGACGCGCTTCACCGTGCAGCTCGGTTTCGGCGGCAGCTATCGCGCCTGTCCGGCGCAGGAGTAACACCATGCATATCCCCGACGGTTATCTCGGTCCCCAGACCTATATCCCCGCGTGGGTGGCGATGGCGCCCTTCTGGGCGGCGGCCTCGGCGAAGCTGCAGCGCGAGCTGCGGCTGCGGCAGGTGCCGCTGCTGGCGCTGGGCGCGGCGTTCACCTTCGTCATCATGATGTTCAACGTGCCCATCCCCGGCGGCACCACCGGCCACGCGGTGGGCGCGGTGCTGGTGGCGGCGCTGCTCGGCCCGTGGGCGGCGGTGATCGCCGTCTCGCTGGCGTTGATCGTGCAGGCGCTGATGTTCGGCGACGGCGGCATCACCGCCATCGGCGCCAACTGCCTCACCATGGCGGTCATCATGCCCTTCGTCGGCTGGGGCGTCTTCCGGCTCTTCGGCGGGCACGCGACGACGTCGCCGGCGCGCACGCTCGTCGCCGGCGCGGCGGCGGGCTATATCGGCCTGAACGTCGCGGCGCTCGCCACCGCCGTGCTCTTCGGCCTGCAGCCGCTGCTCTCGCGGGACGCGGCGGGGCTCGCGCTGCACAGCCCCTTCGGCCTGGGCATCGCCGTGCCCGTCATGGCCGCCGAGCACCTGCTGGTCTTCGGCTGGGTGGAGGCGCTGGTCACCGGGCTGGCGCTGGTCTACGTGCGGCAGACCATGCCGGAGCTGCTGCCGACAGCGGCCCCGGCGCCCCCCGCCCGCCCCTGGAAGCGCGTCGCCGTCACCCTGCTCGTGCTCGCGCTGCTCTCGCCCATCGGCCTGTTCCTGCCGGAATATTTCAAGGCCGGCGACGCCTGGGGCGAGTGGGCGCCGGAAGACCTGCCGGCGCAGATGCAGGAGCATGGTTTCGCGCAGGGATATATCCCGCGGCAGCTCGAGCGGGTGAGCGGGCTGTGGCGGGCGCCGCTGCCCGACTACGCGCTGCCCGGCCAAGAGGCCCCGCCGGTGCTCGGGATCGGCTATGTCCTCTCCGCCCTGCTCGGCATGGGGATGATCGTGCTGCTCATCGTCATGGCGCGCCGTTTCCTGACCAGAAAGGAACCCGATGGTCTCGCTTCCGGCGTGGATGCATCCGGCGGCGGCTGATCCCGCGCCCATCGCGGCCCCGCGTCGCCACCCGGCGGTGCGGCGCGGGCTGGCGGCGATGCTGCGCCTGCTGGCGGCGCTGCTCGACGACCGGCCGGCGGCGCGGCGCGGCCTGCTGCAGGCGCTGGACCCCCGCGTGAAGGCGCCGGCGCTGCTCGGGCTGGCCGTGGTGGCCACGCTGCTGCACGGCCTGCCCGCGCTGCTGGCGGTCTACGGCGTCGCGCTGCTGCTGGCGCTGCTCTCGCGCATCCCCGCGCGGCAGCTCTTCGGCGCCTGGCTCCTCGTGCCGCTCGTGCCCGCGCTGGCGGCGCTGCCGGCGGCGGTCAACGTCATCACCCCCGGCGCGCCGGTGCTGCCGCTGTGGCCGGGCGCGTCGGTGACGGACGCCGGGCTCTACGTCGCCGCGCGGCTGATGCTGCGCATCCTCGCCTGCGTCACCTGCACGCTGCTGCTGGTCAACACTACCCGCCCCGCGCGCCTCTTTCACGGCCTGCGCGGACTGGGCGCGCCGAAACTGGCGGTGATGCTGCTGGCGATGATGGTGCGTTACCTGGCGGTGGTGGCCCGCGCCGCCGAGGAGATTCACCTCGCCAAACTCAGCCGCACGCTGCTGCCCGGCACGCTGCGTCAGGAGCAGACGTGGGTGGCCGCCGGCATGGGCGCGCTCTTCCGCCGCACCCGCGCCCTCGGCGAGGACGTCTACCTCGCCATGCTCGCCCGCGGCTATACCGGCGAGGCGGCGCTGCTGGAGACGACCCGCCCCGGCCCGCGGGAGTGGGCCTTCCTGGCGGCGATGGCAGCGATCGGCGCGGGAATCTGGCTGTTGGACGCGGGGATGGGGAGATAACCGGCGATGACCGTTTCACGCTATCGCGTACCGGTGGAGCACGATGACTGACGCACTCTATGCTGTGGAAAATATCTCCTTCGCTTATCCGGGCCGGCCGGCGTGCCTGCGGGACGTGTCCTTTGCCGTCGCGCCCGGCGAGCGGGTGGCGCTGCTGGGGGCGAACGGCAGCGGGAAGACGACGCTGCTGCACCTGCTGGACGGGCTGTATTTTCCCACCGCGGGCGCCATCACCGCGTTCGGCGAGACGCTGACGGAGGAGGCGGTGGAGCGGCCGCCGTTCGGGCCGCGCTTCCGGCAGTCGGTGGGCTTCCTCTTTCAGAGCGCGGACGTGATGCTTTTCAACGCGACGGTGGAGGAGGAGCTGGCGTTCGGGCCGCTGCAACTGCGCCTGCCGAAGGAGGAGATTGCGCGGCGCATCGAAGACACGCTGGCGCTGCTGGAAATCAGCCACCTGCGCGACCGCGCGCCGCAGGCGTTGAGCGGCGGGCAGCAGAAGCGGGTGGCGCTGGCGGCGCTGCTGGTGCTCGCGCCCCGCGTGCTGCTGCTGGACGAACCCACCGCCAATCTGGACCCGCGCAGCCAGGCGATGCTGCTGGAGCTGCTGGACGGCCTGCGCGCCGCCGGGGTGACGCTCATCACCGCCACCCACGACCTCACCCTCCTCCCCCACCTCGCCGACCGCGCGCTGGTGCTCAGCGAGGACGGCGCGCTGGCCGCCGACGCCCCCGCCGGCGCCGTGCTGCATGACGCCGACCTGCTCCTCGCCGTCAACCTCATCCACGCCCACCGTCATCGCCACGGCGCCGTGGAGCACGCCCACCCGCACGCGCACGTGCTGGGGCACGAGCATTCCCACGAGGGGTGAGCGCGGTTCGCGAGTTGCCGGGGAAACCTCCTCCGCAAAGAGCAGCCGCGTGTTGGTCGTGCGCCTCGCAGCAAAGCGGCTTGTCCCCCGTAGCATCCCCCATAGCTTGAGCGGAGGGGGAAGCTTTAGCGAAGGGGGGAGTGGCGCCGCCCCGGCAGTAGTTATCGCACGGTTGGGAATTCGATAAGCCCCGGCGCGACTCGCGTCGGCTTCCAGACTCGCTGCCAGACGCGCACTGCAGCATGACTGGACCGTTCCCGCCCCCCGGTGTACAATGCCCCCATGCAGATTGCCATGATCGCCACGATGAATCGGCCGCACGCGGTGGAGATCGTGCGGCGGACGGTGGACTGGCTGCGGGCGCGGGGGCACGCGGCGCGCATGGAGACGGCGCTGGCGCTCTCCATCGGCTGTCCGGAGCTGGGGGTGCCGGCGGACGCGGTGATGGCGGGGGCGGATCTGGCGCTCTCCATCGGCGGCGACGGCACCATGCTGGGCACCGCCTGCCTGGCGGCGCCGCACCGAGTGCCCGTCCTCGGCGTGAACGCCGGCGCGCTGGGCTTCCTCACCGAGCTGACGCCGGAAGCGCTGCCCCAATACCTGCCGCGCGTGCTGGCGGGCGACTACACGCTGGAGCCGCGCATGATGCTGCGCGCCCGGCTCCAGCGGGGCGACGCGGCGGTGGCGGCATCCACCGCCCTCAATGACGTCGTGGTGCGCCAGGGCGCCGCCAGCCGCATGATTAACCTGGAGGTGCGGGTGGCCGGGCACCGGCTGGGCCGCTTCGGCGCCGACGGCCTCATCGTCGCCACCCCTACCGGCTCCACCGCCTACTGCCTCTCCGCCGGCGGGCCCATCGTCCACCCCGGCGCCTCGGTGATGGTGCTGGTGCCCATCTGCCCGCACAGCCTCGCCTTCCGCCCGATGGTCATCCCCGCCACCGACCCGGTGGAGATTCTCTGCCAGAGCAACAGCCACGGCGACGAGATGCTGGTGACGACCGACGGCCAGCAGCCCGTCACCGCCCAACCCGGCGACCGCGTCAGCATCGCCGTCGCCGCCGAACACGCCCTGCTGGTGAAGCTCGGCCTCTTCTCCTTCTACGACCGCCTGCGCGAGAAGCTGCAATGGGGTGGGAACCGCGGGTGATGGTGAATAGAGAATGCAGAATAGTGAATTGAGAATGGAAAATTGAGAATGGAAGACTGAGCTGGGTGTAAATACTGTCACCGTCTGGAACAGGGCGAGAGCCCGGCCGTATACAGGTAAGTTTACCTATACTCGGCCGGGCTCTCGCCCTGTTCCAGACGGTGACTATCCTGCAACGCCTATTGCAGTTTGATCGTAAACGTATGGCTGCCGGCCGGCAGGTTCAGCGTGAACCAGGTGTTGGCCTCCACTTTCACCGCGAACGGGGTACCGTTCACCGTCACCTCGGGGATGCCGTGGCCTTCAGGCAGGGTGAAGGTGACCATGTGCGGGCCGGTGCCGGCGCTCTCGCCCACCGCGGTGTTGCCGATGATCTCCACCGCCGCCTGGGCATTCGTGGTCAGCGCCCAGCCATCGCAGGAGACGGTATCGTTGTTCCCCTTCAGCATCGCCAGGCGGATCGTGCCGTTCGTGTAACGCCGCACGAGACTGATTTCTCCATTGACATGCATGTCGCCGGATGTCGCGCCGGCAGGTATCCCCGGAGAGAAGAGCACGAGGTCAATGCCTTCCATGTGCTTGATCAGTAGCCCCTTCCCGCCGATCATCGTCATTTCCGCCGGCCCCTGCCCCGGCGCGCGGGGGTAGAGCACGCTGAAAAAATCCTCTTTCGAGCCGGCTTTACGCACATGGACGCCGGTCTGCTCTTCCTCGAAGAACCCCCAGGGATTCACCCACTGCTTGTATGTGAAGGCATTTTTCGTGAAGTCCGGATTCGCCGGGGTCAGCACGTGGGCGTCCAGGTCCACGCCGAAGAGGCCGGGGAAATGCGCCACGTTCCCGGTGATCTCCGGCTCCTTCGCCATCACCCACACGTTCCAGGTGAAGGTCTGGTTCGGCTGCCCGTCTTTGGTGCTGTCGCGCAGCACCAGGTAGGTCGCCCCCATCTGGTCGTCGGATTTCACCAGCAGCAGGTGGCGGGTGTGCCGCTGATTCCCGCTGCCACAGGAGAGGCCGGTGGAATAGTCGAGGGTGCGCGGCAGGCTCAGCACCGCCTGCGCCGATGCATTCATCTCCCGCGGGCCGCCGCTCATGCCCCAATGCGTATGCGGCGCGGGGCGGTCGAAGGCGACGGTGGTGTGATAGTCCGGCCGCCACATCGTGCGCACTTCGTCCCCCGTCGCGCCGCGATGCCCGAAATCCACGCAGAGGGGCACGCCCTTGGCGTGATAGAGGATGCTGTTGCCATCACCCGGATCGTAGTGGTGGGTATAGTAGCCGCAGCGATGGGCGACGTAGCTGGCCTTCGGGTCGGTCCACGAAGTGCGCAAGATGTTGCCAAAACCTTCGAATTTCCGCGCCAGCTCGGCCGGCGGGGCGGCGGGCAGCCCCGGATCGCAAATGGCGAGGATGAAGCCGGGGACGCCGCGCCCGCTGTTCAAATTGCTGTAGGATTGCGCCTGCCAGTAGTACTGCTGGCGCGCGCTGTAAGCGGGATCGCTCTGGGCGGTGGCTTTCGCCATCCAGCCATTGAAGGGCGTGGTGAAGACCGGAAAAGCGTCGCCGATGCTCGGCACGGTCATCGGCGCGGGCACGCCGGCGGTCTGCGTCGGCGGGAAGCGGTGGTCCGGCGCGGTGAGGATGAAGCCGTAGTAGTCCATCGTCGCCCGGAAATTCGGGTCGGCGAAATAGTCCGTCCCCCTCACGTTCTTGATGGCCTGCGCCAGCAGGAACATGCCGTCCAGCGACGGCGCCTGGTACATCGGGCATTCGAGCCAGGCGCCGCCGGGAGCAATCCAGTCCGCCAGCTCGACTTTCAGCTCCTCTTCCGCGAATGTCACCCACCGCGCGGCGTGCGGGTGGCCATCGAGGAAGAGGCCGAGCAGCCCCAGCGGCAGCTTGAGCAGGCTGGTCATATTCGGGTTGGCGCTGCAGAGGCCGAGGTCGGTGTTCCAGTAGTCCGGATGGTTGAAGACGTAGCCGGCGAAGACCAGCGCGGCCTCGATATCCGCCTTGTCCTCGGCGGTGAGATACGCGGAGTCGGCGAGGGCGTCGTAGGCCAGCAACAGGCGCAGCATGGTGGTGCCGGACATGTGGCCGTTGCCGCCCAGGCTGGGATGGTACGGCGCTTCCAGGAACTGCTCCAGCACCTGACCGGCCATCCCCTTCACCCCGGCGGAGAGGATGAGGCCGTATTGCGGGTCGGCAGAGCCGACGTAGGCCAGCGGCGCCTTCTCGTAGAGGCCGTTGCCCACGTAGTTTTCATCGAAGAACTTCTTCCAGCCTTCCTTTTGTATCTTCGCGTCCGGCACGCAGCCGAGCCGCGTCATATAGGTGGTGGCCTTGGCTAGCTCGGCCTTCAGCATGGGAATGGTCGCGGTCTGCGTGCGCGCGCGGTCAATATCCGCCTGGGTGAAGAGCAGGAACGGGTGCGTGCGCGCGGTGCGGGGGTAGTCAAAATGGAAGTCCTTCACCTCGTCCAGCGGAAATTCGCCGTACTTCAGGTGCTGGCGGCGCAGGGGAATCTCCTTCATCGCCTGCGTCACGTGCGCGCTGGCGGCGCCGAGGGTGAAGGCCAGCTCGCGGCGGGCGGGGGAGAAGGTCTCCGTGCCGTCCGGTTTCTTTTGCGTCCACGCGAGCAGGCCGAGGGTGATATCGAGCCCCCCGCCGGGGCGCGCGATGATGGGGATCGTCGTGCGGGCGAACCCACTCCAGTCCACCGGCGACCAGCGCGAAGGCCGCAGCGTCAGCACCCCCACGAACGGCTCCGCGCCGTCCTGGTAGAATCCCGCCCAGGTGGTCTGGTCCGTCAGCCACCAAAAAGACCACGGACAGAGCTTGCTGATCACCTGCTCGTTCGCAAAATCAATCGGCGCGGGCTGCAAGCCTTTCGTCTGCGCGGCGTAGTAGTTATTGCGCCAGTAGACGCGGTCGGCGCCCAGGCCGGGCTGAAAGGCGAAGCGGAAGGCGGCCGCCGGCGCCTCGACGTCGGTGGCATCGGTGAAGAAGGCGGCGTCCTGGCGCGCGCCCAGCGAGATCTCCGCCTGGTAGGAGCGGTCATCGGTGAAGGTGAGGCGGTAGCGCACGGTGGTGCGCACGGGACCGGCCTCGATGACGCTGGTGACGGCCGCTTTCACCCGCAGCGGCGGATCGGCATTGATCCAGGCGCCTTGCCCGTACCACCGCGCGCCGTCCGCGCTGCCGATGGCGAGCAGCGGCGCCGGCAGCGCCGCCAGCTCCACCGGTTTCGCCAGCTTCGCGGTGAGGCGGGGCAGGCGCAGCGTGAGGTGCCCGTTGCCGAGCAGCAGCTCGTTGTCCAGCACTTTCAGCCGCAAGTCGCTCTTCGCCGAGTCGCCGGGCCGCAGATGGAGGGTGACGGCGCCTTTGGGCGGCAGCGAAACGACCGTCCACGCGGTGCCGGTCACCTTGCCGCCCTTCAGCGCCAGCCCGCTGATCTGCGTGGGCAGCGGCACGCCGTCCGCATCGGTGAGGGTCAGGCGTTTCGGCAGCGTGCGACCGCCGGGATACGCGAAGTCGAAATGGACGAGCTCATCCGTCCACTGGTGCCGCAGGTAGTCCCGCACGGTGAAGGTCTGCAGCGGCGGCGCGGCCTGCGCGAGGGCGGCAGCCAGGAACAACAGGGTCACGAGATATCGCATGAAAAGCCTCCGTTAGCGCTGTCATTGGAGTTTGACACCGAACACTCCCGAGCGTTGCGGGCTGCCCACGCGTCGGCACATCGTGACCGTCGTCCGGCATGCCGTTTTGGCCCGCCGGTCTCCGTCGCGGCCGGCCCTTCCTGGAGGGCGAGCACGAGTCGTGCCCGGAGCGCGGACATCTTGTCCGCCCGTGCGTGGGAACGCGGACATCCTGTCCGCCCGTATCCCATTTCGACTACGAGTACGACTACGAGCACGGGCGCTGACGCGCTGATGACGCGTATGCTGTCGTTGAACACAGCGGGTACCAACTCGTGCGGAGTACAACTCCGCGGCCCCGGTGTCTGCCCGATATCCGGTCCGTCGGCCCGATCCGGGGGACGCCCACCTGCCGATGCACAGCCCACCAGAGCGGAAACACGTTGGCCGAGCGCATGCATCGGGGAGGTGGCTCGCGCCTAGCGGGCGGACTCCTGTCTTGTCCGGCAGACATGAATCGTTTCTTGATATTTTCGCTTGACGGGCCGGGGAGCGGGGGGTAGTATAGGAACTGCATATAGTGCTTGCGCCACCCCCGGGCGCGCTCCGGCTGCCCGGCATAGACCCTATACCCGTCACAGTACACGAAGGAGATTTGCCATGACACGTACCCTGTTCGTCCTCTTCTCCGCCCTGCTATGCGCCCTCGCCCTCGCCATCGAATTCCAGCCCATCGGCTTCGAGAGCATCGGCATGGGCGGCGCCGGCGTGGCCAGCGCCCGCGGCTCCATGGCCGGCTATTACAACCCGGCGCTGCTCGCCGCCAGCCCCGACCTGGTCGAGGTGAACCTCGGCGGCGGTTTTGGCGTGCGCGAGTACAACCTGGCGAACAACATTGACCGCCTGGCCGAGCTCGACCTGTCCGGCACGGTGCAGCGCATCGCCGCCAACGCGCCGCTGGGACCGAACACGCCGCAGGACCGCGCGAATATCCAGGAAGCGCAGACGATCCTGACGCAGATGGGCAACGAGCGCAACACCCTCGGGATCATGCCCTCCTTCACCGCGGCCGCCCAGGTGCGCAACATCGCCATCGGCGCCTTTCTGACCTCCGACGCCGGCGCGCAAGGGATCGTGGACCCCGCCCGCACCGCGCTCATCATTGACGGCGGCGGCGGCATCTACTACGCCTACGACCCGGCGGCGGACACCTACGGCCTCTCGGACGCCGCCACCTACAATGCCACCTCGCTGGAATTCGCGCTGGACAACACCACGACCTACCTGAAGCTGGACGGCCTGGCAATCCTGGAAGTGCCGGTGAGCTACGCGCGCCGCCTGCCCATCCCGGTGGGCACGCTGGCGGTGGGCGTCTCCGCGAAGGCGATGCGCGGCATGACCTACCGCGCGGACGTGCAGATTGATACCGAGTCCGGCGAGATCGAAGATCAACTGGAGAACAACGACAGGACGAGCACGACCGTCGGCGTGGATATCGGCGCGCTCTACATTCCGCCGGTGGCGCGCAACCTGCGCGTCGGCCTCGTCGGCAAGAACCTGAACTCGCCGAAATTCGAGCGCGTGAACGCCACCGACATCGAAGTCTCCCCCATGTGGCGCGCCGGTGTCGCGATGGACGTGGGACGGCAGGTCAGCTTCGCCGCGGACCTGGACCTGACCAAAAACGACCGTTTTGACGGCACCGAGTCGCAGTTCATCGGCGGCGGCATCAACTACCATCCCAACGGCTCGCTGTCCTTCCGCCTCGGCGCGATGAAGAACCTGGCGAACTCGGATGACGGCGTCATCGGCACGCTGGGCATCGGCCTGGGGCTGAAAGCGCTGCAGCTCGACCTCGCCGTGCAGGCCGCGACGAAGTCCGGAGCCTACGACGGCCGCTCCATCCCCCGCTACGCCCGCGCCAACCTCGCGCTGGTCTCGCGCTGGTAATCGCCACCGCCCGCTCTCACACGGCGCCGCGTCCGCCCGCCATCAGGCGGGCGCGGCGCCGTGCCGCCACACTGGGGACTGTCCCCATTTCACGACGAACGGGGTTTGGTGGGGACGGGGTGCAGAGGCGGACGCGCCTTGCTGCGGCTGCGGCGCTACTACGAACGATTAGGCACGGCCCGTCCGCCGGAAACCACCCTTTGTATTTCCTCGCGCCTTTGCGTCTTTGCGCCTTCGCGTGAGACTATTCCACAACACGACTCCCCCCGTTTGGCGAAAACGCGGAAAATCGGGGGGAGTCAGCGGGAGGAACGGGGGGTCGCCGCCATGGGGTGAGAGGTGCGCGCCACATATCTAGTGTTAATTTTTCCTCAATTCCCCTATTGACACCCTACGACTAGTGCGGTAGGATATTTCTGCCCCACACGAGCACCTGCGGAGCGAAGCGAGAATCATGCGTTGTCCACTCTGTCACGCTGAAGACACGCGCGTCATCGAGACGCGGACCAATGACGACCAGGGCACCATTCGGCGCCGCCGGGAATGCCAGGAGTGCCGCCGCCGCTTCACCACGTATGAGCGCTGCGAAGAGCCGCAGCTCTACGTCATCAAGAAGGATGGCCGCCGCGAGCTCTTCGACCGCGAGAAGCTGCTGCTGGGCATCACCCGCGCCTGCGAAAAGCGGCCGGTGAGCCGGGACGCGATTGAAGGGGTGGTCTACGATATTGAGCGCGCGCTGCGCGACTCGCTGTGCGACGAAGTGCCGTCCACGCAGATCGGCGACCTGGTGATGCGGCGCCTCCGCGATCTGGACGAAGTGGCCTACGTGCGTTTCGCCTCCGTCTACAAGGAATTCCAGGACCTGATCGCCTTCCTGCACGAGATCGAACGCCTGCTGGAACGCGCGCGCCGCGAGCGGCTCGCCGAGGAGCAGCACACGCTCTTCGATCCGCAAGAGAGCGACACCGCGAAGATACCTATACGCTGACCGTCACCGGCGTCGGTGACGGGAAGTGCCCGAACGCGCGCCTCCGCGACGGGCGTAGTGTCGCTGTTTTCCCGCCTGAACGGCCTTCAGGCACCAGATATATCCGGTATGACGAAAAAGGAGCCCCCCATGCCCAATACCGATTTACCGCTGCCCGGCACCGCTGATACAATCGGTCTTTTCGGCCCTGACACGAGCGGCGCGCTGCACGTCGAGCGCTACTTCACCCAGGAAGGGGTGCATCCCTTTGACGAAGTGGAGTGGGAGCATCGTCACGCCAGCATCGTCGCGGAGAACGGCGAAGTGATCTTTGAGGCGGACGACGTGGAGATGCCGGCCGCGTGGTCGCAGCTCGCCACCAATGTCGTCGTCTCCAAATATTTCCGCGTGGCGCAGGGCAACCGCGAAAAAAGCCTGCGCGCGCTCATCGTGCGGGTGGTGGCCACCATCAGCGCCTGGGGCTTGCAGGACGGCTACTTCCAGAGCGAGGCGGAGCGGGACATCTTCGCCGACGAGCTGACCCACCTGCTGCTCTATCAGAAGGCCGCCTTCAACAGCCCGGTGTGGTTCAACGTAGGCGTGGAAGCCGAGCCGCAGTGCTCCGCCTGCTTCATCAACTCGGTGCAGGACACCATGGACTCCATCCTGGGGCTGGCGCGCACCGAGGGGATGCTGTTCAAGTTCGGCTCCGGCACCGGCACCAATTTCTCCTCGCTGCGCGGCAGCAAGGAGCGCCTCTCCAGCGGCGGTTTCGCCTCCGGCCCGGTATCCTTCATGCGCGGCTTCGACGCGTTTGCCGGCGTCATCAAGTCGGGCGGGCGCACGCGGCGCGCGGCGAAGATGGTCATCCTCAACATTGACCACCCGGACATCCACGAATTCATCTGGTGCAAGGCGCACGAGGAGCAGAAGGCGTGGGCGCTGATCGAAGCCGGCTACGATGGCTCCTTCGGCGGCGAAGCCTACGCCAGCGTGATGTTCCAGAACTCCAACAACTCCGTGCGCGTCACCGACGACTTCATGGACGCGGTGATTCGCGACAAGACCTGGCAGACGCGCGGGGTGGTGGGCGGCGCCCTCATCGAGACGTTTCGCGCCCGCGAGCTGATGCGCGAGCTGGCGGAGGCGGCGCATCTCTGCGGCGACCCGGGCATGCAGTTCGATACCACGGTGAACGACTGGAACACCTGCCCCAACTCCGGCCGCATCAACGCCAGCAACCCGTGCTCCGAGTTCATGTTCCTCGACGACAGCGCCTGCAACCTGTCGTCGCTGAACCTGATGCGCTTCCGCAAACCGAACGGCGATTTCGATGTCGAGTCCTTCCGCCGCGCCAGCGCCATCATGATCCTCGCCCAGGAGATCATCGTGGACCGCGCGGCCTATCCGACGCCGCTGATCACCACCAACGCGAAGCAGTATCGCCCGCTGGGCCTCGGCTACGCCAACCTGGGCGCGCTGCTGATGGCGAACGGGCTGGCCTACGACAGCGACGAGGGGCGCGCGCTGGCCGCCGCCATCACCGCCATCATGACCGGCCAGGGGTATCTCACCTCCGCGCAAATCGCCTCGCGCCGGGGACCGTTCAGCGACTATCTGCAGAACCGCGATCCCTTCATGCGCGTGATGCAGAAACACCGGGCGCAGGTGGACCGCATCGAACGCCTGCGCAGCGTGCGCGAGCTCATCAAGGCCGCCCGCGCGGTGTGGGACGAGGCGATCAAAATGGGCGAGCAATATGGGTACAGAAACAGTCAAGTCAGCCTACTCGCGCCGACCGGCACCATCGGGTTCATGATGGATTGCGACACCACCGGCGTGGAGCCGGACATCGCGCTGGTGAAATACAAAAAGCTCTCCGGCGGCGGGATGTTCAAGATCGTCAACCTGACAGTGCCGATGGCGCTGAAGAACCTGGGGTACAGCGAGGCGCAGATCTCCGAGATGCTGCACTATATCGAGCAGCACGACACTATCGAGGGCGCGCCAGGATTGAAAGACGAGCACCTGCCGGTCTTCGACTGTGCCTTCAAACCGGCGAATGGCCTGCGCAGCATCCACTACATGGGCCACCTGCGCATGATGGCCGCCGTGCAGCCGTTCCTCTCCGGCGCCATCAGCAAGACGGTGAACCTGGGCAAGGACACCACCGCCGACGAGATCATGGACATCTACATCGAGGCGTGGCGCCTGGGCCTGAAGGCGGTGGCCATCTACCGCGACGGCAGCAAGCGCACGCAGCCGCTCACCACCAAGCTGGACAGCGGCGAGCAGGCGACGGCCGACGCGCCGGCGACCGAATATAAACCCGTGCGGCGCCGCCTGCCGGACGAGCGCACGGCCATCACCCACAAATTCAGCATCGCCGGCCATGAGGGGTATCTCACCGTCGGGCTGTTCGAAGACGGCCAGCCGGGCGAAATCTTCATCAAGATGTCCAAGCAGGGCTCGGTGGTCTCCGGCCTGATGGACTCCTTCGCCATCGCCATCTCCATGTCGCTGCAATACGGCGTGCCGCTGCAGACGCTGGTGGACAAGTTCTCGCACTCGCGCTTCGAGCCGTCCGGCTGGACGCCGAACCCGGAGATCCCGATGGCGAAATCCATCGTGGACTACCTCTTCCGCTGGCTGGCGATCAAGTTCCTCGGCGACACCGCGGACCTCTACGTGACGCGCACGAAACCGGCGCTGAACGGCAGCGAAGACGGCGAGGAGGCGCTGGACGCGCGACACGCCGAGCCAGCGGCGCCGCCCGCCGGCTTCGACAACCAGTCCGACGCGCCCCCCTGCCACAACTGCGGCGAGATCATGGTGCGCAACGGCGCCTGCTACAAGTGCCTGAACTGCGGCAGCACCAGCGGGTGCAGCTAGCCCGTTGCTCTGCTCTGCCGCCGGCCCCGCTTCTCCGGAGGCGGGGCCGGCGGCGTTACGCTACGGACATATTGCGCCTGCGCCGTAGCGGAACACGGCGGCTTCTGCTGCCCTGAGCAGACCGGGGGGAAAAGGATGTCCGATGGTTGACGGCACCGTGCCGAGTGTTTTTCCGCGCCGCGCGCGCCCGTCGTGGTGGCGGCGCCTGTGCGCGCCGCTGCTGCTGGTGCTGCTGCTGGCCGGGCTGGCGGGGTGGCGTGCGCCGCGGCCGTTCCGGCTGGTCGGCGTGTATCCCTGCGGGCCTGCCTATACCCTCATTCCGCTCACCACGGGCTTTCTGTATTTCGCGGATGAGGACACCCTGCTGCAGCGCGGCCCGACGGGAGCGGTCAACTGGCGGGTGACGCTGCCGCCGAATACCGACGGGTGGGGCCCGACACCGTCGGAATTCGCCGTGTCGCCCGATGGGCACCTGTGCGTCACGCTGGAGCCGCGGGCCGGCATCGCGCGCCTGCGGCTGTATCGGGAGGGGACGCGCATCGCCGTCCACGACCTGCGCCTGCCGACGCGCTTGCGCGACCCGCACAACGTGAACCTGAAGCTGCTGAACGACGGACGCGCGTTCCTCACCATCGAGATGGCGACGGACGCTTTGCTCTTCGTGGTCACGGAGGCGGCGCTGCTGGGCAGCGGGCGCATCGCGAAATTCTGCGTCTTCACCCCGGACGGCACGCTGGCGGTCTCCGCCGGCCGCGTCACCAACATCATCCCCATCCATATCGCCAACGGCGCGGTGCGCATGAGCAGGAGCGTGCCGATTTCGGCGTCCCTGGATCTGAACGAATACCTCTATAACGGCAGTGACCGCTACAGCGCCCTGTATGCCCCGCACACCATCATGGAGGCGGACGGCACTATTCATCTGCCGACCGGGAAAACTCTCAACCGCCTCGGGGAGGATTGGCGCAACACCGGCATCATCTCGCCGAACAGCCGCTACACGGCCTTCGAGAACGGCGCCGGCACGTCGCGCTTCTATGATCCCACCACCGGCGACGGGTGGTCCACGCGGTGGGACGTGGGCGTGCACACCTACGATGTCACCGATGACGGCCGCTTCGTCCTCCTGCACCGCTCCATGGCTCTGCCGCCGCTGGTGGAATCGCTCTGCAGCCTGCTGGGCATCCGCCAGCCCTGCCTCTACGCCACTTACTTCCTCATTTATGAGCGTCCCGGCATCCTGCGAGCGGCGTATCGCAATCGAGACAACGTCGTTTCCTGGTGGTTCTCCGCCGACGGCCGCACGCTGGCGCTGAAGGAGGCAAATGCGCGGATTCGGCTGCTGCGGTGGTAGGCGCGGGAGGGTGAAGAGGTGGAGGGGTGAAATAGGCCCGAAGGGCCGTAAGCCGCCAGGCACGGGTGGAGCAACGCGGAACCCGTGGGAGACGCGCCGTACTATCCGCCAGAGCCCTGAAAGGGCGGCAGCAGAGAACATCGGGCGGCCATAATGTCGAGTCTCGCCCGCCCATCTGTTGCGTGGGCAAGCGTGATTGATGTATGGTTCCCTACTCCGCGTCCCACCCGCGGACGATGGCATTGACGGCGGCCACGAGGCGACCGGCGTTGTCCAGCGCGTCGAGGGGGAGGTCGGGAAGGGGCGTCCGCGCGATGTGCTGGAGGAGCTGGCGGGCGACGCGGCGGCGATCAAACGGCGAGGCGCCGATGGCCGCAAGGCGGCGGGCGGCGGCGACCGTCACCGGCGCGACGGGGGCGACCGGGCCGGCGTGCGTCCACTCGCCATTCAGGCCATACGCGGCGCGCACCTGTTCCGCGTAATACGCGTGCGGGAACACATCTTCCAGGCTGCGCGGGCCATCGGCGCCCAGCGCCTGCCCCACGGTCAGCACGCATCCTTCCTCCACCATCCACGGGGGCACGCCCTCCTCTTCGCCCTGTCCGGTGCGCAGCAGCGCCACCCGGCGGCGTTCGGGGGCGAGCACTGGGCCGATGAGCGCCATGGCGCTGCCCCCCCCGGCCGGCGTGATGACCAGCCGATCATCCAGCCCCTCGCGCCCCGCCGCCCGCAGCAGCGTGGAGAGGGCGTCAAGCAGCCAGTAATCCGCCACATCCTCGACGAGCAGCGTGTATTCGTCCGCGAGCACTTCCCGGGTGAGGGAGAGCCCCAGCGCGGCCTGCAGCGCCAATCGGGCGGCATGATCGCCGCGCGCCCAGTCGCGGTGGAAGCGCGTGCCGTCCTGTCCGCACTCCTCGGCGAGGTAGATGGTGTCCGGCCGCGCGTAATCCAACATGAAGGGGAGATTCGTGGTATAGACGAGCTGATTCCGCTGAGCATACTCGCGGAAGCGCGCCAGCAAGTCGCGCTGGGCGGCGGCGTGCAGGTGCAAGCCCGGCTCATCGAGCAGCAGCACGGCGTTGCGGAAGCACGCGCCGGTTTCATACATGAAATTCAGGTCGAAGGAAAAAAACCACTGAAAACCGCGCGACCGATCTTCCAGCGGCACCATCACGCCGGTCTCCAGGTCGCGCACGAAGGTGACGAAATGCTGGCCATCGGCCTGGAACTGTATGGCGTAGCGCTTCTGCGTCCAGCGCGGCGCCATCTTCTCGGTCAGCGTCTGCGCGGCGTCGTTCAGGTCCATCATGCGGCGCTCGCGGTTCGGCTGCTGGGCTTTCCGCACTTCCGCGTCGAGGTCCAGCCCCGCCAGCGCGAGGATTTTCAGGAAGGTGCCGTCTTCATCCGTCAGCCGGCCGGCGTCGCGGCGGCTTTTCACCTGATCGAGCTGGGCGGAGCCGCGGAAGATCTGGTAGTCATCCATGTACAGGAAGGTGGGCAGCCAGCCGTGGACCATCTCGATGACTGTACGCGCCAGCGGTTTCACGCCGTCACCCTCGTCGGCGGATGTCACCTGCAGCGGCAGCGGCCCCGCCGCCGGGGGCCGGGAGATGGGCGCCATCTCGCGCACGACGAAGGGACGGTTGTACGCCAGCGCGCGCCGGCGCGCGCTCTCCATCAGCGCGGCCCACCCCTGCTTCATCTCGTCCACCACGTCGCCGGGACGCTGTTTCAGCGCCGCGGTGATGGCGTCAATGACGCGCCGCGCGTCCGGCTGATACTCCGTCTCCAGCGGGAGGAAGCGGTAGTGGTAGTCACCGCGATAGGTGCGGCTGATTTCGACGCCGGTGAGCCAGCAGGCCGCGGGGTCGGCGACCTGGAGCGCCTGGCGCTCCTCCTCGGTGAAGGCGAAGCGGACGGTGGCGACGGGCTGCGCGTCATCGCGCTCGCGCCGGCGGGCTCGCGGCCACTCGCGCTCGATATCATACCTCCGGTCATCGGCGGGATGGAACTTCCAGAGGGCTTTCAGCAGCGTGGTCTTGCCGGATTCATTCTTGCCCACGACGACGGTGGTGTCCCGCGCGTCAAGCCATCCCGCATCTATGATGCCGCGGTAGTATTGCACTCGGAACCCGAGCATCCGCATGTGCGTCATCCTTGCGGGGCGGCGCGGGCGGCGCCGTCCCGATCTTCTCACACGGTTACCTGGCGATATCAATGCCGACGAACAGGGAATCGCCGGTGCCGAGCACGTCTTTCGCGTTCAGCAGCGCTTTATTCGTATAGGCGGCGATGAGCAGGCCGATGGGCGTGCGACAGGACAGGCCGACATTCAGGCCGCCGTCCAGGTAATTCGCGCGGACGGCGACGGCATCGGAGAGCTGCTGGGTCACGCCAAACCAGATCAACTCCGCCTCGCGGTCCATGGAGCCGCCCTTCCCGAAGATTTTCTGGTAGGAGCCATACACCGTGGTGCGCGGGGCGAGCCGGCTCGACGCGCCGAGGGTGTAGGCACGGGTGATATAGCGGTCGGTATCGGGCACGGCGCCGCTCAGCACCACCAGCGGATGCGCGGCATTCGGGGTCAGGGTGCTCTCGTCTTTCTGGTAGCTGAAGTTCGCGCCCACGCGGACGTTCGGCGCGCCTTTCAGCGGCGCGACGGCGCCAACGCGATAGCCGTAGTCGGTTTTCGACTTCCCGGTGGCCATGGTCGCTCCCCCCTGGTACACGCTGATGGTGGCGGAGTCCGTCGGCACGAGGCTGATCCCCACGCCGGTGGTGCCGATGCGCTGGGCATAGGACACCTCCACGGAGTCGCCGAAGGTATTGAGCAGCAGCGGCGGGGTGCCGGGGGGGACAATCGGCGGCAGCTGCATGCCGGCCACTTCGGCGGTGTTGGAGTTGAAGCGGTAATGCACGAGGCGCAAGACGCCCGGTCCGAGATTCGTCTGCGCCGATTGCCAGCCGGAATCAACATCGAACCCGCTGAAGGAGAAGGTGCCGGTGGCGACCTCGCCGCCCAAAGAGTAGCCGGCTTCGCGAATGCCGAGCATGGTGGGGGCGAAGGAGGCCATGGCGTCGAGGGTGGGATCCACGCCGCTCATGGAGACCCAGCCGAAGGCCAGGCTGCTGAGCTTGGGCGTATCGGCGTTGAGGGCCAGTTGCCCGACGGACGGAGCGGCGAGCAGGCTCGCGACTGCCGCGAGCAGCAGCAAACGGTGCAGTGACATAGGCGTAATCCTTTGCAGTGATGAGTCTGTAATACGTGCCGTTATTGGCCCGTTTCGGCGGCCACTTTCACGAATGAGCGCAGAAAACGCACGACGAGAATTACGTCAGTATACCGCACGCTTTTCGAGTCCGCAAGCCCTTGCGGTAGCAATATTCTCTGGAAAGCCCTTGCAATGCCGGTAAAATATGGTATATTATTGATTTACGTTATTATTGGACTATCGTAACCGTTGCCGAACACATCGCAGTTACCATTATGGCATCGTTTGTTTTGACACACCCGCGCCCTGCCGCGTCAGGCGCGCGCACTTACCGTGTGCGCGCGGGCTGTCGTGCCGCTTTGCTCACCCCCACCCCCCGGAGGACCGCGCCATGACGCCACCCCGCGTGCTCATCACCGGCATCGGCGTGCTGCTCTCGCTCGGCCGCACGGTGGAGGAATTCGGCGACGCGCTCTTCGCCGGGCGCACCTGCATCGGCCCCATCACGGGCTTCGAGGTCGCGGACAAGCGCTACACCCTGGGCGGTGAGCTGAAGGATTTCGCGATCGAGGCCGAGCTGCCGAACGCCGACACGAAGCGCATGTTCCGCTACTCGCAATACGCGCTGGTGGCGGCGTCACGGGCGATCAGCGACGCACACCTGGAGTGCGACGGCCTCAACCGCGACCGTATCGGCACCGCGTTCAGCACGGCGGCAGCGGGGTTGAGCGAAGCGGTGGAATACGATGCCAAGCGCTACTTCTCCCGCGGCGACCACGGCATCAGTCCGGTCCTCTGGGCGGAATTCACCCCCAGCGCCTGCACCACGCACGTGGCCATTCACTTCGGGCTGCGCGGACCCTGCGGCACGCTGTCGGCGGGCTGCGTCAGCGGCGTTGACAGCATCGCCTGGGGCGTGCAGCAGATTCGCGCCGGCCGCGCGGACGCCATGGTGGTGGGCGGCGCGGACGCGATGTTCACCCCCTTCATGTGGTCGGCGCTGTATCGCAGCGGCATCCTGGCGCCGGTGCCGGAGGACGGCGGCAGCATTCCGCGCCCCTTCTCCTACGACCACAACGGCATCGCGCTGGTGGAAGGCGGCTCGGCCCTGGTGCTGGAAAGCGAGACGCACGCGCGGGTGCGCGGCGCGCGCGTGTATGGCGAGCTCTCCGGCATCGGCAGCGTCGAGGAGGCGCGCCCGCTGACCGACCTCGATCCCTCCGGCCGCGCCTACGCGGTGACGATGCAGCGGGTGATGGCGGACGCCGGCGTGCCCCCGGCGGCGATTGACTGGGTGTGCGCGCACGGCACCGGCTATCCCGGCGCGGACTGCGCGGAAAGCCGCGGCATCGAGACGGCGCTGGGCGATCACGCCTTCCGCGTGCCGGTGAGCTCGGTGCGCGGCGCCATCGGCCAGTCGTTCGCCAGCGGCGGCGGTTTGCAAGTGGCGGCGGCCTGCGTGGCGCTCGCGCGCCAGCACGTGCCCGCCACGTTGAATTTCTCCCGGCCCGACGACGGCTGCCGGCTGGACTACGTGCCCAATGTGCCGCGCCCGGCGCGCCTGCGCCGGGTCATCGTCTGCGCGGCGGGCGTGGGCGGCACCCATTCCGGCCTGATGGTGGAGGGATATGACCGATGAGCATGGCTTCCGCGCTCTGGGACTGGTACGCGGCGCTGGGCTATGACGCGCTCAACGCGCTGCTGCCGTATGCCGCGTTGCAGGAGGCGGTGTTGACCGCGCTGGCGCCGGCGCCGGGCGAGCGCCTGTTCATCGCCGGCTGCGGCACGGGCAACCTGGAAGCGCGCGCGCTGGGGCGGGTGGACGGCCTGGAGATTGACGCGCTGGACTTTTCCGCGACGATGCTCGCACGGGCGCGCGCCAAGTGCGCCGGCTATCCCTCCGCGCGCCATCACCGGGGTGACCTGTGCCAGCGGCTGCCGTTCGCGGACGCCGCGTTCGACGCGGCGGTGATGTGCAACGTGCTGTACGCGCTGCCAGACCGGCAGGCGGCGCTGGCGGAGATCAGCCGGCTCGTGCGCCCGGGCGGCCGCTTCACCCTGTGCGACCGCCAGCCCGTATCCGACCCCGAGCAGGTGACGCGCGCGCATTTCACCATGCTGCGGGCGCTGCCGGGACGCGAGCGCCTGCGCGGCTGGGGACGCACGCTGGGGGCGCTGCCGCCGCTGCTGGCCGTGGCGGCGATCAACCGGCGCATTCAGCGCCGCATGGAGTCCGGCGCCTACTACTTTTATCCGATTGAGGAGATTACGTCGCTGCTGGATACGCTCGGTTTCACGGTCACGCGGGTCGAGCCGGCCTATGCCGAGCAATGCTGGCTGCTGCAGGCGAGGCGCCGAGCCGAGGAGCGTTGACGGGCCATGTTTTCCCCCGTACAACTGATTCTGGCCGCCGCGGCCATCTACAACCTGGTGCTGGTCGGGCTGATCCTCTGGAAAACGCACGCCAACCAGGTGGGGCGGAATTTCGCCTGGTACATCCTCGGCAACGCCGCCTGGCAGGCGTGTATTGTCTTCATGCAGCCCGCTTTCGGGGAGGCGGCCACATTATGGCTGGTCCGCGCCACCTTCTTCTGCGCCATCTTCTTCTGTTCGAGCTGGATGCTGTTTTGCGCCGAATTCCCGCAGACCTCGCCGCGCTTCCTCACCGCCGCGCGGGTGATGATCGTCCTGAGCCTGCCCTGGTTCGTCCTCTGTTGGACCCCGTGGCTGATTCCGGACGGGATCACCTTCATGGACGGCTGGGTGAAGGCGACCTCCGGCCCGCTGGTCCTCCCCTTCACGGCGTGGATTCAGGGCTGGACGCTGGCGGGCGCCGTGCACCTGTTTTTCAAGACGAAGACCCTGCGCGGCATGGACCGCCTGCAGGTCCGCTACATCCTGCTCGGTTTCGTCGGCCTGTTCATCGTCGGGTCCTTCATCAACCTCATCCTGCCCGCCCTCAGCCAGTCCACGCGCTACTCATTCTACGGGCCGCTGGCGTCGCTTTTCATCACCACCACCACCACGTATGCCATCGTGCGCTACCGCCTGATGGACATCCGCATCGTGCTGCGCGCGGGCATCGTCTACTCGGTCACCATCGGCACCCTCTCGCTCATTTTCGCCCTGCTCGTGCCCGTGCTGGACACCTTCATGCAGGCGCACTTCACGCTGCCCTCGCGCACCGGCAGCTTCATCATCGCCTTCCTCATCGCGCTGGCGTTCCAGCCGCTGCGGCGCTACGTGCAGCAACTGGTGGACCATCGCTTCTTCAAAAGCGTCTATGACTACCGCCACGCGCTGCGCGAGGCGGGCAGCGCGCTGGCCTCGGCGCATGACCGCGAACTGCTGGTCGAGACGCTGGTTTCCGCGTTGGCGCGCACGCTGCGCCCGCGCACCATCGCCGTCTTTCTGCCCGACAACAGCGAGGAACTCACCCGGATTTCCCTCACGGGCGCCTGGCCCGAAGCCCCCGCGGCGATCGGCCCCACCGACCCCGTGCTGCGCTACGTCACCGTCACCGACGAAGTCCTCGTCGCCGACGAGCTGCTGCGCCAACCCGCCCCCGCCCACGCCTACGGC
>JAKPKV010000067.1 GCA_029553475.1 Armatimonadota bacterium
ATGATTCCCCGGCAAAAACCCAGACCAAATGTTTGCTGTTTTGAGGCTTAGACAAATTGGCGATCGCTTAGTATAATAAGGCATGTTTCGACGCAGTTCACGCCAGGGCAGCCTGTGGGCATCCGAGTTTCAAATGTCCGACCGCAAGCGCGGGCGGTTGGAGCAGACGTGGGCGAAGGCCTTTCGGGAGCGGTGCTGGCCACTCATCGACGAGGAGCTGTTTCGCCCGCTGTATTGTGACGACAACGGCGCGCCGTGCAAGTCGGTGCGGCTGGTGGTGGCGGTGACGCTCCTGCGCCACCTGTTCGACCTGACGTACACGGAGACGCAGTACCACGTCGACTTCGACCTGCGCTGGCACCTGGCGCTGGGGCTGGACCCGTGCGACGACGACGACTACGTCTCGGAGCGCACGGTGCGCTATTTCGAGGCCAAGCTGATCGAGCACGCGGGGGTCGGCGTGCTGTTCACCGAGCTGACCGACCAGCTCATTGCGCGCCTGGGGGTGAAGACCGGACTGCAGCGGCTGGACACCACGCACCTGCTCTCGAACGTGGCGCGCCTGTCGCGGCTGGGGCTGTTTTGCGCGACGCACCGGGTGCTCTTGCACGCGCTGCGCCGGGAGGCGTCCCGCCGGTTGGACACGCTGCCGGCCTCGTTGCGCCGGCGCTATCTGCGCGAGGACGGGACCGCGTCGTCGTATGATGATGCCCGCGCCTCGGACAGTCGCCGGCGGCTGGGGGTGGCGGCGCGCGACGCCTACCGGCTGCGGGAGGCGCTGCGCGGGGTGACGCTCCCCGCCGACGCGGCGGCGGCCTACGCGATCCTCTGCCGGCTGGTGGACGAGCACTGCGAGATCGTCGCCGACCCGCAAACCGCCGCCGAGGACGATGCCGACGCCGATCTGCCCGCCGTGCCGGTGGTGGTGAAAGACGCCAAGCAGTTGACCGGCGCGGTGTTGCAGACGCCGCACGACCCGGAGGTGACCTATTCCGGACACAAAGGACAGGGGTACGAGGCGCTGCTGGCCGAGACGTGTGATCCCGACAACGCCGTGCAACTGATCACCCACGTCAGCCTGGAACGCTCGTGCGAGAGCGACGCCGACCGGGTGCTCCCGACGGTGGAGGCGCTCCTCGCGCGGGACCTCGCGCCGGAGACGCTGCTGGGCGATACCAGTTTCGGGTCGCAGGCGAACTACGAGGCGTGCGCGGAGCGGGGCATCGAGTTGATCGCGCCCATTCCCGGCGCGGGCGGGGAGGCGCCGGCGCTGCCCGACGCGGAGGCGGACGGTTTTCACGTCCAGTGCTTTCCCGGCGACCTGCCGTCGGTGTGCCCGGCGGGGGTGGAGGCGGCGGCGACCGTCGTGCGGCCGACGGCGGCGGGGCCGGTGGCGCTGGTGCAGATGCCGGCGGGGGCGTGCGACGGCTGTGCGCGACGGGTGAGCTGTCCGCTGTTCACGACCCCGGAAGGGCAGACGGTGGCGCTGCTGGAGCTCGGCGAGACCCTGCGGGACGACCGGCGGGCGTTCGCGCGGACGGCGGCGTTCCAGGACGCCTATCGCCCGCGGGCGGGGATCGAGGGGACGATCAGCGAACTCAAGCGGGGGCAGGGGCTGGGCGACGTGCGGGTGCGGGGGGAGCAGCGGGTCGAACTCGCCCTCAACATGGGGGTTCTTGCCTGCAACGTGAAGCGGGCGCTGCAATACTGGGGGAAACAGGCGCACCAGGCGGCACCATCCGCCCATTTGGTCCGGCACGCGCTCCCGTGGAGCCTTCAGCACGCATCCACGGCCGCAAGGAACGCCATCTGCCCGGTTTGGTCACCGGGAGGCCCACCCGCGCGAACGGCCCATGCGGCAGCTTGAAATAGGGGTTGTTGCCGGGGAATCATCTATGCCGTCACCTCCCTCTACGTCGTCGCCCGCCGCGAACGCCTCGGCGGCTGACCGCGCTGACCGGATACCCATCGAGAAGCGCAAACACATGGACCGCCGGCATTTCTGCCGGCGGTCCATAAGGCAGGCGCCTGAAACCTTACGCCTCCACGCGCTCCGTCTCCAGGTTCAGCCACGCCAGCTCCTCCGGCGTCAGCACGGTGTGCAGGCCGGGCAGCAGCAGACGGGTCTCCGTCGGGTTCTCCGGACCGACCAGCGCGAAGGTCGGGAAGGGCTGGTTCAGCACGTAGGCCAGCGCGATATTCATCGCGCTGACGCCCTTCTGCCGCCCCAGTTCGGCCGCGCGGGCCAGGCGCTGGACGTTGTCCTCGGCGGACCAACAGCGGCGGAAGGAATTCCACGCCCAGCGCGGGCTGTCGCCCCAGGCGAAGAATCCCTGCGCCTGGCTGGACCAGGACATCAGCGGCAGCTGCGTGCGGGTGAACCAGGCGCGCGACGTGGCGTCGGACGACGCGACGCACCCGTCCCACGGCGCCTCCACCATGCGCGCCAGGCTCAGATTGTTGCTCACCGCGCTGATGCCGCGCAGCCCCTTCGCCTTCGCGTAGGCGTTCGCCTCCTCCACGCGGTCCAGGCGCCAGTTGGATACCACGAAGGCGCGGATGCGCCCGGCGCGCATCTGCGCGTTCACCGCCTCGATGAACTCGCCCGCCGGAATCTCCGGGTTGTCGCGGTGCATGCCGTACAGGTCCACGTAGTCCATCTGCAGCCGGTCCAGCGATTCCAGGAACTGCCGGGTCAGGTCCGGCGGCGTGCAGAACGGCGTGTGCGCGCCCTTGGCCAGGATGACCACCTGCTCGCGCACGCCGCGCGTGCGCACCCACGTCCCCAGCAGCCGCTCCGCATTCCCCCCGCCGTACACCCAGGCGGTGTCGAAGGCGTTGCCGCCCTTGGTGAAGAAGTCATCGTAGAGCATGATGGCATACGGCACGCTGTTCGCCGCCATGCTGCCCATCACCGCCCGTGACACCGGTTTGGTCACGCCCTCGATGGTCCCGGCCGGCATGTCGGCATCCGCGCGCACCGCCAGCGGCAGGCCCGCCACGGTCGTCGTGATATTGGCGGGCTGTTCGCAGTCGTAAGACAGGCCGATCTGCGCGCGCCACTGGTCCAGTGCGCGCATGTTGCCCAGCGAGTCCTCCCACGACATGGCCGGGGCGGCCGCCTGGCGCTGCGGGATGCACTGCGCCACCGTGTCGGCCTCGATGGCGTACAGCTCGCGGTCCGCCGCGATGACGATCTCCTGCGGCTCCCCGTCCTGCGGGGTGACGAGGATGGTGCTGGTGCCGCCGTGCCGCGCCGGGAACCACGGCGTGGGCACCAGGATATGCCCCGCGCTGCCCCAGATGCGCACCACGCTCTCCCCGTCCACCTGCAGGCCGCAGCAGAGCTGCGCCACGATATCGCCGGGGAAACGGCAGTCGGCCAGCGCCCACTCGTCCACGCGGGTGATGTCGCCGAGATGCCCCACCCCCTTCACCTCGATAGGGTCGGCGAAGTCGCGCCCCTGGTCCGCGCCGGCGATCAGCCGCGCCATCGACATGCAGTAGCACCCCAGGTCCATGATGCCGCCGCCGCCCAGGGCATTGTTCAGGTGCCGCGCCCCCGGGTCGAACGCGCTGTGGAAGGTGAAGGTCGCCTGAATTACCCGCACGTCGCCGATGATTTTGTTGCGCAGCAGTTCCGCCAGCTTCGCCGTCTGCGGGTGGCAGCGGTACATGAAGGCTTCCATCAGGAAAACGTCGTTACGCCGTGCCGCCTCCACCATGGCCAGCGCCTCGGGGTAATTGATGGTCAGCGGCTTTTCGCACAGGATGTGCTTGCCCGCGTCGGCCGCCTTGATCGCCCATTCGACGTGCCAGGGATGCAGGTTGGCGAGGTAGACCGCCTGCACCGCCGGGTCATCCAGCAGCGCCTGGTAGCTGCCGTAGCACGTCGCCACCCCGTGCTCCGCGCCGAACGCGTCCGCCGACGCCTGGGTCCGCCCCGCCACCGCCGCCAGCGTGCCGGTCCGCGACGCCTTCAGCGCCCGCGCGAACACCCCGGCAATCCGCCCGGTGCTCACAATCCCCCACCGCAATCGTTCCGTCATCCGCGTCTCCCCCATGTAAAAAGTCCGCCAGATGGTAGCACGCACTCCGCCCCAGGCGCAACCACTCCGCCGGACTGCGGACGTCTCGTCCGCTTTATAGTACAAGCCTATGTCGCAAGCGCCACTCGTCGTAGACAAAGCCCGTCCGGTCTCGATTCACCGTCAGGAAAAGGGCACGTGCCCCGCCGCATGCCTGCTGGGGCCGCGGCGGGGCACTTATACGCTGCATTCAACGAATGCTCGCCCTATTTCCCCCGCAGCGGCTTCGGCTTCGGCGGCTCGATCCCCGGCTCCAGCGCCTTCCATTCCGGCAGCGACACCGCTTCCAGCGTGCCGTTCAGGTTGCTCACGTCCCGCACCCGCTTGAACGGGATCTGCTCCTCCAACAGGCGGAACCGCGTCTTCCCGGTCAGCGGCGGCACGCGCTCGGTCTCCGCCAGCGCCACCTTGTTCAGCCGCACCAGCATATCCAGCACCGGCAGCACCTCCTGCTTCGGCACCACCTTGGCCGGCACGATGTCGTGCACGTACATCACGATGTAATCTGTCACGTTATACATCCGTCCCGTCGCCGCATCCGTGCGCGGGTTGTTGTACGTCAGCACCGGGGTGAATTCGCCCGGCTTCAGCCCCTTGCCGCCGCGCACATCGAAGATGGCGGCCGCGACGTCCGGGCTCATGGCGTCGCGCGCCACCAGCCCCAGATCGCCGCGCACCTTACGGATGGACTCCACGTACGAGCTCTGCGCCGACACCTTCCCCGGCTCTTCGCCGGCGCGCAGGCGGTTCCACATCACCGTGGCGTCGTTCTTGTTCCGCGCGATGCACATGGTCAGCTTCGCCATCGCCGGCTTGGTGAAGCCGTTCATGAACAGCCGGTCGCCGTACATCTTGTCGATGTCGGCCTGGGTCACGCTCACGTTGTAGACCTTCTCCGCGCAGAGCGTGGTGCGGAACTGGTCCGCCAGCAGCCAGCGCGGCAGCGCATCGGCGTCGAACGTGACGCCCATCATCGCCGGCAGGTCCGCGTATTGCGCCATCAGCAGCTTATAGTCGTTGAGGCGCTTCTCCACCTCGGCGTCGGCGACCACAATGCCGGCGCGGCGCGCCGCCTCTTTGTAAATCAGCTCGCGCCGCAGCTCGTCGTCCAACTCGCGCGAGCCATACTTGAACAGCGTGCGCTCTGCCAGCTCCTTGCGCGTCAGCGGCGTCTCGCCCGCCATCGCCAGCACCTGGCCGTAATCGATCTCCGGCATGGCACTGAACGCGGTGGACAACAGCAGCCCGCCCAGCAGCCCGACACCGAGCCCGGTGGCCAACCAGAAAAATGGGGTGCGACGTTTCATGGATGACGCTCCTGTTCTGTGCGCAGGGGAATACCGGTATCTTTCCCACCGGCCTGCCGATTCTAACCTGCCGACACGGTCCGCCGGCTCAACCGAAATAAAATGGGTTCCCTTGGTGCGATAGGTCCGATCGAACGAAATCCGGTATAATACCCCGTGCCAC
>JAKPKV010000098.1 GCA_029553475.1 Armatimonadota bacterium
TCGCTGGATGATGCGCTGAAGTTGCGGGTGAAAGGTGACCCGAAGGAGCCGCGCGAGATTCCTTCGGTACTCAGAACTCACGGTGTGCCGTGAGCGCACGGAGGGAACTCGATGGGCATGATTGAGATCAATGTGCGCGACTTGATTTCGCCGGGGCTGATCAAGCTGGCGAGCGACGCGACGATGAAGAAGGCGCTGGAGGCGGTCTGCTGGCTTTCGGCGCCACCTATGGCGGAACGATCGGGATCAGCCGCGGCGGCACGGGCGTGGTGCATGTGTCCGGCGGCCTTTTCCGCAGCAACGCCACGCTCAAGATCGGCGATGACAGTGAGAACAGCTCCACCGCCGGCTTTGCCGTGATGACAGTCAGCGGGAGCGCGGTGGTCACCAACAACGGGTCGATCGATCTGGGCAACCGCAACAATATGACCGCCCTGCTCAACCTGAACGGCGGCGAGGTGAATGCCAAGCGTATCTGGCGCGCGAACCGCTCCAACACCGACGCGCGGGTCAACTGGAACGGCGGCCTGCTGCGCGCCGTCAATCCGGACAACGTCGAGCTGTTCAACGGCGGTACGGCCGGCCTCTATCCCGATGTGACCATTTTCGAGGGCGGCGCGGTCGTGGATATTCCGACGGCAGGCATGGCGCTGTCGGTCAACACGCCGTTGCGCCGGCCGACCGGGCTCGGCGTGCTGTCAATTCCCGTTACCTCGCCGGGCGCGGGATATATCGGAGCGCCGTTCGTTCGGATCACGGGCGGCGGCGGCAAAGGCGCGTCCGCGTTCGCGCGGGTGGATCTCGCCAGTGGTACGCTGACCGCCATCGAAATCACGTCGCCCGGTACGGACTATGGCAGTGCGCCGACAGTCACGCTGGTGGGTGGCGGTGCCGCGACGGCCGCGACGCTCGGTGCGCCGGTGTTGGGCGCGCCGGCGTCGGGCGGCTTCACCAAGCTGGGAGCCGGATCGCTCACGCTGGGGGCGGCCAACACGTACCTCGGCCCGACGGATGTGCGAGAAGGTGTCTTGCGGCTTAGTCAAGCGGGCGCACTCTC
>JAKPKV010000131.1 GCA_029553475.1 Armatimonadota bacterium
CCTTTCAATCTGCATGGGGCGCAGCGTGCCTTCGAGCGCTGCTGTCCGGTGGCGATACCAGGGGCGTTTTTGGGGGGAGAAATGCTCGCAATGCTTGACAAAATGGGCTCATGACCGTATCTTAAGTTCTGGAAATGTTCGATTCTCGGAATCGAGGCGTCAGCCATGCTTTATTTTGGAAAGGAGTGCAGAGGTATGTCTCACAGGCAGCGCAGAGGGACCCGCCGCCGCGCGGGCTTCACTCTCATCGAGTTATTGGTGGTGATCGCGATCATTGCGATTCTGGCGGCGATTCTCTTCCCGGTCTTTGCCCGCGCCCGCGAAAAGGCGCGGCAGAACACCTGTCTGAATAACCAGCGCCAGATCGCGATTGCCATCCAGATGTATACCCAGGACAACCAGGAGAAGTTCTTCCCGAACAACGGCCAATCGTGGGCCAATTACCTGACCCCGTACAACGGCCCCGGCATCTACGACTGTCCCACCCTCACCGGCGAGGGGCAAAACGCCAATCCCGAATACGGCTTCAACCCCAACCTGTTCAAAAAACCCTTGGGCATGGTGGCCACGCCCAGTTCCGCCCTGCTCACCGCCGACCTCAAGAAGAGTTATTTCAATAGCGCGACGAATACCAATTTCACGCTCTCGGTTGACGGTGTCAATGCGGAGGCGACCACCATTGACCCGCGCCACAATGCCAGCTTCATCGCGACGGCGGTGGACGGCTCGGTGCACGCGGTGCCGTTGACGGGACAGACGGCGCCGGATTACCTGGCCGCGCTGAACAAAGCCTCGTTGTCATTGTCGGCGGCGTATGATCCCAACGCGGCGAAAATTCCCTTTGCGTTGAACAACCCCGCCTCGCCGACCGGCGTGATCGTGGATCGCGCCGCCGGCTTCACCAGCGGCACCTTCGCGCAGACGTCCACGTTCCGCGGGTTTGTCAACGGCACCAACTACTTCTCACCGGATTACCGCATCAGCTGGCCGCTGGTGGATAACATCGCGGTGGCGGCAAACAACATCAGCTTGATCTATATCAATACCAATGACAGTCTCAACCAGTTCGTCTGTAAAATCACCAATATCAAGCCGCCCGTGGTCCTGTCGAAGCTTCGCGTCTACACCTCGCCCGGCTACTGGGTCGGCTGGAGCGATGCGATCGGCGGCTTCAGCGGCAATGATTCCGGCGGCGTCGCGCGGCAATGGCCGTATAAAATCATCGTACAGTCGAGCCCCACCACGGGCGGCGCGCTCACGACGCACAACACCTTCCCGGCGGGCTGGACGTCACCCGCCTCCGGGAAGTGGTTTGAGTATGCGGTCAGTACCCCGCCGGCGGAAGATATCGTCATCACCATGACCCAGGATATCAACCCGTATATCACGGGACAAGTCATCAAAGGCATGGTGCATAATATCGGTGAAATCGAATTTTTCGGCGTGAAGGCCCAGTGAGCGGTTCTCATCATCTGTGAAAGGAGGATACCCCCATGCGACACGGGTTTACCCTGATTGAACTCCTGGTGGTGATCGCGATCATCGCCATGCTGGCGGCCATTCTGTTTCCGGTGTTCGCCAAAGCGCGCGAGAAGGCGCGCACCAACTCTTGCCTGAATAACCAGCGGCAGATCGCTATCGCGGTCTCCATGTATATCCAGGACAACGACGAAAAACTCTTCCCCGACCCGGGCAATCGCGCGTGGTCCTCATGCTTGAAGATGTATAACGAGCCCTCCATCTACGACTGTCCGAGCGCGGACGGCGTGAATCCCGGCAGCAGCGACAACCCGGAATACGGCTTCAGCGCCCTGCTGTACGGCACGGCGCTGGGCGATATCAAGAGCCCGGAATCCACCCTGCTCTCCGCCGACCTGGTGCTGGACGAGACCGTGCTGGCGCAGAACCCCGCCTGCGCGCTGCGCATCACCAGCAAGGATCTCGACATCGCCCCGCGGCATAACAAAGGCGCCGTCTTCGCGCTCTTCGACGGCCACGTGGAATACCTGGCCATCAAGGATGAAGACCCGATGGCCACCGTGCTGGCGAAAGGCTGGCAGCTGGGCACCGGCGGCACGCCGTGGATTCCCCTGCAGCCGCTCGCCGCGGTGGCCGGCACCGCGGACATCCCCATGACGAGCCTGGCGCTGGGCGGATACTGGTATAACACCGGGTGGACCGCCACCGTCTTCAAAAAATGCCCGAGCTGGATTGACCCCGCCACCTTCATCGTCAAGTCGGTGGGCGCCTCCGACGGCGTCGAGCACCTGGACACCGAGGAGTACAGCGCCAGCGCACCCTTCTGGCGCGCGTGCGCGTCGCAAAACAGCAAAGGCATCGTGTTCACGAAACCCGAAGGCGGCACCGCCAATACCAACGGCATCATGTGCTCGCGCAATAACAAGGCGCTCTCCGGGGTGAAGATGGACTTCAAGGTGCTGGATGACGCCACCCACACCATCACCATGGTGTGGGCGTCGCATAACGATTCGGGATATGGCAACGTCACCATGCTCGTCACCGATGGCGTGATGAAAGTCGAGCAGACGACGTTCCGCAATACCGCGCAAATCGCCTACTGCCGCTACACCTTCAAGGCGGCGGATCCGAGCGGCGGCGTCATCACCGCCGAGTTGAAAAACAGCGTGGCGAACGGCCACGTCGGGTTCAGCGGCTTGCTCTTCGAGTAAGCAACGCTGGACCACGGGGGATGACGGGGGGAGGCCGGCGGCCTCCCCCCGCGCTGTTTGGCGGGCGGGCCGCGCAATGACAGCGATCGTCAAGGCGAGACCGGCGCGGGCGCTCCCGTGGCCATATCACCGGTTGACGGCGGGGAAAATCGTGGTAGAATAAGGATGGTGACCGGTCGCATGCCACCGGTCATCAATCACTCGTCCGCTAGAGGAGGTTCTTCATGGTTAGTCCCCAACGAGGGTTCACCCTCATCGAGTTGCTGGTGGTGATCGCCATCATCGCCATCCTCGCCGCCATTCTCTTCCCGGTGTTCGCCAAAGCGCGGGAAAAGGCGCGCACCAACACCTGCATCAACAACCAGCGACAGATCGGCGTGGCCATCCTGATGTACGTACAGGACCACGCGGAAACCTTCATCCCTGACACCGGCAACAGCGCCTGGTCGTCGCTGCTGCGGGACTACAACGAGCCGAGCATCTACGACTGCCCGACGAAGACGGGGAAAGGCACGAACGCCGCGCCGGAGTACGGCTTCAACACCTTCCTCTTCGGACAGGCCCTCGGCGATATCGCCTCGTCATCGGCCGCCTTCATGACCGCCGACCTGAAGATGGATGACCCGCCGGCGAATTATGCCATCCGCAGCTTCTCCAGCCACGTGGATGCCCGGCACAATAAAGGCGTGGTGATCCTCTGCGCCGACGGCCATGTCGCCGTTGAGTCACTCGATCAGATCACCACGCCGCTGTTCGTCACGCTGGTGAACCGCGGCTACGATATCGTGCCCACCGCCGGCAAGGCGGTGCTGAACGACCCCAGCATTGCGTGGTTTTCCGCCCCGGCCGATGCCACCTACAATGGCAACTGCGCCCCCAACGCCTGGGTGGCGAACTGGGTGCGCACGCCGGCCGTGCCCATGCCCGCGAGCACCTATCAGGATGTCAACGGCAATATCCCCAAGGCCGTGCGCGTGGAAGCGGAAGTGATGGGCGCCTCGTACGCCAACGATTGCGATACCGCGTTCCTCGCCATCTATGACCCCGGCACCGCCAGCAATGACGCCGCCGGCTACACCTCGTCGGTGATTCCGACGGGCAGCATCGTCTCCAGCCACCATGTCAAGGCGCATTTCCCGGTCAATACCGGCTACGGCCTGTGGATGCCGAGCGCCTCCATCGCCAACGGGCAAAAGCCGCAAAATCTGCTGACCCTGCCGGCCCACACCGGGCTGCAACTGGCGCACTTCAAGCACGTGATCACGCTGATTGACGGCACGGACTGCTACACCAACGTCAGCCTCGTCTCCTCGTCCACCGCCGGCGGCGCGATTGCGGCGGGCACGTGCGGCGTCAGCGCCAATATGAAAGCGAACATGGTGGCGTCCCGCGCCAACATCGTGGCCTACACCACCGGCCCGTATAACAATGCCGTGAAACTGCGCAACATCAAAGTCTCCATCTGGAATTGACGGGCGCGGACGCGCCGTTTCCCCGCCCCGGCCTTCCCGACCGGGGCGGGCCGTTATTACCGGTCATTTCCCGGTGCTCCGGCATTGACGCCGGCCTGTTCCGTAGTATAATGATCGTGCTCATCGGGCCTATCGCCCGGTGCACGATGACGCGCGTAAAGGAGGTCTCGTGATGTTTCATCCCCGTCCCCCGCGAGGGTTCACCCTCATCGAGCTCCTGGTGGTGATCGCGATTATCGCGATTCTGGCCGCCATCCTCTTTCCCGTCTTCGCGAAAGCGCGGGAGAAGGCCCGGCAGAACTCCTGCATCAACAACCAGCGGCAGATCGCCATCGCCATGACGATGTACGTGCAGGACAACGCGGAAACCTTCATCCCCGACACCGGTACCAGCGCCTGGTCCTCGCTGCTGAAGGACTACAACGAGCCGACGATCTACGACTGCCCGACGAAGACGGGGAAAGGCAGCAACACCGCCCCGGAATATGGCTTCAACGGGTATCTCTTCGGCAAAGCGATCGGCGACGTGAATTCCCCCGCCGCGGGTATTCTCACCGCGGACCTGAGGATGGACAACCCGAATCCCAACTCCGCCATCTACGCGTTTTCCAGTGACGTGGACCCGCGCCACAATAGCGGGCTGGTGCTCACCTGCGTGGATGGCCACGTGGCGGTGGAGTCTTTTGACAAAGTGGCCGGATCGTATACGAAAGTGCTGGTGAACCGCGGCTATGATTTGGTGCCGGCATTCAGCAAAACGCTGCCGGTGACCCAGGCGGATGGTACGCCGGACTGGCCGCCGCAGCCGCTGACCCACGCGGTCCCCCCGTATACGACGAACTGGATACGGTCGAATCTCTTCGTCTTGCCGGGGGAAGCGTATCAGGATGCCGATGGGAACATCCCCAAGGCGGTGCGCATCGAGGCGGATGTGCGCGGCGGGTCCTACGCCAACTCCTGCAGCCACGCCTTCTTCAGCGTGTATGATTCGGGTGTCCTGGGTCCCGGTGGAGATCGCAACCAGTTGTATATCCCCACGAGTGCGATTGTCTCCGGCCATAGCATTACGGACGGCAGCATCGTCCCGGTCACCACGGGGTTCGCGGTGTTCACGCCCGGCACGCAAATCAAATTCGGCGCGAAGGCGGCCGATTCCATTGCGACGCCGACATTGCCGACAGCCCGCTACGACTCGTTCTGGTTCCGCGCTGCCATCACCATCTTGAACGGCAAGGAAGTCTATGCGTCGTATACGGATAGCCGGGATAACACGACCTACCCCGCGGTCGGGTTCGCTGCCGACGTGAAGCCCTCCATGATCGCCGCCAATCGCAACGTGGCGGTGTATAGCTGTAGCGTGTACAACAATTACATCTGGATCAAGGATGTGAAAGTGTCTATCGCCAAGTAAGTGCGCAAGTGGGCGGCATCCATGTTTTCGCGCGAGACGCCGCGAAAACCGCGTGATGCCTTCGACGACGGCATTTACGCCCCCCGGCCCGCTGGCCGGGGGGCGCGGCATTTGTCGCGCCCTGCTCCGCGGACCGGCAGTGACGCTGACGCGCACCGTGGTACACCAAGTACTCCTACCGTACTCGTCCCCTGCACCCCCTGAAGGAGGGTGCGAACGATGGCAAGGACGCTGAAGCGCCCTAAGTGCTGTGGAACACGCGCGCGCTTATGCTCTTTATACATGCATATCGCTCTCTCCAGCCTCCGGTTGGTCTGTTCGATCCGCCGCGTCCCTGGAGAGGGACGCCTGGCCCCGCAGAGGGTACTTCAGCCCGCGTCCCCCACCATAACGACAGGCGACTATCAAAGAGCATCAGCGTGCGTGTCGTGGTGCGCCACCTCCTGCAGGGGGTGGGCGGAGTCAGGTACGGGAGTAATACAAGATACCCGCCGGAATAGTCATGGGGCTCATCGCCTCCGGAGGTGGTGTCGCATCGCAGGTGTCCGGGGCAGGAATGCCCGCGCGGGCGGGGAAGAGTGGTGGAGATGCTGTCCGAGATGGAGGCGCTATGCGTTACCTGCTTGCCCTGTGCATCTGCGCGCTCGCCTGTGCGGCGGAGCCGCCGGCGATGACCAACGTCGTCGCCCACAACGACATCATCTACCTGGCGCCCGCCCGCGAGGGGTGGGAGGGGCTGCCGCTGGGCAACGGCAACCTGGGGGCGCAGGTCTGGCAGCCGGAGGGCGGGATACAGTTCCAGCTCAACTCCGCCTGGGGCGGGGTTTACGACCGCGCGCTGGGCCGGCTGCGGGTGCGCACCGCGCCGGCGCCGCCGCTGGCCGGCATGACAGCGTACAAGCAGCGCCTCTCCCTCCACGACGCCACCCTCTTCACCGCCATCACCACCGACCGCGGCACGCTGACCGCCGCCGCCTTCATCCCGGCGACGGACGACGCCCTCGCCGTGCGCCTGGCGGGGATGCAGGCCGGGGAAGAGGTCATCATCGAGATGGAGGCGTGGCGGCCGACGATGACGGCGGCGGCCGCGGGCGGCGTGCTGCTGCTGGCGGACAGCGCGAAATATTCGGGGCAGCCGGATTACCGCTACGCGCTGGCGGTGAGCGCCGACGGCGCGACGGCGGAGGCGGGGCAAAACCTGCTGACGCTGCGCGCCCCCGCCAACAGCACCATCTGGGCGGCGCTGGCGGAGACGCGCGACCCGGCGGCCGACGTGGTCGCCGCGGCGAAGGCGAAGCTGGCGGCGCTGCGGGCGCGCGGCTGGGCGGCCACGCGGCGCGCGCACGCCGACTGGTGGGCGCGGTTCTGGAGCCAATCGTTCATCAGCCTCTCGTCCGATGACGGGGTGGCCGACTACCTGGCCAACGCCTGGTATCTGCACATCTACGCCATGGGCGCCGGCTCGCGTGGGCCGGTGCCGCCGAAATTCAACGGCGGGCTGTGGCTGGACGACTACGATACGCGGGAGTGGGGATCCGCCTACTGGCACTGGAATACCCAGGAAACCTACTGGCCGCTCTACGCCGCCAACCACCTGGAGCTGCTGGCGCCCTACTACCGCATGTACTGGGAGATGCTGCCGACGGTGGAGCAGCGCACGAAGGAGTATTTTGGCGCGAACGGCGCCAGCTACGACGAGACGATCAGCTTCACCGGCCACGCCGGGCGCGGGGAGAAGGTGATGGGCGTCCACCCGCGGTTGGCCGTGCCGAAACACCCCGGCCACACCAACCTCATCTTCTCCTCCAGCGCGGAAATCGCCATGCAGTTCTGGTGGTATTACCGCTACACCGGCGACGAGACCTTCCTGCGCGAGCGCGCCTACCCGCTGATGAAGTCGGTGGCCGCCTTCTACGTGGATTACCTGGAGAAGGACGAGAAGGGGCGCTACGGCATGTGGCCCTCCAACGCCCACGAGACCTTCTGGAAGGTGCAGAATCCCACGCCCGACCTCGCCGGCATCCGCTACCTCTTCCCGGCGCTGCTGGAGGCCAGCGCGCGGCTGGAGCGGGACGCCGACCTGCGCCCGGTCTGGCAGGACCGCCTGGACGGCCTGGCGCCCTACCCGCTGGACCCGGAGAAGGGCAGCCTCCTCGCCTTCGAGCCGCGCCCCGGCGAGGAGGTGAAGACGAGCAACGGCGAGAACCCCGACCTCTTCCCCATCGGCGTCTTCCCGAATATCACGCTGGGGTCGCCGGACTACGCGCTGGGGCTGACCACGTTCCGGAATCGCCGGCACGTCAACACCTACGGCTGGACCACCGACAGCATCGCCGCCGCCCGCCTGGGGCTGGCCGAGGAGCTGGCGACGCTGCTGCCCGATCACCTGATACGCTACCAGACGCACCCCTCCGGCCTGCAGGATTACTACACGCGCAAGCCCGCCGTCCACCCCTACCTGGAGGGCAGCGGCACCTTCGCGGCCGGCGTGAACGAGATGCTGCTGCAGAGCTGGGGCGGCGTCATCCGCGTCTGCCCGGCGCTGCCGAAAGCGTGGAGCGCCCGCTTCACGCTGCTGGCGATGGGCGGATTTGTGATCACCGCGCAGGCGGAGAAGGGGCAGGTCACCTACCTGGCGGTCACCAGCCAGCGCGGCGGCGTGCTGCGCCTGGTGAATCCCTTCCCCGGCCGGGCCATCGTGCAGTGCAACGGCAAGCCGGTCGCGGATCTCTCATCCGACCACGGGACGATCATCGTCCCCACCGAAGCCGGGAAGACCTACCACATCGGCACCACGCCGTTCGCGGACGTGCCGGCGACCGGCGGGAGCTGGCAGGCGCTGCTGAAGCCCAACGACGCCCCCAAGCACCTCACCCCCACCAGCATCCGCTGGCTGGGCAAGCCGGAGGCGACCATCGCCGGGTGGACGCCGCCGGCGGAGCCGAACGCCCCGCGGCCCCCGGCGGCGGCGCCGGTGACCCGCGCGGCGCGGCCGGAGATTCATGTGGCGAAGCTGGCGGGGGCGCCGAAGGTTGACGGCGAGCTGAGCGATCCCGCCTGGCAGGGGGCGGCGAAACTCGCCGATTTTGTGCTGCTCGGCAAGACGACGCTGGCGAGCCAGCCCACCGAGGTGCTCATCGGCCACGACGCGGAGCATCTGTACCTGGGCATCACCTGCTGGGAGGCGCGCATGGCGGGGCTCATCGCCGAGTACGGCGAAAAAGACCGCGACTGCGCCGTCTTCCTCGACGACTCGGTGGAGATTTTTCTGCGGCCGACGCCGGCGCTGCAGTGGCACCTGGCGATCAACGCGCTGGGCGCGCGCTTCGACGCCCGCGGCCTCACCGCGGAGACGGAGAACGCCAGCTTGAACCTGCCGTGGACGGCCGCCGTGCAGCGCAAAAGCAACCGCTGGATCGTGGAGATCGCCATCCCCTTCTCGGCGCTGGTGCCCGACCCACCCGGCCCGGCCAGTGACTGGGGCTTCAACGTCTGCCGCAACGAGAAGCCGCACGGGGAGACCTCCACCTGGGCGCCGCTGTCCGCGATGCGCTTTCACCTGCCGGAAGAATTCGCCCGCCTGCGCTTCCCGCACGGACCGGCGCCGGCGACGGACACGCCCATTGACCCGCACCTCGTCGGCTGGTGGACGGGCGACGCCATCGGCGGCCTGTGGGTGCGCGACCGCTCCGGCAACGGCCTGCACGCGCGGATGCACGGCGCCGTGAGCGCCGCGGAGGGGAAAATCGGCGCGGGGCTGGCGCTGCGCGGCGGCTACCTGGAAGTGCCGGACGCGCCCGCGCTGCGGTTGACCGCGGGGATGACGCTGCTCGCCTGGGTGAAGCCCGCCTCCGCGGGGTCCATGCGCATCCTGGACAAGGGCCGCGCGGGCCACAACGACGCGTATATGATGGATACGCATCCCGCCGGCAACCTGCGCGTCATCACCAGCCGCGGCGGGTTTTCACAGGACGTGACGCTGCCGCTGAACGCCTGGTCGCACCTGGCGCTCACCTATGACAACGCGGCGCTCACCCTCTACCTCAACGGCGCGGTGCTCGATACGCTGAAGACGGCCGGCCCGCTCACCGTCACCGATCTCCCCCTCCATATCGGCGCGGACTCCGGCGGCGGCAGCCGCTTTTCCGGGGTGATGGACGGCGTGATGCTGTGGAGCCGGGCGCTGACGGCGGAGGAGATCCGCACCTATATGACCGCGGCGCCCACGGACGCCGGGCGTCAGAACTGAAACTCGATCACGTCCGGATTTTCGAAGAACGTCCGCACCACCGCGTCGTGCGCGCCCGGCGGGCCGACGGTGACCCAGCGGCAGGTCATGCGGTCGCCGGTTTTCACGTGCTGGCTGGAGCGGATGCGCAGGCCCTGTTCGGTGATGAGCGCCTCCAGGCGGTCAATCTTCTCCAGGCAGGTGTCGGAGATCACCGTATAGGTGCGCTCGTGGCGCAGGTTGTCCACCAGGTGCTCCAGGAAGGGAAAAAGCCAGAGCACCACCAGCGAGACGGCGAGCACGACGCCGCCGATGAGGTAGTACCCGCCGCCCAGCGCCATGCCCAGCGCCGCGGTGAGCCAGATGGCGGCGGCGGTGGTGAGGCCGACCACCCGCCCGCCTTCGCGCAGGATGACGCCGGCGCCGAGGAAGCCGACGCCGCTGACGATGTTGGCCGCGATGCGCGTGCCGTCGCTATTGCCCGCCAGCTTCGCCGAGAGCAGGGTGAAGAGTGCCGCCCCCACGCAGATGAAGATGAGCGTGCGAAATCCCGCCGCTTTATCGCGAAACTCGCGCTCCAGCCCGATGGCCCCGCCCGCCGCGAGCGCCAGGATGATACGCAGGACATCTTCCGCGGAGATAGTCATGGCGATACTCCCGCGGGTATCCTACCATGCAAACGGGAGATTGCCAAGCGGCGGAGCGGTGTCGCGCGGGCGCGCTGTTTTCTCGCCTCGTGGTCCGTGCTATACTAATGCCCGTTCGAGGGGGCATGGCCACTCATGGGCATCGAGATGTATGACGTGCTGGTTCTGGGCGCCGGCGCCGCCGGGTGCGCGGCGGCGATGGCCGCCGCCGACGGCGGGGCGCGGGTGCTGCTGGTGACGAAGGCGGACGACCTGCTGGAGTCGAACACCGCGCACGCGCAGGGCGGCATCATCGCGCGGGGACCGCGGGATTCCCCGGCGCTGCTCGCGCGGGATGTCACCGCCGCCGGCAACGCGCTGAGCTGGCCGCCGGCGGTGGCGCAGCTCGCCGAGGACGGCCCGCCCCTCGTCTACCGCCTGCTGGTGGAGCGGCTGGGCGTGCCCTTCTGCCGCAAGGGCGGCGACCTCGCCTATACGCAGGAAGCCGCGCACTCCACCCGCCGCATCCTCTATGCCGACGATGCCACCGGGTGGGCCATCGCCACCGGGCTGGTGGCGGGCGTGCGCGCGCACCCCGGCGTCGAAATCCGCACCCATCAGACCGCGGTGGACTTGATCACCCTGCCGCACCACAGCACCGACCCGCTGGACCTGTACGAGTCCACCCTCTGCCTGGGCGCCTATCTCCTCGATCAGCACGACGGCGTGGTGCACCGGGTGCTCGCCCGCCGCACCATCCTCGCCACCGGCGGCCTGGGGCAGATTTACCTGCACACCACCAATCCCGGCGGCGCGCGGGGCGACGGGCTGGCGATGGCCAGCCGCGCCGGCGCCGACCTCATCAACGTGGAGTATATCCAGTTCCACCCCACCGCCTTCTACCACCGGGACGCCGACCGCTTCCTCATCTCGGAGGCGGTGCGCGGCGAGGGCGCGGTGCTGCGCAACCGCCGCGGCGACCGCTTCATGGAGCGCTATCACCCGCTGGCCGAGCTGGCCCCGCGCGATATCGTCGCCCGCGCCAGTTGGGAGGAGATGCTGAAGGAAGGCTCCGAATACATGCTCCTCGACCTCTCGGCGGTGACGCTGGACGTGACGAAGCGCTTCCCCACCATCCACCGCACGCTGCTGCGCTACGGCGTGGATATCACCCGCGATCCCATCCCGGTGGTGCCCGCCGCGCACTATTTCATCGGCGGGGTGAAGGTGGACCTGCTGGGCCGCTCCTCGGTGCGAAACCTTTACGCCGTGGGCGAGGTGTCCTGCACCGGCGTGCACGGCGCCAACCGCCTGGCCAGCACCTCGCTGCTGGAAGCCGTCACCTGGGGGGTGAAGGCCGGCGAAGACGCCGCCGCCGCGCGCGCCGACGCCCCCGACCCGCGCGCCAACCACGTCGCCCCCTGGCACGACACCGGCCTCACCGAGGCGATGGACCCCGCGCTGGTGGTACAGGACTGGATGACCATCCGCACCATCATGTGGAACTACGCCGGCATCGTGCGCACTACCAAACGCCTCTACCGCGCCGTCGCCGATCTGAACTACCTCTCCCATCGCATCGAGAACTTTTACCGCGAAACCAAGCTCTCCGACCCCCTCGTCGGCCTGCGCAACGCCATCGAAGTCGCCCAGCTCATCGCCGGCGCGGCCTTCCGCAACCGGCGCAACGTGGGGGTGCATTACCGGGTGGATTGAGGCGCGCCGCGTCCAATCCGGTCCCCGCTGGAGGTTCGATTATGGCACCGCTCTCACGTATCCAGATGGGCATACCGCGCGCCCGCGTGCTGGCCGGGCTGTTCGCCGGTCTGCTGCTCTTGCTGAGTGTCGCGTTCGCCTTTGGCGTCACGCCGAAGGACGCGCTGGCGCTGTTGGCCGACGGCAACGCGCGGTTTGTACAGGGTAAGAGCACCCATCCGAACGGCTCGAAGACGCGGTTGGTGGAAACGGCCGCCGGCCAGCATCCCTTCGCCGTGGTACTGACGTGCGCGGATTCCCGCGTGTCGCCGGAGTTGATCTTTGATCGCGGCATCGGCGACCTCTTCGTGGTGCGCACCGCGGGGAACGTCATTGATCCCGTGGTGATCGGCAGCATCGAATACGCCGTCGAGCATTTGCACGCCCCTCGGATCATCGTCATGGGGCATACCCGGTGCGGCGCGGTACAAGCGGCGGCAGAGCAGGCCCACGCGGAGGGATCCATCGGCGTGGTCGTCGCCTGCATCACCCCCGCGGTTGAGCAGACGGCGAAGCTGACGCCCAAACCGGCTGATGACGCGTTCCTCGACGCGGTGTCCGAGGCGAATGCCCGACAGCAGGCGGCGCTGCTGCTGCGCCGGAGCCCGTTGATCGCCGAAGCGGCGCGCGGGGGTACGGTGGTGGTGTCCTGCGCGATGTATGACGTGCGCACGGGCGTCGTCACGTTGAGCCGGACGCCGGTTGCCGTGCCTGACGCGCGATGACCGGCGCGGATTGTCCCCCGCTCCTTGTCCTGCTATACTGCACCCGACCCTTCCCACAGGAGAGCACCGATGACCCTCATGCCCATTGAGCGCATCCCCGATTGGGAGCAGCGCCTCGCGCGGCAGGACGCCTTCTGGCGGCGCGAAATCCTGGACCGCCCAGTGGTGATCATGGCGTGCGGCGCGGAGACGCCAGCGGCGCCGTGGCCGGCGGAGCGCGCGTATGCCTCGCAGCGCGAGCGCTGGTTCGACGTGGAGCGCGCCGTGGAGGGCGCGCGGGCGGCGGCGCTGAACACCGCGTATCTCGGCGACGCGCTGCCCACCGCCTGTCCGAACCTGGGGCCGGAGGTGTTCAGCGCGTTTTTCGGCACCGAGCTGGAATACTCGGAGGCCACCGCCTGGGCGATCCCGAACCTGCATGACTGGGCTGACGCGGACACGTTGCAGTTTTCCGAGGATAATATCTACTACCGCCGGCTCTGGGCGCTCACCGAGGGGCTGCTGGAGGGCGGCCAGGGGCTGTACTACACCGGGCTGACCGATTTCCACCCCGGCGGCGACGCGCTGGTGGCCTTCCGCGACCCGCTGCTGATGAATATGGATATGCTGGAAGCGCCGGATGAGGTGAAGGCGCTGCTCGCCGCCACCTACTCCGTCTACTTCGATGTCTTCGACCGCTTCTACACGCGCCTGCGCGAGGCCGGGCAAGCCTGCACCGCCTGGGCGGGGATCGCGTCGGCGCAGAAGTGGTACGTGCCCTCCAACGACTTCTCCTGCATGATCTCGCCGGCGATGTTTGATGAGTTCTTCCTGCCCGGCATCGCCGAGGAGTGCCGCCGGCTGGAGGCGTCCATCTACCATCTGGACGGCCCCAACGCGCTGCGCCACCTGGACAGCCTGCTCGCCATCCCCGAGCTGAACGCCATCCAGTGGGTGTACGGCGCCGGCAACGGCCGCGCCACCGACTGGATGCCCGTCTACCGGAAATGCCAGGCCGCCGGCAAAGGCATCCAGCTCTGGGCCGAACGCGATGAGCTCGACACCATCATGGACGTGCTGCGCCCCGAAGGCGTCTGGCTCGGCGTCAGCGGCATCCGCACCCGCGAAGAGGGGGAGGCGGTGCTGAAGCGGGTGATGCGGTGGACGTAGGGGCGGAGAATTGAAAAGTGCAAATTGATAATTGACAATTGTAAATTTTTACTCTCGAGCGTCCAGATGCGATACTCGAACTGCTGAACTCTTCTTCGCGGCGTTTGTTTTTGCGGTAACGATGGATTTCGCAACGATATTACATAATTCACTGGCTTCCTGTGCCACTTCCTGGATACCTGGCGTCGTCCTGAGTTCCGCTTTCAGCATCAGGCGCAGCCAGAAGCGGGACTCCCGCAGCTCTTTCAGTGCAATTTTCAATTTATGAATACAGTCAGCACGGCTCTCCGCTGCACAGGCTTCTTCGTAATTGGCCGCGCTCGATGTTCCCGACCGCAGCAGTTGCGCGCCAACATGCCGTCTCTGAGATGGAACAGCGTATCCGCTTCTACCCCTGGTGATCGCATACCGCGCCATCAATTGACAATTGTCAATTTGCACTTTTCAATCCCGTATACTATCTTCCCCCCAGCGCCTTCGCGAAGAAGCTCCACGCCACCTCCTGCATGTCGCGGGTGAAGGCGTGGGGGAGGTCGAAGAGGCGGATGTCCAGGCGGCCGGGGACGCCGGCTTTGGCGTAGACGGCGCGCAGGTGCGCGGCGGCCTTCTGAAAACCGTCCAGCGGGAAGAGCGCGTCCTGGCTGCCCTGCAGCACGAGCAGCGGGTTGGGGGCGTGCAGCGCGGCGACATCCGGCCAGTCGAGCACGCGGGTGAGACCGGGGATGAAATTGCACCAGGAGTGCAGGCCGGCGTGTTCCGGCAGCATGTCGGTGAGGGCGCTCATCCAGCCGACGATGCCGGTGGCGGACACCCGCGGATCGAGGGCGCCGAGCAGCGCCGCGCGCATGCCGCCCATGGACAGGCCGATGCACCCCACGCGCGCCGGATCCACCTCCGGACGGGTGAGCAGGAAATCCACCGTGCGCATGTCGTCCCAGACCAGGATGCCCGGCCAGGTGACGCCCGCCCAGAAGAGCGATTTCGCCACCGTGCTCTCCATCGCCGCCGACACGCGGTCCAGCAGATCAATCCAGTGCTCCGAGCCTTCCGCCGCCAGCAGGAACTCCGGCTGCAGCTCTGGCGGGGGCGGCACGGACAGCCGGCGCTCGCCGAAGTAGAAGGCGTCAATCACCGCCACCACGTACCCGCGCCGCGCCAGCTCGTTGGCGATGGGCACGCCGTCGTACCCACGCTGGCGCATCTGGGTGAGCATGGCCGGCTCACCCTCTTCCGCGACCAGCTTGCGCTTGCCGAAGTAGTACTGCGCGCCGTGGTCGTGCAGCCCCACCACCGCGGGGAAGGGCCCGTCGCCGCGCGGCAGCAGCAGGATCAGCGGCATGCGCTCACCCGGCGACGGCGTGACGTACCACTTCTGGATGACGTAGTCGTCGTAGTCGGTATGGTCGGTCAGCTCCGGACCGAGCTCCACCGCCTCCGGCGCAAACAGCAGCAGCGAGCGCAGGTATTCGCGCACCTCCGCGCGCCAGGCCTCGATCTCCGTATACCGGTCCTGCAGAAAGGACAGCGCGGGCGCCCCCTGCGGCGCCTGCCGGGCGATGAACGGGTAGAGGTTACCGGTGACAGCCATGCGTTCTCCCTCGATGCCGGCGATGATACCGTCTTATGGTAACGCGCGACGGGGAATCCGGCAAGGCCGGCATGCCGGAGCATTGGCAGATGCATAACGGTGAGGGAGAAGGCGGGAGTTTCGATGACGGTGACGACGATGACGACGACGACGATGATTTGACACCCCTTCCGCGCTCCCGGTATGCTTAGGCAATTCCCTGTTCCCACAGAAACCGGAGAGGCCATGGCTGCGCACGAGCGATTCCGTTATCACACCCTTGACCAGTTGCAGGCAAAAATTGCCGAGTTGGGCGTGGAGATTCCCCTGACGGATCGCCCGGACGTCCTGGCGACGCCGGCGCGTTTTGGGGCGCTGACGGCGCCGAACCGCATGGTGGTGCAGCCAATGGAAGGGTGCGACGCGGACCACGACGGACGGCCCACCGAGCTGACCGTCCGCAAGTACGAGCGGTTTGCCGCCGGCGGATCGGGGATGCTGTGGCTGGAGGCGTGCGCGGTGGTGCCGGAGGGGCGCGCCAACCCGCGGCAGCTCTGGCTCACCGAGGCGAGCCTGCCCGCCTTCCGCGCGCTGGTGGACCGCATCCACGCCGCCGCCCGCGCGGGCATGGGCGCCGACTTCCGCCCGGTGCTGGTGCTGCAGCTCACCCACTCGGGGCGCTACAGCAAGCCGGAAGGCGTCGCGGCGCCGCTCATCGCCCACCATTCCATCATTGACGCGAAATCGGCGGTGACGCCGGAGACGCCGGTGCTCACCGACGAGTACCTCGCCGGGCTGGTGCCGTATTACGTGCGGGCGGCGACGCTGGCGCGGGCGGCGGGGTTTGACGCGGTGGATATCAAGGCCTGCCACCGCTACCTGGTGTCCGAGCTGCTCGCCTCCTTCACCCGCGAGAACTCCCGCTACGGCGGCGCCTTCGAGAACCGCGTGCGCCTGCTGGTGGACGTGGTGCGCGCGGTGCGTGACGCGGTGCCCGACCTGGAAGTGAGCTCCCGCCTGAACCTCTACGACGCGCTGGAATACCCCTACGGCTGGGGGGTGGACAGGGAGGAGATGACGCGCGCCGACCTGACCGAGCCGAAGCGGCTCATCGCCCAGTTGATGGCGCTGGGCTACCACGGCCTCAACACCACCATCGGCAACCCGTATTACAATCCGCACTTCGGCCGGCCCTTCGATACGCCCATCACGGGCATGTATACGCCACAGGAGCACCCGCTGGAGTCCTTCGCGCGCTTCATCCGCATCACCGCGGAGGTGCAGCGGGCGTTCCCGGACCTCGCGGTGGTGGGCTCCGGGCACTCGTGGATGCGGCAGTTCTACCCCAACGTCGCGGCGGCGCTCATCGAGCAGGGCTGGGCGACGCTGGTCGGCCTCGGTCGCGGCGCGCTCGCGTATCCCGACTACGCGAAGGACATCATCGAGCGCGGCGCGATGGCGCCGAAGAAGACCTGCATCACCTGCTCGGCCTGCACGCAGCTCATGCGCGACGGCGGGCGCAGCGGCTGCGTGGTGCGCGACGCCGAGGTCTACGGGCCGATGTACCGGGAAGGCCGCCGGCTGGCGCAGGACGCGAACCGTGCGCTGGCAGAACAGTGCCGCGCCTGCGCCACCCCCACCTGCCGGGACCAGTGCCCGGCGGGGGTGGATATCCCCGGCTTCATCAGCGCCATCGCCCGCGGCGAGGAGGCGGACGCCTACCGCATCCTGCGCACGACGAATCCGCTGCCGGAGATCTGCGCCCACGTCTGCCCGGTGGAGGTGCAGTGTGAATCCGGCTGCGTGGAGGCGATCTTCACCGGCCGGCCGGTGCCCATCAAGCAACTGCAGAAATACGTGGCGGCGCTGGCGCGCAAGCAGGGGTGGACGACGCTGGCGCTGCCCGCCGCCACCGGCCAGCGCGCGGCGATCATCGGTGCCGGGCCGGCGGGAGTCGCCTGCGCCGTGCGCCTGCTGGAGCTGGGGTGCCGGGTGACGATCTTCGCCGCCGCCGAAGCCGGCGGCGTGGCCGGCGCCACCATCCCGGCGGAGCGCCTGCCGCATGACGTGCTGCGGGCGGAGATCGCCGCCGTGCTCGACCTAGACGCCGACCCGTCCCGCCTGACGTGGAAAGCGGGCACGCCGCTCACCGCGTCGTTCACCCTCGATGACGTGCTGACGGACGGGTACGACGCCGTCTTCATCGGCATCGGGCTGCCGCGCTCGCAGCGGCTTGACGCGCCGCGCCCGGCGAGCGGGGTGATGGACGGGCTGGATTTCCTGCGCGAGGCGAAGCTGGGCATGCTCGCGGTTCCGCAGCGGGTGGCGGTCATCGGCGGCGGCAACACCGCGATGGATGCCGCCGTCACCGCCCGCGCGCTGGGCGCCGAGGACGTCTACGTGCTCTACCGCCGCTCCTTCAACGAGCTGCCCGCGTGGCCGGAGGAGCGCGCCCACGCGCTGGACGCCGGGGTGAATGTTCTCATCTTCACCCAGCCGGTGGGCTACGTGGCCGACGCCGCGGGCGCGCTGGCGGGCGTGCAGGTGCGGCGCACCACGCTGGGCGCGCCGGACGCCTCCGGCCGACGCCGCCCGGAACCCGTGCCGGGCAGCGACTACGTGCTGGAAGTGGACCTCGCCGTCGAGGCGATCGGCCAGCTTCCGCCGGCCGATCTGCCCGCGCTGCTGCCGGGCGTCAACCTGACGACAGACGGCCTCATCGCCGTTGAGCCGGGCTCGGCGCGCACCAGCCGCGACCGCGTCTACGCCGGCGGCGACCTGGTGAATGGCGGCAAGACGGTGGTGGACGCGGTACGGAGCGGCGTGCAGGCGGCCGAGGAGATGGCGCGGGCGGCGCTCGCCAGCCCGCCGCGATGACCGCCGTCCCGCGCGGCCGGGCGAAGCGCCCGGCAACCGTTGAGGAGGGCAGGTGTGATGGCGAAAATCACCGGCACGTTCATTGACTTCGCGGTGGGCCTGGAGTATGCCGCGTCGTGCACGCAGTACCCGGAGCGGCTCACGCAACCCGGCTTCTGGGACCGGGAGCTGGCGGACATGCGCGCGGCGGGCATCACCGAGGTGATTCTCGCGCGCATCATGGAGCTGGGGCGCACGCACTACCACTCGCCGCTCTTCCAGGAGTGGGACCGCGAGGACCACACCGCGCTCATCATGCGCGCGGCGGAGGAGCAGGGGATGCGCGTGTGGCTGGGCGGGCACCTGAACCTCGCCTTCTGGGACCGGACGTGGGATTTCACCCGCATGATGCAGCGCGACCTGAACGTGAACGTCGCGATTTTCACAGAGCTGTGGGCACAGTATGAGGGCCATCCGGCGCTGGCCGGCTTTTACGTCTCCAACGAGCCGGACTACGATAATCTGGACACCCCGGAGCGCGCGGACGCGCTGCGCCGCTGCCTGCACGGCATTTATGAGGTCATCAAGCGCGAGTCCGGCCTGCCGGTGCTCGTCTCCCCCTTCTTCTCGAAATCGCTGCCCCCCGCCGCGCTGGCGGCCTGGTGGGACGCCTATCTCGACCGGCCGATGTTCGACGTGCTCGCCATGCAGGACGGCGTCGGCTGCTTCCCCCGGCGCGACCTGCATGCCGAGGAGATTCCCCCCTACTACGCCGCGCTGGCGCCGGTCTACGCCCGCCACGGCATCACCTTCTGGAACAACGTGGAAACCTTCGCCAGCCCCTGGCCCACCCCCGGCCCGCTGGAGCGCATTGATCGCCAGTACGCAGCCGGCACACCCTACACCGCCCGCGCCATCACCTGGGAATACGGCCACTTTCTCGGCCGCCAGCAGGTGGGGGAGGAGCGCTACGCGGCGTTCACGGAGTGGAACCTGGCCGAAGAGGGGTGAGAACGGCAAACCTGTGAGAGAGGAATGTCTCACGCCAAGGCGCCAAGGCGCAAAGACGCGAGGATTATTCCAGACCATTGACGACACGCTTGATGCCGTCTTTTATATACGTGGCGCCAAAATTGATGAGCAAGCCAAGGCGCATGTCAGTGAGCCGCAGGTAGGTGAGAAGCTGCTTTTTGTGCACTGGCAGCACTGTCTCCACGGACTTCAGCTCAAGGATGACTAACTGCTCAACGATGATGTCTGCACGAAAACCGATGTCGAAGGTCAGCGTATCATATCTCACGGCGATAGGCTGTTGACGTGTAACTGATAATCCGCGCTTCTGCAGTTCATGTGCGAGCGCAACCTCGTAAACAGATTCAAGCAGGCCCGGTCCGAGTGATTTGTGAACCTGATACGCGCAGTCTACTACAATCCTGGCAACCTCGTTCTCGGTCATCACAATGCTCCTTCACATACACTCGCGTCTTTGCGCCTTGGCGCCTTGGCGTGAGATTCTTCGATTTCGATGACGATGACGACTATAGCCCTTCGATAAACGCCCCCTCGATATGCCGCACCGCCCGCACCGTGCCGCAGGGAGTGGCGATCACTTCCACCACGTCGTAGCGGATGGGGCAGTCGGGGAGGCGGCGCCGGCGGCGGTACTGGCGGCCCATGCGGGCGATGCGGGTTTGCTTCTCGGCGTTCACCGAGGCCAGCGGGGTCATCGTGCGTTCCGAGGTGCGGGTGCGCACCTCGACGAAGACGAGGGTGTCGCGGTCGCGGGCGATGAGATCGAGCTCGCCCAGTTTTGTGCGAAAATTCGCCTCGAGCACCCGCAGCCCGCGCGCGCGCAGGTAGCGGGCCGCGTGGCGCTCGCCAAGCTGCCCGAGCTGCGCGCGGGTGAGGGGGCGGCGCTTCCAGAACATCGCGCACTCCATGCTAGCAAACATGCACCCGGCTGTGGGTCGTGCGCCACGCAACGCCGTGGCGCCCAAATGAGGACAGTCCCCCATGTTGCGATCAGGCAATCCGGCATCGCCAGTACGCCTCCCCCTCCCCGCATAGGGGAGGGGGCCGGGGGGAGAGGTGATCCCCCTTACGGCAGTCCCAGCACCGTCTTCTGCTCCTCGAGCAGGCGGCGGATGCCGCGCTCCGCCAGGTCCACGAGCTCGTTCATCTGCTCGCGGCTGAAGGGGAGGCCCTCGGCGGTGCCCTGGATTTCCACCAGCTTGCCGCTGCCGGTCATCACCACGTTCATGTCCACCGCGGCGCGCGAGTCTTCCTCGTAGGCCAGGTCGAGCATCGGGCGGCCGTCCACGATGCCCACGCTCACCGCGGCGATGGCGTCGAAGGTGGGCAGTCCGCCGCGCAGCATGTTGCGCCCCTGCATCCAGCGCAGCGCGTCGTAAAGGGCCACGTAGGCGCCGGTGATGGAGGCGGTGCGCGTGCCGCCGTCCGCCTGGATCACGTCGCAGTCAATGGTGATGGTGCGCTCGCCCAGGCCGCGCGTCTCCACCACCGAGCGCAGCGCCCGCCCGATGAGCCGCTGAATCTCCATCGTGCGCCCGGACGGCGACCCTTTCTGCACCTCGCGCTGCTGGCGGGTGGTGGTGGCGCGCGGCAGCATGCTGTATTCCGCCGTCACCCACCCGCTGCCGCTGCCTTTCATGAAGGGCGGCACCCGGTCCTCCACGCTGGCGGTGCAGAGCACTTGCGTGTCGCCCAGCCAGATCATGCACGAGCCCTCGGCATGCTTCATGATCTCGCGATCGAGCGACACCGCGCGCAGCTCATTCTCCTGTCGGCCATCTATACGTACCATGCCTACCTGTTTCGCCTTCTCCGGTGGGCATACCTGCCGGGGAGGTGGACAGAATCCGCGGAGAACGCGGACGTCGGCGGACGCACGGGGGTATGCGACTTGGACTCGCTAACCGCCGGCGTATCCTCCGCCGGCCCGGACAACGATACCGCCGCGCCGGTGTCAGAGTATGCAGCCCCGGCAGTACACGCTCCTGCCGGGAGGTGTGTTGTTCGAGCCGGGAGGCCGTCCATGCGTGTTTTTTTCTGCTGTTGCGCGTTCCTCGTCGCCGCGCTGGCCTCCGCCCAGCGCACCGTCACCATCACCGACTACACCGGCCGCGGCTTCGCGCCGGATCTGGTGCACTATACGGTGAAGCTGACGCCCGCCGCGATGAAGACGGCGCGGCTCTTCCGCGATGGCGAGACGCCGGTGGCCCTGCAATTCGGCGCCCGGGGGAAGGATGGGGCGGCGACGATGAGCTTCGTCGCCGACGTGCCGCCGTACGGCACGAGCCGCTATACGCTGGCCGCGGGGGGCGCGGCGCCCACCGGCAGCCTGACCGCGGCGCAGCGCGGCGACACCATCGAGCTGGCGACCGCGCTGCTCGCCGTCCGCCTGCCGAAGGGGGCGAAGACGTTCAAGGCGCCGGTGCCCGCGCGGACCCTCCCGGCCCCCATCCTCGCGTTCCGCAGCGGTGGGCCGGGGGCGGCGTGGCTGGGCGGGAGCGCGGTGCTCACCGACCGTCCGGTGAAGGCGTGGAAGGCGGCGCTGGTGGAGCAGGGCCCGGTCTCCGCCACCGCGCAGTATGAAATCACCTATGCCGGCGGCGGCTACTATCGCTCGACGATCACCGTCATTGACGGCGTGCCGGTGGTGAAGGTGCGCGACGAATACGACCTGGGCAGCGTCTCGCCGACGGACGATCTGTGGGAGCTGTGCCTCACCGACGGCTGGGAGCCGGACATGGCGGAGACGGCGCAGACCTGGGGCAACGGCACCGTGCGCGGCAGCAACATCGGCGCGGTGCAGGCGGTGTGGATGGGCACGCGCATCCAGCCCTACGGCGCGCTGGGCGATGAGATGTCGCAAATCGGCCTGTCTCGCGCGCGGGAGGCCACGGACACGCCCGCCGACTCCCCGATGGTCGGCGTGGTGCCCCTGCACCACGGCAACTGGCGGCGCATCCAGCAGCTTCCGGTGGTCTACCCGCCGGACCGCGGCCGCATTGCCGTGCGGTTCCCGATGACGCGGAGCAATCCGCGCGCGGATCTGAATCCCTTCTTCGCCGGCACGCATGACGACCGCCTGCCTGTCTCCTACGCCCGCCGCGAGTGGGCGCTGGCGCTGGGCCGGCCGGCGCTGGAGGTGAAGGCGAACTGGGGCACGGATGCCGTCGGCCCGTTCTATCAGCTTCGCCTGCTGTACGGCGTCATCGGGCTGGACCGCTACAAGGACTACGTCACCGACTGGCCGGACACCGACGCCGATTACCCGCGCGTCTTCCTGCGCAAGCGCGAGCTGCCGAAGATCCGCGAAGCGCTGGCGAAAAACCCGGCGCTCTTCGACCCGTTCAAAGATCACTACTACTTCCGCGACATCGCGCACTTCTACAGCCTGACCGGGGACCCGACGGCGATCAAGAAACCGCACTCCTGGCCGCAGCAACTGCAGGCGTATCTCCGCTACCTGGTGAGCTGCCCCACGCCCAGCCACCATATGACCTTTGAACTGTTCAGCATGCTGCCGAAAATCGAGGACACCCTCGCCTGTCCCGCGCTGCTGCCCGAGGACCGCCGGAAACTGCGCGCGCAACTGGCGGTGCTGGCCTATGAGCTGTGCGAGCCGGATGCCATGGGCCACGCCAACGGCGCGCACACCGGCAACCCGAATATGAGCATCGCCCGGCAGATGTGCGCGCTGAACGTGGTGGCGCTGCTGCCCGACCATCCGATGTACGCGCAATGGCGCGACTTTCTCAGCGAATATATGACCTACAAAATGGCGACGATGATGACGCCGGGCGGCGCGTGGTTCGAACCGGGCGGCTACCAGATGTGGGCCTACGGGCGCATGATCACCGCCATGAGCGGCGTGGAGACGATGCGGCCGACACAGACCGAGACCCTGTACGCGTATCATCGCTCGGGCATGGACTACCTGCTGAACCAGCTCACGCCGCCGGACCCGCGCTATGGCGCGCGCATGCACCCGGGGTTCGGCAACAGCAGCGCGAACTACTTTGAAAACTATTTCGACGCGGCGATGACCTTTGCCGATCACGATCCGGCATTCGCCGGCGAGCTGCTGTGGGCATGGCAGGTCAACGGTCAGTCCCCCTTCGAGATGTCCGCCACCTATAAGCCGTGGGTGCAGCCGCGGGAGCCCCGGCTCGCCAGCCGCGGCTTCCCCGGCTTCGGCGTCATCTTCCGCGCGCACCAGGGCCCGGACGAGACGTATCTGCTGCTGCGCAGCGGCTACGACTGGAGCCATTGGTACGTGGACCAGGGCAACTGCGCGCTCTACAGCAAGGGCGCCAGCCTGCTGCCCTGCCAGCCCTACGCCTACTATGACAACAGCCCGCATCCCGACTACGCGCTCTATAACCTGGCGCGCTTCGGCGAGACGACGGCGCAGTATCCCTACGGCTGGCCGGACAGCAACGTGCTCGACAGCACCTTCGGCCCGCGCGCGCAGTACGCCTGGGCCTCCGCCGGCTACCCCGCCGGGGATCCGCGGGACGAATACGGCTGGGAGCGCCAGGTCGCCTTCCTCATCGGCAAGACGGCGAAAAGCCCGAACTACTTCGTCTTCCATGATACCTTTCACGGCAAGGCGCTGCCCAACTGGCTGTATTTCAACCTGCTGGGCCGCAAGGACGATGTCGCGGTGAACGGGCGGACGATCACCGTGCAGACGGAATTCCCGACGAAACTCGACCTCATCTTCGCGGGCGGCAAGGCGCCGGCGCCGGAGCTGGCGGAAGACAACATGCCGATGAACCTGCTGGCCCATCGCAGCGGCGCGCTGTGGGCAAAGCTGACGCGGGGCCATCCCGCCTCGTCGAACTGGAAGCGCAAAGACGGCTCCCAGGCCACGAATGCCGTGGATGCCAACGGCTATCCCACCGCGCTGCCCGCCTACGAGCAGCACGTGCTGCTGCGCCTGGCCGGCGCGCAGGCGGACGACCGCTATTGGGTGGCCTACCCCCGCGGCGCGGACGAAGCGGCGCCGGCGGTGGAGCGGCTGGCGAAGCACGTGGTGAAGATCGCCCACCCCGAAGGCACCGACTATCTGTTGCTGGCGCCCGACTACGACAAGTGGGAGGGCGAGGGCGTGCTGCTGGCAGGCTCCGCCGCCGCCGTGCGGGTGAGTCCGGGCGACGTCACCTTCAGCCTGCTCAGCGGCGCCGGCGCGGTGGGCTACCGGGGCATGACGTTCGACGGCGTCGCGCCATTCGAGAACACGGTGCCGCGCCACGAGCTGCAGGCCGGCACGACCGCCATCGGCGGCCAGGTCATGGTCCCGTGGAGGGCGCACGCCGAAGTGGCGCCGGGCGTGTATCAAGCCGATACCGGCAAGGGAACGGCGGAGTACATCATCCACCGTGAGGCGCCCACGCGCTATGCCGCCGGCGAGGTGAGCCTGGAGGGCCGCAGCGCGCGGGTGGTGATCACCGAGAGCCAGACCCGCTTCATCGCCCCGGAAGCGACCTATGTCAAACTCGTCGCCGGCGATAAGGCCATCCGCGGCTTCGGCCCCTTCGACATCACCATCAGCGATACGGCGCTCACCGGCACGGTGGACGGGAAGACGCGGACGCTGGTCGCCTCCCGCCCGCGCGGCATCCGCCGGCCGTCCTATTACGTGGACGGCGTGCGCTGGCACGCGGGCTTTGAGGAGGAGCGGCACCGGCCCGTCGCGCAGATGAACCTGGCGTTTGGCTTCACCGAAGGCAAGCATGCCGTGACGGTGACGGAGTGGGCGTCCCCGTCGCTGCCGCCGACGCCGGCGCGCGCGGCGATGCGATGAGCATCCCGCCGCCTTCACGGCCCGCGGCGCGGGTGGTATAATACCCTCGCCCGAAAGGATACCGCCATGCGCTTATCCCGCGACGAGATTGCACATGTGGCCCTGCTCAGCCGTTTGAAGCTCACCGAGGAGGAGATGGCGCAGTTCACCGGACAGCTCAACGCCATCCTCGATCATTTTGCGGCGCTCACGGAAGCCGATACCGGCGACATTGACGCCACCACCCATGTGGTGCCGATGACGAACGTCATGCGCGCCGACGTGCAGCGCCCGAGCTTTGCGCCCGACGATGCCCTCGCCAACGCCCCCGAGCGCGCCGGCGACCAGTTCAAAGTGCCGCGCGTGGTGGAGTGAGAGCCGTCATACGCAGTAGGGATTAGGGGTGAGGGATTGGGGAGGGGTTGGGGGTTGGGGCGCGCGCTACAGACGGTTGCCCTGATACGCACACGACATCGTGACGACCCGCTACAAGTAATCAGTATCGTTATGTCTCTGCTCAGTACTGCGGTGTCTGTCACCGCATGACCCTCGGAAAGGTATCTCTCATGTCAACCGCGACGTATTCCCTCGACGATCTCCTCGCCATGCTGGAGCCTGACCCGCGGGCGCTGGAGGACGGCCGGCGGCGGATGGCCGATGTCTGGCATGACCGCCCCACCGACAGCCTGCCCATCCTCTTCGGCGCGCCCGCGCCGGAAGGCGTGAGCGGCGGCGGGGATATGCGCCGGCATTTCGAGGACGACGCGCAGATGCTCTACGACGCGGTGGTGGGCTTGCTGGGCGTCGCGCGGGCGGGGTCGGATATGCAGCTCACCATCCGCGCCGACACCGGCACCGGCACCTTCGCCACCGTCGCCGGCTGCGAATTGCTGCCCTCGGAGTATGCGCTGCCGTGGACCACCCACCTCACCCGCGAAGCGCTGCAAGCCTTCCATCCCGAGGAGATGACGCTTGCCGAGGCGGGGGTGATGCCGCGCGTCAAGCGCCTGTACGCCTACTTTCGCGAGGCGCTGCCGGACGACGTTCACCCCTTCTGCGCCGACTCGCAAAGCCCGTATGACCTGGCGCATCTCCTCTACGGCGATCCCATCTTCTACGACATGTATGACGATCCCGACTTCGTGCATGAGCTGCTGCGCAAGACGACGTATCTCTACGTGGAGTGCACAACGCTCATCAAGGCATGGATGAACGAGCCGCTGGACGGCGGTTATCACTGGGGCATGGCGGTCGCCAACGGCGGCACGCGCAGTTGCGAGGACACCGCCACCCTGCTCAACGCCGAGGCCATCGCCGAGTTCGTGCATCCGTACCGCTCGCGGGGGCTGGCGGCCTTCGGCGGCGGCTTCGTCCACTACTGCGGCGATAACGACCATCTGTACGCCGACGTGCTCAGCGAGCCGCTGGTGCGCGGCCTCAACTTCGGCAATCCGGAGCGCCACGACCTGGGCCGGGTCATCGCCGACCTCATCCAGGCCGGCAAGTGCTACTGGGGCGGCATCCCCCGCGATGACGACGAGACGCTGGAGGCCTACTTCCGCCGCGTCATCGGCTACACCGCCGGCACGCGCAAGGGCCTCATCTTCACCCCCACCCTCCGCGGCGACGAAGCCAAAGAGCCACAACGGGTGATCGAGATGTGGCGGTCGCTGCAGTAAGCAGCGGGGAACACTGCGCGTCTGCTCTCGTTCCCAAACCATCCCGTTGGTAGTCAGCTACGCAGCGGAGCGGAGTAGCGTTCGCATACCGTTCCGGTTACGGATGCTATATCTGAACGGCACTCCGCTCCGCTGCGTGCCTCACTACGAACGGGGTCTTTTCCAGCCTTTGCCTGGGGACTGTCCCCCTGCACGTCGTGACCAGATGATCCACAGGCCGTTCACCGGGACTGTCCCCCTGGTGCGTGCAGCGTTTGCCTGTTAGCGGGAAAGAAACCCATCCACCACCACGATCTCCTCTCGCCGGAAGAGGTAGAGGGAGCCGTCCTGCGCCACGGCGTTGTAAAAGTCGCCGTCCGCCAGCACGGCGAGGCGCGCGGGGGCGGTCATGTCCCAGAGCTCCAGGCGGTTCTCCACGCGGAGCAGGAAGCGGCCGGGCTGGCCGGCGTAGGTGATGCGCCAGACGCCGTCCGGCAGCGGGCGCAGGTCGCCGGGGATGAGTGCCGCGGGGTCGAGGGCGCACCACTGCTCGGCGGGGTGGACGGTGCAGAGCCAGCGGCCATCGCCGAGCGGGCCGTGTATCTGGGCGGCGGTGGCATTCGCGGGGGCACGGACGGCGGCCCCCACCGCCAGCGTCTCGGGGTCGAAGCGCGCGAAGAAGGCATACTCTACCGCCGGCGGGCAACTGGCGCAGTCGGCGGCGTTGGAGGTGCCGGCGAGGAGCGCGCCCGTCGCCGCGTCCCACGCCAGGCTGGTGATCTGCTGGTCGGGCAGCGGGTTCACCGCGTAGGCGGCCAGCCCGGTTGCGGTATCGTAGCGCGCCAGCGTGGAGCCGAGGTGGCCGTATTCCGCGCTGCAGGCGTAGTAGATATTTCGGCCGTCGTCGGCGCCGGCGACGGGACGCATGCCGCCCGGCGCGTCGGCCACCACCCGCGGGTTTTCCGGGAAGTGCGGGTGGACAGCCGGATCATATTCCACCAGCTCCCCACCGCCGTAGGCCGCCATGTACACCGTGCCCCCGATCTTCCACGTGCGCAGCACCTCGCCGGCGCCCGGCGCGGCGCGCCCGCAGTCGTACCCCGCCCCGGTGCGCAGGTTCACCTCCCAGAAGCGCTGGGTGATGAAGGGCGTGCCCAGCAGGCGCTCCTCGTCAATGCGGCAGACGCAGTCCACGTGGCCGATGCTGTCGGTGGGCAGCACGCGGCTCATCTCCAGCGTGCCGTCCAGCGCGTAGCGATGGAAGACGCCGTACATATTCACCGCCACGATGTGCCCGGACGCGGTGAGGTTCACGTTCATCAGGTGGCAGTCCGGGATGGCGCACAGCGGCCGCACGTGGCCGCTGGCCAGCTCCCAGGCGAGGATGCCGGCGTCGCCGCCGTCGCGGGTGGAGCCATACGCCGTATCACCGCGGCGGGCGAACCAGGTGGCGTCGCGGTCGGGTATCGGGCCGTCGGCGCGCACGGCGTTGGCGCGCGGGTCGTACCAGCCGGCGCCCGGCAGGTAATGGCGGCCCAGGTCGTCGGCAATGGTCAGGTAGTCGCAGCCGTCCACGCCGGTATCCGCCAGCGTCTCCGCGACGGGGTCCCAGCGCAGCACCGCCGGCTCCGGGCACTCCAGCAGGATGCTGTAGGCGCCGTCGCCGTTGGGGAAGGAATGGCGCAGGTAGCGCGCGGGGGAGATGTCCTCGTAGACCGTCACGGCGGCGCGCGCGCGGGTGTCGAAGGAGAAGGCCGTGGTGGTGGTATAGGGGAAGGCGGCGGCAAAAAGCTTGCCGGTGGCCGGGTCGTAGGCCATTCCCTCGAAGACCAGCGCCTCCGGCGCGCCGGTGGGGAACTCCTGGAAATCGCCGCTGCTCAACGTCAGCCGCACCACGCGGTCCAGCGAGCCGCACAGCCAGACGGTATCATCATCCACCGCGACCGCGCTGTAAAAGCCCGGATGGCGCGGCGGGAAGCGATACAGGCGGTGTTCCCCCAGCTCGCTCACCAGCGCGGCGGTGGCGCCGACCGCGGAATTCCACGTGCTGATCCAGAACCACTCGACCTCGCGGTCATCCCGCTTCACGCGGATGAGCGGCGTATTCACGAACGGGTCGCGCGTGGGGGGAATCGGCGCCCGCCGCACCACGGCGTCATCGGCGACGGACAGGGTCAAATCGGCACACTGGCGCATCATCGCGGCCTCCCGCACCCGTATTTCGCCCCGCTCTGCCGAATTCCTGCGCCCCCCGCCCCTGTTCCGTACCAGCCAATACTGCACACTGTTGTCACGCCAAACCTGAACAGTCCGCAGAATCGGTTCTGCGGCGGACCCACTGGCCGCCCAGGCAAAAGCGCGTGGCATCATCCACTACGGCCACTCCGCCAGCCAAGCCAAGCCCCGCGCGCCGATTTGGAGCGCTCGCGCGGATAGACAGATTCGTGGGCGGCATGGTAAAGTCTCTCAAAGAAGCGACCGCTTTCCCATCTTCACCAGCAGAATGGGGTACGGAATGCAGCGTTTCCGATGGGAGCGATATATTGGGCACCTCATCCTGCTCCTGGGCCTGCTCGCCAGCGCGGGGGCGCATGGTGACGCCCCCCCGCCCATCGCCCTCATCCCCCAGGATGGCTTCAACCTGGAAATCGTGGACCAGGTCACCCCGCACTACGTCGTCGTCCAGCTCGCCACCCCCGCCCATAACTGGTTCGCCGGCACGTTCACCAATCTCCCCACCGACAAAGAGGTGACCATCGGCCTCTCGATGGCCGGCAACGACACCAGAGGCAACGCCGCCGACGTGACGAAGTGGGTGGGCCTGATGCCGGTGATGACCTATGCCGACCCGACCCAATACGAGACCTATGAATGGTTCCAGAAAGATGCGCAGGGGCGGTGGGTGAGCGGGGACCCGTTCAAACAGGGGGAGGAGAAATTCGCCGGCATGGGCAAGACGCCGGAGCAGTCGGTCATTCCCAAGGATATCGCCGAGCAGTTCCTGTCACAGGAGGGGACGTACTGGCAAGCGTGGCGGGAGGTAGACAAAGCGGAGGCGGTGCCGGGGATCAACGTGTTTCGGGTCACGCAGCGGTTTGCCTATCCCACGGCGACGGTGGCGATGCGGGTGCCGTATACGTATACGTATTTGCAGCAGTTCATTGCACGGTTGCAAATGGCAAAAATGCCTGGGGTTTTTGTTGATGAGCTTGGTGAGACGCCGGAGAAGCGCAAGCTATTGATGCTTCGCCTTGAAGATCCCAGTGGCATACAAGCGAACAAGGAGGCGATACGTTCCATATTGATCGATGCGGCAGAGCACGCCACTGAACATGCCGCCAGTTGGGCGGCACATGGATTGCTGGCAGCTTTACTCGACGCCAAGGGAAAGCCGTTACGTCGCAATATGGCGTGGCTGATTCTGCTGATTCATGATCCTGATGGTAACGCACATTCGCAATTCGACCGCCTGACAGACATCTTTTGTGATCCATACAATAAAAATAAGCCACCGGAAGTATTTGCCTTTGCGCAGTATTTTATCAAATATGTGGATGATGGGAAGACGATTGATCTGTCATTGACGTTGCACAACGTCGAAGCAAATGAATGTGAAAATATTTACTGTCCGTTCATAGATCGCCGCTTTCCGAACAGAGTAATCATTTTTAATGAAATGCTCTTTGATGACTTGAAAAAAGAGGGGTATGTAACTCCAGCTACGGGTGATTGCCCCGATAAAGGCTGGATGAATTTTCGCCTCTATGGCTGGTGCGCGCTCCACTTCGGTACGTTTGACTTGGCATATGAGGTCAATGATCGCTATCCGAAACAACGCCTTACGCTGGCAGCGCTTGAGCAGATCGGCTCCATGATGGGAATGTCCATAGGTAAATGGCTCAATTCTGAGAGCGGAAATCAATGGCATAACCAGGCGCGTGAAGTATTGCGGAAACGCGAAGAGGAGCGCAAGCAGTATCTAACAAATCGAGGTTATGATCCCAAGCATCGCTCGAAGGCTGAAATACTGATGAGAGCGTATTGATGAAAGAGGAGGACTACGGAGATGCGATTCATCGTAATGGCATTGTTGATGGCGTGGTGTTTGTTCGCCCAAAGAACCACAGGCGCAGCAACAGACGAGAGTACGTCGTTTCGTGGCTTCAGTCAGTCGACCAGTGTCAGCATGGCATTTATGAGTGATGTGTATCCTATCGGCTCTACATTTAATCAAACGTTGCAGATTACCGTCAATGGCGTGGCTGAAGATGGTGATGGAACCATCGAACTGGCGGGACCTGTTGGGGGCAGTATCAATCCGTCTTCCGTGCGACTACCCAACGGAGGCTCGACATCGGTGAACGTATCGTTTCCTAATACGGCTGGCGTAAAAACATATACTGGAACATACGGTATCAAGATCGCACAGAATCCTCCACGATGGAAGACAGATAGAGCTGAAGCATCAGCAACGATTTTCCGTATTTCGTCTATGAGTGTATCATCTGGTGCAACTCAAAAAGGTGTTATTGGGAATAAAAACTGGGCTTGTCCTAAAGGAGCAATAGTATACGTTGATGTCGCGCTTGACCCCCCCATTGATGAGTTGCCAATGGGAAGTATTGAATGGGGGGGTGACATGCTAGTCCAGGAGCAAAACATATCAACACGGGCATTTACCTACACTCCAATATCGAGAAAAGAGCATTTAACCGCAGAATTGAGAGACAGTACATCAAGTGATTATTTGGATCTTTGGGTTATTTGGGGGAGTATTGATATACATATTAGAGGAAATGCCGATCAATTTCCGAACGCACCTGATATCAGTGTTTATGCAGATGAAACAAAAGTACTGGGACCTGTATCATATTTAACAGCAGATAATTTTGTTAATACATCTGCAAAATTTCTTGTTGTCGGTAAACTCACTCCTCCAGGTATCCATGATGTTGTCAATGGTGGATGGCAATTGAAGCGCGACAAACAGATGGTCGCTTTTTATGACGAGGTGTTAAATGATTTGGGTTCAAGTTATTCATGGGTCCCTGATAATAGTCCTCCTGAATGCTTGAACTTAGTTCCTGACAACGATGATCAGATATATGACATTGATTGCCCGACAGCTTCTGCGGGTGCATGTGACCCCGAGACAGAAGAAGGATACGATATAATTGAGCATATAGGTAATTTACGTGAGTGGCTACAATGGTATGATTTCAATATAACTGGCAAGACAGTGTTTTACTGGCATACATTATTGGCAAATAACACTGTAATTAAAAATTCGTTCGAATTTGGCCATATTGATTCGTTGCCTGGTAATGGCGATATAGTCTGTGGAAAAGTCGTCTCTCAAGGTGGTGGCTTAGCTGGCGTTACGGTTACCGCAGGTGGTAAAACTGCTGTAACTACGACAGATGGATCATATAGAATTAAAGAACTAGCTCCAGGAACATATCTCTGCACCGCACAAAAAGAGGGTTATACCATGAGTCCAGCAGAAGGGATCCCTATTACCGTACCTGTCGGCGGTCATGTCGTTGATATACATTTTACTGCTGCATTGCAATAGACTATTTTGGCTCTTATAGAAAACCCGACCGAGCATCTCTAGTAGGCACAGTCCGCTGGTCAGACAAAGGAGGTTAGCGTATGAAACGAGGTATAGCGTTGTATCTGCTTATGACATGTTGCGTGTTTTTTCTTGGGGTTAACGCATATAGTGAGGAAAGCAAGTCGTCGTCAGCCGAAGCAACTTCAACAAACAAATTAGAAAATATCGCTGCGTTATCCGTTGATGGGCAAGAAGAATACGTTGTTCAGCTAATGCAGGAAAGGAAAGACTTTCAAAGCCGGTTGCTTAATCAATTTACCCCGACAGCATCCGACAACGTAAAATGCACAATTATCACCATTCTAGGCGTTTATCGTATGACTGATACGATTCCGCTCATAGCAGAGAATATTACGATTCGGTACCGAAACCCTAAAGGGTTCACTTGGGCGCATGCGATAGATGAATATCCTGCAGTTATAGCGTTAATACGTATGGGGACAAAAGCAGTACCTTCAATGGTTAATAATATTGCGTCTACAAATGATGAGAGAGTAAGAGCTTTTTCTACTTCTGTCATCCAAGGTATCTACGGCCCAGACATAGCAAGATTCGTACTTGAGAAGGAACGCGAGAAGACAAGAGATGACGTTTCGAAAAAACGCATAGAGCGTTCGATAAAGCAAGTTGAGGAAACAATAGCGCGTATAGAGGCCAATACAGTACCTGCCCAGGAGTAGGCTGGCCTTGAATACAGCAGCCTGGAAGCGATGCGCTGCTGGCCCAGGCGCGCGCCGCCGTCGCCCCCCGCGTCGTGCATCTGGCGCGCCGGCTCTTATGCGCGCCGGGCACGGGTGGAGGGTGAGAGATGCCTGTCCGCATCATCCCACCTCGAACACACGCTACCGCAGCGCCCATCCCTTCAGCGTTTTCGCGAAGGCGTGGCTGGTCAGGTCCAGGTGCAGCGGGGTGATGGAGATTTTGCCCTGCATGATGGCGTCGCCGTCGCTGCCGGCGCCGGCGATGTCCTCGATGATCTCGCCGCCGAGCCAGTAGTAATCGCGGCCGCGCGGGTCCTGGCGGCGCTCCACCCGGCCTTCGTAGCGGCGCTTGCCCTGGCGGGTGATCTCCACGCCGAGGATCTCCGCCTCGGGCAGGTTCGGCACGTTCACGTTGAGCAGCGTGTCGCGGGGCAGGCCCTCCGCCAGCACCCGCGCCACCAGGCGGGCGGTGAAGCGCGCGGCGGGGCCGTAGTCGGGTCGTTCGTAGTCCGCCACCGAGACGGCGATGGCCGGCTTGCCGCAGATCGCCCCCTCCATCGCCGCCGAGACGGTGCCGGAATAGGTGAGGTCCTCGCCCAGGTTCGGCCCCAGGTTGATGCCGGAGACCACCACGTCGCAGCGCCCGCCCATGATGGCGAAGATGCCCAGCACCACGCAATCGCTGGGGGTGCCGTTCACCGCGCAGCCTTCGCCGCCCCAGGGGATGCGCACGGTCTCGATGCGCAGGGGTTTATGCAGGGTGATGGCGTGGCCGCTGGCGCTGCGCGGGCGCTCCGGCGCCACCACCGTCACCGCGCCGACCTCCGCCAGCGCGTCGCGCAGCGCGGCCAGTCCCTCGGCGTAGATGCCGTCGTCATTCGTCACCAGGATCCGCGGGCGGGTTGTCATCATCACGTCCCGTTCTTCCGGCCGCGGGAACGGTGTCCCTGCCGGCGCCGGCTGGCGGTATTGTACAGGAATCCGCATTCCCCGTACAATGATCCTATGCCATCCCTCCATCTCTCGCGCGGCGTTGCCGGCTGCGAGCTGGCCAATCGGTTGCGCGGCGTCGCGGTGATCGTGGACGCCCTGCGCGCGAGCACCACGCTGGCGGCGCTGTTCGATCACGGCGCGGCGCGCGTGCTGGTGACCGCCGCGCTGGAGGACGCCTGCGCGCTGACCGGCGCGCTGCCGGACGCCGTGCTGGTGGGCGAGCGCGACTGCCTGCCGCCGGCCGGCTTCCATCTGGGCAATAGCCCGCGCGAGGTGCTGGCCGGCCCACGGCTGGATGGCCGTACCGTCATCTTCACCTCCAGCAACGGCGCCCAGCGCCTCACCGCCTGCGGCGGCGCCCGCCATATCCTGGTGGGCACGGTGGCCAACGCCGCCGCCGTCGCCGCCCGCGCCCGCGCGCTGGCCGAAGCGGAGGAGTGCGACATCGTCTTCGTCGGCGCCGGAAAATACCCGGACGAAACCTACGTCGCCCCGGAAGACGAAGCCGCCGCCGCCTATCTCGCCGCCGCCGTCGGCCTGCCCATCGCCGCGGCGTCGCGGGAGGCGTTCGCCTACTGGCAGCGAGAGATCGCCGCCCGCGGCCTCGCGCACATCTTCGCCCACTCGCCGCACGCCGCCGTGCTCGCGCGGCACCGGCTCGCCGCCGATATCGCCTTGTGCGCCACCCCCGACCTGCTGTGCGCCGTGCCCGAAGTCACCGGCTCCGTGGAGCTGGCCGGGCGCGGCGCCGGCGTGGAGCTGCGGGCGGAGAACTGCCCAGACGCGTATCGAAATCGCACGACATCCCCGATGCACGAAAAGGAGTGACCGATGACCACTGAGCGCATCCCCATCCTGCTCGATACCGATATCGGCACCGATATTGACGATGCCGTCTGCCTGGCCTACCTGCTGCGGCAGCCGCGCTGCGAGCTGGTCGGCATCACCACCGTCACCGGCGAGCCGGAACAGCGGGCGCGGCTCGCGGACGCCGTCTGCCGGGCGGCGGGGCGCGCGGACATCCCCATCCACAGCGGGGTGGCGGTGCCGATGCTCACCGAGTCCATCCAATCCACCGCCGCGCAGGCGGCCGTGCTCGACCGCTTCCCGCACCGGACGGATTTCGAGCCGCATACCGCGGTGGAGTTCCTGCGCCGGACGATCCGCGCGCGACCGGGCGAGATCACGCTGCTCGCCGTCGGGCCGCTCACCAATATCGGCCTCCTCTTCGCCGGCGATCCGGAGATTCCGCGCCTGCTCAACGGGCTGGTGCTCATGTGCGGCCTGTTCGACCCGCGCACCAGCTACGGCAATCTCCGCGAGTGGAACGCCTTCGGCGATCCGTATGCCACCGCCATCGTCTACCGCGCGCCGGTCTCCCCCCACGTCTCGTTCGGGCTGGACGTCACCACCCGCTGCGTCCTGCCCGCCGACGCATGCCGGCGCCGCCTGCGCGGCGGCCCGCTGGATGTGGTCGCCGCCATGGCGGAGGTGTGGTTTGCCCACGCCGGGCAGATCACCTTCCACGACCCCCTCGCCGCCGCCGGCATCTTCCGGCCGGAGATCTGCGGCTACCAGGATGGCACGGTGGAGGTAGAGCTGCTCAGCGGGCGCGCCCCCGGCATCACCTACTGGAATCCCCACGCCGAGGCGAAACCGCATCGCGTGGCCGTCACCGTGCATCCGGAAGCCTTTTTCGAAGAATATTTTCGCGTGACGACGGGGTAGGCGCCGCCCCTCGGCCTTCTCCCGGCGCGCACGGCGTCGCGCCCGCCAGGAGGGGAGGGGCCGGAGCGGAGACATGCGCCGCGCTATTCCCCTGCCGGCGTGTGCTGCGCCCGGATCACCGCTTCGGCGATGGGCGCGGCGGCGGCGCCGCCGTGGCCGCCGTGCTCCACGAGGACGGCGATGGCGATGGTGGGGGCGTCGGCGGGGGCGTAGCCGATGAACCAGGCGTGGTCCGCGCCGGGATTCTGCGCGGTGCCGGTTTTGCCGGCGATGCGCAGCGCCGGGTCCAGGCCGCGGGCGGTGCCTTCGCCGTGGGTGACGGCGCGCAGGCCGCGGGCGATGCCGCGCAGCGTGCCCGGCTGCAGGCCGATGGGCGTGGGCGGGGCGGTGGGGATGACCGCATCGCCCACCTGCTGCACCAGCCGCGGCGTCACCAGCTTGCCGCCGTTGGCGATGGCGGCGATGAGGCGCGCCCCCTGCAGCGGGGTAATGGTGAGGAAGGACTGCCCCATGCCCGTCTGCAGCGTGTCGCCGAGCTGCCAGCGCCGGCCCGTCTCCTTCGCCCAGCCGGCGTCCGGCACCAGCCCGCGCCGCTCCGGCAGTACCTCCAGCCCGGTGCGCTCGCCCAGCCCGAAACGGCGGGCCATCTTCGCCAGGCTGGCGATGCCCACGTCCTCGGCCATGTGCATGAAGGCCACGTTGCACGACTGCGCGATGGCCGCGGTGATCCCCAGCGTGCCGTGCCCGGCGTGCTTCCAGCAGCGGATGTTGTGGTAGGCGCCGGGGCAGTAGAAGTAGCTGCCGGCGTGGGCTTTCCCCGTTTCCAGCGCGGCGGCGGCGGTGACGATCTTGAAGACCGACCCCGGCGGATAGCGCTCCAGCCCGCGGTTCACCAGCGCGTGGCTGCGCTGCAGCCAGGCCCACGATTCCGGCGAGAGGCGGCCGGACATGCTGGTGGGATCGTAGGAAGGGGCGCTGGCCAGCGCCAGGATATCGCCGGTGCGCGGGTCCAGCGCCACCACCGCGCCCTTCCGCCCGGCCAGCGCCGACTCCGCCGCGCGCTGCAGGACGGCGTGAAGGGTGAGGACCACCGTCTGTCCCTCGCGCGGCGGCACCTGCCGCACGCTGCGCAGCACGCTGCCGCGGGCGTCCACCTCCACCTCCTCCCGCCCGTCCTGCCCGCGCAGCGCCGCTTCGAAGGTTTTTTCCAGCCCGCTTTTGCCGATGCGGTCGCCCTGCCGGTAGCCGTCCGTGCGCCGCGCCGCCAGCTCTTCGGCGTCAATTTCGCGCACGTAGCCCAGCGCGTGCACCGCCAGCGCGCCGCCCGGATAGGCGCGCACCGGCTCCGCCCGCAGGTAAATGCCCGGCAGGAAGGCCCCCTCTTCCTCCACCCGCGTCACCTGCGCCATCGTCAGGTTGCTGCCCAGGCGGAGCGGCAGGTAGCTGGGCAGCCGTCGGTGCTCGGCCAGCGCCGCCGCCGCCGTTTGCAGGTCGGGGAAGATGCCGATGGCCACCAGCCGCGCCAGCAGCGCGTCCCAGCGGTCGCGCGCCACCTCGCCGGAGACCAGCCAGGCCGCCATCGCCGGGGTGTTGGTGGCCAGCACCGCGCCGGTGCGATCGAGGATGACCCCGCGCGGCGCCGGCGAGCGCACCCAGCGGAGCTGATTGCGCACCGACGCGTGCCGCAGCTCGCCCCCGCGCAGCAGTTGCAGGTAGGCCAGCTTCCCGGCGAACGCCAGGAACGCGACCAGCAGCACGATGCGCAGCAGTAGTAAACGACGGGCTAACATGGCATGATTCGTAGACCTGTCATCGGCCAGGTATCTGCCGATGTGCCACTTCGGCTCCCCTCCCCGGCCCCATCTGCGTCACGAGAGAGTTCGCGTCTCCTTCGTACTCGTGCTCGTACTCGTAACTCGCATACGGGCTCCGCTTCTTCACCCCGTGTCTGATCGCCAGGCGCCGGACTGCCCGACGCGCGGTCACAAAAGCGCTCGGCCGCGGCACAACCGTTTCGAGTACGAATACGAGCACGAGTACGAAAAGGGGTGAGCGCTGTCGTTAGACCTCGCCCAGCGCCCGCTTCCCGATGCCCTCGAACATGCGCTCCACGTTCTCCTTCGCCATTTTCGCGATGAGATTCTTGATCAGCGGGCCGATGAGCGGCACGTCCACGTCGCACTCGAGCCGCATCCACATGCGGGTGCCGCCGTCCACCGCCTCGAAGGTCCACAGCCCGTCGTACTTGTCCCAGTCGCCGCCCACCGCGCGGAAGGTGCAGGTGCGCGCGGCGTCGTCCCACACGTCTTCCTCGCGCCACCGGATCTTGCGGTTCAATTTCTCCACGACGCCCACCCACTCGGAGATGAAGCCTTTCTCCGTGCGCTCGACAATCTCTACGGATTCGACGTCGGGAAAAAACTCCGGAAAGCGCTCGATATCTTTCGCGACCGCGTAGACGGTCTCCACCGGCGCCGGAATGACGATTTCAGCCTCGATGTGCGGCATGACGGCTCCTCTGTGACAGGGTACCGTTAAGTTGGACGGCGCGCGGGGGAATACCTTTTTCCGGTGGGAAGGGGCGGATGAAGGGGTGAAGAGGTGAGGTGATGCGGGGAGGTCCGGTGTGTGCGGAGTACAACTCCGCGGCCCCGGTGGGCGGGGTGCAACGAACCAGGAACGAGGTGTAGTGGGCCGTCACGTTGCTTCGCCATCTTGACCGGGGGCGCCCCACGGGAATCGGACGGCGCCGACGCGGAGGGCGCGCCAGCGGACCCCATGGACAGCGCCCGGTCGCCCCATGTCCCGAAGGGACCGAAGCCGTTAGCCACGGGTGGAGCGTCAGCGGAACCCGTGGGACCCGGCTACCGCGGAGCATCCGGAATCCTCCTCCTGCAACCTCACCGTCCGCTGCGGCTCGGCCTGCGGCTCGCGCTACCGCTTCACCGCGTCCCATCCGCTCACGCTGCTCGAGGAGGCGCGGGGCCATCTCCGGTCGGGGCGGCGAATGAATCGGCCATGCTCTCCTCCTGCTGTCGCCCCTGCGGGGCTGCGAATGTTTGCGGGCCGGGTCCCACGGGTTCCGCTATCGCTCCACCCGTGGCGAACGGCTTCGGTCCCTGCGGGACATGGGGGTGGGGGGCGACCGGGTGCTGTCCGGGGGGTCCGCTGATGTGCCGCCCGTGGCCGGGGGGGATCCCTTCGGGATGACATCATATCCTCTACCTCTTACTCCGATCTCCTATCTGTAGCGAGTCGTCACGCTATACCTTGCCGGGCAAACCGTCGCGCGCTACAGGCGGTTGTCCTGATACGCACACGGCAACGTGACGCCCCCCTCACCCCTAATCCCCAACCCCTAACCCCGACCAGCGGTCGGTTCGCAGAGCACGAGACAGCGTGACGACCCGCGACACATATCCGGTTGCGCGGGGTCACTCCTCCCGCAGCAGCGCGATGATTGCCAGCAGGCCGAAGAGGGCGTCCGGCGCCCAGGCGAATGCGGCCGGCGCCCAGGCGGCGAGGGCGGGGTGCAGCGTCAGCGCGTTGGGCGTCTCCACCAGCACGCGCGCCCATTGTTGCGAGACGACGAAGAGGAAGGAGAGCACCACCGCCACCAGCAGTCCGACGTAGCCGCCGGAGCGGCCGAAACGCACCGCGAAGGGGATGGCGATGAGCACCGCCACCAGCGCGGAGATGGGGATGCTGAACTTGCTCTGGATGTAGTAATCCAGTTTCGTCGGATCAATGTAGGTGCCGTAGGCGCCGCCGAGCTGCGGCCCGCGGATGCCCTGTTTGAGCGACATCAGCTCGCGCAGCGTCATCGCGTCCGGCGTGGTGGGCTGGTTCACCATGTAGCTCCACAGGTCGCGGTTCTCCTTCAGGTTCAGCCAGCTTTCCTCCGGCGCGTCCACCCCCTCGATGGCGTAGGTCATCTTCGGCTCGCCGTTGTCGTCGAAGACGTAGACGGTGGGCGGGCGTCCGGTGAAGGGGTCGCGATGGAAGAGCCAGCGGCCGTCCTGGTTCTCCGCCATCGGGATGGACATCCAGGTGAAGCCCTTCGCGTCAATGCGCATCACGATGATGCCGTACAGCATCTTCGTGGCCGGGTCCACGCGCTTGGCGTAGAGGTAGTGCCGGCTGCCCACCTTGAACATCACGTCCGACTGCACCGCGGCCGTGGGCGAGCCGAACACGACTTTCCGCTCCAGCTTCAGCGCCTCCAGCGTCGTGTGGTTGATGACGTATTCCTGCAGCAAAAAGAGCAGGCCGGAGCAGAGGATGCCGAGCACGATATACGGCGCCATCAGCCGCGTGAGCCGCACCCCCGCCAGCCGCAGCGAGAGCAGCTCGCGGTCGCGCTCCAGCCGGTTCACCGCCAGCGCCGTGCCCAGCAGCAGCGCGCCGGGGATCGCCTGCAGCAGCAGGCTGGGCAGGCGGTAGAGCAGGATCATTACGATGTCGCGCGGGTTGGTGCCGGCGGTGTACGCCATTTTCAGCAGGATATACAGCCAGTTGCCCAGCAGGAGGACGAGCAGAATCACCGCGCCGACGAGCGCGGGTATCAGCATTTCTCTCAGGGCGTAGCGGTCAATGCGTCGTATCAAGGGGTGCTCACTCCTCCCCAATATCCCCGCGCGCGGTCGAACCTATGCGTGGGGCGGCGCGCGCGGGCCGGGCGCTCCCCTTGATTTCGCCGCCCGGCGCGTGCTTCCTGTTCACCTTCCCCGCGTGACGATGTGGCGTTTCTCCGACACGCCGCGCCGCGGGCGGGCGCAGGCCGCGGTGCGGGCGGGTATCCCGATGGTGGAGGGGCGATCATGATCACGGCACGGGAATTGCAGACGCGTGTGGAAGAAGCCCTGCTGCTGGATGAGCGGTTGGATGCCCGGGGCATTCGCGTGGTGGTGTTGGGGAACGAAGTCTGGTTGGAAGGCGAGGTGCCCACGCTGGAGATGTATGAACGCGCCGACCATATCGCCAACACCATCGGCGGGGTGGGCACGGTGACGAATAACCTGGTCACCGCCGGACAGCCATATGATCTCTTTGATCGGTACGGTGATGATATACGCCTGCTCGCCGCCGACGTCTCCACGGACCCCACCGCCGACAACCGCATCGGCACGCGCGTCGGCCCGTTCGGGGAAGAGCATGACGAACCGGAAATTGATGAGACGGATGCCATGGGCGGCCCGGCCGGCGGCCCGGTGGGCGGCGACAGCGGCATGCCCACCCACCCGATGGACCTGGACGAAACCGCCCCCCTCGCCGCCGACATCATCCACGCCGAAGAACCCTGGCGCTATCAGGACGACGGCCCCAACGCCCATCTGGACGAAGAACCGGTGCTGCCGCCCGATGAGGATGAAGTGTAACGCGGTGGGGCGCGTCCGCATTTGCACCCGGCCCCACCAAACCCCGTTCGTCGTGAAATGGGGACTGTCCCCCTGAACGCCGTGACCCGTTGATCCACAGGGGCCTCACCGGGACTGTCCCCAATACGCCCACCCGGGGGAAGTAAATTATACCCGGATGAACCCATCCCGTTCGTCATGCGGCACGCAGCGGGGCGGAGTGCCGTCCGAGTATAGGATACGTTACCGTGAGCAGCAGCGCACGGCACTCCGCCCCGCTGCGTGCCGCACGACGAACGGGGTTTGGTGGGGACGGGGTGCAGAGGCGGACGCGCCTTGCTGCGGCTGCGGCGCTACTACGAACGATTAGGCACGGCACCACCAAACACCTATTGGCAAACAAAAGTTTTTATACTATCCTCCCGCTCGTACCCTGACAACCCCATATCGCCCATCCGCCGGAAACCACCCTTGTATTTCCTCGCGTCTTTGCGTCTGTGCGCCTTGGCGTGAGACGTCGCCTGCGCTGGAGCGACGGGAACGGGAGCGGCCGGGAGGGAATCCTCCCACCTGTCCCGAACCAACAGGGACCATGCCGGAATCGTTCGCCGATACAGCGGGGGCCGTCATCCTCCAGGCCGAGGGGTGCTGGTGGCGTTTTCACGCGCCGCGGGCGGTGGTGTGCGCGCGCGCGATGGACGAGGTGCTGCCCGCGCTGCGCGCGGTGAGCGCGGCGACGGAGGCGGGCTGGCATGCTGCGGGCTTCGTCAGTTACGAGGCGGCGCCGGCCTTCGATCCCGCCATGCGCGCGCATCCGCCCGGACCGTTGCCGCTGCTCTGGTTCGGGCTGTATCCGGCGCCGGTGCGGCTGGCGGCGCTGCCGGATGACGGCGGGGCGTTCAGCGCCTCCGGGTGGACCCCCGAGCTGTCGCGCGACGACTACGATGCCGCCATCGCGCGCATCAAGGCGTACATCGCCGCGGGTGAGACCTACCAGGTGAATTACACGCTGCGCCTGCGTGCCCGGCTGGCGGGCAGCGCGTGGGCGTTTTTTCTCGCGCTCACCCGCGCGCAGCGCGGCCACTACGGCGCCTGGGTGCATCTCGGCTCGCATATCCTGTGCTCCGCCTCGCCGGAGCTGTTCTTCCGGCTGGAGGGCGACGTCATCACCTGCAAGCCGATGAAAGGCACCGCCCGGCGCGGCCTCTGGTGGGAGGACGACCGGGCGCGCGCCCGCGAGCTGGCGCACTCGGCGAAGAATCGCGCGGAGAATGTGATGATCGTGGATATGGTGCGCAATGACCTGGGGCGCATCGCCAAGACCGGCAGCGTGCGCGTGACGCGCCTGTGTGACGTCGAGCGCTACGCGACGGTGTGGCAGATGACCTCCACGGTGACCGCGCGCACGCGGGCAGCCTACCCGGAGTTGTTCCAGGCGCTTTTCCCCTGCGCCTCCATCACCGGCGCGCCGAAGGTGCACACCACCGCGCTCATCGCCGGGCTGGAAACGTCGCCGCGCGACGCCTATACCGGCGCCATCGGCTGGCTGGCTCCGGGCCGGAAAGCCCAGTTCACCATCGCCATCCGCACCGCGCAGGTGGATGTCGCCACCGGCGAGCTGGAATACGGCACCGGCGGCGGCATCGTGTGGGATTCCGCCGCGGAGAGCGAATACGACGAGGCGCTCACCAAAACGCTGGTGCTCACCCAACGCCGGCCCGAGTTCCGCCTGCTGGAGACGCTGCGCTGGCGACCGGGCCGCGGCTACGACCTGCGCCATGGCCACCTGCGCCGCCTGCGCCGCTCCGCCGACTATTTCGGCTTCACGGTAGATCTGGACGCCGTGCGCGCCCGCCTGGAGGGCGAGGCTCCCGTCGAGCCGGTGCCGCACCGCGTCCGCCTGCTCGTCGCGGAACACGGCGCCATCGAAATCCAGGCCACCCCGCTGCCGGAAACGGAGAAACGGGTATGGCGGGTGGCGCTGGCGCCGGAGCCAGTGGATCCCGCCGACCCTTTCCTCTACCACAAGACCACCCACCGGGCGGTCTACGCGGCCGCGCGCGCCGCCCATCCGGAGGCCGATGATGTCCTCCTCTGGAATCCGCGCGGCGAGCTCACCGAAGCCACCATCGCCACCCTGGCCGTCCGCCTCGACGGCCGCTGGCTCACCCCGCCCATCGCCTGCGGCCTCCTCCCCGGCGTCATGCGCGCGCACCTGCTGCGGCGCGGCGTCCTCACGGAAGCGGTCATCACCCGCGCCATGCTGGCGGCGGCGGAGGAGATCGCGCTCATCAACTCCGTCCGCGGCTGGCTGCCGGCGGAATTGATGCCACAGCTCTGACGCGCGACATCGCAGCAAAGGCTCCCCGACGCGTATAGCATGGTAAGACGGCGTCACTGCCGCGCACGTACGCGTAAAGGAGTCTGCCATGCGAATCTTGCCTGTCATCCTGTTGCTGACGTCGGCGATCCTGCTGGGCGCCGGATGCCAGCAGGCCGCGGGGGACCTGCCGGGCGCCGCCGCCGGCACGGTGACGATGCGCCTGTCGCTGGCCTCCAGCGGGCGCGCGCTTCCCGATGAGATCGCCGCGGTCAGCGTGACGGTGACCGGCCCGGAAATCCCCGCGCCGATCACCCACGCGCTGACGTACGATGCGGCATCGTCCCACTGGCATGGCCAGTTCAGCGTGCCGTCCGGCATTGACCGCGTCTTCACCGTCACCGCCGCTGACGCCGGCGGCGTCGCGCTCTACCGCGGCAGCGGGCGCAGCGATGTCCGCCCGCAGGCGGTGACGCAGGTGACGCTGCACCTGTATGCCGACCCCGCCACGGTGGGCGGCCTGGCACTGTCGCTGGCCTTCGATCATCCCGATCTGGGCCTGGGGAAAATCCCGGTCTGCTACGGCCCCTTCACCACGCAGCCCCCGACGACGGTGCTGAGCGAGGTGGAGATCGCCCAGCAGTTCGCCGCCGTGTCGCGCTACGGCAGCGCGATTCGCACCTACACCGCGCGCAATGGCGTCGCGCACGCGGTGCGGCTGGCCGCTGAGCGGCACATCCCCTGCTGGGTGGGCATCTGGATCAGCGCCGACGCGCAGGCGAACGAGGCGGAGATCGCCGCCGCGCTCGCCGTTGCCGCGGAGTATCCGGTCGCCGGCCTGATCGTCGGCAGTGAAGTGCTGCTGCGCGGCGAGCAAACGGAGGCGGCGCTCATCGCGTATCTCACCCGGGTGCAGCAGGCCGCCAACGTCCCGGTTGCCTACGCCGATACCTGGAATATCTGGCATCAGCAGGGGCAGGGGCGCCCGGCGCTGGCGGCGGCCGTTGATACCATCATGATTCACTGCCATCCCTACTGGGAAGGTGTGCGCATTGACCGCGCCGTTGCCAGCGTGGCGGAGGCTTATGGCACGGTGAAAGCGCTGTATGGCGCGCGGCCCGTCATCATCGGCGAGTGCGGCTGGCCGTCCGCCGGCAGCGCGAAGGGCGCGGCAGCGCCGACACCGCTCAACCAGCGGCTCTTCACGCGCGACGTGGTGACGTGGGCGCGCGGCGCCGGGGTGGAGCTCTTCATCTTTGAGCTCTTCGACGAGCGCTGGAAAAACGAGCCCGGCGGTGTCGGCGCACACTGGGGCCTGCTGGCGACGGACGGCACGGTCAAGCCGGAGATCCGCAAGATCCTCTTCTGAGGCGCTGGCGGTGTGGGTCGTCCGATCAGGGAAAAGGAGTTGGCGATGCAACGATATCTGATGATACCCATCGTGTATGGGCTGCTGCTCGCGGGATTGCTGTCCGGTTGCGGCGGCGGGGGCGGAGGCGCGACCGCCACGGCCGTGCCGACCGGCGAGGTGCTGCTCCAGATCGCGCTGCCGGCGCCGGATGCGCTGCCGGTGACGCGCAGCATCGGCGAAATTGCCGCCTTCCGCGTCACCGTCAGCGGGGCGGGCGCGCCGCAGGTGATGACGATCCCCTGGACGCCGCCAACGCCGGTGAGCCAGCGGATGACCGTGCGCGCCGGCGACAACGTGATCCTCGCGGTCGCCGCGCTGGATGACGCCGCGGTGATCCATTATCACGGCCAGACCACCGTGGACATCGCGGCGGGCGCGGTGACGCCGGTGACGGTGACGCTGTCGCCCACGCTGGCCGATGTGGCGTTGGATACCACCCTCCATACCGGTGAGCCGGGATTGACCATTGACGAGGTGCCGCCGGTCGGCACGGGGGGCTCCGCGCGCGGCACGGTGACCGGCCGGCTGGATCCGGAAACGCTGGCGGTCGCGGTCTATATCAAAGTCGGCGGCGGCTGGTGGAGCAAACCGTATTTCGACGCCCCGCTGACCTTCCCGCGCGCGGAAGATGGACACTGGCAGTGCGACATCATCACCGGTGGCAGCGACGCCGCCGCCACACATGTCGCCGCCTTCCTGGTGTATCGCACCGCGGCGGTGCCGTTGGCCGGCGGTGGCGCGCTGCCGGACATCGCGCACGCGCTGGCCAGCGTGCAGGTCGCCCGCCCGTCGCCTGGCGAATGAGACCCCGGCGTGGTCCGCCGGGTGAGGGGTGGACCACGCGACGCTCGCATTGCCCGCCGCCTTCCCGCCGTGCTAGAATGCGCGCACGGCATGATCACGCTCTTCGCGAACCGACAACTCAGGCGGACGATTATCCCCCTGCTCCTCACGGAATTGTTGTGGGGCATGGGGACGTTTTTTACGCTGCCGGCCACCACCATGGCGGCCTACCTGCAGGCGTTGCACGCCTCGCCGGTGATCATCGGCCTCATCGTCACGGTGATGGGGTCGCTGGTGGTGCTCCCGCAGTTCTTCAGCCGCTCGGTCGTCGAGCGCTTCCGGCATCGCAAGCGGGGGATCATCCTACTGCATCTCTGCGTGCTCACCCCGTATTTCGTGATCCCGCTCTGTGACCGCCTGCTGCGCGACACGTCCCCCGGCCTGCTCATCGGGCTGATCCTGCTCCTGCTCGGACTCTCACAGCTCCTCATCGGCTTCATTGTGCCGGCGTGGCTGGATATGGTGGCGCGCCTCATTCCGGTATCGGTGCGCGGCCGGTATTTTGGCGTCGCCAGCAGCGCCTTCTCGCTGGGCGGCATCCTCGCCGGGCAGGCGCTCATCTGGATGGCCCGCGGATTGGGCGAGGCCGTCTTCCCCGCCGCCTTCCTCACCTCCGGCATCTGCTTCGCGTTCTCCATGGTCGCTTTCGCCGGCGCGCCGGTGCCGGAAACCGCCTTCCAGCATGCGCCGGAACCCTCCATCGTCGCGCGGCTGCGCATAGCGCTGGCCGCGTGCCATCCGTGCGGGAATCTGGGGCGTTTTCTCCTCAGCAACGTGTTGCTCACCCTGGCGCTGGGCATCACGGCCTTCGTGACCGTCTTCGCGGGTGATCCGAAAGGGTTGGGGCTGCCGGCGACGGTCTTCAGCTACCTCACGCAGATGCAGGCGCTGGGCGGCGCCGCCGCGGCGCTCCTCCTCGGCTGGGCGGTGGACCGCTACGGTCCGCGCCGGCCCTGGGCTGTCGTGATCCTGCTGCTGCCCGCGGCGCTGTTGCTGCTGCCGCACGGCGCCAGCCTGCCGGTGCTCACCCTCTGCGCGTTGCTGCTTGGCACCTTCATCACGCTGTGGGCGATCACCGGCCCGGCCGTGCTGGAACTCTCGCCCGACGGCGACAAAAGCGGCTATGTCGCCATCGTCAACGTCGCCGCCTTCCCCGCCAACGCCTTCGGCCCGCTGCTGATGGGGGCCATCATCAACCTCGCCGGCTACCAGCCCGCGTTCCTCCTCGCCATGGGCATCGCCGCCCTCGCCCTCCTCCCCGCTCTCCTCCTCCGCCGCCGCCCCGCGCCGCATCCCGCGCCGCATTCCGTAGCACCCCATGGACCATTGACTTGACAGCGCGCGCGCGTTTTTATATACTACTCCCCGCGTGGATCGTTAGCTCAGCTGGTAGAGCAGGGGACTCTTAATCCCAAGGTCGCAGGTTCGAATCCTGCACGATCCACCATCGTTCTCTCGTAAACGCCTCTCTCTTGCCGAAAATCCGCCTGTCACGCACGCTCACAGCGGCAAAGCCGTGGTCTTGCCACCCTGCGCCGGCATGGAAAAACTCTCGCTTCGCCCCCGTTCTCTCTGAAAGCCGTGGTCGCAGAGTGAGAAGACCACGGCTTTTGACAATTTTCCTCTCTTGTTACGCTCGACGACCACGGCCCGTGGTCGTCTCAGTTCGAAATCGACTTGGAGGGGTCACGGAAGTTGCCTTTGCGCAACAGCCATAATCTGAGAAACGAAAAGTAACACTCATGTGTAATACCAGTTATGGCCACATTGACACAGGCATTGTTTCCTCCCTTGTGGACCTACAGGCGATAATGTCCGCGACGGTGACCACAGGGAAACCATGCCGGGTGGCGAAGGCGATGATCTCCGGCAGGCGGGCCATGGTGCCATCAGTATTCATGAGTTCGCAGAGCACGCCATAAGGTCGCAGTCCGGCCAGGCGTATCAGGTCGACGGTGGCTTCCGTATGGCCGGGGCGTTCCAATACCCCACCTGACCGCGCACATAGGGGGAATACGTGGCCGGGTCGACAGAGATCAGCTGATTCGGCGGCGTCGGCAATCGCCGCGCGGATGGTCGTGACGCGATCAGCAGCCGATACCCCGGTTGTAACTCCGTGCGCCGCTTCGATTGAGACGGTAAAAGCTGTGCCATACCGGCTGGTATTATATGTAACCATCATCGGTAGATCGAGTATACGGATCTTCTCTTCAGGTAGGCAAAGGCATACTATGCCGCTGCACTCACGGATGAGCAAGGTCATTTGCGCCACGGTGAGTGACTCAGCGGTAAAGATGAGATCCCCTTCATTCTCGCGAGTTTCATCATCGGTTACCAGCACGCCTTGTCCGTGACGTAGCGATGTGAGCGCGTTGATGATGCGCTGTTCGGAGGTGCCGAATACGGTGAGTAGCGACTGATTCATGGTGTCCTCCTGTAGAATAGGCGACCAGAATCAGGGCAGGTATACACGGAGATACGCCAGCACAGACAAGATTGCCTATGTACTGACGCATGACCGTATCCTCTTTCATCCGGACTGTGACCGTCGGCTCTGGCATCGCACCAGATCTGCTGTCCTCCGTGTCGATTACGGAGCGCTCGCGGGCTCCCCGATTGGATCGGGATACCGCCGGTGGGGACTTTCACCCCGCCCTGAGAATAGGTTCATTGCTAGTATAGCAGAAGGGATTGCCTTTGACAATCAAAGACTTCCCTTCTCTTCGTGCTCAGCGACTACAGTCCATGGTCGTTGCAGTCCGAAGCCATGTGGAAGGGGTGAAATGAGGCATCGATGCACACCCGATCTGCATATGACAAAGGTCGAAATACCCGGTATAATCGTTCGTATACAGCGCAATCACGCAAGGATATGCTTATGGATACATGCGAGTACGAGCGCATCTTTACCCAGTATTTTTTCGGTGGAAGTGAACTAGCTGCCGATCTCGTGACGCTTGATGCGCTCGGGGAGCAATCTCCGGTTGACTGGTTGGCCGGGCATCCACGACTCGTGCTGCGGATGAAGGCCGCACAGCAGCGATGCCTGGTGGCGATGAGTGCAGCGCTCCAACCGCACGCCACGCAGCTGAAGTGTCTCCCGACGACGGCAGAGAACTGTCTTGCCGAGGATGTTGAAGGACTACTCGGCGAGATGTGTCGGCACGTGTATCCACCTGATGCCGTCATCTACATCGTGACGGAGCGGAATTATTATTGTACGCCTACCAGCCTTCGCCTGATGAACCTGGAAGGCATGCAACGTGCCACCCCGGACAATGTGGAGGAGATTCGGGCCGCGTTAATTCCCGGCATTGCGGACAAACCAGAATATCTGAGTGGAAAGGATATCCTCGGTTACGGTCCGGCATTTGCCTGGTATCAGGACAGGCAACCGGTCGGGTTTGCCGGAACTCATGCGTCCTTCATGCGTGACAGTGTCGGAAACGTTGGTATGGTGTTCGTGAAGGAAGCTTATCGCCGGCGTGGCGCTGGCACTGCCTTAGTAGCTGCAGTCGCCGATGCATTGCTCGCAAGAGGACGGCTTCCCGTTTACGGATGTTTTGCCAACAATATTGCCTCAACACACTCAGCGGAGAAGGCGGGATTTCTCTTTGCCGGCTTCAGTTGCCGAGTCTTTGTCGCTGATGATATGGAAGTTCATATCAATGGTGAGAAGCCAATCCTATCAGCGTTAGAAGGATAATCCTTATCCGGCGGGAGGAGCAGCAGACAGTACGTGTGCATATACGACCAATCGAGATTTAACGCGCACGAGGTCATTCGCGTTACGGTACCGCCCTTCATCCTGCCCGCATGGCCATTGATGGACTATTACACGGCAAAGTTTCTACGATATGTAGTCTCGATTTCAATTTCTGATGTGCTCAAAGCGGCTTCGAACTATAGAGAGATCGGTTGTAGATAACTCATCGTGCCCCACCAATTCTCTTTCGTCAATGCCTCTCTCTTGCCGAAAATCCGCCTGTCACGCACGCTCAAACCGGCAAAGCCGTGGTTTTGTCACCCCGGGCCGGCATGGAAAAACTTTCGCTTTGCCCCCGTGCTCTCTGAAAGCCGTGGCCTCGATCTATCGGGGCCACGGCTTTTGACAATATTCTTCTCTTTTGACGCTCGACGACCACGGCCCGTGGTCGTCTCGGTGCGAAGCCTGTGCGGAGGGGACGGCTGGATTGACCTCTGTATAACGTGCGAGAGCTCGCTAAATGGTATAATACTGTGATATCGATTACGGGATTGCCGGGATGCTGCTCGATTCCAAAGGAGTCAGCGTGAAAGCTAAGAGCGACCTCTACAGCTTCGGCACCGGACTGCCCGACGCCGAAGTGAAATATCTCGCCACCGTGGTGAAGAAAGCGCTTAGCTGCTGTCCTCTCAAGCAGGGGCTCACTCTTGATTGGCCTTCATCGCATCGGTAACGGCTTGTTTGAATGTCTCTGCTGGTTTTGCAAGGGCTGTTTTGAATGCGGTGATATCTTTGCTCGCATCGAGGCATTGGCGAACCTGTTGTTGATACGCAGAAAACGGCTGATAAATCTTGCCGTAGATGGCGATCATCTTGCTGTCGGGAGAGTCAATAAACCAGCGCCCGTTGAGCTTGACGAATTTCGCGGTGATCTCTGTAGTCGTCGCTGCCCCCCACATCGCTTGCTGAAACTGTGCGATTTCTGGCTGTTTTGCAAGGATCTCATCCCCTTTCTCACTCACATTGTACGTATACACCGCCTTGTCACCGGTGATATCGAGTTTGCCTTTCGTGAGGAACAGATTGCTAACAATCTCGGGATTGTCGGCACCTTGGCCAATAAACATCACCCCGTATGAGCCGAGTGCACCGACAAAATTCGTTGCACCATATTTTTTGACTCCATCGATCACCAATTGCCTGGAAACGGGGTTCAGTCGGTGCATCTTGGCCAGCGTTTTAGCTGCGTCGGGGTTATCGCGCACATAGGCAGACTGGCATGCGGCAATTTCATCCAGGTCCACCGCGCGTATCGCATCGGTAGATCGTGTCAGTACCTCGGCAGGCGTTGCGCCACCAGGCTCTTTCGCTGAAGCACATCCCCCCGTGCCGATGAGCAACAGCAAGGTGGTGAGAAAGACTGAACACGTGCGAAGCATGTTCATGTTGACCCCTTTCCCCCCAGAAGTGAGCTGCGGGATTCAGTAACTGTCTACTTTCGGCATTGTAACAAACGATTGCCACGAGCACAACGGGAGTGACGCGCACATCGTATTACCAGCAGTACCTGCGCTAGCTGTCGGCATAAAAAACGAAAAAACGGGGACACCGGAGGCTGTCCCCTATTTCGTCCCTTATTTCCGGAGGCCAAAGGAATACTTATACTTGGCGATGCATCATGTGACACCTATCACCTGCCCATGCGAACCTTTGACTAGGTTTTCGCCACTGTATTATGAGGATGAAGCACGAGACCACCGACAACCCGACGAATGGAGATGCCAGTCTCGTTCAGCGTGCGCTGACCGGAGAACTGCAGGCATTTGACGCGCTGGTGCTCCGGTATCGGCAGATCGTCTTCCGGCAGGCATTTCATGGTGCTGCATGATTGGGACCGCGCGGAGGATGTCGCGCAGCAAGCCTTTCTCGAGGCGTTCGTGGGGCTGGCGGGATTGCAGGATACGGGACGATTTCGCAACGGGCTGCTGACAGCGATCTGTCACGGGGTGAACGATCAGCAGCAGATCGCCGCGCAGTACGGCTTGCTGACCGACCAGGTGCGCGGGCCGCCAATCTCGCACGGAGGCGGGAAATGGGGCGCGACCAAAGCCCATGGGGCATCCGTTCAGTCACTCGGATAGCGTAGACGTATCAGACAGCCAGGCTACCACCACTTTTGGCGGCCACCGCACTTGTCGACCAACAGGACAGGTCATGTCTCAACATCGCTGCACAGGACCTGTGCAGCGCATTCATGAAGCCGGAGCATCGAGGTCTGTCACACGCAACGCCCCGAAAACTAGGCCCGTTCATGAGTCGGCGATGTCATCAAACAGTTTCTGAGGCTATAGGACGGCATTGATACGCAATTGGCGTCGATATCGGGCGGGCGGGCAATTGAAGTGACGGCAGAAGCAGCGGGTGAAATACGCCGACTGCGCGAACCCGGTGCGCTCGGCGATTTCAGCGAGCGACAGGTTGGTCTGTCGGAGCAACTCGGCGGCATGCACCAGGCGGAACGTGCGCAGGCGGTCCATCACTGTGCTGCCGGTTTGCTCGCGCAACAGGCGCGTCAGCGTGCGGCGGCTGATGCACAGGTGCTCGGCAAGCTGATCAAGCGTGAGCAGCTCGTGCAGGTGATCGTGCAAGTAGCGATCCAACGCTTCCAGGCGATCACTGCCATGCGCGTGCCCAGTGCGGGATGCATCGGTAAGCAACCCGATACCTGTCGAGAGGATGGCGCCGATACGCAATGGCAGCCGGTCGCACCAGCCGGGAAGCTGCTGCTGCATGTCGTTCAACAACAGACGCGCTTCGGCTACCAACTCCGATGACAGCGGCCAGCGGGCGGGCAATGTCAGATGAATCGCTGGATCGGCTGTGAAACCGATGGAAAGCACATCGCAGGAAAAGCCCGGCAGTGCCCGCCAGGCATGCGGCACGCCGGTGCCGTGCAGCAGGTAATTCCCCGGTCCCAAACGCTGAACGGGCACCGTCGCCGTCTCCCCATGCCCCGTCAATAGGATATCAATCTCATGGTACTGATGCCGGTGAATGCCGCTGGACCAGCCGGCATCCAGCGTGATATGTTTGAAATCACGCAGGTGCAGGCGTATGCCCCCCACCGGCAGCGCGGCGACTGCCGTGACCAGCCACGATTCGACCGGCTCGGATGCGAGACACCATATCGGCAGCTTCACCACACGTGTTGTCGTTTGTGTCATGGCCTGATTGTACAAGAAGATGGCCCGTTCGTGTAGTGACAGGTTGAATAATAGATAATTATAATGACTCTATTGTACTCATTAAAGGAGTAAACCATGCGCTTTTCCCTTGATATCGCCTACTCGCTGGAACGTATGGAGGCCAGTCGCCGGCGCATGGAAGCACGCGGGCGCTATGAGATCGCCGACCGCGTGCCGGTGGGCTTTTGCGTCGTGCCGCGCTTCTTCGCACCGCATTTCGGCCTCAGGTACCGAGACTTCTTCACCGACGCGGAAACGCACTATTACTGGCAACTGCAGTTCGCCAAATTTCGCATCGAATACATCGCCGAGGATATGTTCTGCACCGGACCGACCCTCTGGGTCTACCCGTTTTTCGACAACGTGCTGGACGCGGACGCCCTGGGGGCGGACGTGGTCTGGCCAGAAAACGAGACCCTGCAGGCTTGCCCGACGATTCACACCGTGGACGCGATGGAAGCGTTCGTCATCCCGCCGCCCACCGCCGGATTGTGGGGACGGTTGCTCGACTGGTGCCGGCAGATGCGGGGGTTCGCCGCGGAGACGCGCGTGACCATCGGCGGGATCGAGGCACATGTCGCCATCGGCGCACCCAGCATAGGCGGGGTGTCGCCGCACATGCTGGCGGTGGACCTGGTCGGCACCGACTTCTACTGGTGGCTGGTGGAATATCCCGAGGCCTGCCACCGCTTCCTCGGCAAGCTCACCGATGCCCTGATGCAAACCCAGCAGTATTTCGAGCAGGTCTGGCCGCGACCACGCGGGGGCGTGGGACTGGCGGAGGATTCCGCGCAGATCATGTCGCTGGCGAGTTTCCGCGAGTTCTGCGTGCCGTACGATCTGCGGCTCTTCGAAACGCTCGGCGCGCCGAACGGCGATCGCGGCATGCACATGTGCGGCGACAGCGCCCACCTGCACCCCGCGCTGGTGGAGGACTTGCGCATCACCGACTTCAATATATTCGGCTACCTGGTGCCCCCGCAGGTGGCGGCGCGCAACCTGGGCGGCAAGATGCGGCTGTGGGGCAATATCAACCCCATGCTGATGCGCGACGGCACGACGGCGGAGGTGAAAGCTGCGGCGCACGCGTGCCTGCGGGCGCTGGCGCCCTGCGGCGGCCTGCTGCTCGGCGACGGTGCCAACGTCTGCCCCGGTACCCCGCTGGACAACCTGTCGGCACTCACCGAAGCGGCGGAAGAATATGGACACGGAGCATAACACATGACGATGACTTCACGACAGCGCATGCTCACCGCGATGCGGAACGACATGCCGGACCGCGTGCCAGTGGCGCCGGACATGTCGAATATGATCCCCTGCCGCTTGACCGGCCAGCCGTTCTGGGACATCTACCTGTACCAGAATCCTCCGCTCTGGCGGGCCTACATCGACGCGGTAAACTATTTCGGCACCGACGGCTGGATGTACAACCTGGACGGCTTCTCCCTGCCGGACCCGGAGACGCCAGCCCCCGACCCCGAGGTGGAGAGCGAAACGGTCATCATCGAGCGTTCCGCAGAGCGCATCGTCACGCGCGGCTATACCCGGCGAAAGGGACAGGAGCGGGAGTGGTCGGCGCACGTGACCGTGTATCCCCGCTGCGATCCGCCCACCTTCTTGCTGGCTGACAAGATCGGCATGGCGGCACTGCCCACGCGCTGGGAGCCCATTGAGGGCGTGAAGCCGCAGGCGGAGGGCGTTGATCTGCTGCGGGAAGGATTGGACTCTTTCGCGGAGCGCGGAGTCATCGGCGTCTATGTCGGCCCACCCCAACTCGGCAATCCCGAGTCGGGATACGGCTATTCCGTCTACGATTATTACGACCGGTATGACGAAGTGAAGGCGTGGAGCGAGCAATGGCGCGCGGACGCCGTCGCCTATCTCCGCCGCGTGCTGGCCGGTCCGGTGCGTCCCGACTTCATCCTCACCGGTGGCTCCGGCATGCTGGTCTTCAACACCCCGGCGATCATCCGCGACATCGCGCTGCCAGCGCTGCAGGAGATCACCCGCATCTGCCGGGACGCGGGCATCCCCTCGCAGATTCACTGCTGTGGTCCGGAGCGTGAACTGGTGGAGATGAGCGCACTGGAGACGGAACTGTCCTCGATCAACCCGCTGGAAATCCCCCCAATGGGCAACTGCGATCTGGCGGAGATCAAGCGCAGCTTCGGGAACCGGCTAAGCCTAATGGGCAACCTGCACACCACCGACGTCATGCTGCGCGGCAGCGTGGATGACGTGCGCCGCGAGAGCCTGAAGGCCATCCGCGCGGCGGGCGAAGGCGGCGGTTACATCCTCTCTACCGGCGACCAGTGCGGCCGCGACACCCCTGACGCCAACATCTTCGCCATGGTGGAGATCGTGAAGGAGTTCGGCGTCTATCCGCTGGATATGGCGCGCATCGATCGTGCGATCACGCGATTGGAGCGATGATGAAACAGCGCTACGACTTATCAACATTGCCGTGGACCGTTGAGGGCACCACCCCCAATATGTGGCTCTTCGAGCAGCGAGTCGGCCTCATTTTTGGCTCCAACGCTCGCAGCCTCGACGTGCCGCCGGTGCCGGCGCCGGTGCCCGGCTCGGTGCAGGGGGCATTGCGCGCGGCCGGCATCCTGCCCGACTGGAACATCGGCACGAACTCCCGCGCATGCGAATGGGTAGAGCATCGCCACTGGGTATACCGGACACACATTCCCGACGAGTGGTTGAACACCGCGGCGCAATTCCGGCTGGAATGCCAGGGGCTCGATTACGCGGGGTGGGTGTATCTCAACGGTCGCGAAGCCGGCAGCTTCACCGGCACGCACAAACCCCACGTCTTTGACCTGACGCCGTTCCTCAACGAGGCGGATAATGCGCTGGAGATTATTTTTGATCTGCCGCCGCGCTGGTTGGGGCATGTCGGCTATACCTCCCGCATGACAGAGTGGAAGACGCGCTTCAACTACACCTGGGACTGGTGCCCGCGGCTGGTGCAGACCGGCATCTGGGACACCATCACGCTGGTCGCGGTGCAGGAGAGCGAGATACGTTCTTTCCGGTGCACGACGGACGCCGACCTGCGGGACACCACCGGCATACTGGAGATCTCCGGCGATGTCACGGTGGATGAGAGCGTTCGCCTGCAGATCCGGTTAGCGAAAGACGGCACAGTGATCCGCGAAGCCGCGTATTCGCCTGACGCATTTCGGCAGGGGATCACCTGGCGCGGGCTGCCGATCGATCTCTGGTGGCCGAATCTGGAAGGTGCGCAGCCGCTCTACACCGTCACCTGCACGCTGGAAAATACGTCCGAGCAGGTGCACGATCAAGTTACCCGCCGCGTGGGATTCAAGCGCGTGGAATGGCAGCCGTGCGAGGGCGCGCCGCCGGAGGCCGACCCCTGGCTCTGCGTCATCAATGGCAGACCGATCTTCCTGCAGGGCGTGAACTTCGCGCCGCTCAGTGCCTTCTATGCCGACCTGACGCGCGACGATTATGTCAGGCGGTTGTATCAGTACCGGGAGATGGGTTTGAACCTGTTCCGCGTCAATGCCTGCCAGTTCCTGGAGCGCGCGTGGTTCTACGAGCTGTGCGACGAGTTGGGTCTGCTGGTGTGGCAGGAGTTCCCCGTCACCTCTTCCGGCTTGGAGAATTGGCCACCTGCGGACGAGGAGAGTATCGCCGCCGTCGCGGAAATCGCCGCGTCATATATCGAGCGCCGCCGGCATCACGTGTCACTGCTGATGTGGTGCGGCAGCAACGAGCAGATGGGCGCCCTGGACGGCGCGAAAACCGGCACCGGCAAGCCCTGCGACCTCAGCCATCCACTGCTCAAGCGGTTGGGAGAGGTGGTGCGGGAGCTGGACCCGCAACGCCGCTACCTCCCCACCTCCCCGTGCGGCCCGCGTGCCTGGGCGAATCCCGCGGAGTTCGGCAAGGGTATGCACTGGGACGTGCACGGCGGCGCCTCGCTCGACACCCTGACGGAAGCCATGGCATACTGGGCGCATGATGACGCGCTCTTCCGCGCGGAAGTCTATTGCCCGGGCGCCGGCTCCGTCGAAGTGATCGAGAGATACGCCGGCGAATTCGCCGCCTTCCCAGCGACTGCCGACAATCCCTACTGGACGCGCATCACCACCTGGTGGCTCGACGGGGCGCGATTGGCAGCGATGCATGGGCGCGAGCCGCGCGATCTGGCGGAATACGTCGCCTGGAGCCAGGAAAACCAGGCACGCATGATAGCCGGAGAGATGCAGGCGTGCAAGGCGCGCTTCCCGCGCTGCGGCGGCATCTTGATGTGGAGCGGGCACGACACCTTTCCGCTCACCATCAACTCGTCGCTCATCGATTTCGACGGCAATTCCAAAGCCGCAGCACAGGCAGTGGCCGCCGTGTGGCGCCGCCGACCGTTGAAGGATGTGACGTCATGACCACGACCTTTTTCTGCATCCCGGGTGTTGGCCCTGCGCGTCGCGCTGGCGGATGCCCCGTTGGGGATGGTCGGCTGGGAACTCTCGCGCGAGCCGCACCCGCCGCATCTCGCTCCGACGGCGACATTGCCTGGCTGCGACAAACCTTCACGCCGGGCGACGCGGTGGTCGTCGCCATCGCGGCACGCGGCGCGTCCCTGGGCGCGCGAGGCGGAATATGCGGTGATTGCGAAGGCGCACCGCGCCTGGTGGGCGGCGTACTGGCAGCGGGCATACGTCTGCGTGGACGACGCGGCGCTGGAAAAATGGTGGTATACGTCACTCTACCTCTGCGCGTCTACCATTGAGCCGGACTACCAATCCCCCGGCTTGCAGGGGGTGTGGATCAAAGAGAATGTGCCGGCCTGGTGCGGCGACTATCATACCAACGTAAACCTGCAATCCGTCTACTGGGGTCTGTATGCCGCCAACCGGGTGGATTTTCTGGAGCCGTTTGTGCACCTGCTCCATGACATGGCGCCCCGCTGTCGCCAGGACACGCGCGGCTATTACGGCATGCGCGGAATCCGCTTCCCGCATGCCGGCGGAATTGATGGCGGCGAGCTGACGACGGGGCCCTGGTCGTTGCTGGGGATCTCCGTGGGCGGTTCCGGCTGGCGGCCGGACAGTCTTGCGGCGGAGGGGGCAAATCGGTGGGCCATATCACGGAATGGCCGCGCGGCGAGCATCTGTTGCACGGGGAGGCAGAGTGCGGTATCATCGCGGTAGCTCACACGAAAGGACCACCCCATGCCGAAAACCATGACTTCCAAGGCGCGCGTGCTCACCGCCTTTGCCCACCAGGAGCCGGATCGGGTGCCCATCGGCATGGTGCACGGCAACAGGAGTATTGACGCCCGGCTGAAGGCGCATTTCGGGGTAGCGGATACAGAAGGACTCTATCAGGCGCTGCGGGTGGATATGCGCGGGGTGGGGGCGCCCTACGTGGGGCCGCGGCTGCACGCCGAGGTGCCGGGGCGCAATGTGGATGCCATGTTCGGGGTGCATACGCGCTGGATCGAGCACGAGAGCGGCGGCTACTGGGATTTCTGCGATTTCCCCCTGCGCGACGCCACGCTGGAGGAAGCGGAAGCCTGGCCGATGCCCAGTCCGGATGATTTCGACTACTCCGGCGTGGCGGCGTATTGCGAACAGCACAACGACTACTGCATCACCGTGGGCGGGCCGGGGCTGGGCGACATCATCAACAGCACGGGGATGCTGCGCACCATGGAACAGGTGCTGGTGGACCTGATGACGGATGACGAGGCCGGCCTGCGCATCATTGACCGCAAGCTGGATGTGCTCATTGAGATGACCGCGCGCACGCTGGACGCGGCGAAGGGCGGCATTGACGTGCTGTGGATGGGCGAGGACCTGGGCACGCAGCATGCGCCGCTCATCAGCCTGGAGCTCTTTCGCCAACACATCCGCCCGCGCCACCAGCAGGTGGTGGACCTGGGCAGAGCCTACGGCATCCCGGTGATGATCCACACCTGCGGCTCCAGCAGTTGGGCGTATGAAGATTTCATTGAGATGGGCATCGGGGTGGTGGATACGCTGCAGCCGGAAGCGGCGAACATGGACCCCGCGTATCTGAAGGCGCATTTTGGTGGGCGGCTGGCCTGCCACGGCTGCATCTCCACTGCCGGCCCGCTGGCATACGGCACGGTGGATGATGTGGTGGCCGACGTGCGGAAAACCCTGGAGATCATGAAGCCCGGCGGCGGCTACGTGCTGGCCCCCACCCACAGCCTGCAGGACAATACACCCACGGCGAACGCGGTGGCGATGTTCGAGGCGGCGTGGGCCTACGGCGCGTATTGAACCGTCACGGCGCGTCAGCCTCCCGGCGCGCCGTCGCAGCCACCGGGGGTAAGTGATCGTACGTCATGAGGTAGATGCTCGACGGCATTCGCCCTTCGGCGCGCGCGAAGGCGATCCAGAGTGCATCGCGGTAAAAGACCGCCGACGCATCCCGATCCAGGAACTTGCCATCGGTGAGTTGGCGTGGGGTCTCCCAGTGCGCGCCATCCCGTGAGGTCGTGATCCAGAGCGAGGTGGTGCTCCCCACGTATTCTGTTTTGGCGTAAATCAGGACCAGCAGGCCGTCATCACGCACCGCCAGCGTGCTTTGGACCGCCTTGGGCTCATGTACCACCACCACGGGCTCTTGCGGCAGTGCCTGTCCCCACTGCCACCGCCAGAGCATGAGTTTTCCCAATACCGGCCACGCCGCCCCCTTCGGCCAGTCATCCGGCCAGTAGCCCCACATGTAGTCCGGGATCAGTATCTGGCGCACCCGGTCGGTAGCCACGACAAAGACCTCGCCATCACGGACGGCCAGCGTCGGCAAAAATCCCCAGCCGAATGGGGTCTGCGGCGCCCACGTTTTGCCCGCATCGGCGCTGCTGGTGATCCAGATATTGCCCGCGTCAGGGTGAATCCCCTGATCAATGGTACCAACGCAGAGTACGACGTTCGCCTTTTCATGCAACGCGAGAACCGGATTGGCGTAATCCTTGAAAAATTCCTCTTCGGCCGCGGCGCCGCGCAGCGCGAGCGCTTGCTCTTCGGTGAGGCCGTGGGATTTCAGGTAGCGCTCGACGCCTTCACGTGTCCAGAGGAAGCGCACGCGTCTGGGCAAGGTCCACCGTTGCTCTGCTGCGGTCAGCACGCGATCTTTGGGGGCCAACGCCTGAAACGTCATGGAGTGAAACGAGTTGAGGTTGGTGTGGGAAAGCCCACTCGCATGTCCAAGTAAATATGTTGCATTGTCAAGCGGTATAAGGGCATATGCGGGAAAAAGCCCAGCTGGATCAGGCAGCTCGATGGTCCCCAATGATTTCAGGGGAAGTTTCCGATTGAGCTCTGTGGTGGCAATTACCGCGTATTCCAGCGTAGCAGGTGTCGCTCCGAGCGGTCTAAAGGTTATGGTACGTTTCTCCCCCTTGATTTCAGCCGCCACGCTCACCTCATCCTTTGCTCCGGCACTCGGACGCAGCCAAGCTAACACCAATTCATCGTTTATGACGACAAGAGAGGGGCAGCGAAAGGAGTGGGTATAATTTTTGGGAAGGACGGCTTGCGGTTCTGGTAGGTCATCCGCAGAGAAGACAGGTACTCCTCCTCCCAGCAGGAGCAGTAGTATGCAGAACACGCTTGATATGAGAAATTGCCTCCGCATCTGGGAGCATAAGATACTCATGGTATCCCTCACCTGTTCGCCGTGACAGCAAGGCAATATATTGCCTTGCTGTTTATAGTCTACCACTAGCCGCGCTGGCCTTCAATCTCGCGTCACAGCAAGGGAGAAGACTTTGCCCGGATTCATGATGCCGGCGGGGTCGAAGACGGCTTTGAGCCGGCGGTAGAGGTCGAGGTTCTCGGCGGGGACGGCGAGGGGGAGGAGGTCTTTTTTCAGCAGGCCGATGCCGTGTTCGCCGGAGAGGGTGCCGCCGTGTTCGACGGCGGCGCGGATGAGCGCTTCGGCGGCCTGGCTCACGCGGGCCATCTCGGCGGCGTCGCGGGGGTCGAAGACCAGGTTCGGGTGCAGGTTGCCGTCGCCGATGTGGCCGAAAGTGGGCAGCAGCACGTCGTACGCCTCGGCGATCTGCTGGATGCGGCGCACCATGGGCACAATGGCCCTGCGCGGCAGGCTGATGTCCTCGCCCAGCTTGCTCGGCTTCAGGCGGCCGAGCGAGGGTGAGACCGAGCGCCGTGCCGTCCACAGTTTCTCGCGCGTCTCGTCATCGGTGGCGCGTTCGACGACGGACGCGCCGCCCGCCGCGCACAGCGCCACCACGCGCGCCAGCTCCGCCTCCACCGCCGCCGGCTGGCCGTCGCATTCGATGAGGATGAAGGCCTCCACGCCGGCGGGCAGGCCGAGTTTTGCCGCGTGCTCGATGCAGTGCAGACAGGCTTTGTCCATGAACTCCAGCACCGAGGGGAGGATGCCCGCGCGCAGGATGCGGGTGACGATGGCGGCGGCGTCCTCCAGTTGCGGGAAGAGCGCCATCACCGTGCCCACCGCCGGCGGCTTGGGGATGAGGCGCAGCGTCACCTGGGTGAGCGCGCCCAGCGTGCCCTCCGAGCCGACGAAGAGCTGGGACAGGTTATACCCCACCGCGCTTTTCAGGTACGCGCCGCCGTCGCGGATGACCGCGCCGCCGGGCAGCACGGCGCGGATGCCGCGCACGTACTCCCGCGTGGTGCCGTATTTCAGGCAGCGCGGGCCGCCGGCGCCGGTGGCGACGTTGCCGCCGATGGTGCTCTGCTTCAGGCTGGCGGGGTCGGGCGGATAGCAGAGGCCGCGCGCCTCGACCGCCGCCTGCAGGTCGGCCGTCACCACGCCGGGCTCGACGGTGACCATCAGGCTGTCTTCGTCCAGCTCGAGGATCGTGCGCATGGGGGCGAAGTTGAGCGCGATGCCGCCGCGTGGCACGCTGCCGCCCGCCAGCCCGCTCGCCGCGCCGCGCGGGAACACCGGGGTCCGCGTCTCCTGCGCGATGCGCAGCGCCGCGATGACCTCCGCCTCCTCCCGCACCTGCACCACCGCCGCCGGCGCGCCGTCCAGCAGCGTGCCGCCGTCATAGCCATAGGCGACAAGGGATTCGGCGTCCGTCAACACCCGCCCCGCGGGCAGCGCGGCGGTGAGCGCGTCAATGAAAGTCGGCATACGCCGTTATTTCCATTTCGGGAGGCACCTATCCTTTTCGCGATAGCCGTGGCGCCACCGCGTGAAGGGGCGTATCGCCCGTCGTCTCTTCGCGACTGGACGATGCGTCATGCGCGGCGCTATTACCCCCGCGCCGGTTCACCGCGTATCACCCCGCACGCTATGCTAATTTGCACAATGCGGGGTGATACGTCTTTGTGGGCGGAATGGTGATTTGCGCATTGACCATTTTGCATTGGCCATTCCGTCCGCACGGCGCTGCACCCCTCCCGCTGGAACATGCGTTTGTTTACAGGAGTATACTTACATTTGTTTGTACTGTCAAGGGGTTGGTTGAAATTTTTGTTTGGGATAATAGCCATACTTGTCCGAAATACGTTTGCGCTGACCAAGTAGGACAGCGCCTCGTTCGCGTATAACGGATAAGTACCCCCAACCCCTAACTGTCGCGGGTCGTCGCCTTGTCCCGTGCTCTGTCGTCCGCGCCCTCCGCGGCGCGTGTTGGCGCATTGCTACACCGTGCCCGACGCTGGTGTTGTCGGACACGGTGGCGCATTTTGGTCACACGCGCCGCGGAGGGCGCGGACTACCGGTCGCGTGTTTACGGGACACGGTACAGCGTGACGACCCGCTACACCTAACCACAGGAGACGCTGTCATGAAGTAGAGTACCAGCGTGTTCGCCCAACTCCTAGAGGAACTGCCGCGCACCGAGTTCGCCCGCCTCGTTCAGGAGACCAACGCCGAGCGCCACAGCCAAGGCTTCAGCAGTTGGGACCAGTGTATCGCCATGCGCTGTTGCCAACTGGCCCAAGCCCACAGCCTTCGCGAGCTCCGCGACGGCTTGGTCGTCACCGGGGCACCGCTGCCGCGCCGGATGTTTCTATGTTACAATACGCGCAACCACTGCCAAGGAGATCACCCGATGACCGTGACCACTGACCATGCCGTGCTGCGCGAGCTGGCGCGCGAATACGCGGAGATCGCCGCCGACCCGATTCAGGAGGAGAAGCGGCGGCTGTGGAGCGCGCACAACAGCCTGAAGAAGACGCGCATCCCCGTGCTGGCGACGTACGGCATGTGGAACGTCTGGTGCCGCGAGGTCTTCGGCGAGGACACGCTGCACTGCGCAGACCCCTTCTACCGGGGGCACGAGCGCGCGCTGCGCATGATGATCTTCAACCACCGGGTGGTGGGGGACGACTTCATCCTGGAGCCGTGGATCACCCAGGGCGCGGCGGTGAGCGGCGCCTGGGGGCGGATGTGGGGAGTGGACGAAGCCTCCCATAGCTCGGGCATGGAAGGCGGCGCGGTGAAGTATGATCCGCCCATCGTCGCGTGGAGCGACATGGCGACGATGCGCCCGGTGCGCCACGCGGTAGACGAAGCGGCCACCCGCATCAGCGTGGAACGCCTGCATGACGCCGTCGGCGACCTGCTGCCCATTGACGTGAGCCGCACCCCGGCGTTCAACGGCTTCACGGCCGATATCTCCACCGATATCTGCAAGCTGCGCGGGCTGGAGCAGATCATGGTGGACATGTACGACGACCCCGACCACCTGCACCAGTTGCTCGCCTTCATGCGCGACGGCATCCTCGCCGAGCAGGCGCGCGCGGAGGCGATGGGCCATTACAGCCTCACCTCCGGCGGCAACCAGTGCCTGTGCTACTGCGACGAGCTGGAGTGGCCGCGGGCGAACAGCGGCCCGCGGAAGCGGAAAGATCTCTGGGGCTTCATGGCCGCGCAGGAGTTCACCCTCATCTCGCCGGAGATGCATGACGAATTTCTGCTCCGGTACCAACTGCCGATCGTCAGCCAGTTCGGCCTGTCGCACTACGGCTGCTGCGAGAACCTGACGCGGAAAATTGACATGCTGCGGCAGATCCCCAACCTGCGCATCATCGCCGTCACCCCCACCGCGGACGTCACGGCGTGCGCCGCGCAGATCGGCACGGATTACGTCATCTCCTGGCGCCCCAATCCCGCCGACGTCATCTGCTGCGGTTTTGACGAGGCGAAGGTCCGCCGCATCATCCGCGAGGGCCTGGAAGCCACCCGCGGCTGCCACGTCCACGTCCACCTCAAAGACATCGAGACGGTGGAAGGGGACATCACCCGCCTGACGCGCTTCGTACAGATCGTGCGCGAAGAGGCGGAGGCGTTCGCGTGAGAAGCTGTACGAGCAGTCTCGGCATGGGTCGGTGTAGCGGGTCGTCACGCTGTCTCGTGCTCTGCGAACCGACCGCTGGTAGGGGTTAGGGGGTCGTCACGTTATCGTTTGCGTATCAGGACAACTGCCTGTAGCGCGCGCCCAACCCCTAACCCCCAATCCCTAATTGTAGCGGGCCGTCACGCTGCCGGTCGCATCCCACCCCTATGTCCCGAAGGGACCGAAGCCGTTCGCCACGGGTGGAGCGCCAGCGGAACCCGTGGACCCCGGCCCGCAAAACATCACAGCCCCGCAGGGGCGACAGCAGGAGGATAGCATGGCCGATTCATTCGCCGCCCCGACCGGAGATGGCCCCGCATCCTCGATCAGCGTGAGCGGATGGGACGCGATGAAGCGGTAGCGCGAGCCGCAGGCGGAGCAGCAGCGGACGGTGACGTTGCAGGAGGAGGATTCCGGATGCTCCGCGGTAGCGATGGGACGGGACGCTGTCGCCCCTGCGGGGCTGTGGATGTTTTGCGGGCCGGGGTCCACGGGTTCCGCTGGCGCTCCACCCGTGGCGAACGGCTTCGGTCCCTTCGGGACACGGGGGTAGGGTGCGACCGGTGCTGCGCGCGGGGTCCGCTGATGCGCCGCCCGTGGCCGGCGGGGTTGATCCCTTCAGGATGACATCATCTCCTCTACCTCGTACTCCTATCTCCTATCTGTAGCGGGTCGTCGCTATACCGTGCCGGCCCACTACCCCTAACCCCTACAGGTAGGGATCATGGCGTCGCCGTGAACAGGCCGCGCGTATCCGCCTGTCCGGCCAGGGTGACGGCGCCGCTCACGATGGTGATCGTCTGGATGCGCGGGGTGAAGCCAAGGCCGGCAAGGTCGGCGGCGGGATTGATGAGCGCGGCAAACTGCGGGAGGATGGTGACGGGCACCGGCAGACCGGCGACCGCCAACCGCTGTGGGAGATACTGCACCGTCGCGCCCTGCGCCTGAAAAATACCGGCGGTGGTGACGCGGATCGTTTCGCCCGCCACGCGCATATCCGCCGCCACCCGCACCTCGTTCGGCAGGAACGTCACGCGGGCGTCGCTGAGCAGCGCGTTCGCGGTGCGTCCCTGCGCCTGCAGGAACGCGTTCACCGCCTCGTCGGTCACCCGCGCGGTAAAGGCGGCGTCCTCCACGCGCGTGACCGCGAAGGGATCTCGCCGGTATGCCACCCCCCGTAAGTCGAGGGTCAGGGTGTCAAGCACCAGCTGCGGCCGCGGGCGGACGCGCGTGCCCACCAGCACTACCTGCCGCGCCGACGAAGCGGTGAGCCCGCGCACATCCGCGTCGTACCGATCCGCCGGGCCGAGGTATTCCGCCGCCCGCCGCTCAATTTCCCGCTCCGCGTAGCTGCTCGCCACCCCCGCGCAGCCGACCAGCCACGGCACGACACCGCCGCAGAGCACCAGCAATACCCAGCGCATAGACGCCTCCTGTTGCGCATATTGTAGGCGTCGCGCGCGCATCACGGGGTCGGAAAGGGCGACACGGCAGGAGAATGCCGGGCATGCGCGAACAGTATACACGATGGATGGCCGTCATCGCGACGAGATCAAACCCGGCATGACCGTGGATATCGTGCTGAAAGCCGACCAATCCACCGGCGCCCTCACCCGCGGCGTGGTCCAGGACATCCTCACCCCCGCGAAATTCCACCCGCGCGGCATCAAAGTGCGACTGGCGGATGGGCAGGTGGGGCGGGTGAAGCGGGTGTGGCCGGCATAGCGAACACGCCTTTCACGCCGCCGCAACTGCGCTCGCGCGTGTAGACCTGGCTGCGGCGGTATGCCAGCGCGCGTGAACGGCGGTGACGCCGGAGAACGCTTTCCCGTGGTGACCGTCACCCATCGCCGTCCTCCGGCGCGACACACTGGTGTGAGAAGCGAAGCACCTCTTCCGTCTGGATCACGGTAGAATAGGGCGATTGACCACGGCGTGCATGTCGGAGGAACCATGACACAGCATGTTGCGACGGAGAAGGCCACGATGGTTGAGCTGCTGCGCTGGGACGGCGTGTTCACGCCGGCAATACTGGAGGACTGGCGCGATCTGCTGAGACGCATCCCCGACGCCCCCGTCTTCCTGCACCCGGAATGGCTGGGGTACGCGGCCGCGGCGGGCCTGGAGCGTCCCACTCGCCTGCTGCGGATTTCCCTGCGCGGCCGCGCGCTGGCGCTACTGCCGCTGGTCCCCCGTGGCCCCGGCGCCTGGATGGCGGCCACCCCCTTTTGCATGGATACCGCGGTGCGGCTGGTTGACCCGGTGACGGCGCCGCAGGCCTGGCAGGGCATCGGGACGGCCATGCGCCGCTGGCCGTCGCTGGGGCTGCTGTCGCCGGGGATGATCAACCGCGCGGAGACGCTGGCTGAGCTGCACGCGATGGCGGATGCCGGCGCACTGCCGCTGTGCGACCACGCGCTCGACCCCAGCTATCTCGTGCCGCTGGCGGGAGAATGGCCCCTGTTTCTGGCGGGCTTGCGGCCGTCCATGCGCGAAAAGCTGCGGCGGGGGGACCAGTACCTCGCGCGCCATCCGGACCACGCGCGCGTCACGGCGGCGATGACGCCGCGCGAGATCGCTGTCACGCTGGAGGCGCTTTTTTGCCTGTATCGCCAGCGCTGGGGCGGCCAGGTCGGCGGCAGCCCGCTGTGCCCGCCACGTAACGCCGCGTTTTACCGGACGGTGCTGCCGTGGGCGGTGGCGCACGATTATGGCGCGCTGCTCGCGCTGTCGCTCGACGGGCGCACCCTCGCGGTGGGCAGTATGCTGCACATCCCCGAACAGCCGGTAGCCTACTATCACTTCACCGTGCGCGACGACACCGCTGAACGCCTGCCGGACGCGCTGAGCAGCCCCGGGCTGGTGCTCACCGGCCACGTGATCCAGTGGGCGATCGCCCGCGGCGCACGCGCGCTGTGCATGGGGCGCGGCGCGGCGGACTACAAACGCCAGCTCGGCGCGGACGGGCGCCCCCTCTGGCAGCCGGTGCTCGCGCGCTCCCCGCTGGCCGGCGCGCTGCTGCCGCCGCTGGGGGAGGGGTTGCATATCCTTGCCCGCCTGCCGGTCCACCTGCGGCATCACCTGCGGCGGGTCTCGCGCCGCGCGGCGTAATCAGAAGCTATGCGAGCAGTCCTGGTCAACGGCGCACCCGCGCTCACGCAGCGAGACGTAATCCCGCTGAGTATGGCCGGTGTAGATTTGCCGGGGCCGGAAAATGCGGCCGCCGTGCCGGCGCTGCTCGTACCAGTGCGCGATCCAGCCGGGCACGCGGCCGATGGCGAACATCACCGTGAACATCGGGATGGGAATGCCGATCTGCCGCAGGATGAGCCCGGAGTAGAAATCCACGTTCGGATACAGGTTGCGGCTGATGAAGTAGTCGTCGGTCAGCGCCGCCTCTTCCAGCTCCATGGCGATCTCCATCAGGTTGTCCGACGCCTCGGAGACCTTCATCATCGCGCGCAGCGCGTCCTTGAGGATGCCGGCGCGCGGGTCATAGCTCTTGTAGACGCGATGACCGAACCCCATCAAGCGGAACTGCTTCGCCTTCACCGCCTCCACCACGTCCTTCACCCGGGCGCCGGAGTCGCGGATCTGCAGCAGCATCTCGATGGCCGCCTGGTTGGCGCCGCCGTGCAGCGGCCCCCACAGCGCGCACACGCCGGCGGCAATGGACGCGAAGAGATTCGCCCCCGACGACGCGACCATGCGCACGGTGGAGGTGGAGCAGTTTTGCTCGTGGTCGGCGTGCAGGATGAGGAACTTGACGAACGCCTCCAGCACCGCCGGCCGGCAATGATACTCCGCATAGGGAATCGAGAACATCATGTGCAGGAAATTGCGGCAGTAGCTCCGCTCCGGGTGCGGGTAGATCAGCGGCTGCCCGATGGATTTCTTATAGCTGAAGGCGGCGATGGTGCGCACCTTGCTGATGAGTTTCGCGGTGGAGGTGATGAAATGCTCCTCGCCGTCCTCCACGAGCAGGTCGGGATGATAACAGCTCGAGGCGTTGATCATCGCCGAGAGCATCGCCATCGGGTGGGCGCTGGGCGGAAATCCCTCAAAATGGTGGCGCAGACTCTCGTGCAAGAGCTCGTTGTCGGTGAGCAGCCGGCTGAAGGACGCCATCTGCTCCGCCGTGGGGAGCTCGCCGAAGATGAGCAGCCACGCCACCTCCACGAAGCTGCTGCGCGCCGCCAGTTGCTCGATGGGATAGCCGCGATACCGCAGCACGCCGTGATCGCCGTCAATGAAGGTGATGTCGCTGGCGCAGGAGCCGGTGCTGGCGTAGCCGCTGTCCAACGTGATGTAGCCGGTGGCGTCGCGCAGTTTCGCGATCTCCACCGCGCGCTCGCCTTCGGATCCCACCACCACCGGCAGCGTATATTCCGGCGCGTCGGGCAACCGCAGCGTCGCGGTGCGCGCCGTCGTCTGTGCAGTGTCTGTTGTCATGCCCGGCTCCTTCTCCATCGCCCTGCGCGGTAAAAACAGTTGCTAAGTGAAGACGCAGTATACCGTAACTCTTCCACTGCGGACAAGTCTTGACGCGCGTCCAGGCGGCGGCCTCGCCCCGTTGAGACGGCCGTGGTATAGTGTGGTATAGTAGTGTATTGTGCGCTGAGGAGGTGTCGGCGATGCCATCCGTGGCCATACGCGAGATCGGGATTCCCGTGCGGTCGGCGACGAACGTGCAGCTCTTCGCGGGGGAAGACCGCAAGGGCACGGCGTGCCTGTATGCGACGATGGGGCAGATGGCGGCGCCCTTTTTCGTGCTGCGCATTGACCCGGCCACCGGCGCGTGCGAAAAATTCCTCGGCCAGCACGCGGGCGACGACGAAGCGGTGTGCGCGCACTGGAGCCCGCGCTGGCGCTGCCTCTTCGCCGGCGTGTGGAAACATGGGCACCTGTATCGCTTCGACCCGCGCGCGGACGTGCTGGAGTGCCTGGGACGCCTCAACGCGAGCGACCCCGAGGCCGCCTGCTTTCCGTGCGGCATCGCCGAGCACCCGGACGGCCGTCTCTTCATCGGCAGCTACGGCAAGTGCGACCTGACGAGTTACGACCCGGCCACCGGCGTCTTCACCAACTACGGCCGTATGGACGAGACGGACATGTATTTTTATCCCCGCTGCGGCGCGGACGGCACGGTGGCGGGCCTGGTGCGCATGACGCGGCCGCACGTGGTGGCGCTGGACCCGGCGACGGGCGAACACCGGACGGTAGGCCCCGTGGCGGACGTGCAGCGCGGCGAGGGCCACGTGGAGCTGTTCACCGGCGCGGACGGCCTCCTCTATCTCCGCAGCCACGCCGGGAATTTTCGCGTGCAGGGGCTGGAGGCGATTCCGGTGGAGACAGCGCCCCCGCCGCTGCCGGCGCGGACGCTGCCCGGCGGCGCGACCTTCCGCTTCCGCGACGCCGCGCGGTTCGCCTATCACACGCTGGAGATCACCGAGCCGGACGGCGCGGCGCGCACGGTGCCGGTGAACTGGGAAGGCGAGGGCACGGCGATTTTCCTCTGCCACACCGGGCCGGATGGCCTGGTCTACGGCTCCAGCATCCTCCCCGAGCACCTTTTCGTGCACGATCCGGCGACGGGCCGGCTGGAGGACCTGGGCGCCTGCAGCATCTCCGGCGGCGAAGCCTACTCCATGGGCAACCTCGACGGCAAGTTGTATATCGCCAGCTATCCGGCGGCGCGGCTGTCCGTCTACGACCCGGCGCGGCCGTATCGCTTCGGCACCGACCCAGAGGCCAACCCGCGCGACCTGGGGCGCATGGACGAGGTGGCGTACCGCCCGCGGGCGATGGTCTGCGGCCCGGCGGGCAAGGTGTGGGTCGCGTCCATTCCCGATTACGGCATGTGGGGCGGCACGCTGGCCTGGTACGACCCGGCGACGGGCACCTTCGGCAGCCACCGGCACATCTTCCCCGATTGCAGCGGCTATGCGCTCGCGTATCTGGCGGAGGACGACCTGCTGCTCGCCGGTTTTTCGATTGACGCGGGCACCGGCGCCCAGCCGCGCGCCGCGCACGCCGGGCTGGCGCTCTGGGACCCGCACCGCGACGCGGCGGCCTGGACGGGCGACCTGGGGCTGCCCATCACCAGCGTGGAGGACCTGTGCGCGGTGGGTGACGGGCTGGCCTACGCGGTGCTGCTGCTCGCGGAAGCGGAGCCGAAACCCACCGTCGCCTTCCTCGACCTGCGACAGCGCGTCACGCTCGGCCTGCGCCGCCTGGAGGGCGCTGACTTCGGCACGCTTTTTTGGGGCTGCCGCACGCTCTTCCGTCATCGCGACCACGTCTACGGCGCCACCTGGCGCGGGGTATACCGGGCGCGCATCGGTGGGGTGGATGTCGAGCCGGTGTGGGTCGCCGACGCGGAAGATGCGCCCTGCGGCGGCGGCGCGGTGATCGGCGACACGTGGTATTTCCCGAGCTGCCACCGGCTGCGGGCGCTGGCGCTGCCGGCATAATGGATTACGCCGTGCGCAGGAACTCGCCCAGCGGCAGCAGATACCGCGCGTGCGCCGCCCCGGCAAGCAGGTTCAGCAGCCGCGCGTCATCGGTCACCAGCGGGCAGTCGTAGAACTCCGCGAGCGCCAGGTAGCAGGCGTCATACACGGCCAGGTCGCCGTATTGCAGCGCGAGCTCCGCGCTGCGGACGATGAATGGGCGCACGGGATTGGCGCAGATGAGACTGAGCTGGTTAAGCTGCCGAATGGCGGGAACAACCTTCTCGCACGGCAGGTCTTTTGTACGCGTGGCTTTCTTCCAGAACACGTTGGCCGCTTCCGCGTAAAAGAACTCCGGTACCTGGCAGTATATGCGTTCGGACGGCGGTTTTTCCAGCTCGCGAGCCACCCAATCACGTATCGCATGTGACTCCGGCTCTTTCAACCAGAGTTTCACCGCCACACAGCAATCCAGCACGCACTCCTTCATCGTTCACGATCCTCGCGGATCATGCGTTGAGTCTCGTCCGGATCAGATGGCGGGTTACCCTCGCGCAACGCATTGATGCGATCGAGCAAGGCCAGTTGGCTTCGTGAATCGTAACCGAGCAATTGCGTGTCCAAGATGGAGATGACTTCCGCGTTGACGCTGCGGCGGTGGTGCGCCGCCGACTCTCGCACCCGCGCCATCACGTCGTCCGGTACATTGCGAATATGCAAGTTCTGCGGCATGTCTTCACCCTCCCGCTACAGTATACCCAGCCGCGGTAGCATTACGCAAGCATTATGCTATCATTTTGCTACCGTCGCCGCCGCGCGGCCCAGACGCCCAGCATCAGCAGCCAGATGACGGCGGCGTTGACGAACGCCACGGCCATGCGCAGTGGCGTGGGGCGGGTGAGGAGCCGGGTGACGAAGGAGGGGTCGCGATAGGCGGCCCACCTGTCGCGGTATTGTGTGAAGATGGGTTCGTCCGTGAGGGCGTAAAGTGTATCCAACTGCTCGACGTGGATGGCGTGGTAGGGGCCGGGGGCGGTGCGGAGCAGGTCATAGTAGGAGTGGCCGCGGTTGTCGTAGCGGGGCAGCTCCGCCTTCACCGCCGCCACGCCGTCGTTGAAGAGGCGCAGCGCGTCCCGGTCGCCGAGGTAGGCGTAGACATCATGCAGGCCGAAGAGGGCGTAGAGCATGCCGTTGAGCACGCGCGGCCGCGCGCCGCCCTCGTCGGCATATTCCTCATACCAGACACCGTGCGGCAACGCAACGGCGAAGCCGCCTTCATCCTCCGGCACGTGGAAGGCGGCCAGCAGCGCGCGGGCGGTGGTGAGGTAGCGCAGGCTGCCGGTGCGGGCGTGGGCGCGGGTGAGCACGGTGAGCGCCATCCCGTTCGCCAGCGCCGAGCGCCACGGCGGGGTCATGCCGTATCGCGGGTAAGGAAACTCATACTCCAGCAGCGCGAAGCCTTGGTGGGCGACGGCGTGGTCCACCAGCCAGTCCGCGCAGTTCAGGAAACGCTGCTGCGCCGCCGGAGCATTTTTCGCGTAGTATTCATCAGCTTTGATGCACACCGTCACCGGGTTGCGCTGCTTCACGCCGTGATATTCCGTGTAGGGGACGCCGCGCGCATCAAGCGTCACCGCCACCGTCGCCGACAGGTAATCCTTGCCGGTGAGGCGCGCGTAGGCGCCCTTCAGCGCCCCGGCGACAAACGGCTCCGTGACATTCCCCAGCAGCATCCCCAGCAGTGCGCCGGCAAGCAGGAAACGCAGCAGGCTCCCCCAGGCGGTGCGGCGATGTGGTGCGGTCGTCATGGCTCCATTGTGCGGGGAAGGAGTGGGGCTGTCAAGGATGCGCGATCACGCTTTCGGGTTTCGCCCCATGATGAACGCGGCGGCTTCGGCGAAGATAGCCAGCCCGTCGTCAGGCGGCGCTTCCGGCGGGAACTCCACGCCGCCGTCGGCGGGGATGACGGCGATGGGGAAATCCTGCGAGTAATCGCGATGCCAGAGCACCTGATGGCGCACGCGCAGCACCCAGTGGATCCGCATCCGCTGACCGGCGAAGCTGACGGGCGCCGTCGGCGGCAGGAGCAGCGCGCCGGTCGCGGCGCGCGTGCCGCGCGTCCACCCCTCGGGAAAGACGATGACGGACGCGAGGGCGGCGGATTCGGCGTCGCCTTTGCCGGTCACCTGATAAACCAGCTCGACGCGAATCCGCTGGTTGGTGACGGCGGCGTCCGGCGTGATCTCCAGCATGAAGGGAATGGGCCGCCCGATGGGCACGACCGGCGTGCCCTGCTCGCTCACCGGGCACTCCAGCGTCACCGTGCCCGGCAGGCCGGCGAGCGACGTGAGGGCGCACGCGCAGGACTGCGCCGGCAGCGGTGTGTCATTGGCGCGCTGCGGCAACACGCTGACGGCAACGGTTTTCCGAATGGACGGGAGCCAGCCGGGCATGACGATGCGGATGGCGATCTCCCAGTAGATGCGGTTCGGATGCCCCGCGAAGGTGGGGGGAGCGCCGCGCGGGATGGGCAGATCGGCGACGAAGGTGAAGGCGCGCGCCGGATTTTCGTCTTCCAGCAGCACGTTGTGCCGATACATCGCCCGCTGAACGTGCGTGCTGCCATTTTCATTCGTCCGAACCGCGCACTCGAAGGCCGTCAGCGATATCTCGACGACGGGCAGGCGGATGGTCTGGCGAAACGCGCAGTCCACCCGCACTGGCAGCGCCATATCCAGCATGGGCGTCGCCAGCGGGGTGACGCGGAGATATTTGGTGATGAACAGGGCATGCAGGAAGCGCAGCAGCAACGCGAGGAGCGCCACGAGGACCGGAATGAGCACGATGGCGCTATTCATGATTTCGAAGGCGCTGATGGTCGTCAACCCGACTGCCAGCATGAAGAGCGCCAGGCAGCCGTGCATCCAATATTTCGGTTTTCCTACCTCCACCCGCGGGGGAAACGCCGGCTCCTCCGGCATGGCGGCCCCCGGCGCGTCAACGGCGCGGACATCGGTGATGATGTCCGGCTCAGCGATCGGCGCGGGCGGCGGCGCGGGCTCGGCTGCCTCCGGTGGAGCCGGCTCTTCCACCGGCACGTCGCCCACGCGCACCAGGCTCACCATACACATACTGCAGAGCGTGCGCAGGTCGGCATCGTCATATTCGGCATGGCATTTCGGGCAGGCACGCATGGGTGAACATCCTTATTCGTGTTGTGCAAGCATCTCCTCGATCTCCACCCGCCCCGGCATCGCCGCCTGCGCGCCTTCGCGGGTGGTGCTCAAGCCGGCGGCGACGACGGCGAAGCGGGCGGCGTCGCGGAGGGAGTTCCCTTCGGCGAGGGCGACGCCGAGGGCGGCGGAGAAGCAGTCGCCGGCGCCGACGGTATCCACCGCCCGCACGGGGAGGGCGGGAACGGTAAAGGTCTCCGATTGTGTGAACACCGTGACGCCGCACTGGCCCTGCGTCACCGCCAGCGCCTTCGGCCCCTGCTCCAGGATGTCGGCGGCGGCATCTTCCAGCGTCGCCGCGTCCGGGGCCAGCGCGCGCGCCTCCCCCTCGTTCGGGGTGAGGATATCCACCGCGGTCAGCAGGTCGCGCGGCAGGCCGTCCGGCGGCATGGGGGCGGGGTTCAGCAGCACGGGTTTGCCGTGCCCCCAGGCGCGATTGGCCGCCCATAACGCGGTTTCCATGGGGATTTCCAGTTGCAGGATCACCATCTCCGCCGCGCGAAAAACGTCTTCGGCGGCTTCCAGGTCGGCGGGAGACAGCCGCCCGTTCGCGCCCGGCGCGACGGCGATGAGGTTTTCGCCCTTCGCGTCCACCATAATCAGCGCCACGCCGGACGGGGCCTCGGCCTTCACCGCGATGTAGCGCGTCTCAATGCCTTCGCGGCGGAACTCGGCCACCCGCTCGCGGCCGAAGGCGTCATCGCCGACGGCGGTGAGGAAGGTCACCGCGCCCCCGGCGCGCGCCGCCGCCACCGCCTGATTCGCGCCCTTGCCGCCGGGCGTCATGCGGAAGGCGCCCCCCAGCACCGTCTGCCCGGGCGCGGGCAGCGCGGGCGCCCGCACCACCATGTCGGTGTTGGTGGAGCCGATGACCAGGATGCGCGGATTGGGCATGTCTCCCTCCCGTGATTATGGCGTGAAATAGGCGGCGAGGATGCGCGCCAGCGCGTGCTTGCCGCGATCATTGAAATGATAGGTATCGCGGTAGACCCACTCCTCACCATGGCCGGCGGCGGCGAGGTATTGGAAGAATGGGCCGCAGAGGTCGAGGTAGGCGACGTGTTCCTCCCGCGCCAGCCGGGCAAGCTTGCCGCGATAATCCGTCCCCGCGGGATCCACGGCCAGCGTCCACGCCGTGCCGGTCGCCGGATCCTGCCGCGGCGCGGTGCCGGTCATGAGCACAATCTCCGTTTTCCCGGCGGCGCGCACCCCCCGGATGACGGCGCGGATAGACGCGAGATCGTTGTTATGGCTGATGCCGCCGATGATGAGCAGGTCGGGCCGGTGGTCCAGCACGTATGTCTTCAGCTGCTCCGGTTCCTTGTAGAACCAGCAGCCGGTGCTGCCCAGCACCGAGACGATGGTCTCCAACCGGGCGCCGCGGCAGGCGCGCTCGACACGCAGATGCCAGTCCGAACTGGCGATGTCGTTCACGTTACTGTCGCCGAGCATGACGACGCGCAGCGACCGGCCGCGCTGCAGCGCCCGTTTCGTCGCGGCCAAGCGCTGCCAGCGGTCTTTTGGCGGCGTATAGCCGAGCGGGGGCATCGTCGCGTAGACGGCGTCCTGGCAGGCGACGACATCATGGCGTGCGATCGGGCGCACGCTCACGCCGTCCACCAGGATCGGCTTGCCGTTGAGGGGCTGGAACACCACGCGACAGTGCGTGACCCCCCGGTCGGCGCGGAACCACATCACGCGGGGCGTCCACGCGCCAGCGGCTTCCAGTTGGCTGCAGGTGCCGGAGATGATGGCCGGCTCGGTCTCCGGTGTCTCCGCGTCCACCCGGTAGCACCAGGCGTGCCAGTAGCCATTGCCCTCGGCTTTCACGCTCACATCTAGCCGATAGTAGGCTCCCGGCGTCACCGGCAGCAAGGGGCTGGCCCAGTAGCCGGTTCGCGCCGCCAGCGCGTGCGGCCCCGCCGGGGCGTCGGCCGCCTCCACCCAGCGCGGCGCGCCCGGATCGTTTGGCGCGCCGGCCGTGATCCACCCCTCCCCAGCCGGGTCGCGCTCAAAGTCGGCGACGAGCAGCGGCGCCGCCGCCGCGGGCAGGGCGGCGACCGCGATACAGACCAGTACTCCGCGCAGGACCCAGTGCATGGCGCAGCCTCGCAAAAAACTCGCGCGACATGAAGCGGAGTCGTCCCACGGGCCTCGCCCACGATCCGCTTCCGCGCACTTTGAAAACCGTTTCTCAGGCATACTGTTCGGCGAAAAGGGCATTCCTCCTTTGCGCGGGAGCAACGAGCAACCGCCCACTTCGAGGTTGCCCTGTGCGCGCCGGGTGGGGTACAATCGCATATCTGTTCCTTCGGCAGGGATTTCGCCATCCGTGCGGAAGATCGTAACAGGAGACTTTCGTCCGCGCACAGGTGAGCTATGATTTGCCCGCGTTGTGAGAATAAGGTAGATCCGTTCCTCCACAGTTGCCCGCACTGCGGCGAGCCGGATATGTGGAAGGCCGTGCCGCTGCAAAAGCGCCTGATTGACGGCGGCGGCGTGGCGGTCGCGCCGGCGAAAGCGCCCAGGGCGCCGAAGATGCCGAAGGGCAAGACGGGCGCCCCGGCGGCGCCGGCGACGGACCTGCCGGAAATCGGCTCGCTGGCGCCCGACATGCCCGGCGACCTGCCAGAGGGCGCGCCCGCGCTGCTCGCGGCCGCCGACAGGCTGCCCGAGGCCCCGGCCGGCAAGAAGGGCAAAACCCCCACCGCCCCCAAAGCGCCGAAAGCCCCCAAAGTCAAAGCGGAGAAACCGGCGAAGGCCGGCAAAGGCGCGGCTGAGCCCGCGCTGCCGGCGCCGGTGGCCGCCTTTTTTAAGGGCGTCTCCGATGGCAACGCCGCCGCCGTGCAGCAGTCGCTGGAAGCGGACGCCGGGCTCATTGCCGCGATGGGCAATCTGGGCGAGACGGCGCTGCATCTCGCGGTGAGCAAAGGCCGCGCGAAGATCATCGAACTGTTGCTGGCCACCGGCGCCGACCTGGCCGCCATGGATGCCCAGGGCCGTACCGCGTTCCACTGGGCGGCCATCAGCGGCCAGAAGCTGATGCTCCAATTCCTGCTGAGCAAGGGCGACGACATCCAGTTCCAGGATCAGGCGGGCGCCACCGCGCTGCACCTGGCGGCGGAAGCCGGCAAACAGGAGGCCGTGCTCTTTCTCGTCGCGAACGGCGCGGATATTCACGCCCGCGACCATGCCGGGCAGACGGCGCTACATTACGCCACCGGCGCCGGCCAGGCGCCCATCGTCAAGGTGCTACTGGCGCGCGGCGGGGCGGTGAGCGCCCGCGATGACGAAGGCCGCACACCGCTGCACCTGGCCTCCGGCGCCGGCCTCGCGCCCATCGTCACCCTGCTGCTGGCGAACAAGGCCGAATTGGAAGCGCGCGATATTCACGGCCAGACGGCGCTGCACTGGGCCTGCCGCCACGGCCATAAGGCCGCCGCCGAGCTGCTGCTGAAGAAAGGCGCCGACATCAACGCCGCCGGCACCGGCGGCACCACCCCGCTGCACTGCGCCGCCGCCGAAGGCCACGTGCCCGTGGTGACGCTGCTGCTGACGAAGAAGGCCGACGTCAATCCCGCCAACGCCGCCGGCGAAACCCCGCTCGCCCTCGCCGTGGAACAGGACCGGTCTGCGGTGGTGAAGCTGCTGGAGAAGAATGGCGGGTTGATGAAAGCGCCGGCTGACGGCGCAGGGCGGTAACGTGAGGCGCACCGTTTTGGTGGGCTGCTGCTCGGTACGCGTGCATCTCCTCTCGGATTCATGTTGTTTGACTTTCCAGGCGTCGCAATGCTCGGCATCCAGTAGCTCGGTCTGATCCGGCCAGTCCGCGGGGGCGGACTTCGTGGCTCCAGCCCCGGATTTCAATCCGGGGGACGGAAGCTCACCGATGAATAGCCCACCAAAGCGGAAACAAGTTGGCAAAGAGCATGAATCCGGGGAACCTCTCACAGAGCGCATCAGTGACAACCGCACCGCCCCCGCCGCGTTCGTCTCCAGACGCGGCGGGGGCGGCGGTTTGGGGAACCGGTCGTCGCGCTTACGGGACGGCGGGCGACGCGTGGGCGGCACAACAGCCCTGGATGGCGGCGACTTTTCGCTTGATCGTCTCCTCGCATCCGGGCACGCTCAACACATCGCATTCGGTTCCCAGGATGAAGGGATGGCCGGCCTCGCGCATGCGGCGCGCCAGCGTCTCCCCCTGTCGGGCCACCTCGGCGGCGGTGATCAGGCTGTCGGCGTAGAATTGTTTCGACGGTAGGTTGCCGAAAAGCACCACGTCCTTGGGCAGCAGCCGGGCGTCTTCCCAGAGCACGCGCGAGCTGCCCAGGCTGAGGATGGCGGGGTCCAGCGTGCCGAATTGCCGCACCATCGCGTCGGTGAGCTCGCCGCAGCAGTGGAAGAAGAGATCCACCCCCTGCTCGGCGAGGAAGTGGCGAATCTGCCGGTGGTAGGCCATCACGTAGCGGTCAAAAATGTCGGACCCCGCGGCCATCTGGTTCGGCGACAGGTAGACCTTGTTGGCCGCCGGCTCGGCGATGAAGATGGCCCGCGCGCCGGCGCGCATCTGCGCCGCCAGCGAGTGGAGGATGATGCGGATGGACAGCTCCAGCGCGCGCTCCACCAGCGCGATCGCCGCGTCGTCCTCGGCGGTCATCCCCGCCCCCGCCAGCGCGATGGGGGTGATGGGATCGGCCACCAGCTTGGTCATCAATGAGAACGGCCCGATGGCCATGCCCACCGGCAGCAGCGCCGTCCGCGTCGCGATGTAGTGGATCGAGTCCATGTGCGCCCGCAGGCGGATGGGCAACGGCTCGGCCATGCGCGCGCGCAGCGCGGCGAAGGCGTCATCCGGGATCGTGGTGAAGTGGAACGGCGCGGCGTCCGCTTCCGGCACGCCCAGCTTGCCCAGCAGCGCCAGCTTTTCCAGCTCCAGGTCCATGTGCGGCAGCGCCATCGGCAGGCGGTAGCGCCGCGCCGTCTCCGCCAGCACCCGCCCCAGCCGCGCGCCGTCCGCCAGCACGCCGGCCGGGTCCGCCTCTTCGTGCAGCACCAAATCCGCGGCAATGGGCATGCGCAGCCCGTTGCGCGCCAGTTCCAGATAATACGCTCGGTCCATTCCTTCTCCCCTCCTACGGTTGCAGTATAGGCCATCCGTGCGCCGGCGTCTGGAACTCTCGTGCGCTTTCCCTGGGAATCTCGAACTCTCGGCTTGCACTTTCGTGCGCGCTGGCAGTTTCGTGCGCTGCGCGCGACTTCGTTTGATGATAGTGCCCTCCGCAGAGACTGGGGCCGCGGAGTTGTTGCTCTTTGACCAATGGTTTCCGCTTTGATAGGCTGCTCATCGGTGGGCTTCCGTCCCCCGGATTGCTGCTCTTTGATCGTCGCCTGTCGTTATGGTGGGGGACACGGGCACTGAAGTACCCCCTGCGGGGCCATGCGGCCAGGCGTCCCTCTCCAGGGACGCGGCGGATCGAACAGACCAACCGGAGGCTGGAGATCGCGATATTCATTTGTCAAAGAGCATAGATCCGGGGCTGGAGCCACGAAGTCCACCTCCGTGGACTGGCCGGAGTTGGCAGACCAACCGGAGATCGGCAACGCGGGAGTCATGTGTTAAAGAGCATGCACTCCGCACAACCGGGGGCGCGGAGTTGCACTCCGCAGAGCCCCCGCTGCGGCGCGCGCATCCGTGGCGCCGCGGTTTGCTGACCGGGCGCCTGCCACTGCGCATGGGACTGTGCGCAGACGAGGCGCCGTTATTGCAGACGCGGGGTGGCGAAAGACAACTGTCCCTGCTCACCCGCTGGTCCGGCGCTGAGCGCCCGCAGGCGCACGGCGGCGGTGAGCACGTCCACTGCTTCCGCGCCGCGGTCGAGAAGGCGGCGGTAGCCGGTCTGCCAGCGCGGGGCGTCCCAGGGGGTGGCGAGGACGGGGATGCCCAGCCTGCGGGCATGGGCGGCGGCGGCCAGCGCGCCGCCGGGCACGGCGGTCTGCACCACCCACACCGCGCGCGCCAGCCGGGCGATCCAGGCGTTGCGCGCCAGCAGGCTATGGCGGGAGAGCGGCGTCTCGGCGGGGAAGGGGGAGGCCAGCGCGCCGCGGTCGGCGATGGTCTCCGCCAGCGCGGCGTGCCGCGGGGGGTAGAGGGGCGCGTCCAGCCCGTGGCCGAGCACCGCCGCCGTGCGCCCGCCGCCGGCCAGGCACCCCTGGTGCGCGGCGGCGTCAATACCCAGCGCCAGCCCGCTCACCACCCCGATGCCCGCCCCCGCCAGCAGCTTGGCCACGGTGAACGCCGCTTCCGCCGCCGCCGGCGACGGCGACCGCGTGCCGACAATGGCCACCAGCACGGGCGGCAATTCCCCGCGAAGCTGCAGGTCAGGATATTCGGGATGCGTGAGCGGCTGCATTACGCCGCATCTTACAGGCGAATGTTTGTTTTGTCAAGCGGAACAGCGTCCCTGTCCCGTGCGTTGGTCTGGAGTCCGCGCCCTCCGGTTGGCTGTTGGGTCAACGCCGGATGCCGGCAGGCACCGCCTCGACCGCATCCAGTGCCGCCCCCGGCATCTCCTCGAACAGCTCCTGCGTGTCGGCGCTGGCGATCATGTCCTCCACCGTGTAGTAGCCGCGGCGGGTCGCGACCCAGGCGGCGGCGTCGGCGGCGCCGGCGGCGAAGGCCAGCCGCGATTCCGAGCGGTGGGTGATGGTGATCTCGTCGAATTCGCCGGCGAAGAGCACCTCGTGCACGCCGACGATGCCGCCGCCGCGCACGGCGTGCATGCCGATTTCGCCCTCCTGGCGCGGCGTCATCCCTTCGCGGCCGTGGTGCGTCACGCCGGTGTGGCGCGCCGCGTGCAGTTGCCCGGCGATCTTCGCCGCCGTGCCGGAGGGCGCGTCCGTCTTGCGGCGATGATGGCGCTCGATGATCTCGATATCGTGGCCGGGCAGGTAGGCCGCCGCCAGCCGCGCGATCATCATCAGCACGTTCACCCCGCGGGTGATATTCGGCGCGTACATCAGCCCGAATTTTCGCGTGCCGGCGGCGTGCTGCAACTGCTGCTGCTGGCTGGGCGTGAAGCCGGTGGTGCCCACCACCACCCCGCAGCCGGCGCGCGCGTAGTGGCGCAGCAGCCCGATGGTGCTCTCCGGCTTGCTGAAGTCAATGACCGCCTCCGGGCGGATGGCTTGCAGCGCGGCGGGGAGCGCTTCGGCGGGCATGACGGCGACGCCGTAGCGGCTCATGCCGAGCAGCGCGCCCAGGTCGGCGCCCGCTTTGGACGAGGAGGGTCCGGCGCCGGCCAGCACGATGCGCATGTCCGGACGGTGCTCAATCAGGTACTTCGCGATGGCTGATCCCGTCAGCCCGAGGCCGATAATGCCCACATTCAGCATGTGGAGGCTCCTTTCTGGCGTGGGCCGAACGCGACAACGCGTGCCAAGCCGATGCTGGACACGCGCGCGCGTGACCCTTTCGCCGCGCCTGCGAGGTTAGCTGACGGATTAAGGTGGAAAAGGTCACCTCGCCCCGAATACTCGGGACTTCACCCCAAAAACTGGGTCCCCCGCTCTCACGTCGTGAGATTCGGCGCCTGATTGTCAGGAGGAATATACCCCCTCTCACTATTATTGACACCCCCGGCGGGATTTGGTGTCATGGTCGCGCGACGTTTGCGGCCATAAGGCCCGGCGACCGCTTGCGCTGGCAGTCCGCGCGGTTCTCCGGTACAATGGAACAGCATTGGAGGTATGGCGGATGGGGACGGTCTTTGCGCATTTCGCCCGGCGCGGGCGCGAATTCCTCGGGGTGGAGTACCCGATCATCGCCGGCGGCATGACGTGGATCAGCGATGTCGCGCTGTGCAAGGCGGTGAGCGCGCACGGCGCGTTTCCCGTGCTGGCGGGCGGCAACATGCCCGCGGAGACCTTGGCGCGGGAGGTGGACCGCTGCCTCGCCGAGCTGGAGAAACCGTTCGCGGTGAATCTCATCACCATCGCCCCGCATTTTCGCGCGCAGTTCGAGATGCTGCTCGCGAAACCGGTGCCCTTCGTCGTCTTCGCCGGCGGGTTTCCGCGCAAGCGCGACATCCAGCAGATGAAGGCGGCGGGCAAGCGCACCCTGTCCTTCGCCTCTGAAGGCTCCATCGCCGAGCAGCAGATCGGCTTCGGCATTGACGCGCTCATTCTGGAGGGCAGCGAGGCGGGCGGGCATATCGGGCACGTCTCGCTGATGGTCCTCCTCCAGCAGGTGCTCTTCCAGTATCAGCAGGTGCCGATCTTCGTCGCCGGCGGCATCGCCTCGGGGAAAATGGTCGCCCACCTGCTGCTGATGGGCGCGTCCGGCGTGCAGCTCGGCACGCGCTTCGTGATGAGCGAGGAATGCACCGCGCACCCCGCCTTCAAAGCCGCCTTCCGCAAGGCACGCGCCCGCCAGGCCATCGCCACCCCGCAGTATGACAGCCGCCTGCCGGTGGTGGCCGTGCGCGCCATCAAGAACCGGGGCACCGACGATTTTGGCACGCTGCAGCTTGAGCTCATCAAACGTCTGGAAGCCGGCGAGCTCACCCGCGAGCAGGCGCAATTCGAGGTGGAGAGTTTCTGGGTGGGCGCCCTCCGCCGCGCGGTGGTGGACGGCGACGTGGAGTCCGGCTCGCTGATGGCCGGCCAGAGCGTCGGCCTCGTGCACGACATCCTGCCGATGGCCGCGATTCTCCGCGAGCTGGTGGAGGACGCGGAGGAAGAGCTGGCGCGCGTGCGGGCGGCCTTCCCGGCATGCGTGGGGTAACTTGTGGCGGACGGAACGCCGTCGAGCCGCACATGAGTCACCAGTGCATGGCCCGTCCGGCCGCGGCCGGTCGAGGGTGACGGGCCTCAAATGGCCGGTTCGGCACCTGTCGAGGAGATTGGTCGGACCCACGCGTTTACACAAAATAGAAAAAATGGTATGATATTCGTGGAGGTTCGGCCAAAGGGATTATCTCCCTGCGGGCTTTACCTCCTTTTTTTGCGCCTGCCCTCGTAGGGATCCGGCACATAGACAATGCCGTAGTTCCGGAATACCCCGCCATCCTTTTCCACATGCCCGCACCACTGCAGATCGTGCAGAAATGGGCCGAACATTCCCTGAATCTCATCCCGAACTTCTCCGGTCATCGCCTTATCGCCACGGAAACCGAGGTTGATGCAGTAAATACAGACATCAGCGACCTGGACGGGATATGCCATGTCTGACGCGACAAAGAATGGTGTCGGCACAATCCGGTGTGCTCGCTGCTGGCCACGGTACGTGGTGGTAAAGTAACGCTCAAGACGTTTGACAAAACGCCGGTCATTCTCTTTTTCGGTCTCATCCATGACGAGCAACCCATTCTCCTGCTGCTGCTCGAGAAAGTAGTAGTAGCGTTCCAAGAGGAACACGTAATCCTTCCGCAAGAACTCTTCTTCACCGGTGGACTCGGGCTTCTTGGCCGCTCCGCGTGGAATCGCGCAGGCGAAGATACGCGCTTCGTATTTCTCCAGCAGCACAAAGATGCCGCGCGCCATCGCCAGACATGCTTGGCCGTAAGCAGTAAACTCCAACCGGGATGGCGTGACCTTCGCCTGGTTCTTTTGGAAGTATGCGGTTGCGCTCTGGCGACGCGTCAGCGGATCAATGTCTGGCATCTGCTTCGCCCATTTAACACGGTCTTTATCAAGCAGCTTGCTACCTTTGATCTCTGTTTTGTATCGGGAGAGCTGTGTCCCGAAGCAATCCTGCTCCAACGCTCCGACTTCGCGCACAAATGCCCACAGAAAGCGGGCATGCAAGGCAATGCCTCCGTGCACTTCATACGGCAAAGCTTTATGGTCATGCCCACTTTCGTCAAGAAAGAGCAGGTAACTCACATTTGTCCGCTTCCTTCGGGGCTTTACGCCGTCACCGCTGGTACCGTACACGCCACCTCCACCACCGCGCCGTCCGGCGCGAAGGGGATGGTGTCGCCGGCAATCGCTGTTCCGTTCACGGTGATCGCTTGTGATGATACCGCCGAGTCCTGCGTCACGCGGATGCGGTAGGTGGCGCCGCGGCAGACGCGGGTGATGGTGAGCGCCGGCAGGTCGGCGGGGAGGCAGGGGCGGACGCGGAGGCCGGTCCACTCCGGCTTCACGCCGAGCAGGTGCTGGGTGACGGCGACGAAGTTCCACGACGCGGTGCCGGTGAGCCAGGAGTTCTTCGCCTCGCCGAAGCGCACGGCGTCCTTGCCGGCCACCATCTGCGCGTAGACGTAAGGCTCCAGCCGGTGGATCTCGCTGATCTCTTCCAGGTAGGCGGGGCAGATCTGCCGGTAATATTCCCAGGCGTATGCGCCGCGGCCGAGCACCGTCTCCGCGATGATGATCCAGGGGTTGTTGTGGCAGAAGATGCCCGCGTTCTCCTTGTACCCCGGCGGATAGGAGGAAATCTCCCCCAGCTCCAGGTGATATGCCGAGTAGGCGGGGTTCTGCAGCACGATGCCGTATTTGGTGTTCAGCCGTTCGCGCACGCTGTCCAGCGCCAAGTGCGCCTGCCCGGTCTCCGCGCCGATGCCGGCCATCACGCAGTAGCCCTGCGGTTCGATGAAGATCTTCCCTTCCGCGCAGCGGTCGCTGCCCACCGGGTTGCCGAAGAAGTCGTAGGCGCGGCGGAACCACTGGCCGTCCCAGCCGTGCTCCAGCACCGCCGCGGTCATCCGCGCCACGTGGGCTTCCGCGGCTGTCGCCTCCTCTTCCAGCCCCAGGTGGCGGCAGAGGGCGGCGAAATCCGGCCCGCAGGCGACGAAGAGGCCGGCGATGAAGACGGACTCGGCGGTGCGCCCCTCGCGGTTGGCGCAGCACTGGAACGACTCGCCCGGCTGATCGGAAAAACAGTTCAGGTTCAGGCAGTCGTTCCAGTCGGCGCGGCCGATGAGCGGCAGCCCGTGGGGGCCGAGATTGTTCACCACGTGGTAGAACGACGCCTTGCAGTGCGCAAACAGGCTGGCGGCTTTGTCCGACGAATCGAAGGGCACCATCTCGTCGAGGATGCTCCAGTCGCCCGTCTCCTTGAGGTAGGCGGCGACGCCGACGATGAGCCACAGCGGATCGTCGTTGAAGCCGCTGCCCATCAGCGCGTTGCCACGGCGGGTGAGCGGCTGGTACTGGTGCCAGTTGCCGCCGTCTTCGAACTGCGTGCTGGCGATATCGAGGATGCGCCCGCGGGCGCGGGCGGGAATCTGGTGCACGAAGCCGAGCAGGTCCTGGTTGGAATCGCGAAAACCCATGCCGCGGCCGATGCCCGACTCGAAGTAGGAGGCGCTGCGCGACATGTTGAAGGTGACCATGCACTGGTAGGGATTCCAGATATTCACCATGCGATCCAGCTTGTCGTCGCCGCTCTCCACCGCGTACAGGCCGAGCAAGCCGTCCCACATCGCGCGCAGCGCGGCGAAGGCGGCGTCCACCTGCTCGACGGTGGCGAAGCGGGCCATCAGCGCGTGGGCGCGCGCCTTGTTGATGATCCCCGGGCGCGCGAATTTTTCCTCCGCCGGGTTCTCCACGTACCCCAGCACGAAGATCAGCTCGCGGCACTCGCCGGGGGCGAGCGTCAGGTCGAGCTGGTGCGCGGCGATGGGCGACCAGCCGCTGGCGACGGAATTCCGGCACGCGCCGGCCTGCACCGCCTGCGGCTCCCCGGCGCCGTTGTACAGGCCGAGGAAGGTTTCCCGGTCGGTATCGAAGCCGGCCACCGGCGCGTGCACCGTGTAGAAGGCGTAGTGATCGCGGCGCTCGCGGTACTCCGTCTTGTGGTAAATCGTGCTCCCCTCGATCTCCACCTCGCCGATGGAGAAGTTGCGCTGGAAATTGCTGCCGTCGTCCACCGCGTCCCACAGGCAGAACTCCAGGAACGAAAAGAGGCTGAACGACTTCGGCGCGTCGCCGGTGTTGGTGAGGGTGACGCGGTGAATCTCGCACTGCTCGCCCAGCGGCACGAAGAAGAGGGCGCTCGCCCGCAGCCCGTCCTTCTCGCCGGTGATGCGCGTATACCCCAGCCCGTGGCGGCACTCATAGGCATCCAGCTCCGTCTTGCACGGCATCCATCCGGGATTCCACACCGTCTCGCCGTCGCGGAGGTAGAAGTAGCGCCCGCCGGCGTCCGTCGGCACGTTATTGTACCGATAGCGCGTGATCCGCCGCAGCCGGGCGTCGCGGTAGAAGGTATATCCGCCGGCGGTATTGGAGATCAACCCGAACAACGCCTCGCAGCCCAGGTAGTTGATCCACGGATACGGCGTGCGCGGCGTGGTGATCACATACTCGCGCGCGGCATCATCAAAATGCCCGAATTGCATGGAAGCCTCCAGATGGGGAGATAGCTACCTATTCGCCCGGGCCGGGGAAAATCCTCGCGGTTTCTTTTCATCGTAGCGCGCGCTACGGAGCGGAGGCGACGGTTACTTCGCCAACGCCTGCTCAATTGCCGTATACCGCTCCAGAAACGCCGGCAACTGCGACGGCACGGTGCACTGCGCGCGCCAGCGCGCCAGGCCCTCGGCTTTCAGCGCCTCCGCGCGGGCGGCGATGTCGGCGTGTTGCACCGGGGTCTCCGCCCGTTTCGCTTCCGTTTGCAGCAGCAGCAGGCGGCGGGCGTAGAGGAACTCTTCCAGCAGCGCCTTCGGGTCGCCGGCCAGACCGCCGGCGAGCAGCGCCTCCGCCTCGGCGATGACCTGCCGGGCGGCTTGCCCGCTCAGCGCCGGCGACAGGCGCGCGTCGGGATACATGGTGCGCTCGGCGAGCAGCTCCGCCGCCAGCGATGTCCCCAGCCGCCGGCCCGCCGCGCCGAAGAGATATTCGGCCGCGTCGGCATACCAGTCGGCGATGCTGGCTGGCGCCGGGGCGTGCGCCGCCCACGCGGTGGCCAGAAAATGCACCCAGCGACTGCCCAGCGGCAGGCTGTGATCCTCCCAGAGGGTGTTGATCACCCCCAATGCGCCATGCCGCGCCCCTTCGTCGGCCAGGCTGAAGGCGTTGTGCGCGCGGTACATCCCCGGACAGGCGACCACCGGAAATCCCATCGCCCGCCAGACCTCCACCGAGGGGTAGCGCCGGTGCAGGTCGTAGTGCCAGTCCAGCATGATGATATCGCGCGGGAAGCCCTCCAGCGCCTCCGGATACGTCCACGGCATGTCGTCCCACATCATCACCTGCTTGCCGTGGGCGGTTATCACCTCGTGCAGCAGCGCGATGTGCGCGCGGAAGATATCGCCTTTGCCCATGCCCGCGAACGCCTCCCGACAGCGCGGGCACAGCCCCAGGTAGGCGGATTCGTCGGCGTTGATGCTGACGTACGGGGAGCGCGAGGCGCGGCAGAGCTCGGTGAAGATGTCGGCCAGCAGCTCCTTCGTGCCCGGGTGCGACGGGCAGAGCTGATAGGGCGCCCCCATGAAGTCGCTGCCCTCCTCGGCCAGGTGGCGATAGGTCGCGCTGGCGAGGATGCCGTGCGCGTGGCCGAAGGACACCTGCGCGGGGATGATGTCAATGTCGTAGGCCGCCGCCGCGTCCTGCAGCCGCCGCAGGTCGCCCAGCTCCCACGCGCCCTCCGGCGCGAACTCCGGGTGCGAGGGGAAGCGCAGGTGGTTCTCAAAATACATGATCACCGCGTTGAAGCCCAGGCCGCGCAGGAAGGGCAGCTTCTTGATCCAGTAGTCTACCGTGAAGACCTGCGAGCCGCGGCTGGTGTCGTACATGAAGCCGCGCAGCGCGAAGCGCGGCGTCTCCGGCCACACCGGCGGCGGGGCGACCGGCGCCGGCAGGTCGGCGGGCAGCGGCGAGAAGCGCAGGCTGGGGAAGAGCTGCCAGTCGCCGTAGGTGTATTTCGGGTCGCTGTCCAACGCCCAAAAGCTCCAGTCGTACCCCAGCTTGTCGTCGCGGCCGACGTTCCCGCGCCACGCCGTCCCCGCGTCCGGCGCCGCCACGCCCAGCGCGCGGAAGGGGATCGCCACCTCAGCCTGCCAGCCGGCCCCGGTCAGCCGCGCGCCGGCGCGGATGCCCTCCGCCGGCAGCGGATAGTGGGTGCCCCAGCCGGGGTTGTCAATGATCATCTGCTGCAGGAAGACCCCGCCGCGGGCGTTCACCGCCAGCGCCAGGTACTCGACCCCCGGCAGCCCGGGGTCGAGGTAGAGCACCATGCCGTCGTCATGCGCCACGCCTTCGCCGCGCTCGGCGTCCGCGCGCATCAGCGCCAACCGCGGCTCCTCCACCTTCACGCCCAGGTACAGGCATTCCGCGTCCCACGCCAGCGCCGCCGCCGTCCGTTTCGTGATCGGTTCATCCGTCTCCATCGAGATAAACCGCTCCACCCACCGCGCCCCCCGCCAGCATGGGCTGTCCAGCCACCCGTCCAGCGCCGGCGCCGCCCCCGCGCGCAGCATCTCATACGTCGGCAAGTCATAGGGAAGGTTGAGCATGGAGACACCCTTTCGAAGTTGATACGGAAATGACTATCGTGGATTTCGGCACCGGGAACGGCATCCCTGCTGGCACGCAGCCGTTCTTCCCCCGTCTCTCGTCATCCGTTCACGCCTCTGCCCGCTCCGCCCACCGATTCGGCATCAGCATCTCCTCCGGCAGCACCGGCACGGCGGCGCGAACGGCCCGCATCAGCGACGGCTCCAATGGCCCCCGCGCGACCAATGCCAGGTTCGCCCGGATCTGCGCGACGGTTTCCACCCCCAGCAGCAGCGCGGTCATCCCTTCCAGCCCCAGCACGTAGCGCACCGCCAGCTCATCCAGCGCCATGCCGGCATCCGACGCCAGCGCCTGCAGGGCGCGCCGGACGGGCAGCACCGCCGCCAGGTGCGCGGGCACCCGTTCCTCCGGTAGCAGCAGCAGGCCCTGAAAATAGACGCTGCGCACGAAAAGCGCCGTGCCGCGCGCCCGCGCCGCGGTGAACACCCCCGCGTCGAGGAAGCGCGGGTCGAGCAGATGGGTGGGGAGCTGCACGGCATCCGCCTTTCCCGAGGCGAGAATGGCTTTGGTCGCTGGCGGCGTCGTCACCGAGGCGCCGACCTGGCGCACCCACCCGCGCGCGCGCAGCTCGAGCAGCACGTCAATGTAGCGAAAATCTTCTTCTCGGTGAAAGAGCACCAGCGGCAGGCAATCCATGCGCAGCAGGCGGCGCGAGGCCTCCACCGAGGCGGTGATTGCCGCGCTCGCCTCCGTCACCGAGGCGAACTCCTCCGCCAGGTGCCGTACCTTCGTCGCGACGACGACCTCGTCGCTGATGCCCAGCTCCGCAAACGCCCGCCCGAGCACCGCCTCGCTTTCGCCGTACAGCGCCGCGGTGTCGAACGCCGTCACCCCGCCCGCCCACGCGCAGGCGAGAATCTCCTTCGCCAGCCCGTAATCCGGCTGCCCGCTGGTATTGGCAATCCCATACGGGAGGCCGAGCTGCACGGTACCGAGCATGAGTCGTGAGATGTGGTATTGGTGAATAGTCGTATAGGGCATCAATGTCAGGGTTCTCCCCCTCCCACGTGTCGAAAGACGCGCCCGGCCCGGCCCGCCCCCTCAATACTCCTCCCGTAGTCCGTCCAATGCACCCCTGATGCGCTGTGCCACATGACTCTGGCTGTGCTCGGCATCCGGTCCGTCGGCTCGCTCCGGCCAGTCCACAAAGGTGGACTTCGTGGCTCCAGCCCCGGATTTCAATCCGGGGGACGGCAGCCTGGCGATGGACAGCCCACCAGAGCGGAAACACTGTGTCAAAAAGCATCAATCCGGGGGGACGGCTCTCGACGCCGCTACTCGGTCCCGCCGCGCGCGCGCAGCCAGACAGCCGCGTCTTTTTCGCCGTAGGTGACGGCGATCTTCAGCGGCGTCAGGCCGTCATCCGTTTTCCCGTTGATCTCCGCGCCCGCCTTCACCAGCGCCGCCAGCGTGTCTGCGTCGGCGCCGCGCAGCGCGGCCAGGTGCAGCGCGGTGTAGCCGTCGCTCGCCTTCGCTTTCACATCCGCGCCGTGCGCGAGCAGCGTGCGCACGCGGCGATAGATGCCGTCCTCTTCGTCCGCGCGGAAGAGCACGCCCAGGTGCAGCGGGGAGAGGGCGCGCAGCTTGAGCGGTTTCTCGACGTTGCCATGTGAGATATCCAGCTTGAAATCATCCGGCTGCTCGGTGATGGCCGCGCCCGCGGCCGCCAGCGTCTCGATGATCTTCGGACCGTTTTCGGAGTCCGTCATGGCGGCGCAGTGCAGCGCGTTCAGGCCGTCGTAGTTCACCTGCTTCACGTCGGCGCCGAATTTCAGCACCGCTTCCACGATCTCTAGGTTGCCGTTCATGGCGGCATACAGGATGGGCGAGATGTGCTTGAGGCGGTAACTTAGCGAGATGTCTCTACCGCTGCGCGAGATGCTGACGCCATATGCCTTCGATACCAGATTCACCTTCGCGCCCTTCTCCAGCAGGCGGGTGACGATCTCGACCTGCCTCCCTTTCATCGCCCCCAGCAGCGGGGTTTCGCCGAAGGGGCCCTCGAGATCGGTCTTCGCGCCCTTCGCCAGCAGCAGGTCCACGATCTCCAGATTGCCGGCTCCCGCGGCTGCCCTCAGCGGCACGTTGTTGAAGCCGGGATCCTCCGGGTTCACCGGCACGCCCGTGTCCAGCAGGCGGCGCACGATATCCACCGCGCCCGCGGCGGCGGCCAGCGCCAGCGCCTCGGTGTCCCCGGGGGCGCCCTTGTCGAGGAAGGTGCGAGCCATCGTCTGGCTGCCGTTGCGCAGCGCCGCCAGCAGCGGCGTCTCCCCGTATTTCGAGCGCGCCTTCACCGAGGCGCCCTTTGATAGCAGGAAATTCACCATCTCCGCATTGCCGAGCGCGGCGGCGTACATGAGCGGGGTGCGCTGCTCGCTGTCTGTGCTCTCGATGGAGAGGCCGCGCGCGAGATGCAGCATCACCATGGAGGTCAGCCCGTTGTGGACATCCAGGTGCAGCGGGGTGGTGTCGTCATCCTGCGCAATCGGCAGCTTCAGCTTTTTGCCGGTCTTCAGATTCGTCAGCACCGCCACCTCCCGGATCAGCACCGTCACTTCCATCCAGAAGCGGTCGTCGCGCTCGCGGGTGGCTTTCAGGCCGAAGGCGAGCGCCAGAGCCTGCGCGGGCGCGTAGAGCACGCCTTTGGCCTCGCTGGGCGCCACCGCCAGCTTCTGCGCTTTGCCGGCGATGGTGATGGCGGGGTTGCCCACCTTCAGCGTGGAGACTTGCTTGTTGAGGGTGAGGGTGGTCACCTTCGTCTGCGCGTTGGTGGTCATCGTCGCGCCGACCCAGTCGGCCACGTAGCGCACGGGCACCATCACCGTGCCTTTGATCTCGAAAATGCGCTCGGCACGCACGGCGGCGGCGCCGAGCAGCAGGCAGAGGAGGAGGAGGAGAGAGCAGTGACGCATCGGTTCAATACCTTTCGCGAGTGGTTGCCCTTTCCAGGGGCGTAGCGCCCCCCGGCTATCGCGAATTATTCTGCATGGCGACGCGGCTTCCTGCCGGAAATGCGGATCGCCGAGCAGGTGGTCAGGAAAAGGAGTTGCCCCGCCCGGCGCGGAAAAAGCTTCAAGCAGACTCTCGACTCCAGGATACGAACCATGCACCTTGCACCACACAGCAAACTCGTGATGATCGGCGATTCCGTCACCGACTGCGGGCGCGCGCGCCCCGTCGGCGAAGGGCTTTTCGGCGCCATCGGCACCGGCTACGTCTCCTACGTGGACGCGCTGCTCGCCAGCGCCTACCCTGAGCGCGCCATCCGCGTGGTGAATATGGGCACCAGCGGCCATACCGTGCTCGATCTGCAGGCCCGCTGGCAGACGGACGTGATGGACCTGCGGCCGGACTGGCTCGCCATCATGATCGGCATCAACGACGTCTGGCGGCAATTCGACCTGCCCCGCCAGCCGGAGTGCCACGTGCCGCTGGATACCTACGCCGAGACGCTGGAGGCGCTGGTGGTCCGCACGCAACCAGTGGTGGCCGGCCTGGTGCTGATGACCCCCTTCTTCATCGAGCCGAATCCCGCCGACGCCATGCGGGCGCGCATGGACGCCTACGGCGCCGCGGTGCACGCCATCGCCGCGCAGTGCGGCCTGCCCTGCGTGGATACCCAGGCCGCCTTCGACGCCGTGCTCAACCACATCCCCTCCGCGGCCATCGCCTGGGACCGCGTCCACCCCAACCACCTCGGCCACATGGTGCTGGCGCGGGCATTTTTGCAGGCGGTGGATTTCGCGTGGGCGGCGCAGCCGGCCGCGGCGTGACGCGGCGGCGGTTGCGCGCGAATGCCGACAGGCGGCGGATTTCCTCGCGGGCCGGGCGCATAGGCCGCGCGAGCGGGCGGAATCACGGCAATGGCGGGCGCGACGCGGCGTCCGGGAAAGGGAGCGGCGCGGGTGAAGCAGACCGACGCAACCCGCAAATATCGGATCGTGCTCATCGTCGGCGCGCTGTCGCTCATCGGCTTCGTCCTCGAAGTCGGGCCGCTGGGCGGCGTCTTCTCGCTGGCGAACAGCGGCCCGCCGGTCGCGAGCGCATTGACGCTGGAGCTGGCGGCGCTCGGCTTCCTCGCCTACCTGGCGCTGGCGGCGTCCGCCGCCGTGGGCCTGCACCTGGGCGAGGAGGAGCCGAAACCCAAGGAGAAGGATGACGCGGAGCGGCGGCCGCCGGAGCCGGTCATCGGCACGGTGGAGATGCCGCACAAGCCGGAAGGCGCGGCGGAAGGCGTGCGCGTGCGGCCCGACCTGCACCAGCTGCGCATGTTCTTCACCGCGCTGGCCGGCTACAGCCTGCTCAAAGGCATCAGCCTCTCGCTCATGCTCGGCGCCGCGGCGCCCTACGGCATCGGGCTGGCGGCGCTGCTGCGCGCCTTCTCGTTCGGCCTCACCGTCATCGCCATCGGCTGGTTCCTCCTCTGGCAGTTCCTGCGCTGGTACGCGCAGGAGCAGCGCTGGGTGCGCCTGCAGGACGAGCTGGTCGGCGGCGATGTTTTTCGCGCCGTCGCCGCGGTGCTGCTCCTCAAACCCGCCATCTTCCTCTACGGCCTCCTCGCTGGCGCCGTGCCGGTGAGCGGCCTGCTGCTGCTGCTGACCGCCCTCCTCTACCTGGCGCCGGTCGCCGCCGCCTGGCTGTTGTGGACGGCATCACCGGCTACGTACCGCGTCACGCTCCGCGGCCTCGCCATCATCGGCGCCGCCGCCGCCGCGCTCACGCTCGTGCTGGCGGCCGCGGAACGGGCGGTGGCGTGACGGCCGTTCACCAGCCGCGATCCGCGCCCCCGCCGGCGCGCTCCAGCATCTCGTCAACGGTCACGCAACGGTAGCCGCGCTCCGCGAGCGTGTGGAGGATGCGCGGCAGCGCGGTGAGGGTTTGCTCGCAGCCGTCGTGGAGGAGGACGATGCTGCCGTTCGTCGTCTGGTCGAGCACGCGGTCCGCAATGACATCGGCGCCCGGGCGGGTATAGTCGCCGGGATTGACCGTCCATTGCACCAGCGTCAGCCCGGCGGCGTTCACGACATCGAGGATGCGGTCATCGTAGCGGCCTCCGGGCGGGCGGAAGAGACGGGTGACGACGCCGCAGCGCCGCAGTGCCGCGTCACAGCCGGCGATTTCCTCCCGCACCTGCTCGGTCTCCAGCGGCAGCAGGCGGGCATGGCGCGCGGTGTGGTTGCCGATGGCGTGACCATCCGCCACCATCGCGCGCACCAGCTCGGGGCGCTGGCGCACGCTGTCGCCGATGAGGAAGAACGTCGCCCGCGCGCGATACATCCGCAGCAGCGCCAGCAGCAGCCGGGTCGTGGCGGGGTTGGGGCCGTCGTCGAAGGTCAGCGCGACTTCCGGACGCGACACGTCGCCGCGGACGAGTTTTCGCATGATCGGCGGGGCGGCGACATCGGCGGGCGGAGAAAAGGCGGAGGTCGGGACGGACGCGGGGGCGGCGGGCGCGGAGCGCGGCTGCCCGGCGGCCACCGCCAGCCCCAGCGAGGCCAGCAGCAGCGCCAGCATCAGCAGGCGCGGGCGCGCGGCGGGATACCGCGCCGGTTCAGCGACCAGCAGGAACGCGCCGCGCGAGCGGCGCCGGTACGGTGATGTGTGCGGCATGACTGCTCCCATGTCAGCGACGACGAAAGTGCGAATACGTGGAAGCGCGAGCTACCGGTTACTGCCTATTTTCTTTAGTATAGGCGATAATCACCGATCCGTGAAGTCGTACGGGGAAAAAAGGGCTCGGATACCGTGACAGCGCCGCCCGCCGCCCGCGGTTCGGGCGGCGGGCGGCGCTGTCGCCGTTATATCACGTGCTGCGGGTCGGTGACGCGCTGCACGCGCACCTCGCCTTTCTGGAAAGTTGACGCTTTCCGCTTTTTCTCCAGGAAGGCGTCATACGCGCGGCGGCTGATGGGCAGCGTCACCGGCTTGCCCTGCGACGCGGAGAGCCACAGCGCGTTGGCGAGCTCCAGCGAGGCCAACCCTTCTTCACCGGGGGTGAGCAGCGGCTCGCCGTGCAGGATGTGGCGGGCGAAGTTGCGGGTGATGACCCCGTGGCCGCACGCGGCCTCGTTGATCTCCACCGGCACCTCGGTGCACTGCGGGCCGCCCCACATGCCGGTGGCGGTGCGGGTATATTCGGTGACGGACGGCTCGAAGCGGTAGAGCGTCAACGCGCCATTGCGGTAGAGCAGTTTGCCCTGGTCGCCGAAGATCTCGATCATCTGGCCGGGGCCGGCCTCGTTCGTCGAGCAATACAGATAGCCGTGGCCGCCGTCCGGGTAGGTCAGCATCCCTTCCGCCAGGTCTTCCACCTCGATGCGGTGCAGCTTGATCTCCATGCGGCCGTAGACTTCGCACGGCATGCCGCCGAGGAGGATGAAGAGGTCGAGGATGTGCGGGGACTGATTCATGCTCACCCCGCCGCCTTCGCCGCTCCAGGTGGCGCGCCAGGTGCCGCTGTCATAGTAGGCCTGGCTGCGGTATTCGGGGGAGATCATCGTGCGGCGGAAGAGGCGGCCGAGCTGCCCGCCGCGCACGATCTCGATGGCCTTCGCCAGCGCCGGCTCAGTGCGCCGCTGGAACATCACCGCGAAGGCGACGCCCGTCGCGTTCGCGGCGGCAATCATCGTATCGGCGGCGCTCACCTTCTCCGCCAGCGGCTTCTCGGAGAGTACATGCAGGCCGGCCTTCATGCAGTCCACCGCGATGGCCGGGCGCACCGGGTGCGGGGTGGCGATGATCACCGCGTCGCACAGGCCGGACTTGATCAGCTCTGTGTGCTTCGCGAAGGCCGGCACGCCGAATTTCTCGCTGACGCACTTCGCGGTGGCCGGGTCAATGTCGCAGATCGCGGTGAGCTGCGCCTCGGGGATGCTGGCGGTCATGTTGCAGTGGCCTTGCCCCATACCGCCAGTGCCGATAATGCCGAAACGAACGACGGATGCCATGCTGTCTACCTCACGTGGAACAGGAGTGAATGGTTCGCCCCCATGATACCGGGCGCCGGGAGATCTGACAAGGTGAAGGAGGGCGGCGCATCGCCCGGCTGTTCCGTAACCTTCAAGACTGAACAGATTTGTACCTCCAAAGCTGAACAGGTAAGCTGTCAGTGAAGGGGGACCAGATCAGTGAGTCGGATGACCCGAGAGACCGCGGTGGTGGACCGCCTGCGGATCATTGAGACGGCCAAGCAGGCGGGCGTGTCGCAGGCTGCCCGGCAGCATCAGTGTAGTCGGACGACGGTGTATGCCTTGCTCGCTCGGTATGCGTCCGGGGGGCTGGAGAGCTTGTTCAACCGTCCTCGTGGTCCGCTGGAGCCGGTGGTGCCGGACCTCGTCGAGGCGATTGTGGCGGTGAAGGTGGAGGGCCTCCATCGCAGCACGACGAAGGTGCAGCAGTTGGTCGACGAGCGCTACGGCTGGCGGGTGAGCCGGCAGACGGTGTGGCGGGTGTTGAGTGCCCGCGGCTTGGCGCGGCTGACGGACCCGGAGCCGTTGCAGCGCTTTGCGCGGCCGCAACCCAACCAGCTCTGGCAACTCGACCTCAAGGAGGACGTGCGCACGGCGGCGGGGAAGGTGCAGCTGGTGACCCTGGTCGATGATGCCACGCGGTTTTGCGTGGGCGGGCGCTGGGTGCGCTCGCAAGCGGAGCCGGCGGTGCTGGGCGCGCTGGTGCCGGTGTTCCGGCAGTGGGGCCTGCCGGACGCGGTGTTGAGTGATCGGGCGGCGATCTTCTACGGCCCGGCCACGCGCCAGGCTGGCTTGACGACCTATCAGTTGGCGCTGGAGGCGCGGGGCGTGCGGGCGTGTTTCGCCAAAGCGTACAAGCCCCGCACGAAGGGGAAGGTGGAGAAGTTCATTCCGTTTGTGGAGCGGGACTTCATGCGGGAAGTGGCGGACCAGGTCACGGACCTGGCGGATCTCAATCAGCGCTGGGCGTCATGGGTGCGCTGGTACAACGAGCAGCGACCGCACAGCAGTCTCGGCGACCTGCCGCCGGCGCGGCGCTACCAGGCGAGTCGGCGGGCAGCGCCTGCCGAGGTGGAGCGGCTGTGCCGAGTCGAGGTGCAGCGGAACGTGGCGCGGGATGCGACGAGCAGCCTCGGGGGCCAGCGCTATCCGGTCCCCGCAGAGTTCATGGGGCGCCACGTCTGGGGCGGCCTGCTGGGGAACCAGCTGACGGTGGAGCATGCCGGGCAGACAGTGGCCACGTTCCAGCGATGAAGACTGTCCAGCTTTGGAGTTACGAAAACGTTCAGTCTTGGCTGTTACGTAACAGCCAAGACGACACCAGGATATTTTGGCCGCGCCGCGAAGCGCTGAACAACGGCCGGATCACGATGGGCTGGCAGCCAGTCGGCGGCGTGATGGCCGATCCGCCCGATTACGATGCCATCGTCCGCCCTCCACGCGGCGATCCGGTACGCCGGGTAACGGGCCCGCGTCATGAAAGACCATCGCCAGCTGCTGGTCCGGCTGGACGGCGATGTCCGCGGGAAGGCACCATCAAATGCTATCAGTATCAATTCGATTTTCTGTACATTTTATTCAGGTATTCAGTTTTTGTTTTCAAAAACAACGGATCTGTCCGCGGGGAATATGCGGCAATATAGCACAGCATTTTCGCAATCTTTTCCGCGTACTGCATATCCGCTTTCTCTCCATCTGTAATCATCCGCTTAATTAACACGTCAATGGCGCGCTCTTTCCCTTCAATCGCCAACAAAACATAAGCAGCGACCCTACTCTCCTCATCGTTATTTGCGCTCACTATCTTATCAACGACTTGCGGTATACAATGCGCACCTATTTTTATCAAAGAGCCTGCTGACACATAGTAATCTTCCAACGTCGTTCTTTCGGTTTTCACAATCGGCTCGCATTTATAGCATATGTCGCGCATAAGCAAGCCCGATAATTGCTCCAGCCTATACTCTCCCGATAATACAACGGCACAATAGTATGGGCTGAACAAATCTTTATTTCCAGCCTCGTTATTAAGTATTTCCCCCAGCTTTTTTTTCAGTTTTCCTCTAAAAGCACGGATGTCAAGATATGCCTGCCGCCTTGGCGCTATTTTGTCGCTATCCAGATCCTCAATACTTAAAGTGGTTTCCGCTACTCTGTCGCCGGCCACCGTGCTTGTTCCCATATTTTGCGCAGCAATATTTTGCCCAAAACACCACTCGCAGCACAGGAACATCAGCACATTTATTATTACCACTCTGGCCAGTGCACATCTTTGACTTCCCATTCGCCGCCATCCTTTCTGATAATGCACTCCCATGAAAATAACGCCGCTCGACGATGGCGCCGCGCGGGGTGATCCGGTCCACGACTTCCAGGTTGAAGCCATCCTGGGGGGTGATGGCGATGAGCGGCGCGTCATCTTGCGCCCCTGCGCAGGCGATCATGCCCAGGAGCAGGATGGCGTATCCGAGAGACCGTCCCCATCGCCGGTGCTGCATGCCGTGCCCCATTCTGATGGTGAAGGCAGGAAATCAATACTTATATATATTTTACCATACCCATCCGCAATCTGTCCGGGGCTGCGCCATTGACTTTTCCGCGCGTTCTTGCCGATACCCTCGCCGGAGTAGCGCTGACCGGCCCGGCCCGGCATCCCGCGGACGCGCCAGCCAAAACGGGGACACATGAGGCCATACGGAGGCGCCCGCCGAGACGCCGGCACACCGTAGGCGTCGCGCGGGGCGGCGTGGTATAATCCCCCGTCATGCCCGCGGAAGTGCCACAGCCATATCTGGCGCGCGTCGCCGCCGTCGTTGCCGGGAGCATCGCCGAGGAGATCGGCCTGCTCCCCGGCGACGTGGTGGCGGCGGTGAACGGCGACGCGCCGTCTGATTATATCGCCTACCGCTTCGCCATCGCTGATGAAGAGGTGGCGCTGACGATCCAGCGCGGCGCGGACTGTTTCGACGTCGAGATCGAGAAAGACGCCGATGAGGATCTGGGCCTCGTCTTCGCGCACGACGTCTTCGACCGCGTGCGACGCTGCCGGAATAACTGCGTCTTCTGCTTTGAGCGCCAGATGCCGGCGGGGATGCGCCCCAGCCTGTCGCTGCGCGACGATGATTTCCGCCTCTCCTTCCTGCACGGCAATTTTCTCACCCTCACCAACCTGCGCCCGGACGACCTCGCGCGCATTGTCCGCGAGCGCCTGACGCCGCTCTACGTCTCCATTCACGCCACCGATCCCGCCGTGCGCCGCGCGATGCTGCGCAATCGGGCGGCGGGAGATATTCTCGCGCAGGTGCGGCTGCTCGGCGACCACGGCATCCAGGTGCATGGACAGATCGTGCTCTGTCCCGGCTGGAATGACGGCCCGGTGCTGGCGCGCACGCTCAACGACCTCGCCGCGCTCTACCCGGCGGTGCTCAGCGTGGGCGTGGTGCCGGTGGGCCTCACCGCCCATCGCCCGGCAGGGCCGGACGTGCGCGCGGTGACGCCGGGCGACGCGGAGGCCGTCCTCGACCTGATTGCTGCCATGCAGGCGGCGCTGCTGCCGCGCCTCGGCACGCGGCTGGTCTTCGCCGCCGATGAATGCTACCTGATGACCGGCCGCCCGCTGCCGCCGGATGCGGCGTATGAAGAGTACGCGCAGGCGGAGAACGGCATCGGGCTGTCCCGGCGCTTCCTGGACGAGGCCGCCGCGCTGCACATCCCCCCGCTGCCGGCGCGCGCGGTCACCCTCGCCACCGGCGCGCTGGCCGCGCCGCTGGTAGAGAGCTTTACCGCGCGCCTGCGCGCGGCGGGCGCCGATGCCCGCGTGGCGGCCGTCCCCAATCGCTTCTATGGCGGCGGCGTCTCCGTCGCCGGTCTGCTCACCGGGCGCGATCTCCTCGCCGCGCTGCGGGGCCGCGACCTCGGCGCCGCGCTCATTCTCCCCGCCGTCACCCTCAATGCCGATGGCCGCTTCCTCGATGATCTGACCCCCGCCGACCTGGAAGCCGCGCTGGGCGTGCCGCTGCATTTCTGCGCGGATCCGGCGGAGGTCGTCGCGGCGCTGACGCCTGAACGCCCGCTCCGGAGGAAGCGGCCCACGCGCCGTGAAGCAAACCGGCGCCGGGGGTGAGGATGCATCGCGCCCTTCGCCTGGCCCGCCGGATTTCCCCGATCTCACCGCCGGCGCCATCCCGACCGCCTGCCAGGTGGATGGCAGCGGAACCCCGTCTATTCCAATTCCAGCATGGTGGCGTTGACCCGATGCTTGCCGCGCGCCTTCTTCAGCCAGTCCCAGTATTCCGCATCCATGTCGGGGCAGAAGTCGTGCAGCGCGTCTTTCAGGCGGGCGATCTTCGCGCCGTATCTCTCGCTGGCGCGGGCTTTCGCTTCGGCGTTTTCCGGATCAATGAACAGATCGGCGAATACCTGCCCACGCGCGTCGGCAGTGTCGCCGTTGTCGGCGAGCGTCGGCAGCGCACCGAGGGTTTCCAGCGCCGCATAGAGGATGGTGTCAATCTCCCGGCGGCTCATCAGGTTTCGGTGGCGATGCGCCCGCATCCCTTCGCCAGTTGCGAAGTCAGTATCATTGCTCCCCGCATGATCAATATCAATCAGCAGGTGATACGTGTGCCCGGAGAATGGGGAATCTTGGGATTCGGGTTCGCGGTCTTCGATCCACCGCACCAGGTGATAATCGGCGCCGATATCGTCCTGCAGGTGGATGACCAGGTCCTCCTGCAATCCCCCCTCCCCGTGCGAGTGCAGGAAATGCGTGGGCAGCAGGCTGGCTTCCGCGGAAAGGATGGCGACAAAATCGTCGAGATAGGGCCCGAGGCAGCGCGTGCCGCCCCCGCCGGAGCCGCTCGGGGTTGGCGCTTCCTCGTGCGGGCAGGGGTCAATCCGATCGCCCGCCAGCACCAGCGTATTACCGTGTCCGATCAGGCGAGTGACCAGTTTCTTGAAACTGAATTTCGCCTGGATACCCATGCCGAATTTGTCCGTAAAGGCTTGTAAGCCGTGGATCGTATCGCCGGGAAAGGCGAGGTCGGCATCGGCGGGCCGCAGGCTGGCGGCATGACCATCCAGGTATCCGGCCACCATCTGTCCCCGATGGCGATACGCGATATCCGCTTCCGTATACAGCCGATGGTGCACATGCCCACAATCACCGACGATCAGCGTGCGCGCCGGGCAGGGCAAATCAGCCAGCGCCATCGCCGCGGCGCGAAGGTTGTAGCCGTACGCATTGCCGATGGCGCGGCCGGCACTGGGACAGTGGTACAGCTTGGCGGAAAGGTGGATGTTGTCCCAGACGTGCGCCCAAGCCGGCATGGTGCCGTTATGATCCTGCGCATACATGATCATCGCGTCAGTGATTTGCCGGACATTGCCCAGGCAGGTCGCCTGCCGCCCTTTCTCGCGCGCCTGAAAGAGCGCGGGGAAGAGCAGCGCGGCCAGTACCGCGATGATGGCCATCACCACCAGCAGCTCGACGAGGGTGAATCCGGGTTGTCGCGCCATGACACAGCCCCTTCCTACTTGATCTTCGTCAACTCGCTGAGCGCGGCGTCAATCTTTTTCACGAGCGCGTCCGCCCGGGCGTCCCAGTCTTCGGCCGTGAGATTGGCAAAATCCTTCGGGTATCCGCTGAAGCGCGCCACTTCCCGGCCATCGCTGGTGAGCATCACCGCGGGATACCCGGCGGCAGCATCCAGACGCTGCACCGCGTAGGTTTGCTCGAGCTCCGGGAAATCGTCGCCATTACACCCGACGAAGCGCACGAGCAGGCGATACTGCTGCGCGAGCTTCGGCATGCGACGTAACAACGCCTGCGAAAGCGCATACTCCCCGGATTGCGCCGTCGGCGTTTTGGTATACATGCATACCAGCGTGGGAAATTGTGTCCGGCGCACCAGGAGATCATACTCGCCCATCGTCGCCAGCTCGACGTACCACATCGGCGGCAGCTCGTGATGCATTTCGACGTGGCCGTCACAATAGCTGGCGATGAAACCGAAGTTGTGGCGGAAATCAATGTGGGCGGGCTCGGAGAAAAGGTGATCGAGCGCGGCGCCGTCCGCGGTGACGATTTCCTCGATCGGGTCCGCGATCAGGCTGTCCGGCTTATCGGCGATGAATTGACTGTAGACATACCCCACCGGCGTCATCCGGGGCTTGCTGGGGCAGACGAGGATGCGCCGACTCACTTTGATGTCGTTCCAGACGCTCTCCGCCGGGGGGTAGGTGTCGCGGTGCTCCTGCATCCACACGCCGATCGCCATGTTGATCTGATGCTGATTGCTCAGGCAGGTCGTCTGCCGTCCCTTCTCCTGCGCCTTGGCGAAGGCGGGGAAGAGCAGCGACGCGAGGACGGCGATAATGAGGATCACCACGAGGATTTCGACGAGGGTGAAACCGCGAGCCCGTGAACGACGCATCATAGCACCTCCAGCTCTGGCGTATAGCGGGGACGTCTCGGCAATCCGTAGTCATCCAGCACAGCAATCGCTGCTATTATACCATAATACCATACCTGCTAGCTCATGAAGACGGCGTTGGATTTGCGCACAGCGTTCGCTGCCCGGCCGGTCGGACCGCCGGCTTCCAGCCGGCCATTGGTCCTCGCGACCGCCCTGGTTGCGTGCCGGCTGGAAGCCGGCGGTCCGACCGGTCAGCTCGCGCAGCGGTCTTGCGCTCTAGCCCCCGCCCCTGGGAGCGCCGGTGTCCCACCGGCATGTGCCCCTCCCCATGTAGGGGCCAGGGGAGCCTGTCCCGATGACATCGGGGAGGTGGCGCGTGCCATGCCCCCCTTGCCGCTCCCTGCGACACGCGCTTTCATGGTATACTGACCTGAAGCTTCCCGGAGGATGCGGCATCGTGCTCTGTCCCACTTGCGGTTCCGAACTCAGTGACGACGCCCCCTTTTGCCTGACGTGCAGTACCTTCGTCGAGACCGAGGAGTCTCCCGCGCCGCGCTACGCCGCCGCTGACGACCCCATCGCCGACTTGCTGCACCACGGCCGCGCCGCGGAGGCGCTGGCGCAGTGCCGGCAGGCGGTGCAAATGTCACCGGAAGACGGCGACCTGTATGCGCGCCTGGGCAGCTGTTACCAGGCGCTCGGGCAGAGCCGCGCCGCGCTGGAAGCCTACAAACAGGCGCTGCGCTGCCACCCGACGGACCCGGCGGCGGTGCGGCGGCAGCTTGACGCGGTCATTGACGCCCTGCGCGCCCCCGGTCAGGCCGCGCCGGCGCCCGCCGCGCCCGTCGAGCTGCGCGGCGGCACGCGCTTCACCCCGGCGCCCCCGCCGGAACCCACCCCCGCGGTGCGCCGCCTGCGGCGGGCGTTCTTCATCGCCGTCGTCGTGCTCGCGTTCGCCATCATCGGCGCCTCAGTCTATGCCGCCCTGCGCCCGCGGGGCGCCGCGCCGCCCCCGCCGCGGCAGGTCGTGCCGCTGCCGCTGGGCAATGAGACGCCCAGAGCGATCTCGCGGTAGCATGTGGAAGAAGGACAGTATGGCCCACCACACTCCCGTCCGGCCCCAGGACTACGATGTCGCCGCGGACGCCGTGCAACCGCTGAGCCGCGAGCAGGCGCAGCAGTACGGCGTGTGCCCGCTGGCCTTGACGCGCGACGCTGCCGGCGGCTTCACGCTGGCGCTGGCCTGCGCGCAGCCGGAGCAGCCGGCGCTCATCGAGCAGCTTCAGCGTCTCACCGGCTACCGGGTACAGCTGGTGCCGGCGCTGGCGGCGGACGTGCAGCGCGGCATTGAGCTGCATTACAGCCTGCATACGCTGGAGGCGCCGGTGGATCTGCTGGCGGAGGCGGGGGCGCCGGGCGCCCCCGCCGGCGAGCGTCCCGGCGCGCGCACCACCGTGGAAGACCTCCTGCAGCGCGCGGTGAATGAACGCGCCACCGATATCCACTTGCAGCCGGATGAAGACACGGTGTACGTGCGCTACCGCATTGACGGGGTGATGAGCGATTTTGCCAGTTACGATCCCGCGCTGCACCCGCAGGTCATCTCCCGCATCAAAATCCTCGCCAACCTGGACATCGCCCAGACGCGCCTGCCGCAGGACGGCCGTTTCGAGGCGAAATTCGGCAAGCGCATGTATGACGTGCGCGTCTCGGTCGTGCCGATTTCCCACGGCGAGAAGATCGTGCTGCGCCTGCTGCCCAAGGGACAGTTGGCCTTCGACCTGCGCCGCATGGGCTTCAGCGAGACGCATGTGCGCCTGCTGGAGGAGTTGATCGGCAAACCCTACGGCATGATCCTCGCCACCGGTCCCACCGGCGCGGGGAAGACCACCACCCTCTACGCGCTGCTGGCCAAGATTGACTGCGTGGGCAACAACGTCATCACCGTGGAAGACCCGGTGGAATACCAGCTGCCGCACGTCTCGCAGATGCAGGTGCATCCGAAGATCGGGCTGACCTTCGCCCACGGGCTGCGCGCCATCCTGCGGCAGGACCCGGATATCATCCTGGTGGGCGAAATCCGCGACGGCGAAACGCTGGAGATGGCGGTGCAGTCCGCGCTCACCGGGCATCTCGTGCTCTCCACGCTGCACTGCAACGATGCCGCCGCCGCCGCCGCGCGCATGATGGACATGGGCGAAGAGCCGTTCCTCATCGCCTCGTCGGTGAGCGGCTTCATCGCCCAGCGGCTGGTGCGCCGCCTGTGCGTGAAATGCCGCGCGCCGGCGACGGTGAGCGACACGGTGCGCCACCAGCTCGGTATCGCTGACGAGACGCCGCTCTATGTGGGCGCCGGCTGTGACACCTGCCGCGGCACCGGCTACCTGGGACGCATCAGCCTCTTTGAAGTGGTGCCGAATCTCGCGCCCATCCAGGAGGCCATCGTGCGCAAGGCCGCCGTCGGTGACATTCGCGCGCTCATCCGCGCGTTGAACATCCCCACCCTGCGCGAGGATGGGCTGGCGAAAGTCATCGCCGGCATCACGTCGCTGGAAGAATACCTGCGGGCGGTCTATGAGACGTAGGGGGCGCCCAGCGCCCCCCGCGTCCCGCCGGCAGCCGCCCTACGGCGCGGCGTTCATGCCCGTCCGCGCTTCCAGCACGGTAATCTCACCGCCGGTGAGGGTCACGCCCAGCAGGCTGACCGTTTCGTCCGTCACCGGGTTGGTCACCGTGATATCATACGCGCCGGGCGCCAGGTCTTCGACGACCACCGGCGACGTCGCGTTGATGATCTCCGGGCCGCCGTTGAGCGTGACCACCGGGTTGAATTGCCCCTGCAGCCCGCGGCCGTAGACCGCCAGCGTGGCGGTGGTGTCATCCAGCGGCTCATTGATCCCCTCGTTGGCCTGCAGGTCGAGGATGGACGCCATCGGCACCAGCAGGCCGCTGCGGTTCGCGTTCACCGCGAAGGGCCCGACCACGCTGTCGGCATACCCCACCGCCTCGCCGCGCAGGCGGTAGTTCATGCCCGCCGGCACGTCCGCGAAGAGATACGTGCCGTCCGGCATGGTGAGGACGGGAGCGCCCAGCGGGACGTTCTGCTGCATGAGCGCGATGCTGATGCCCGCCAGCGGATTTCCGGTGAAGAAATCCACCGCCCCGCCGGTCACGATGAAGTCGTCCGCCGGCGCCACCCCGGTTAACTCGACGGACAGGACGGTAATCTCCCCGCCGATGAGCGAGACGCCCGGCACCACGATGGTGGTGCCGTTGCCCGTCACCGACACGGTGTACGTCCCCGGCGCCACCGAGAGCTCCGCGGGCGCCGCGGGACCGACCGGCGCCACGCCAGCGATGGTGACGGTCACGTCCACCAGCTCGCCCTGCTCGTTCAGCCCGGCCACCACCAGTTTGCCGGTGCTCGGGTCCGGCGGCGGCGCGATGCCCGTCAACTGGTCAAACTGCGCCTGCGTGAGGGTCTGCACGTCGGCGCCGCCCAGGTTCTGATTCACCACCAGCGGCCCGGACACCGTGCGCATCAACGGCGCGGCGCCGGCGCGCGTCACCACCAGCGTATACGTGCCCGCCGGCACGCCCTGGATGGTGTAGTCGCCATTCGCGTTCGTCTGCACGGCCGCCCCAAACGGCGCGCCGTTCAGGAAGAGCTGGACGCTGGCGCCAGCCTCTCCCGCGGCCTCCAGCACGTTCACCACCGTGCCGCTCACCGTGAAGCCCGCGCCGCCGTTAATCGGCGCGTCATCGTCACTACACCCGGCCAGCAGCGCCACGATCGCCACCGCCAGCCAGGCCCACCACGTCTGTCTCCGCATAACATACCTCCTGGAGCAAGGGGTTCATGGGCGAGTCGCGTCCATGCCGCCGACCAGCCCATCCGTTCTCCCAGTTTAGCGGGACAGACGCGGACATCCCGTGCGAATATCTCCGCACGCCGACCCGGATGTGCGAAAAACAGGCAGTCAGCGGTGACGCGGAGGAGGAGCGAGCCGACAACGGCACGCCATGAGCCGTCCCCCGGATTCACCTCCGGGCTAGGACGCGGAGCGCATCATAACCGGGTATACGGCACGGGGATTGCCGGCACACGACAGGAGCCCGCTCCCATGCGGTCGGGCTCCGTTGCCGCGCCTCCGGTACGCCGGGGCGTGTGCGATGGCGCACGGCCGCGCACACGCCCCGTGTGGATTCACATCTCAGGAACGAGCGAGGGGATCGGGATGGTGTCGCTGCCGCCCGCAAGATAGGTTATCGTGAAGGATGTGCCATCTTGCGCGACGGTGACATCGGCGATTTTCTCGCCGTTATGGGTGAATGTCCCGGCGCCGGAGAGATTGAGCGTCAGCACATAGCCATCGCAATCGCTGAACGTCATTGATCCGCTACTCGTGGTGGTGTCCCCGAATGTCGCGTTCATCGTCAACTTGGTATGCACCCAGTACCCATCTTCCGCGAAGACATAACTCTCACCCGTTGCCGATAGCGTGCCGGAGGTCGTCCCTGTCTGGTAATTGCCGGTAACGGTGACGGTCATCGTCTGCCGCAGCACCACGCCGCCGTTCAAGGTCAGCTCCGCGTTCACCTCGATCGTGATGGCATCGGTCTCTGTTGACGCGGTTTCCGTATATTGGCCACTGACGCTGGCGCTGATGAGTATGCCGACCGTGTCCCCCTCAAGGGTTTTCCCCGTTCCGGCGACATGGATTGATCCGCTGGCTGTATTGCCGGACCAGGAGATACTGATGGAAATGGTGATCGTCGTGTCAGGCGCGTCCCCCGTCACCTGCAAGGAGATCGCCCCGTTGTCGTCATCGCCGCTCTCCGCGTAGGTCCCCGTCCAGTGAATGCCGGTCTTGGGATCGGTGTAGTCTATCGGCTCAGACGCGCGCCCGTCCGCGGGGGTCGCGTTGTGCCGCGCCCACAGATACGCGCGCAATGCCAGGGCATCGGCGCCCTTGCGCGAGGGCGCGCTCACGCTTCTCCCGCCATACAATTCCGCATTGGTGGCGGGCAACCCGAAGCCGGAGAGGATCTCCCCCGCCGTCTCGGCTCCCAGGATATCGTCAATCACGTCGGCATTAATCGAAATGCTCTTGACGTCGTCGCTCCCGTTCACCATGTACTGCACATGCTGTTGCGGGGAGTCGTCAGCCCGGACATTGGTTTTCGACGTATCCAGTACTCCGGAGAAGACACTGCCGCCGCCGCCTCCACCGCCGCCGCAGCCCACCATGAGCAGTGCCGCCACCAGCGCGGCAAGCCCGAACGAGAGAGTTGCCAGTTTCATGATCGTGCTCCTTTTGTGTGAGATTCCCCGCAGAACGGGGTACGTTGTGACGCACGCTGCGCCGTATCTGCCGCGATATTTGCGATGTCGAGTCGAGAACGGGGTAACGCGATTGGTATCCAGCACTCGAACGATGCGCGCGAAAGCTGAAAAGCCTGGGCCATGTACACTGATGCCGTCGGGAGAACAGGTCGCATGTGCCGATGTTGACTATTGGGGCGACGCATAGATACTCGCACTATTTTCACCGTGACAGCTTCCGAAAATCGTAAGTTTCCGGAAATCAGCGGGCGACAACCGTGCCGTCGGGCGCCCCTCCGGGCTTGCGTGGGGTACTTTTTGTCCTCTAGGGCTGTCGTCTGGGGGCGGTACCGGGGGTATTGGGGGGCAACGGCTCACGATGCTTGACAAAAAGATCCCTGGCGTGTACACTAACTTCCGAGTACTTACGATTCCCGGAAGCCGCGGCGCGGGCGCGACCGCCGTGGGCGGTCGGCTTCTGCGCACGGCACCGATTCCGCAATCCGCACGGCACGCCGTCCCCAGTGCTTCAGCATTTCCCTCCTCCCGGCTTTTGCTCACGGCAACGTATCCTATACGCAAACGGCACTCCGCTCCGCTGCGTGCCTGACGACGAACGTGGTGTGGGGCGGGCGATCCCGATGCGATGCGCGGGAGGCCGCGCGGTCGTCCCCCCTCTCCATGATACTCTTTGCCACCTTCCTCCCGCGTTGCCCGGCACTCGGGGAGTCCACGCCGATGGACTGCATGGCGCCAGCCCCGGAGGTGAATCCGGGGGACGGCAGCCGTCCCCCGCCCGCGTCCCCCTGCCGCCCCCTCTTCCCATCCCCGCTCCCTTCCGCTATACTCCATCCGGGAGGGACGCCATGATGGAATTCCCGGTGCGCTATCGCGGGGCGCTGGCCGCGGACACACATCGCTCCCCCGCCCGCGTCGCGGTCACGGACGCGGCGGTCTGCCTCACCTGCCGGCAATCGCCGCTCAGCGCCCACCTGTATGCCTGGGGGCTGCTCCTCATCACCACCTTTGCCTTTGTCATCGTTCCGCTGGCATTCTTCTTCGGCTGGGCCGGCGGGCGCGCGCCGATTCCCGGCTGGGTCGGCCTCATCTACCCCTGGCTTTTGCTGGGCAGTGTCCTCGCGCTCGCCGTCGCCTGCCTGCCGCTCCGCCGCCGCCGGGTCATCCTGCCGCGCGCGGAGATCACCGGCTGCGCCGCCCACGCCCGCGAGGTGCTCCTCCAGACCGCCGATGCCCAGCTCGTCGTCACCGCCCGCGCCACCGCCGACGCGCGAACGCTGGCGGCGGCGGTGACGGAAGGCGCCGCCTGCGATCTCCCGGTGCAGTGGGGCCGCGAATCGCTGCTGGATACTTCCGGTTTCAACCACCTGGCGCCCGTCACGCTCAACGTGGATGGGGCACTGACCCTGACCGGGCGGGCGCAGCCGAATCCCGCGCACGCGTTGATCGCCGTGGTCTTCCTGTTCGCCTGGCTCTTTGTGCCCATGCCCATCCTCTCCGCCTTCAGATCGCCCCTGCCGGCATGGGCGATCTGGGTCTTCCTCGCCGGCTGCCTGGGGGGCATGATGGGCATCGGGTTACTCTGCGCGAAAACGAAACCCCTCACGCGCATCTTCGCACTATCCGATCTCCGCGAGCTCGCCGCCCTCCACCACTTCGTCACCTTCCTCATCCCCGATGAGAAACTCGGCGAGCGGCGCTGCACCTTCGTCCTCCCCACGCCGGACGACGCGGCGACGCTGGCCTGCCGCCTGCGCGGCGAGAGCGAGGAGCCGTTTTTCGCGATGGCCAAACTCGCCGCGAACAGCAAAAACAACGCGGATATCCGCTACTGGCTCCATCCCGCCACCGCCGACGGCCCGGCCCGGCCCGGCCGCGTCTACCTCGACAAAGCCCGCGTCACCTTCACGGGCCGCGCCGGGCTGGCGCACCCCTGGTCCTGGCGCCTCGCCGCCGCCCTCGCGCTGCTGGCTTCCTTCGCCTTCGCGCCCGTCCTCGGTCGGCTGGCCGCCCCACTCCAGCTTGGCGGCCGCGAGCTCGTCATCATCACCTGGGTGCCAGCGTGCATGCTCGCCCTCCTCACCGTCTACCTCCCTGCCTCCGGCCTGCTCGCCCGCATCTTCGCCGGCCGCGTCACCCTCCCGCGCGCCCGCCTCACCCGCCCCAACCGCCTCGGGCGCGAAGTCTCCCTCTGGATCGCCACCCCCAATCCCCAGCACCTCACCCTCCTCTTCCCCACCGACGAAGACGCCGCCGCCTTCGCCACCGCGCTGGCGCCCGCGGTCCATCCGTAGCGCATGCTGTCCCGTGACCTTACATAACGGCATGTCAGCAATAAATCGCCCCCCGTGCGTTAGGGATAGTCGTTCGTCGTAGCGCTACAGCCTCTCAGCACCGGTCCCCCGTAGCTTGAACGAAGGGGGAAGGCGCGTTCGACTCTGCCCCCGGCACCACCAAACCCCGTTCGTCGTCAGGCACGCAGCGGCGCGGCTTGTCCCCCGTAGCTTGAGCGAAGGGGGGAGTGCCGTTCTGATTTGCTGACGGTAGCATATCCGCACCAGGGGGACAGTCCCGGTGAACGGCCTGTGGATCATCTGGTGACGACGTGCAGGGGGACAGTCCCCATGGTGACGGCACGCCGTTCCGATGGCATCGGGATCGTCCGCCCATGTATCCGCATCAGTACGCCGCATGCGCTCGGTAGATCTCCATCGCGAAGCGGTAGTCGTCGAAGCGGACGTTGGGGGAGACGGAGTGGTCGGTGTGCCAGAAGTAGGCGGCGCCGAGGGATTGCAGCGCGTCCATTTTGCCGGCGATTTCCGCTTCGATGGCGGGGCGGTCGCCGCTTTCCAGGGTGCGCACGTCAATGTTGCCCATGAAGGCGAGGCGGTCGCCGTACTGCCGCGCCAGCGACACCACGTCCACCCCCGCTTTCGCCTCCATCGGCTGCAGGCAGTCAATGCCCGCCTCGATAAAAAGCGGCACGCCTTCGGTGATGCCGCCGCAGGAGTGGAGGATGACGGGCATGCCGCGGTCGTGGAAGTAGTCGAAGAGCGCCGCGTGGTAGGGCATGATGAGCGCGCGGTACATCTCCGGCGAGCAGAACAGCCCTTTGTTGTAGCCCAGGTCCTCGTAGATGAAGGCGCCGTCCGGCTGGCCGGCGTGCGCGAAGAGGTAATCCAGGTGGCGGATGAAAAAGGCCTGATAGGTGGCGCAGAAGTCGTGAATCCACTCCGGCTCCAGCGCCAGGCTCATCAGCATCACCTCGTCGCCCAGCGCCGCGCGCAGCAGCTCGAAGACGTGCAGACTGCCGAAGAAGCAGAAGACGCCTTGCGCCCGCGCGCGCGCGATATTCGCCTTCGTCGTCGCCACGTCTACCCGGCCGGGGTCGAACTGGAGCAGCGGCGGCTTGTAGATCGTCTCCCAGCGCTCAGGGGTGACGCAGTCGAAATCCACGTGCTCCGGCGTGCCCGATTTATGCTTCCACAGCCGCATCACCGCGCCGTTGCCCCCGCGGATGAGCTGCCACTCGTCCGATTCCTCCACCACCTCGCGCAGGCCGCGCAGGGGCGTGGTGTCTATCCACCCCCCGCCGAAGCGCAGGTCGTAGCCAAAATAGTCCTCCGGCGCGGTGTCCGCCGGAAAGCCCTCCTTCAGCCAGTAATCGCGAATCGTCTCCGGCCAAAAATGGTCGAAAAGGCCCATGCGGTCGGGCAGCTCGCGGCGGAGCAGCATATGGGTGCGGTCGCGGGAGGACAGGGTGGCGGGCATGGACTTCTCCTTTGCACTGACACTCCATTTTCGCGTTCCTGGAGGCGTTACCTGCCGGGACGCGAAAAGCCTTCACCGCGCTGGATGAAGGAGGGGACGGGCGGACAGGATGTCCGCGCTCCGGAGGGTGATGCGGATATACCCGGATACCGGTTACATCGCTTGTCGCGCCGCCGCGTACACCGCCCGCAGGGGTACGCCGCGCTCCTCCGCCAGGCGCTTGCAGTCTTCGTATTCGGGTTCGGCGCGCTCCGCGCCGGCCCAGCGGCTGATTTTCACGCGGACGGGGCCGTAGGGGGTATCTACGGTGCGGAGGTCGCGGGGGAGACACGTCCGGGCGTAGGGCTGGCGGCGGACGCCGAGGGTGGTGGTCTCGCGGAAGAGGAGATCGGTGCAGGCGGCCTCGTCGGCGGGGGCGCAGAGCACGCGCACCAGCACGCCGGGGCGGTTTTTCTTCATCTGGATGGCGCTGTAAAAGACGTCCAGCGCGCCGGCGGCGAAGAGGCGCTCCATCAGGTAGCCCAGCACTTCGCCGGGGGTGTCGTCGAGGTTGGTTTCCAGGCCGACGATGTCTTCCGGCGCGTCACTGCGGAGTGCAACTCCGCGGTCCCGGTCGGCCTCGCCGAGGAAGAGGCGCAGCACGTTCGGCCGGGGCAGGTCTTTCGTGCCGGCGCCGTAGCCGACGCGGTCCGCCGTCATGCCGGGCAGCGGACCAAAACGCTCGGCCAGCGTGGTGATGATGGCGGCGCCAGTGGGGGTGACGAGCTCCGCTTCCACGTCCGCCTCGACGAGGGGCACGCCGCGCACCAGCAGCGCGGTGGCGGGCGCGGGGATGGGGAAGCAGCCGTGGGCGCAGGTGACGAACCCCCGCCCCAGCGGCAGCGGCGAGGCGATCACCCGCTCGATGCCCAGCGCGTCAATGCCGATGGCGGCGCCGACGATATCCACGATGGCGTCCACCGCCCCCACCTCGTGAAAATGCACCTGGTCGGGGGTGGTGCCGTGCACCTCCGCCTCCGCCTCGCCCAGCCGGGTGAAGATGGCGGACGCCAGCGCTTTCGCGCGGTCCGAGATGTCGCCCTGTGCGATGAGGTGGAGGATGTCCGCCAGGCCGCGATGGGGGGAGTGGTGCTGGCCGTGCCCGTGGCCATGCACATCTTCCGCATGCACCTCCACGTGCGTGGCGGCGATGCCGCGCTTCGTGACGGGGGTGACCCGCAACTGCCACCCGTCCAGCGGCAGCGTGCGCAGGCCGGCCTCCAGCGTCGCGCGGGAGAGGCCGCAGGCGAGCAGCGCCCCCAGCGCCATATTGCCGCTGATGCCGGAGAAACAATCGAAATAGGCGATACGCATGGGTGGCCTCGTTTATTTCGTACTCGTGCTCATACTCGTAATTCGTACTTGCAGCCGGTCGTCACACCATTGTTTGCTTTTCGTATCATGTCGGGAATGTCCCGTCATGGCATTCCCGACGGTGCGTGGTTGACTCCTCTACCAAGCTATATAGTCCGATCACCTCTGCACTATGCGTCACCCAGGGAATGCCACGGAGGGCGTTCCCTACCAGAGGTCGGTTCGCCGATCATGATACAGCCTGACGACCCACTATCTCTAACCTTTAGCTTCCCTGAACACGAAGGATAATGCGGTGACAGCCAGCCTTTTTCCGGCCCTCCGCTGCGCTCCGTGGCCGAAAAAAGGAGGCAGTCACCGCATTACTGAGCAACAACAACATGGAGCAGTCATATCCGCTTATCGGTCTCGCAAATTAGGCGGTGCAGCCCACGCCAGAGATGATGCCCGGATACTCCCTCGGCTCTATCAGCCGCGCGCCGTCGGTGAAGCCCTCCGGGCGGTCGTGCAGCCAGTCAATGAGCCGGCGGCGCCAGTGGGCGGTCGCGTCCGGCTGGGCGGCGGCCAGGTCGCGGCACTCGCCGGGGTCGGTCTCCAGGTCGAAGAGCTGCTCCGCGCCGGTGAAGGGGCGCCAGATATATTTCCAGCGACCGTCGGTGAGGGAGTGGAAGGCCTGTTCCTTACTGTAGCAGGGCGCGTGCTCGCCGGGCAGCACGTCGCGCACGCGGTCGCGCTCGCCGCGCAGCAGCGGCAGCAGGCTGCGGCCGTCCAACCCGTCGGGGATGGACGCGCCAGCGGCGTCGAGCAGCGTCGGCATCACGTCTTCCAGGCAGACGGGCGCCGTGGAGGTCATGCCCGTGTTGATGCCAAAACCGCTGGAGCCGCGGATGAGCAGCGGGATGCGCGCCGAGCCTTCGTACGGCTCGCACTTGCGGAAGTAGTAGTGATCGCCCAGCATCTCGCCGTGATCGCTGGTGAAGACGACGAGCCATTCGCGGCCTTCGCGGCCGCAGAGGCCGATGAACTCCTGCATGAACCAGTAGAGCTGATCGTCAACGTGGTTGATGAGGCCGTAGTACCCCGCGCGGGCGGCGCGCAGCGCCTCGCCCCGCAGGTTCACGCGCGCGGAGTCCACCAGGTGATGCGCCGGCGGCGTCGCCCACTCGCCGAGATACGGGTCGGGCAGCGGGACGCGCAGGTAGCGGTCCAGGTAAAACGCCGGCGGCACCAGCGGCGGGTGCGGCGCGTAGAAGGACAGCGTGAGGAAGAGCGGGCAGCTGGCGTCGCGCGCGTGGCGCAGGAAACGTTTGCCCTCTTCGACGATCCACGCGGTGGGGTGCAGGTGGTCGGCCAGCGGCCAGGGGCGGGCGGTCCAGCCGTTGAAGGAGAGGCCCGCGCCGCGCACGCCGCCGCTGCCGGGGGCCTGCTCCGCCAGCCAGTCGGCGTAGACATCCTGCGGCACGTAGGAGGAGCCGTGGGTCATGTGGTCGTAGCCGTAGCGTTGATACGGCGGCTCCTGGTGCATGGTGCGCCCCACCAGTTCCGTCTGGTAACCGGCGTCGTGCAGCGCCTGCGGCAGGGTGGGGGCGGTGGTGATGGGGTGGCCGACGAAGCCGCCCAGCCCGTTGGTGGCGGGGTATTGCCCGGTGAGCAGCGCCCGCCGCGCGGGGATGCAGGACGGGCAGGTGGCATACGCCCGCTGAAAATGCGCCCCCTCGAGGCCCAGGGCATCAATATTCGGCGTCAGCACGGCGGGATGGCCTGCCAGCGACAGGCTGTCCCCGCGGTGCTGGTCGGTCATGATGAGCAGCAGGTTCGGTCGCGCGGGCATGCATCGTCCCTCCCGGTATTCCTTTTCAATCCGACGGGATGATTTCCTGCTCCCTGTCGGCGTCTCGTCCGCCGGCATGATGGTGGCATGATACCGGTCAGGCGCCTGTATACCGGGTGGTTATCCCACAACCTCTCGCGTGTTTCTCTTCCGCCGCGTGCGGGAACCGTGTGAGCGGGGGCGCCCCCGCGCTCCGCCCGCCCGTTCCCCCGCGCGGCGCATGCTGCGAATGGAAGGTGTCTCATGCGCGTGCTCTGGCCCTGTCTGCTGCTGGTATTCGGGTTGGCGCTGTCGGCCCGGGCGGGATTTTTTCCCGACGTGCCGGACGGTACGCGACTCAGCCGCGACGTGACCGACGCCGCGTACCATCAGTTGATGGAGGGGTATCCCGACGGCGCGTTCCGGGCGGAGTGGCCGCTCACCCGCGCCGGCGCGGTGATGGTGTACGCGCGCCTGCTCAGCGTGGCGCTGGAGGGCTTCATGGTGCTGCCCGCCGAACCGGTGGCGCTGCCCGCCTACGCCGACGTGCCGGACGCCCACTGGATGCGCGCCGCCGCCGCCTATCTGGCGGAGCGCGGCATGTTGCCGCCGTCCGGCACGCGCTTTGAACCGGCGCGGCCGGTGGCGCGCGGCGAATTTCTGCGCGGGCTGTACCGGCTGATGCATGAGGGCGCGCTCGATGACGCCGCCATCGCCTGGCTGGATGAGCGCTGCCTGCTGCCGGCGGGGTGGGGGGAGGCGCTGAACGCGCCCATCACCCGCGGCGAGGCGGCGCGCGTGCTGGTCACCGTGCTCTTCTACCTGACGCAGCACGCGGTGACCGCGGGCACGATCACCAGCGTCGGCGCGGAAGCGGACGGCCTGCGCTGGGTGGAGCTGGACACCCGCATCGGCCCCTGCCGGCTGGCGGCGCCGGTGCGCGGCGTCATCATCGAGGGCGCGGACGACTTGCGCGAAGGTCAGACCATCCGCACCATCAGCGACGCGGTGAGCGGCGGTGGGGAGAAGTATTACCGGGTGCGCAAGGTGACGGTGCTGCCGGATGAAGCCGGCTAATTCAGCCGTTCCCGCCGTTCACGCGCGGTGGTGAAGAGCGCTTCCAGGTGGGCGGCGTCGCGGGCGCGCAGCGCGTCGCGCCAGGCGCCCAGCTCGTGCAGCAGCGCGTCCAACGCGGCGAGGATATAGTCGCGGTTGGCCAGGCAGATATCGCGCCACATGGCCGGGCTGCTGGCGGCGATGCGCGTGGTATCCCTGAAGCCGCCGGCGATGAACGGCGGCAGCGCCTCCGCCCGACGATGCCCCAGCACCACGTTCGCCAGCGCCGCCGCCACCACGTGCGGCAGGTGGCTGCTCAGCGCCACCAGCTCGTCGTGAAAGCCCGCTTCGATGGGCAGCGGAATGGCGCCCAGCGTCTGGATGAGCTCGATGAGGCGTTCCGCCGCGGCGTCCGCGCCCGGCGGCACGCAGATGGCCCACGTCGCCCCCTCATACAGCCCCAGCCGCGCGTGCGACAGCCCCTTGCGGTCGGAGCCGGCCATCGGATGCCCGCCGACGAAATGCACCCCCGCCGGCAGCGCGGTGGCGGCGTTCATAATCACGCGCTTCGTGCTGCCCACGTCGGTGACGATCGCGCCCGGCTCCAGGTAGGGCGCCATCTCCAGCAGTTGCGCCACGATGGTCTGCACCGGCGTGCAGAGCACGACGCCATCCGCCCCGCGCACGGCAGCGAGCGCGCGCGACAGGTGGGTGAAGACGGGGGCGCCATCCATGCGCAGCGCCGACGCTTCCCGCAGCGTCTCCTCGCGCCGGGCGATGCCGGTGATGGTCATCTCCGGAAAACGCTTCCGCAGGTCCAGCGCCAGGCTGCCGCCCAGCAGGCCCAGTCCGATAATGGCGGTGTGATGAAATGGCATCTTATTCTCGCACCCGCGCCGCGATGTCCCGCCTGCAGGTCATCCCCTCCCAGGAGATCTCCCCCACGGCGGCATACGCCCGGTCAATGGCCTGGCCAAAAGTGTCGCCGAGGGCGGTGACGTTGAGCACGCGGCCGCCGTTGGTGAGGATCCGGTCGTCCACCCGCTTCGTGCCGGCGTGGAAGACGGTGACGTCGGGCCGGGCGCCGGCGGCGTCGAGGCCGCTGATGGGCTGATCTTTCGCATAATCGCCGGGGTAGCCGCCGGAGGCCAGCACCACGGTGACGGCTTTGCGCGGCGACCAGCGCGCGTCCACCGCGCCCAGCCGCCGGTCCACCGCCGCCTCCAGCAGGTCGAGCAGGTCGGTCTCCAGCCGCGGCAGCACCACCTGCGTCTCCGGGTCGCCGAAGCGCACGTTGAACTCCAGCACGCTGGGGCCGTCGGGGGTGATCATCAGCCCGCTGTACAGCACGCCGGTGAAGTCCACCGCGCGCAGCATCGGCTTGATGACTTGCTCCTCGGCGAAGGCGATGAGTTCGCGCGGGAAGGTCGGGATGGGCGAGTAGGCGCCCATGCCGCCGGTGTTCGGGCCGGTATCGCCCTCGCCGATGCGCTTGTAATCCTGCGCGGGGGCCAGCGTCACGAACTCCCGCCCGGCGCAGATGGCCAGCAGCGAGACCTCGTAGCCGCGCAGGCGTTCCTCGATGACGATGCGGTCGCCGGCGCTGCCGAATTCGCGCGCCACCATCGTCCGGCGCACCGCCGCTTCCGCCTCCGCGCGGGTGTCGCAGATGAGCACGCCCTTGCCGGCGGCCAGCCCATCGGCCTTCACCACCCAGGGGTGGTCGGCGGGCCGCTCGCGCAGCCAGGCCAGCGCGGCGTCGGCGCTCTCGAAGACGGCGTAGTCGGCGGTGGGCACGCCGGCGGCGGACATCGTCTCCTTGGCGAAGATCTTGCTGCCTTCCAGCCGCGCGGCGGCTTTGTTCGGGCCGAAGACGCGCAAGCCCGCTGCGCCGAAGATATCCACGATGCCGTCCACCAGCGGCGCTTCCGGCCCCACCACCGTCAGGCCGATGCCCTCGCGCAGGGCGAAGTCGCGCAGCGCGGGGATGTCCGCCGCCGGGATCGGCACGTTCCCCGCCGTCCCGCCGTTGCCCGGCGCGCAATATACCGCCTCCACCCGCGGGCTGTGCGCCAGCTTCCACGCCAGCGCATGCTCGCGCCCGCCGCTGCCGATGACCAGGATTTTCATATTACCGTCCTCACTCGAGAGCGTTCGTCGTGCGGCACGCAGCGGAGCGGAGTGCAAAGGGGACTGTCCCCCTGAACGCCGTCACCCGTTGATCCACAGGGGCTTCACCGGGACTGTCCCCATGGTGCGTGTCTGCACCCGTCAGCACCTCCGAACGCCACTCCGCTCCGCCGCGTGCCTGACGAACGAACGAGCGCTATGAGGGGGACAGTCCCGGTGATGCCCCTGAAGGTTATCGAATCACGACGTTCAGGGGAACAGTCCCCGTTTACGGCGCTCCGCTCCGCGTGCCGCACGACGAACGCTCTCGTCAGAAAGTCGCCTGAATTCGCGCGGCCGCTTCCGCGATCCGCGCCTCCACGTCCGTCGCCGGCAGGGTGAGGGCGAAGCGGACGAAGCCCTCGCCGTGCGCGCCGTAGGCGCTGCCCGGCGTGGCGAGGATGCCGCAGTCTTGCAGCAGCTTCATCGCGCAGTCGGCGGCGCTCATGCCATTCGGCGTCGGCGCCCAGACGTAGAAGGCGCCCTTCGGCTTTTCCACCTGCCAGCCGGCGGCGTTGAGGCCGTCCACCAGCAGGTCGCGGCGGCGGCGGTACCTCGCGCGCAGGTCGCGGAAGTAGGCGGTGGTGTCGGTGGTCAGCGCCACCGTCGCCGCTTCCTGAATCGCCAGGAAGGCGCCGGAGTCCAGGTTGCTCTTCAGCTTGTTCAGCGCCGCCAGCGCGTCGGGGTTGCCGCACGCCCAGCCGATGCGCCAGCCGGTCATGTTAAACGGCTTGCTGAAGGAGTGGAACTCGATGCAGACCTCCTTCGCGCCGGGCACCTGCAGCATGCTGGGCGGCACGCAGTCGTCCTCGTAGTAAATCTCCGAGTAGGCGAGGTCCATGCCGATGAGGATGTCGTGCTTTTGGGCGAACGCCACCGCCTCCGCCAGGAAGTCGAGGTCCACCGTGGCGCCCGTCGGGTTGTTCGGATAGCACAGCCACATCAGCTTCGCGCGGTCGGCCACGTCGCTCGGGATCGCGGCGAGGTCGGGAACAAAGCCGCGCGCGGGCCGCAGCGGCATGGCGTAACTCTCCGCGTCGGCGAAGAGGGTGCTCACCTTGTAGACCGGGTAGCCCGGATCGGGCACCAGCACCAGGTCGCCGGGGTTCAGCACCGCCCAGGCGAGGTGCGCGATGCCTTCCTTTGAGCCGATGAGGCGCAGGATCTCCGTCTTCGGGTCCAGCGGGACGCCAAAACGCTTCGCGTACCAGGCGGCGATGGCCTCCAGCATCATCGGCAGGCCGATGTCCGTCTCGTCATACTGGTGGTAGGCGGGGTTCTCCACCGCCCGCTGCATCGCCTGCACCACGAAGTCGGGCGTCGGCGTGTCCGGATCGCCGATGCCGAAATTGATCAGGTCCACCCCGTTGGCAATCGCTTCGCGCTTCAACCGCGCGAGCTCGGCGAAGGGGTACGGCGGCGTCTTCAGCAGGCGATCGGCCATCTGCATGGGAATGCTCCTCGGAAAGAAAATCGCCGGGCTTGCCCGGCACGGAGATAATTATACGGAGGGGGGAGGGGGGATGTCAAAGCGAGGGGTGAGGGGTAGCAGGCCGTCACGTTGCGCCTCGCTTCGCCATCTTGACCAGGGGCGCCCCATGGGAATCGGCCGGCGCCGACGCGGGCGACGCGCCAGCGGACCCCGCGGACAGCGCCCGGTCGCCCCATGTCCCGCAGGGACCGAAGCCGTTAGCCACGGGTGGAGCGATAGCGGAACCCGTGGGACCCGGCCCCGCAAAACATCCACAGCCCCGCAGGGGCGACAGCGTCCCGTCCCATCGCTACCGCGGAGCATCCGGAATCCTCTGCTCGCGCTACCGCTTCACCGCGTCCCATCCGCTCACGCTGCTCGAGGAGGCGCGGGGCCATCTCCGGTCGGGGCGGCGAATGAATCGGCCAGGATCTCCTCCTGCTG
>JAKPKV010000031.1 GCA_029553475.1 Armatimonadota bacterium
GTTCACCCCCGCCAGCCCGCCCAGTCTCCACGCCACCATCATATCCGCGCGCGACGGAAACACCGTCCCGCCGGGGTGCCCGTGCTCTGAGGAGATCCGCACGCCAGCCCCTGCCAGCGCCAGCGCCCCCGGTGGCACCGCCGCCGAATCCGCGCCGCCCAGCGCCTCCGCCACCCTCGCCCCCGTGTCCTCGCGCCTCAGAAAGATCGCCTCGCGCCCGTCGCGCACCGCAACCCGCGCCGCCTCCGCGCCGTCCTTCCTTGCGAACTCCTGATAAAACCAGTCCCACGCCGTCACTGTCCGCGCCAATTCCTTCCCCCGTTCCTCCGCCGATCCGCCCAACCCTGCCGCGTGCTCGCTCCCCAGGCGCAGAGTGTTGGCGGCGCTCCCCCAGAAGTCCAGCGCGCCGCCGTCCTGCACCACCGTGGGCGCAGCGGTCGGGCCGAATGTGGTGTTGTGCAGGACACGTGCCGTACCGCGGCTTACGAGCGTTGTACCCGCATAGGTGTTGCCGCTGTTCGGGAAGGCGAGCGTGCCATCGCCGGATTTGACTAGGTCACCGTTGCCGCTGATCGTACCAGCCGGCATGTCACGCACCACGCCTGCGGGAACGTTGATTTCAAGCGCCCCCTGGCTGATCCCCGTGCCTCCGGTGTATGATATCGGTCCGTTTAGACGGACATCGCCGGGGCCTGCCTTATCAAGCCGCACCACGTTCGCGCCGTCGTTCTGCAGCGCAGCATTGACGGTGAGCGCCGCCCCGCCGGACGCATTTGCGTTCGCCAGAACGAGCCTGTTGCCCACGGATGCGGGCGAGGTCAGCACACCATCGCCCGGCACGGTACCGAGCGTCAGTCCGGCCGCGCCGTCCGTGATCTGCACACGCGGCGCAGCCAACGTAGCACCGCCGAAGGTAACGACCGCCTCCGTCGCCGTTTCCTGCGAGAGCAACGCCACGGCGGTCGGGTTGGCACCCAGCGTGATGCCGCCCGTCGTACCGGCGGTCGTGATGTGCGCGGTTTCTCCTGCGTTATCGTTGATCACTGAGGGACCGAGCGCAGAGAGCGTTTGGGCTGGCAGGTTGGCGGCATGGATGCCCTCGGTCGAAGAGTATGCGGCCAGATCCGTGCCGCCATTGACGGTCGCCCACGGTCCAATCAGACCGTTCGGCTGCCCGGTTATGAAAATCTTGGTCGTCGTGCCCAGTCCGTCCGCCGTGATGTCGAACGTCCCGGAAACATGCTCCAACGAGGCGAAGGTCACCGTAGCCGAGGAGGCCCCCGGAGCCACGGCCAGACGCGAGTCAGCCCCGTCGACCCGCAGCGCACCGAGGGTCGCGCTGTAATTGGCGGCAGGCGTCCCCGCATTCAGCAGGAGCCGGCCACCGCGTAGCCGCAGCAGCGAGGCGGCGTTCAGCGAGCCAGAGGCAGCGAGACCGAGCGTACCGTCATCGATCACCGTGTCGCCGGTGTAGGTGTTGGCCGCCGAAAGGATCTGCGTGCCGGTCCCGCGCTTGTACAGCCAAAGACGACCCGTGCCGCCGTTTTCAATGACGCCGTTGTTCTCGATCACACCCGACGGATCGGCCACGTTGAAGATGAAGCCATGCGCGTTGTTGTTGCCCGACAGGAACTTGCCTGTAAACGC
>JAKPKV010000036.1 GCA_029553475.1 Armatimonadota bacterium
GAACAAGCCGTCCCCGGCGCGGCCAGCGACGGCGGCCGCATCGCCAGCAGCGGGGCAAACTCCGCGTACTCCGCCAGCGGACGCCATTGACTCGCGCCCTCCGTCCAGACCTGGGTTTGCGCATCGGCCCGGCCTTCGGCAATCCACTCCCGCAGTTGATCTGCCGTCGCCGGCCCGTACGTCCTGCCATCCGATCCAATAATCCGATACATAAATCACCGCCGCCCAGGCAGCGCAGCTTAGAACCACTCCCTCCGCCCGGTCACATAAATCCGCACGAACTCTTCATCGGGCTTGCACAAATAAATAATCCCCTCGATTAAACCAATAACCCCCATGACGCAGGCGCCAACGCCGCAAGTCAGCACGGTGACAAGCAGCATGATCAATCCCGCGCGCTGGTAGCCCAGGAGGAATTTGTGAATCCCCAGCGAGCCCAGCAGGAGGCCGCAGATGCCGGCCGGAATCTTGCTGGCCGCCCCCGGCGCGGACGCATAAGACGGCGGCGGCCCCATCACCGGGGGCGATTTCAAGTGCGCCGCCAGCTCCGGCCATTCGCCCAGCGGTTTCCAGTCTGGCGCGCCTTCAGCCTGCACGAGGGTCTGGGCGTTCACGCGATTCTCGGCCATCCAAACCCGCAGTTGCTCCACACTGGCCGGGCCGTATGTCTGTCCATCCTTTGCGATGATTTTATACATGCCGTCCTTTTATACCAGCCGGGGAACCTCGCCAAGTGCAAAAACTGCCTGGTTTTGTAATCCGCCGCCGGGGGAACGCCTCGCCGCGCGCGCTCCCCGCGCGTCCGGGCCGCCCCAACATCAGAGCGCGCGCGCGCCGGCCCGATCCCCGGCGGGAGGCTGCTGCAATTCCGCCAGCTTCGCCGCCGCCTGCCCGCTGTCAATCGTTTGCGCCGCCAGCTCCCAACCTTCCGCCAGCGAACGCGCCCGGTCGGCCACGAACAACGCCGCGGCGGCATTCAGCAAAACCGCATCCCGCTTCGGGCCCCGCTCTTCCCCGCTCAACACGCGGCGAATGATCGCCGCGTTGACCTCCCGGTCGCCGCCGCGCAAGTCCGCCAGCACCGCCGGCTGCAACGGAAACTCCCCGGGCGCCACCGTCGCGCAGACCGGCGCCGTGCCCGGCGAAAACTCCGCCACCGCGGTGGGGCCCAGCGGCGAAAGCTCGTCCAGG
>JAKPKV010000040.1 GCA_029553475.1 Armatimonadota bacterium
GGACTTGACATCACCAGCCCGATCCTGCTACATTTCCACCATGAAAGCGCTCATTCAGACCGGTTCCAGCCTGTCTGCGTGCGGACACGCACAGGCAGGCGGGCGGGTGCCCGTGCCCCTGAAAAGCGATTTCTTATCAAAGGTCGGACAACTGGCTGAGGAGGTCCCGGACGCGCGGGAAGGGCTGGACCGGCGCATCCGTCTTCTGGAGCGGTGCCTGGAGAAACTGGCCCCGCAGGCGCGCCGGATGGTGCGCATGCGCTATTACGAAGAGTTGAAGCCGTCGAAGATCGCGGAAGAGCTGGGGTTGAGTGTGAATGGTGTTTCCGTACTGTTGTCGCGGTCGCGCGCGCGGTTGCGCGATTGCGTGGGCCGGGCCATGGCGCACGGGGAGTAGGCATGGATGAGGCGCGTATCAGACTGCTGGTCGGCGCATGGTTTGACGGTGCCCTGACCGCGGAGGAGAAAGCGGAGATGGAGGCCGTCTTGCGCTCCTCCCGGCGCGCGCGCTCATTGTTCTGGGAAGAGGCGGAGGCCCATGCGCTGCTGGCTGAGGCGGGCGCGCGGCAAAAGGCCGTGGCCGCCGGACCCCCGGTTGCGGGGACGTGTGTCCGCGCCGGTTTCCGGTTCCCGTTTTTCGCGCGGCGCAAAGCCGTTGTGGCAGCCGCCGCGGCACTGTTGCTCGGGGGCGGAATTGCAGCGCTCCGGCTCGTTCCGCCCGCCGCGCCCGTAAGGCCGCGTGCCGCCGCGGCGGTCTTCGCTGCGGCCCCGGTGCGGCTGATCCGCCAAACGGGCATGCAGGGGCTGGAACTGCCCGCCGTTCTGCCGGGCAGCCTCCGGCTGCGGCAGGGGCTCGCCGCCGTGCGCCTGCTCTCTGGCGTGGAACTGACCCTGCAGGGGCCGCTGGACCTGACGTTCGAATCCGCGAACGGTGTGGAGGCCCGGTTGGAGCGGGGGCGGCTCCTTGTTTGGGTGCCGCCGCGGGCCAACGGGCTCATCATCCGGACGCGCGAACTGGAGGCATGGGATATCGGCACGGTGTTTTCGGTGAGCGCGGGCGCGACCGGCAGCGCGCTGCTGGTTTTCAAAGGCCAGGTGCAGGTGATGGAGAGCAACGGCGACGCGGTGGGGCTTTGCGAGGCGGGCGAGGGCGCCTGGGCAGGCGCGAATGACAGGACGGTTTGGAAAACCTCGCTGGACGCGCTGAAGGATCGCGGCGCGTTTACCGCGATGCAAGGCGATGCCGCGCTGAAATCGCCGGTGGCGGCCATGGATCTCGCCCGCCGGATTCAGGAAGCGTGGGTGGGTGCCTTCACCCCGCAGGATAGCGCGCGCATGCAGGAGCGGCGGAAACAACTCGCGGCCGAACGGGCCGCAGCCGCGCGTGTGCCGTTCAGTAAACAAGCGTGGGTGCGGCCTGCCGCGCCCGCGCCGCAACAGGAGGGAAACATGAAAACGAAGAGCGCTTCGGCGACCCTGGTCGCCGCGGCCCTGCTGATGGGGACGGAGGCTGCGGGCGTGACCTCGCCTTCGGTCCAAATCTACGCCACGCCGCCCCGCGGACGGATCTGGGAGACGGTCCGCACCAACGAAGTCCCCCTGGTGTGGGAATGGATGCCGGACGCGGCGCGCGCGCGGCTGGAGATCGCGGGTATGAACGGAACGGCCGCGGTGGAGTTCGATGAACGGACCACGAACTGGCTCTGGCAGGCGTTCGCGCCGCAGACAGCGCCCGCCGAGGACGTTTACGACCTGACGCTGGCGTTTTACGGTACCGGCGGCGAGGCCATCGGCGGGCTGACTTCGCGTCTGGCCATCGTGGCGGGCGCGTTCGGCGCGGCGACCGTCCGTGCCGTCACCAACGCGCCGGAGTGGTCGCGGGTCCGCGAGAACGTCGTGATCCCTTACGACGCGGGGTGGGCGGCCGCCACGGACGGCGCGCCGACCGGGAGCCTGATGATCGCGCGCGCCGGCGGGATGGCGCAAACCAACGCCCTGCTTTCCTCCTCGGGGTATTTCGGCTGGAAGCTCAGGGGGTCGGGTTGGGGTTACGGAACCTTCAATCTGTTCCTGAACTTTCCGGGAACGGAAGAGGGGTGGGACGCCGCGCTCACGCGCGTGGCCGAGGGCCTCATATTCAGCGTGCGTTGAGGGGCAGTAGCAGTAGGCAGTAGCAGTGGGATCGGTTCAGGTCGATTCCTGTCGGATCAAAAAGAGGGAAAGAAGAACAGTCATGACAACAATTGAAAAAATGTTTTGGGCAGGTTTGGCGGCGTGCCTCGCGCTGGGCGCGGCGGCGGCGGAAATCAGCGGGGTGACCGTGCGGCAGCGCTGGCCGTGGAGTCCGCTGGTGGACATCGACTACGTGCTGACCAACGTGACGCAACCCATGGACATCGCGGTGACCGCGCGCAACGGCGTGAACCCGGTGGCTTTGCCGGACCACTCCCTTGCGGGAGATCGCTTCGGCGTATCGGAGGACGGCGCGCATCGAATCGTCTGGGATCCGACCGTGACGGACTGCACCAACCAAGGCGTGCTCGCCCAGTTCAACGTGACCCTCACGCCGACCGCAGTCCCGCTCTACATGATCGTGGATCTGACCCAAGAGGCGGGAGCGGACGGTCAGATCGAGTACGTGTACGAAGAGGATCTCACCAACGGCCTCTGGGGCGCGTGGGTGCGGAATCCCGTGACAAACGCTCTGGGAGAGGCGATTGTGGAATCGGTTGTCTGGACCGGCGTGACCACGAACGAGATCTACAAGACCGACAAGCTGGTGCTGCGGCGCGTGCCGGCCGGCCCGTACACGATGGGCGGGCAGGGGTATACGGAGTATGCGATGAATCTGACCCAGGGCATGTATGCCGGCGTTTTCGAGGTCACGCAGAAGCAGTGGAACCATGTCATGAACACAACGGGCGGCACGGACGCGCAGGCCAAGCACACGGTCTCCTATTATGAGATCCGCGAGGATCCGGCGAATGCGGACGACCTGGCGGTGGACTGGCCTTCCAATAAAAACGTGAACGTGGCCTCCTTCATGGGCAAACTGAGGGCGAAGACCGGTATCCCGGATTTCGACCTGCCGACCGAGGCGCAGTGGGAGTACGTCTGCCGGGCCAAGACCACGACCGTGTTCAACGACGGCAATGCGGCGGCCAAGTACGACGGGACTGTGGAAAACAATAACGGAAACACCAATGGTTTCATGAATGTATTGGGGTGGTACAAGTTCAACGACCCTACGCCCCCGACGGCCGCACAGCCGGTCGGCGGCAAGTTGCCGAAT
>JAKPKV010000044.1 GCA_029553475.1 Armatimonadota bacterium
GCTGACGATAAAGTTCAGCACGTATCGAAGCATCATATTTACCTGGATAACCTCCAATATGAGTAATCCACACCTTCACACCTTCGCACGTGTCCACATCTCCGCCGCCGGACTCCCTCATGACTCCTAGTCCACGACGGCTAGCGGCTTTCCCAACCGCGCGCTGAGTTCCTCCGCCGTGATCCCATCCAGCGTGCGTCCCTCCGGCCCGCGGAAAATCACCTCCGGCGCGACGATGACCTCGCCCGTAACGGTTGCAGCGAGCGCGGTAAGGAGGTCGGCGCCGGCGAGCAGGCCGGTCACCGTCACCGTCTCGCCGAAAGCGGCATTGGGGACCGCGCGCACCTCCGCCGGGACGCCGGTCTCGGCCTCAAAACGCCGCGCATACGCACGCAACAGCGGCGCGAAGAGCGTCCCGGTCACCCAGGTCTGGCGCTTGCCGCCGAGCGCCGCGATCCTGGCCTGCGTGGCAGGCCACCGTTTCATGAACAGCCGCACCATCCCCACGCCATTTTCCACCAACGCCGGCAGCAAATCATCGTAAGCCGCCAGCGGCGGGACAGGCTCCCCGGCGCGCAGATACCACTCATCCGACGGATAGACGAAGCCGATGCCCAACGTCTCGCGTAGCCGCGCCTGATGCGCCAGCGTCTGTTCCAGCGTTGCCCTCGCCTCCGCGTCGGTGAAGGGACGCAGCGTCGGCTTGTGCCAGCGCGTGAGGCCGACCGGCACTACACACAGCGAACGCACGCCCGGATACAGCGCCGCCAGATCCGTGATGGTGCGGTCAAGGCAGGCGCCATCGTTGCGACCGGGAAGGAGCACCGCCTGCGTGTGCACTTCGATGCCAGCGTCTACCAGGCGCCGGAGCTGCGCCAGGATCTCAGCCGCGCGCGGATTGTGCATCAGGCTCACGCGCACGTCGGGGTCGGTCGCATGGACGGAGACGTAAAGTGGGCTGAGAGCCTGTTCCGCGATCCGCTCCCAATCCGCCGGGGAAAGATTGGTGAGGGAAATGTAATTGCCATGCAGAAACGACAGCCGATAATCATCGTCTTTCACATACAACGGCGGACGCAAGTCCGGCGCCATCTGCGCCACGAAGCAAAAATCACAGGCGTTGCGGCAGACGTGCAACGGCCCATCGAAGAGCTCTTCGGCGAAGTCGAGCCCCAGCGGCTCGCCATACCGACGCCGCGCCGGGAGGCGCTTCCGCTGCCCTTCGCGCTCCACCAGAAAGCTGAGGCGCGGCGCGGCGGCCGCGATGGACACATCAATCACATCCCGCAACGGCATACCGTTGAGTGCCAGCAACACATCGCCGGGCATGATCCCTGCCCGCGCGGCGACACTTTGGGGTTCCACTGC
>JAKPKV010000048.1 GCA_029553475.1 Armatimonadota bacterium
CTGCGGGAGCGGCCCGTCGCCATCTTCACCGTGCATCTCCTGGCGCGGGACGACACGGCGGAGAGCCGCGCGCAGCGGGAGCGCTATACCGCGCCCGTGCGCGCCGGCATCATCCCCGTCACCGAGGCGTTCTTCGCCGGCCGGCTGGAGCGGGCGCGCCTATCGTGCGGCGAGCGGCTCATCGCCCGCATGGTGAAGGCGGGGGAGATTGACGCCTGTGACTGGGAGGCGGTGTGCGCCTGGGCGCGGGAGGCGGCGGAGATGCTGAAGGGATGAAGGGCGGGGCGCCCGTCCGGGCGCCCCGGGTATGGCAGCACGCGCCGCGCGGCATCACGGCGTGGGGAGCGTCAGATTGTATTGCTTGGCCAGCGCGGGGGCGGCTTTGGCGGCGTCGCTGCCGGGGAAGTTTTTCAGCAGCGTGGTGAGGGCGAAGTTGGCGGCTTCCGTGTTGCCGTTGAGCGCGCTGCACTCGGCGAGCTGGAGCAGCGAGCGGCTGGACCACGGCTCGTAGCCGTAGAAGGCCACCGCGGCGTATTCCTTCGCCGCCGGCTCGTACTTCTTCTCCGCGAAGTAGCTCTGCGCCAGGTGGAACTGGGCTTCCGGCGCCACGTTCTTCGCGCGGTCAATGAGCTCGGCGTCGGTGCCTTTGCCCATGGCGTCGCAGAGCTGCAGCGTCTTCGCGAGGTCGGTGCGCGCGGCAACATACTGCTTCAGCGCCAGCGCGGTGCGCCCCGCGCCCAGCAGCGCGTCCAGCACCTTGCCGCCTTTGGGGAATTTCGCCGCGTACTGGGCATAGGTCTCGCGCGCCGGCACCAGCGTGCCCTGCTTCTCCTGCGCCTGCGCCCGCCAAAACAGGCTCTCCGCGGCAAATTCACTGGTGGGATAATTGGCCGTCACCTTGCCGAAGGCGTCGGCGGCGATGGCGAACTGCTCGGCGAAGAAGGCGCACACCCCGAGCTTGTAGCCGATCAGCGGCGCGAGCGTGTCCGCCGGGGTCAAATCCTGCGCGCGGCCCAAGAAGACCATGGCGTCGGTGTAGTTTTTGCGCTCCAGCCAGTATTCGCCGATGCGGTAGAGGCTGTCGCTGGCCAGCGGGCTCTTCGGGAAGCGCTCGGCGACGGTCGCGAACTGCGCGTTGGCCTCGTCGTGCTTGCCCTGGTCGCGATAGGCCCAGGCGATCTGATAGGCGGCCTGATCGCCCTGCCGGTGCGCGGCCGGCACGTTCAGGTAGGCCTTGATCGCCTCGGCATAGTCTTTCTGCTCGGCGTAGTTGAAGCCGAGATGGAAATAGGCGTCCGCCACCAGCGGATGGTCCGGATACTTCGCCACCAACGCGCCGTAGGTGGCGATGGCCTGCGCGCGGTCTTTCTTCGTCTGCGCCACCCAGGCCAGGCCGAGCAGCGCGTTCGGCTCCAGCTCCGACTGCGGGAACTCCTTCAGGATGAGCTGATAGGTCTCCATGGCGTCCGCGCCGCGGCCGTTATTCAGGTAGGCCTCCGCGAGGAACATCAGCGCTTCCGCGCGGTCCTTGCCGGTGACGCGCTTGTGCTCGGCCAGCGCCTTCGCGGTGGTGAGCGCCTCGGGATAGTTGCGCAGGTCCAGGTACGCCTGGGTGAGGCCGCGCTGGATGAGCGGGGTGAGGTCGGTGGCCGGCGCCAGCGCGAGGGCGGCCTTGTAGCCGGCGATCGCCTCGCCGAGATTGCTCTGTTTGTGTTGCGCGGCGCCGATGAGATAGTGCGCCTGCGCCAGCACGTCGGCGGCGGGCTTGCTGTCCACCACCTTTTTGGCGGCGTCCACCGCCGCGGGGTAGCGGCCGGCGAGGAATTCCTGGCGCGCGAGCTGCAGCGCCACGCTGGACACCGCCGCCGGCGGCAGATTGCCGGCCATGGCGCGCAGCTGCTCGGCGGTCATGGACTGGGTGAGGCGCGCGATGCCGGCCTGCGCTTCGCCCGCCTCGCGCGAGGTCGGCCACTTTTCCATGACCTCGCGGAAGCTGGCCGCGGCTTTCTCGCGGGCGTCGGCGGCGCCGGCGGCCGCCAGGTCTTCATAGCTGAAGCCGATGAGCAGCGTGGCCCGGGTGACGGACGCCGCCGCCTTCTCGCCCGGCGCTTTCAGGTAGCGCTGGAAGGCGGCAATCGTCTCGGTATAGGCGCGGGCGTCCTGCTGCTGCTGGGCGAGGCTGAACCAGCTCTGCCCCGACCAGTAATGCGCCTGCAGCGCCAGGTCGGGATATTTGCCGCCGGCCGCGCGCGCGTATTCCGCCAGCGCGTCCTGGAACTGTCCGTCGTTATAGAGGGCGTGGCCGCGCCACAGGCGGGCTTCCATCGCGTCCTGGCCGGCGCCGTCCAGCGTCTCCAGGGCGCCGGCGTAGGCGGCGGCGGCTTTCGGATACTCTTTCAGATCAAAATGCGCGTGGCCCAGCGCCACCGCGGCTTTCTGCTTCGCCGACGGGGTGGATTTCTGACTGGCCGTCACCGCGGAGAAGAGGCTGACGGCGCGGGCGTAATCGGCGGCGCGGGTGGGGGCGTCGGTGCGCGCGCGGTTCACGTAGGCGAAGGCCAGCGTCAGCGTCGCCTCGCCCGCCACCTCGGAATCCTTGTACTGCGTCGTCACCTTCTCCAGCGCGGCAATGGCGGGGCCATAGCTCGCGCGGCGCAGCTCGATATCGCCGATGGAGTACCAGGCCCAGGGGGTCAGCGCGTGGTCGGGCGCGAGCTCAGTGACGCGCCGGTACTCCGCCACGGCGTCCGGCAGCTTGTTCAGTTGGAAGAGGCTCTCCGCCAGCCAGTATTGCGCGCGCACCGTCATGTCTTTCTCGGCGCTCAACGTCAGGCAGTTTTTATAGGATTTCGCGGCGCGGTCATAATCCTTCTGCGCCAGGTAGCACTCGGCCATCTGATAATGGGTTTCCGCGCGCAGCTTGACGAAGTCGGCGGCCATCGCTTTGGCGATCACCAGCGCATACGCTTCCAGCGCCTTGTCATACTTCAACTGGCGCTGGTGCACCCGGCCGATCAGGTAGTTGGCCATGTGCACGCGCGCGTCGGTGGGGTAGTCCGCGATGAACTTCGTCAGCTCGGTGACCGCCTGATCGTCCAGGCGGATATTGTAGAGCTGCTGCGCGGTGGCGAAGGCCTTGTCGGCGGGGGGGGGCGCGGCCTGCGCGAGGGTGGCGCCGAGGAGCCCCGCCCACAGCACGAGCAGGAGCCTGAGCAGAACGGACTGTCGCATGAGATCCTCCACTGGCAGACGGTCTGCCGATGAGATGATGACCGGCAGCCCAGCGTGCGGTATAATAGGGCGACCGGACACGGAGACCGCGGTATCCGTGCTATTGTACCACGTGACGCGCAATAAATAACCTGGTGACGCGCAAGAAATAACCTGCCCGGCGCGGAAGAATACGGCAGAACCCGCGGCAATCGTAAAATGCCCCGTGCCGAAGGTCCCGGAGAACATGGCATCACCCACCCATGCGGGCGCGCGTGGGTCGGGATTTTCACACGCGCGACAGGGGACGGCCGTGCCACCGTGGCGGAGACAGGTGTCACCTCGCCCTGCCCTCTCGCGCCGTGCCGTCCGCCCGGAGGAGTGGAATGCAGGCAACGTCCGACACCCGCCCGATGCGCCTGGTGGCCGTCAGCATCGCGCTGATCGCCCTCGTGGTGATCCTGTTCATCACCGCGCCGCTCGTCTGGTCGGTATTGCAGCTCTTCATCATCGTGACGCTGCTGGTGCTGGCGCTGGAGCCGCCGGTGCGCTGGCTCACCGCGCGGCGGATACCGCGCGGCGGCGCCGTCGCCATCGTCATGTTCGCCGCGCTGGCGCTCATCGTCCTCTTTTTCGCGCTGGTGGTGCCGCGCATCATCGAGCAGGTGCAGCAGTTGTTCCACGCGCTGCCCGGCTTCTGGGCGCAGATGACCGCCCGCGCCGAGCCGTGGCTGCGCAACTACCCGCAGCTCGCCGAGGCGCTCAGCCCCGACCGCTTTTTCGGGCAGCTCAGCGCGGCGTCCAGCGCGCTGCTCAGCGCCGCCAGCTCCATCTTCGCCGGCGCGGTGGGGGCGCTCACCGCGCTCATGCTCGCGCTCGTGGCCACCATTTACGCGCTGCTGCGGCCGCTGCCGCTGGTCTTTGGCCTGCGCGGCCTTTTTCCCGCCTCGTGGTGGCCGAAGGTGGACCACATCAGCGCGGCCATCGCCACGCGCATTCGCGGCTGGGTGCGGGGCACCTTCGCCCTCGCCATCATCATCGGCACGCTCGATTACCTCGCCCTCTGGATCATCAATCTGCTCCCCGGACCGGATGTGCCGTACATCATGACCTTCGCCGTGATTGGCGGGGTGCTGGAGATTGTGCCGGTGGTCGGGCCCATCATCGCCACCGTGCTGCCCGCCATCGCCGGTTTCTCCCTCAACCCGATGCTGGGGCTGTTCGTCATCCTCGCCTTCTTCATCGTGCAGCAACTGGAGAATCATCTCATCGTGCCGCTGGTGATGCACCAGGCGGTCAAGCTGCACCCGGTGAGCCTGCTGTTTGCGCTGGTGGTGCTGTCCGGCCTGTTCGGCCTCTTCGGCGCGATCATCGCGGTGCCGGTGGCCGCCGTCTTCAAGGTGCTCTACGACGAGTGGTATTACCCGATGATGCACGACGGCCGCGCCCCGTTGAGCCCGCCGGATGAAGCGAGCCTGGCGCGACACAGCCTGGAGGACGATCCGGAGAACGTGCCGGAGTCGTAACGCGCCCCTTTGCGCCCTTCCCGCGACACGCGCCCCTTGTGCCCGTCGGCGTCGCGGGGTATCCCCGAAAGTAGCGCGGCAGCAGCAAGGCAGTTTTCGTCGCGGAAAGGGGAGCCGACATGGCGCGATGTCCGGAATGTCACGCGCCGGCGGCGGCCGAAGCGCGCTATTGCGCGGAGTGCGGCGCGTCGCTGGGCGGGCGGGAGACGGCGGGGCCGTTGATCCCGCAATTCGCGGGCGCCGGCGCGGACGCGCCGGCGCTGCCGATAGATCAGCCGGGCTTCTCCATGAAGCAGGTGCTCACCGCCGTCAGCCTCATCGCGCTCTTTTTGCTCTTCATCATCTTCTACGTCGGGCGCCCGGCTCCCCCCGCCGGGGCGGGGGCGCTGCCGGTGCTGGGCGGCATGGGCGAGGCGGTGACGGTGGGCGACACGGTCTGGGGGGTGGCCTTCACCGAGCGGCCGGCGCGCTTCGCCAACCGCCCCGCCCGCAACGGGCAGTTCGTGGTAGTGGGCGTGGTCGCCGGCAACCGCGGCGCGGAACAGTTCACCCTCGCCACCGGCGCGGCGGCGCTGCAGGATGGCGACACCGGCGCGCGCTACACCCCGACCTTCATCGCCTGGGGCACGCCGGACGATTTTTCCCGCGGGCGCTACGCCGCGCGCTATACCGTGCCGCCGCAGGGCACCGCCGCCGGCCTGCTCGTGTTCGACGTGCCGACGACGCTGGCGCATCCGCGCCTGCTGGTGCGCGACCTGGCCGGCGCGAAAGATTTCGTGGGGGGGATTGCCCTGGAGCGGGCGGCGGAAGGCGGCGGGATGCTGTAGCGGTCCGCGCGGATCCGGTGCGGCGGCACGGGGATCAGGCCGATCAGTATCAGCCGGGCGCAACGGCCAGCGGGCTCGCTGTACCCGCGCGGTGACAGTACGCGGTCGCATCGTGGCCGCCCATACGGCCGGTTACCAAAAAGGGCCGGGCACATGGCCCGGCCCCGTGCGCTGCTCAGGCTTCCGCCGGCTCCTCCGGCGGCGTATCCGTTTTCTTCGCGCGCGGCTTGCGCGGGGCGCGCGGTGTGCGGGCGGGTTTGTCGGGGGCCGGGGGCGGCTCGGCGGGCGTCTCGCCCTCCAGGGTGAGCTGCGCTGCCGGTTCCGCCGCTTTCGTCGTGCGGCGGGGGGCGCGGCGGCGCGGTTTCGGCGCCGGCTCGACGGGCGTCTCGCCCTCCAGGGGCGGTTCGGGGGGACGCTCGCCCGCCAGCGGCGGCTCGCCGGTCGGCGGTGTTTCCTCGCCACCGATGACGCTGATCATCGTCATCAGCGCTTCCGCGGCCACGTCGGGCGGGATTTCCTCAAACTGCGGTGCCAGCGCCACCGGCTCGGTGGGCTGGCGCTCGCTGCGGCTGCGGCGGCGGCCGCCGCGGCGGCGCCGGCGTGATTTCGCCGGGGCAGCGTCCGACTCGACGGGCGTCTCGCCCTCCAGTTGCGGCTCGAGAGGACTCTCGCCTTCCAGGGGCGGTTCGAGGGGACGCTCGCCCTCCAGGAGCGGTTTGGCGACCAGTTCTTCCGCCGCCGTCTCACCGCGCGTCCCCCGCCCGCGGCCGCCACGGCGGCGGCGCTTGTGGCGCGCGGCGTCGGCCGCGTCGGGCTCCGCTTCCGCCTCCGTCACGACCTCGGCGGCCAGCGGCGCCATCGCTTCGGCGTCGGGGGTGACGCCGGGCTGGGTGAGCGGAATCTCGACGATGCGCGATTCGCGGCGCGTCTTTCGGCGGCGGCCCCGGCGGTCGGTCTCCGCCTCGGCCTCCTCCGGCGTCTCCACGGCAAAGGAGGTGGGGGAGAGCAGGCTCATGCCGTCGGGCGGGAGCTGAGCGAGCTCCTCGCGCAGATAGGTGGGCAGCACCGATTCCGGCACCAGGGGGGGGCGCTGGCGCGGCGCGGGCAGCGCGTCCGCCCGCACGGCGCGCAGCTCTTCGGCCAGCGGCGCGGCGAAGGCCAGCGAGGTGCCGGTGTCGGTGATTTTTACCTTCACCTTCGCCCCCACCGGCGCGTCCAGTCCCGGCACCACCACGAAGATGCCCTTCGTGCAGACCAGCGGATCCAGCGAGAGCTCGGGGTCGGGATTCACCACCCGCGCCTCGACGGTTTCCTCTTCCTCCAGGTGCGGCACGGCGGCCAGCGCCTGCTCCAGGGTGAGGCGGTCCATCCGGTACGTGTTCGGGTGATACTCCTCTTCCAGCCGGAAGTAGATGGGCCGGCCGACATACTGCTCCAGATCGCGGTGCGCCTCTCCCTCATAGCCGAGCATGCTCGCGACGACCCGCGGGTGGGCGTAGACGAGGAAGGCTTCCGTCTCGGCATGCACCACGCTCTGCGCGGCCAGCTCGCGCTCGATGCGCAGCGCCATGGTGAGGGGGTTCTGCACGCGGCCGATGCCGCTGCAGTAGGGACAGGGCTCGGTGAGCAGGCGTCCCATGCTGTCGCCGGTGCGCTTGCGCGTCATCTCCACCAACCCCAGCGGCGAGATGCTGTGCACCTTGATCTTCGCGCGGTCGCGGCGCAGCGCGTCCTCGAACGCGCGCATCACCTGCTGGCGATGGCGCGGATTGTCCATGTCAATGAAGTCCACCACGATGATGCCGCCGAGGTCGCGCACGCGCAGCTGCCGCGCCACTTCCTCCGCCGCCTGCAGGTTCGTGGTGAGCACCGTCTCCGCCAGCTCGGTGGAGCCGACAAAGCGGCCGGTATTCACGTCAATGGCGGTGAGCGCTTCCGCCTGATCCACCACCAGGTACCCGCCGGAGGGGAGCCACACGCGCCGCTTCAGCAGCCGCTCGATCTCCGGCTCGATATTATAGGCGTGGAAGATGGGCAGGGCTTCATCATACAGGAAGACGCGGTGCTTCATCCCCGGCGCGATCATGTCCACCAGCTCGAGCACGTTTTCGTAGACGCTGGGCGCATCCACCACCACGCGGCCCACGTCGCGGGTGAAGGCGTCGCGGATCAGGCGGAAAATGAGGGTGAGGTCGCCGTGGATCAGCGATGGCGCGGGCGCGCCAGCGGCCTTGGCGTCAATGCGATCCTTCAGGTCCACCAGCAGGCGGATATCGCCTTCCAGCTCTTCATCGCTTTTCCCCTCCGCCTCGGTGCGCACGATGAGGCTGCAGCCGTCGGGGCGCAGGCGGGCGGCGAGGGCGCGCAGGCGGGTGCGCTCGCGGGGATCTTCGATCTTGCGGGAGACGCCGACGTAGCTGCCGGAGTTGAGCATGAGGACGGTGTAGCGGCCGGGGAGAGAGAGGCGGGTGGTGATGCGGGCGCCTTTGGTGCCCATGGGGGCGCGCAACACCTGGACCATGATCTCCTGGGTGTTGCGGATGAGCTGGGTGATGGGGGGGACGACGCGGCGCCCGGGCCGGCCGTTCTCCTCTTCTTCCTCTTCTTCCGGCACGATATCGGAGGCGGAGAGGAAGGCGTTGCGCTCCACACCGATATCCACGAAGGCGGCATCCATGCCTTTCAACACTTTCGTCACGCGGCCGCGATAGATGTTGCCGACGATCTTCGGCTCGCGTTCAATGTGCACTTCCATCAGCCGGCCGTCTTCCAGGATCGCCACGCGCGATTCCAGCTCGCCGGCATTGACGATGATCTCTTTTGTCATGGACAAACCTTTTCATGCGGGGTCGCGGGCGCGCGGGCTACGGTCGCGACAACCGTGCTCCTGCGCGCCGGCGCCATGCCGCGCCATGTGATGGGCTCACCGCGGGCGGTGCGCGCCACGCCAGCGCGCCGCCGCCGGCTGGCTCGCCGGCCGCTGCCGGTCCGATGACCGCAGCGCAATCCGCTGAATCTGGAGCGCGCCGGGCGCGGGGGTAAACCCGAGCGCCTGCAGCGCCTCCGCGGGCCGCAGGCTGCCCCGCGGCCCCACCGAGAGGGTCATCCGGAGGTGGAGCATCCCGTCGCGGAGCGCCACCACGCGCAGCTCCCGGGTGAGGGCGCGCGCGTCCAGATGTTGAACCTTTTTCTCGCGCACCCGCGTGAGCGCCACGCTGGACGCCTGCAGGAAGGCGCGAATCCGTGCCAGACTGGTCTGGGCGGGCGGCGCATCGTGCCACCGCACGTCATACACCGCCTCATCGAGCAGCACGGGATTCTCCTCCGTGCCGCCCGGCCGGCCCACCCAGGCGTTCTCGATGACCACGCCGGGGGGCAGATGCGCGTTGAGCCGCCGGCACACGTCCGCGGGATCGCGGGGCGCGGAGAACTCCAGCACCAGGCGCTCGGCATCGCTCGTCGCGTCGGGGGGCAGCGCGGGCCCGAGGAGCACGCCCCGCCCATCGCTCAGCGCCAGCCCGGCCGCGTCTGCCGCGCCGCGAAAATGCGCGCGCAGCTCGCTCTGGCCGGGCGACCCCGCCGCGGCCTCCATCCGGTAGCGACACACGATCCGTTGCATTCAGTGGGCATCATACCAAAATTCACCGGGGTCTGGCTAGAGTGCCCGCGCGCGGGCGCGGCTATGCCGGTGGGGACACCGGCGCTCCCAGGCCGCGCGCCGTACCGCGACGCCCCCGCCCCGGTTGACAGAACCGGGGGGGGCGCTACAATATACCGGCGTAGTAGCTGTCTACAAAGAGGCAATCCCATGAAAATCCTCGTCACCGGCGGCGCCGGGTACATCGGCAGCACCATCTGTTCCGCGCTGGAAGACGGCGGCCACGTGCCGGTGATCCTCGATTCGCTGGTGAACGGGCGGCGGGAGTTCACCGCGGGGCGCGCCTTCTACCACGGCGACATCGCCGACGACGCGCTGCTCGACCGCGTCTTCGCCGAGCATCCGGAGATCAGCTGTACCATCCACTGCGCGGCGCTCATCGTGGTGCCCGATTCGGTGGCGAACCCGGAGCAGTACTACACGGAGAACGTGGCCAAATCGCTGCGCCTGTTCGGCTCGCTGCGGCGGCTGGGCTGCGCGCGCGTCGTCTTCAGCTCCTCGGCGTCGGTCTATGACGACGTGCCCGGCTTCATGGTCACCGAGGACGCCCCGCTGCGCCCGCGCAGCCCCTACGCGCGCACGAAGTACATGATGGAGATGATCCTCAGCGACTTTTGCGCCGCCTACGATATGCGGGGCATCGCGCTGCGCTACTTCAATCCCATCGGCGCCGACCCGCAGATGCGCTCCGGCGCCTACATCGCCGCCCCCTCGCACGTGCTGGGGAAGATGGTGGCGGTGGCGACGGGCCGCGAGCCGCTGTTCCACATCACCGGCGTGGAGTGGCCCACCCGCGACGGCTCCGGCATTCGCGATTATATCCACGTGTGGGATCTGGCGCAGGCCCACGTCAAGGCGATGGAGGGCTTTGACGACGCCTTCCGGCGCGCGGGCGACGGCCGCTACCTGGTCATCAACCTGGGCACCGGCGCCGGCGTCACGGTGAAGGAGCTGGTGGGCGCCTTTGAGCAGGTGTGGGGCAACGCGCTGCCGACGCGGGAATCCCCCGCCCGCCCCGGCGACGTGGCCGGCGCGTATGCCAATGCCGATGCCGCCCGCCGCCTCATGGACTGGCAGGCCCGGCTCCCCATCACCGCGGGCATCGCCGACGCGCTGCGGTGGGACGCCATCCGCGTGCGGCGGGGGTGGTGATGGGCAGTGCGGCGCGTCTCCGGCGCCGCCGGGCGGAACTCCCGCCCGCCAGCGGTGTCGAAATACCCGTGATGCGCGTACCCGTACTCCTGTGGTTTTCGGCGCTCCTGCTGGCGCCCGCGTGGGCCGGCGTGGTGGTGTCGGCGGATTTTGAAGACGCGCCCGCGCCGCGGGGGTGGACCCACGGCTACTTTGACCTCTGGGGAGACAACATCCGCTGGGAGCAGCGCGAGGACGGCGGACACTGCCTGTCCGTGCGCGACGGCCGGGTCTACTCGCCGCGCTTCACGGCGCGCGCGGCGCAGCGCTATCGCCTCACCTTCACCGCGCGCGGCGGCGGCCGGCCGCTGTGGGCGGCCTATTTTTATGACGACAAACGCGCGCTGCTACCGTATGACCACTACGGCGGGATGACCGTCTCCGGTGAATGGCAGACCCAGACCTGCTATTTCACGACGAAATTCCCCGCCGCGTCGGCGAAGATCGTCTTCGTGAATGACGGCCGGGAGCCGCTGCTGCTCGATGACGTGACGGTAGAGACGGTGACGATGGCGGAGTACGTCGCCGCGATCACGGCGATGGAGGCGGCGCTGCTGCCCATCACACCGCCGCCCGCCGCCGACGCGGCGCGCCTGCTGCCGCGCACGCGGGGCAAGCTGGCGCGGGGCGACGCGGTGCGCATCGTCATCCTCGGCGACAGCATCGGCAACGACCTGAGCAATGCCCCGCTGGACGCGCTGCTCGCGCGGGCGTATCCGAACTCGCCGGTGGAGCTGCGCTTCACCGGCCGCGGCAGCACGGGGTATGCCATCTTCCAGCGCAGCGTGGACGTCACCGTGGTCAAGCACAAGCCAGACCTGGTGGTCCTGCTCTCCATCACCAACCGGCTGGAGGACGACCTGTCCGCCGACCTCGAACACATCATCACCGGCGTCCGCGCGGCGCTGCCGACGACGGAAATCCTGCTGGCGACGCCGCACGTGGACCAGTTCTCCCCGCGCCACCACCTCGGCAGCGCCCAGCGGGAGGTCGTGCGCGCGCTAGCGGCGAAGTATACCCTGCCGGTGGTTGATCTGCTGACCGCCTGGCAGGATTACCTGCGGGCGACGGATCAGCCGCAGGACTGGCTGCTGCGCGACGTGGTCCACATGAACGAGCGCGGGCGGCTGGTGAGCGCCCGCGCGGCGGCGGCGTGGCTGCTGCCGGTGACCGAACCGCACGAAAATGGAGAGACACATGCGCACTAATGTCTGGGTGTTGATGCTGCTTGCCTGCGGGTTGGCGCTGGCGGCTGCCGCCAGTGACGACGAATTCGTCGGCCCCTTCCCCTCGTGGAAGAACGTGAAGACCGACTTCGGCGCGGTGGGCGACGGCGTGGCGGATGACACCGCGGCGCTGCAGCGGGCGCTGGATGCGCTGGAGGCGGGCGACGGGAAGGGCGCGAGTCACCTCTGGATTCCCGCCGGCACCTATCGCATCACCCGCACGCTGGTCTGCACGAAGCGCGCCGGCATCGGCATCCTCGGTGAGCATCCCGAGACGACCATCATCCGCTGGGACGGCCCGGCGTATGACGGCAAGGAGTACGTGCCCGCGTATAATTCCGCGGCGTGGCACGCGTGGGATGGCCGCCACCCGGCGGAGATGCTGTGGCTGAACGCCCGCCACAGCCGGATCGGGCGCCTGACCTTCGACGGCGCCGGCACGGCGCTCTCCGGCATCGCCTTCAAGTGGCACGACAGCAAAGCGCCGGACCAGCTGCCGAGCCATCGCCTCAGCGTCCACGACATGGTGTTCAAAGATCTGGCCATCGGCTTCGACGGCGGCGGCAAGCAGTGCTGGCTCGATTCCGAGGTGACCATGGAGCGCTGCCGTTTCCTGCGCTGTACGCAATTCGGCCTCGGCTTGCGCCACTTCAACTCGGTGGATTACTGGCTGTGGCACTGCGAGTTCGAGGACTGCGGCGTCGGCGTGTCCAATGAGCCGATGCCGCACGCCGGGGTGTTCCACGTCTACAACAGTCTCTTCAAAAGGTCGAAAATCGCCGACGCGTCCATCTATCATACGCAGTTTTACGCGATGCGCGACAACGTCTCGGTGGGCTCCCGGCGCTTCTTCCTGGCGAAGCAGCACGGCGAGAACGGCGCCAGCGTCACGTTGACCGGCAACCGCATCATCAATCCGGGGGAAGCGGATGCCATCCGGCTCGAGCAAACCGCGAACGCGCTCATCGCCAAGAATACGATCAGCTATGCCACCCCGGTCGAGGGGCCGGCCATCCGCGTCGGGCTGGCGGGCCACACGCTGGCCAACGCGGTGGTGATCAGCAATCGCTTCTACAACGTCGCGGGGCAGCCCATCGCCGTCAACGGGCAGGCGCTGGCCCATGACAACGTGGTGCTGGCGGCCAAGGTGGACGCGCGGGTTCCCGCGTTCATCGGCGTGTTGCCGAACCGCGCGCAGCGCGTGTTCGCGGTGGAGCCGGGCGCCGACGCCGCGGCCATCCAGCAGGCCATTGACGCGGCGGCGGCCTACGCGCACGCGCACCCCGGCGCGCGTCCGGTGGTGCATTTCCCCTGGGGGCAGTACAACATCGCCGCGACGCTGGTCGTGCCGGCGAACACGCCGCTGCAACTGGTGGGAGACAATTTCTACCCCGACTGGCAGGGCAGCATGCTGATGTGGTCGGGCGCGCCGGACCCGGCGCAGGCGGTGGTGCTGCGGCTGCGGGGGCCGTCGAAAGCGATCCTGCGCAACCTGGGGGTGCTGGGGCCGAAGACACCGTCGTACCGCGAGGGGCCGTTGAAGCCGTCAGTGGTGGCCGCCTGCATCCGCGTGGAGGGGGCGGACCAACCGGGCGGGCGCGTCTTCCTGCAGGAATGCAATACCGAGGGCAACGGCGTCGGCCTGCTGGTGGACGGACTGGACCACACGGTGGTCGAGTGCCGGTCGCATGAGGGCGCCGGTTTCGGCCATGGCTGGCGGCGCGAATGGGACGCGCAGGTGATTGATGCGGATCCCTACTGGCCCTACCCGGCCATCCGCGCGGTCGGCGGCCCGCAAACACGGCGCGGCGAGACGCCCGGCGGGGGCGTGTGGGTGTACGGCACCGACACCGGGCGTTTCCAGGTGCTGGACGGCGCGCGCATGCTGGTGCGGGATACCTGGTACGAGAACAACTCCATCCCCTTTTACACCGCGCTGTCCGGCGGCGGCCGGCTGACCGTTGACACGATGTTCTGCGCGAATTTCGACCATCCCACCCTGAAGGGCTGCAGCCCGACGTACGACCTGAAGGATTTCACGGGCGCGCTGGTGCTCATCAACAATCAGTTCGCCCGGCCCTTCCCCAAGCCCGCCGAGGAAAAGCTGGCCGGTTTCCGCGGGCACTGCGCCGGCGCGAACCTGCTGACGCTGAACCTGCGCGAACGGCAATCCTTCCTGCCGGAGGCGCCGGCGGGCGTCACCGCCGGCCACGTCAACGCCCACGCCGGCGCGACAGCCGATGACCAGCTCGGCACGCTGGGCACGGGCGACCCGGCGTGGGTGGCGTCGCTGCTCACGCATACGCTGGAGGCCGCGCCGGTTGAGCCGGCGCCGCTGCCGGCAGGGGTGACCGACGCCCGCTTCTTCCGGGTGTTCACCGGCGACGGCCGCGTGGGGATGCACCTGCAACCGTAGGCGTGCCCGCGGCGTTGCCCTCCGCCGCGACCGGGGCCGCGGAGTTGTACTCCGCAGCGACCGGATCTGGCCGCAGCACAGCCGCGGCGATGCGCCGGGCGGGCGAGCGTCCCCGCGAGCCGACTCCGGGAGGAAGTGATACGATGTCGTGTTCGTGAGAGAGGCTATCTGGCGCACACGACGGATAAGACTTCCCCCCGGAGTCGGCTCGCGGGGACGCTCGCCCGCCCGGGCTGTCGGTTTCCGGCCCAAAACCCGCGGGACGAGAGGCGCAGGTCAGCGCGACGGGGATAATAGCCGCTACGCCTGCAATGCCGGCGCCGTCACGAGCCAGTGCCCGATCACGCCCTGGCGAAAGTCCAGCAGGCGATTGATCAGCACGCCGGCCATGCCGTCTAAGCCGGCATGGGGGGTGGCGGGATGCGTCTCCAGGGTGAGCGCGGAGAGCGCGGAGGGGCTGGCATGCGCGGTCAGCGCCGAGTGGAAGCGCGCGGTATCCTCCGCCGTCCAGGCCGAGTCGCCCTGCAGCGCCAGGTACTGCGGCGCCAGCGCGGTGACCAGCGGCGCCAGCACCGTGCCCAGCGCCGTCATGGCGTGCGGGCGCAGGCCCGCGTCGTCGCGGGCGGCGGCGAGCAGCGCGTGCAGGCAGGGGGCGGGGCCGACGCGCCCCGCCGCGCCGTTGGCATCCACGCGCACCGTGCCCAACCCCGCGCACTCGACGGCGATGCCGGGCACCCGCTGGCCATCGAGGAGCAGCCCCAGCCCCACGCGCGGCGCGTGCCGCAGGCTCATCGCCATCAGCCGATCGGGCGCCGACGGCTGCCGCGCCCAGGCGCTATAGGCCAGCGCGTTCGCCTCGCTGTCCAGCACGACCGGCAGGTGGAAACGCGCGTGCAATGCGCCCGCCAGCGGGTCAGGCATGCAGTCAGCCATGCCCGCGCACGTGAGCAGCGTCTGCCCGTCGGGCGAGGCACTGCCCGGCAGCGCGATGCCGATGCCCGCCCAGGGCGCCCCCGGCTCCTTCAGCATCCGCGCGATAAGCCGTACCAGCGTCTGGCGCAGGCTCCGCGGTTCCCAGGCCCGGAGCGCCGCGGTGCGTGGCGCGCCGAGGGGGGAGGCGGCCAGGTCCATCGCCCGCGCGGTGCAGCCCAGGGGGTGGACGTCGAGCACCAGTACGCGGCGGCAGTGCCAATTGAAGGTGAGCGGGGTGCCCGGGCGGCCCGGGCGGCCATAGCGCAGTGGGCCGGCAATGACAAGCGCCTGCGCGCGCAGCGCGTTCACTTGCTGCACGATGACCGGGTGGCTCAGGCCGGTGGCGGCGCGCAGCTCCGCCTGGGTCAAAGCGGGCCGGGTCAACAGCGCCGTCACGACGCGCCAGGATGCCGGCAGAAAAGCGTCGTCTTCCGTGATGGTGGGAGCGATCTTCATGAGCTCCTCCTCCGCATGAAAGGTGTGCTAGCAACTGCTGCCGTGATGTCTCGCGCGGCAGCCGGGGGAATGCGTATGCAGGCGCTTAGAAACTGTCTTGCAAGTGCTCGCCGCCGTCTCGCGGGTCTGTGATGTGGCTGGCGGCGGTGGAGTTCCTGGCATGGAGGTCTCCGACCCCTCATCCTGATGGCTCCCCCCGATACCCTCTCGGAACTCCGCCGTGCCAGCCACGCCCCATCCTCCGCGAGACGACAACGATCACTTCCAAGACAGTTTCTTAGACCAGCAAGCGCTTACTTATCTGTCTATTAAAGCACGAATTCTGTATCTGTCAAGGCTCTTGATGAAACATTTATGCGCGAGGGACGCACGGCGCGCTGCGCGCCCAGGGATCGTGGCGACGGCGCGTGGCCGCCGGTTCAGCTCGCGAGAAACGGGCTCGCGCGCGCAAAAGCTTCCGCCGCCGCGACCTCCGTCGCCACCGCGGCTTCGCTGGCGGCGATGTCGTCGGGGGAGAGGATGTCGGCGGCCTGGGCGGCGGCGGTAAAACGGGCGATGGGGTCGCGCGCGGCCCATTCGGCTTCTTCCTCGCGGGTGCGGTAGACGCGCAGATCGCCGCGCGAGTGGCCGAGGATGCGGTACGTCAGCGCCTCGATGAGGGTGGGGCCGTCGCCGGCGCGGGCGCGGGCGGCGGCCTCCGCCACCGCGGCGTAGACGGCGGCCACGTCGTTGCCGTCCACCGTCACCCCGGGGAGGCCGTACCCGGCGGCGCGGTCGGCGATGCGCGCGCCGCTCACCATGTGGCAGGCGGGGCTGGACATCGCGTAGCAGTTGTTCTCGCAGAGGAACACCGCCGGCAGGCGCCAGATGGCCGCCAGATTCAGCGCCTCGTGGAAGGTGCCCTGGTTGCTGGCGCCGTCGCCGAAGAAGGCCAGCGCCACCTGCCCGCTGCCGCGGTAGCGCGCGCTGAACGCCGCGCCGGCCGCGATGGGCAGCATGCCGCCGGTGATGCCGTTCATGCCGAGGAAACCGATGGAAAAGTCGGCCATGTGCTGGGTGCCGCCCTTGCCCTGCGAATAGCCCGTCGCCTTGCCGAACAGCTCGGCCATGATGCGGCGGGCCTCGCCGCCTTTGGCGAGGAAATGGCCGTGGCCGCGATGATTGCTGGTGACGTAATCGTCCGCGCGCAGCGCCGCGCAGGCGCCCACCGCCGTCGCTTCCTGCCCGGCGGACAGGTGTGAGGTGCCGCGCAGCTCGCCGGCGGCAAAGAGGGCATCCACCCGCTCCTCCAGGCGGCGGATGAGGAGCATGGTGCGCAGGATGCGCGCGGCTGGCCAGTCAGGATGCATCACGGATCTGTTCTCCATCCCGTTTGACCCTGTCGGCGAGGGAAGGTTGCGGCGGCGTACACGGCGCTGAGGACCGGCCGCCGGGGCTGGTCGTCAACAGGGCGTCCTTACGTCGAGCGCGAATACGGCGTGCCGGAGGAATGATCCGGCGGTTCGGGCAGCGTTTTTTGCGTGAGCCAGCCCGGGAGACCCATCATCATGCGCACCAGCCCTTCCACCAGAAACGCGATCCAGAGCAGTTCCATCATCAGCAGCATGGTGAAGCAAAACCAGATCACCGGCGGCCACAGCAGCGAATCGGCCTGGCTGGGCGAGAACGCCAGCACCAGCGCCAGCACGCTGATGCTGGCCAGATACATGATGAGGTCGCGCACCCGGCTGTCGGGCCCTTTCACCCACAGGTAGCGGCCGCCGGCCATCAGCACCAGCGTAGCCAGGCAGAAGATCGCCAGGTACTGCGAGACCCAGATTCCCAAGGTTTTCGCGATGTCCTCAAACATGGTCGCCTCTCCCTTTCGCCGTCGCCGCGCCCCGTATCCGGAGGGAAGCAAGGGCACCCTGCTACCGGCTTATTCCATACCGTGCCGGCATTTTACCAGGGGGCGGGAAAAATCGTACGCCGGCGCCGGGACGGCGGCGCGCGGGTGTGGTAGAATAACGACACATGCTGTTCACCATCGTGATGACTGCCGCCCTGCTCGTCATCGTCGGCCTCGCGCTGCGCGAAGTGGCGCTGTTCGCGCGCCGACACGAAGGCTACCCGTTGCGCCGCTTCACGCTGCGGCTCTCCACGGCGGGGATGCTGTTTTTCCTCTTCGGCAGCATCTTCCTCGGCGTGCGCGTCTTCGGGTTGGCGAATCCGGTGGGCTTTGATACCTACTGGATCGCCTTCTGGGCGTTCGTCACCATGCTCACCTTTGCCGTGCTCTGCCTGGTGCTGGCCGATCTGCGCACGCTCGGCGAGGAGACCCGCTCCGAGGCGGCCGTGCGCTGGCAGGAGATGGCGCGGATGTTGGCCGCGCATACGCGGGAGACGGGGGAGGAGCCGCGGGATGACGCCTGACGACCTGCGCTATCTGCGCCGCGCGTTGGCCCTCGCGCGCCGCGGGCGGGGGCGCGTCCACCCCAATCCGATGGTTGGCGCGGTGGTGGCCCGCGACGGCGCGATCGTGGGCGAAGGTTTTCACCCCCGCGCCGGCGCGCCGCACGCCGAAATTTTCGCCCTGCGCGCCGCCGGCGCGCTGGCGCGCGGGGCCACGCTCTACGTCTCGCTGGAGCCCTGCGCGCATCAGGGCCGGACGCCCCCCTGCGCCGACGCGGTGATCGCCGCCGGCATCGCCCGCGTGGTCTTCGCCGCGCTCGATCCGAACCCGCTGGTGGCGGGGCGCGGGCGGGCGCGGCTGCGCGCGGCGGGGGTGGCGGTGGACTGCGGCGCGTTGCGCGAGGAGGAAGCGCGGCTGAACGAGGCGTGGCGGCACTGGATGGCGACGCGCCGACCCTTCGTCACCCTCAAGCTGGCCGCCAGCCTCGACGGGAAAATCGCCACCCGCGCCGGCCACGCCCAATGGATCACCGGCGCGGCGGCGCGGCGCGACGGGCACGGCCTGCGCGCGGTCCAGGACGCCATCCTCACCACCGCCGCCACCGTGCTCGCCGACGACCCGGCGCTCACCGCGCGCGTGCGCGGCGGCCGCGACCCCCGGCGCGTCATCGCCGACCCCCGCCTGCGCACCGCGCCCGACGCCCGCGTCTACACCCCGGCGGAACGTTCCCCGCTCCTCGTCACCGCCGTGGAGGACGACGCCCGGCTGGCGCCCTTTCGCGCCCGCGGGGTGGAGATACTCCCGCTGCCCGCGCCCGACGGCCATTTCGACCTCGACGCGCTGATGGCCGCCCTCGGCGCGCGCGAGGTCGTCAGCCTCATGGTGGAAGCCGGCGGCGGTTTTGCCGGCGCGCTGCTCGACGCCCGCCAGGCCCACAAACTCCGCCTCTACCTCGCCCCCCTCCTCATCGGCGGCCGCGACGCCACCTCCGCCCTCGCCGGCCTCGGCGCCGCGACGCTGCCGGACGCCCCCCGCCTGCGCGACGCGGCGTGGAAGCGCCTCGGCGAGGACTGGCGGGTGGAGGGGTACGTCGTCTATCCGTAGGACGCGTCCCGCCGCGGCCGGTGGGGGATGATGTACCCCTGCGGAGATCCCGGCTGTGCCGCGCGGGGACGGAGAGACGCCGCCCGCCGCCCCCGGTCCGCGAGGCTACTCCTCGCACACCACAACCGGCCTGCTGCCGCGCGCGATGAACGCCAATCGCCGCGTCGTGATATCCAGCAGGACGATCTGCGGGCCGAACTGATATACCACCTGATCGCCGGGCAGCAGGGTGGCGTGTCGCGAAGGCCAGCTCACGAAAGGCAACTCAAGGCCCAGGTCAAAGGAGTCACCGGTGTGTTCGTTGCGGAGTTCCAACCCGATGGTGCTCCAAAAATGGGTCCGCGCGCGCCAGCCGGCGCCGACATGTTCGCGGAGGTCGAACACCCTTCCGCCGGTGTCGCTATGCAGAAAATGATGGAAGTTATTCTCGTCACCGGTGTAGCGCCCCGCATAATGGAGGATCACCGCATCAATGTCTTCGGCTGACACCGCGACCGGCGGGGATCCGTCGAGCCGGACGCGATAGGGCATCCCGTCGCGCAGGTAGTAGACGACGGCCGCGGGATTGGCGGCAATGTCCAGCCCGCGCGTGACCCTGGCATGACGGATGAAGCCGGTGCCGGAGACAGGCAGATAGTAGACGGCCAGCAGCAGGTAGGATGCGACGTGCGCGAGGACGGTGGCCTGCAGGATGCGCTGCCAGCGATACTGCCGCTCGTCCGCTGCGCCATAGGCGAATCGGTTCCGGCGAAACGCCGCGTGATACAGCGGCCACTCGATGAGGACCGACAGGCCGAACGTGATGGCCGTCATCCCCCCCACCAGCCACGGCAGGCGATATAAGGGGGCGTCACCGAGGAGCGCGTTCGTCACCGGGGCGAAGATGGCGTCCAGCATGACCAGCGCCATCCCCGCCGCCATTGACAGGTAGTTCGCCAATACCAGCCAGGGGGCGGCGTGATGATAGCGAATGCCATACAGGCGCGCAATGATGAACGCTTCAAACAGGCCGACGAGGGCATTGCCGAAAAATAAGTGCCCCATCCCCGCCCACATCAGCAGCGTGCCCGCGTTGGCGCACGCGGGAACGGCGAGCGCCAGCGTCAGCGCGGTCATCAGCACTATCCGATATCCCGTGTTCCCCCTCACCAGTTCCATGGCGACCCTCGATACGCGGCAGGATGATGGCAAGTATCGGTCAAGAACCGCCGGGGAGTCCGCCGCGACGCTGCCGGACGCCCCCCGCCTGCACGACGCGGCGTGGAAGCGCCTCGGCGAGGACGGGCGGGTGGAAGGGTACGTGGCGTCTGCGTGAGGGAGAAACTCACTTCCGCTGCTCGATGGTACCTTCGATCTTTCCTTTGAGCGTCTCGATGACGAATGAGGCTTCCGTGCCGCCGCATTCATGGACCAACGCTTCGATGGCAGCGATAAAATCCTGCTCGGAAATGTCCTTCCCCAATACCATCGCCGCCACCACCTGCACTAATCGGCTCGGATCCCGCTCGGCGCGTTGCAGGTAGGGCAGCACGTTCGGATGCTGGGCGTGATCCTGCAAGGTCACGGCCGCGAACGCGCGAGACCAGCTCGCCCCCTCATGCAGCAGGATGGTGACGAGGGCATCACGCGCACGCGGGTCTTTTTTGCCGGCAAGGATGCCAATCAGACCGAAGCGCACCAGCGGATTGGGATCCGGTAATAAGGTGAGGAGTTTATCGGTCGCCTGCTCTCCCCGGAGTAGCGCGTAGGTCGTGATGGCGGTATGCCGAATGAACGGGTTCTCGTCATGCAGGCACCGCTCCACGGCCGGCACGCATTTTGGCGATCGTCCGAGGGCGAAGCCGAACAGGATGAATGAGCGCAGCTCCATCGCCGCATCGGCATCGTCCAACACCGCGCAGACGGCCGCCACCTCCCGCGCTCCGCCGATTTGCGCCATCACGACCGCCGCCTGCAGCGCCGCTTTATCGTCGTCGCTGCGCAAGTCCTCGAACAGCCACGGCATCGGCACCGCGCGCAAAGGCGCCAGGGCTTTCTTGGTGCCGAGCGCTACCAGCACCAGCGCGGCATACCGCCGCTGGTGCGGGTGTTCGGCGCGCAGCACTTTGCCCAGCGCCGCCACCGCGGGATCGCCGGTGTGAAACAGGCGCACGGCGGCGAGGTTGCGCGTATCGTCGTCTGCGCTGGCGAGGTCGCGCACCAGCAGCGGTATCTCCGCGCCCGTTGCCGGCGGCGTCGGGATGGCCGGGTCGGACAGGCTCATCCGTCTGACCGGTGGTTTGTTGGAGGACAGCCCCACCTCGAAATCCAGCGTCGTGCGGGGCCGGGCCTCCCCGGCGGAGGCGGGGAACGGGAGGGCGGTGAGGACCATGCCGGCGATCAGGCATGCGAGCAACGTGCGCATAACGACTCCTTTCTCTGGTGGATACGCTTGACACAGGGTATTCGTTGCAGAGCAATCGCCTCCTGTTCGACCTACAGATAATTCCGCCGCCACTCTTCCCCCTCCAGCAGCAGCCTCTCCGCCGCGCGCGACACGGCGCCGTCGGCGGCGGTGGGGGTGTTGGTGAGGAGCGGCAGCAGGGTGGTCTTGCGGCGGTGGGTGTAGGTCCAGTCGAGCAGGCGGGCGCGGAGGTCGGCGACCACATCGCGGTAGGCGGGGTCAAGGGCGAGGTTGACGCGCTCGCCGGGGTCGGCCGCATGGTCGAAGAGCTCGGCGAAGGGGGCGCCGCCGCTCATCGCCGCCGGGTAGTGGACCAGCGTATAGCGCCGCGTGTGGATGGCGTGGGCATACGGCCCCTCGGTGACGGCCGCCTCGCGCACGTCCTCCGCCTCGCCGGTCAAGGCGCCGGTGAGATCGTGCCCATCCGTCCAGTCCGGCGCGGGGAGGCCGGCGAGGGCGCAGAGGGTGGGCAGCACGTCCACCGACTCCGCCAGCGCGCCGCACGTCTCGCCCTCCGGCAGGCGGCCGGGCCAGGACCAGAGCATCGGCACCCGCGTCACCGCGCGCGAGCCGATGCCCGGCGCCTTCTCGATGAGGCCGTGCTCCAGCATGAAATCGCCGTGATCGCTGGCATAGACGACGATGGTGTCCTCGCGCAGCCCCAGCGCGTCCAGCCGGGCCAGCACCCGCCCCACCGCGTCGTCCAGTTGGCTCACGCAGCCGTAGTAGCCGCGCAGCACGCGCCGGCGGGCCGCCTCCCACGCGCGCGGCGCGAAGATCGCCCACTCGCCCGCCCGCTGCCGCGCCAACTCCGCGCGCAGCGTCGGGTGGCGGTCCGCCAGCGCGTCGTACGCCGACGGCGGCAGCGGCAGGTCATCGTCGTACAGCGCCCAGAAGGGCGCCGCCGGCGCGTAGGTGGGGTGGGGGTGCGGAAAGCTCACCCACAGGCAGAAGGGGGCGTCCCCCGCGTCCGCCAGGAAATGCCCGGCTTCCGCCGCCGCCCACGCGTCAACGGTATCGTCCGGCCCCAGGCGCGACGGGCGGGCGTCCAGTCCCTGCCCGGCGCAGGCGCCGTGCGCGGCGTACCACTCCGGCAGGAAGAGGTCATCCCGGTCGGCGCGCAGCCCCTTGCGCGCCAGGGCGTCGGCGTAGTCATCGCGCGGATATTCCCGCCAGCATCCCAGCGCCTCCGGCGGGATGAGGCTGAGGTCGCGCGCCGGGGCGTATTCGTGGCCGTAGCCGTCGCGCACCAGGTCGCAGTCGCGCGAGAGCCAGCCCGGCGGCGTGTGGATTTTCCCCACCATGCCGGTGCGGTAGCCCACCCGGCGGAAGGCGGTGAACAGCGAGGGCAGGTGCAGCGGCGGCGCGCCGTCCAGCCCGTAGTACCCGTGGTTGAGCGCGTATTGTCCGGAGAGATAGCAGACGCGGCTGGGGGTGCAGATGGGGCTCTGCGCGAAGGCGCGCGTGCAGCGCACCCCGCGCGCCGCGAGCGCGTCCAGTGCGGGCGTCCGCACCCAGGGGTGTCCCGCGCAGCCCAGCGCGCCGGCGTGGTGCTGGTCGCTGAAGAGGAACAGAATATTGGGCCGACGCGGCATGCGCACTCCCCGCTTTTCCCTGCTGGACAATTCGTGGGCGGTTGCCTATGATATACAAGGCGTCTGGAAGGGGTCAAGGGCGCCCGGTCGGAGGCGGTCATGGTACTCGAGGCACAGAACAAGCTGCAGCGCATCGTCGCACTGCACGAAGAGTTGGCCGGGGTGAACGACCTGGACATCCTCCTCGAGCATATCCTCACCCGCGCCCGGCAGTTCATGCGCGCCGACGCCGGCTCCATCTACGTCCGCGACGGCGAGATGCTGAAGTTCAGCTACACGCAGAACGACACCCTGCGGCGGCGGCTGCCGCCCGGCAAGAAGCTGATTTACACCACCTTCTGCATCCCCATCAACCCCGCGTCCATCGCCGGCTATGTCGCCTCCACCGGCAGGGCGCTGAATATCCCGGATGCCTACGCGCTCGCCCCCGATCTCCCCTATCACTTCAATCGCGAGTATGACGATCTCTCCGATTATCGCACGCACAGCGTGCTCACCGTGCCGCTGCGCACCAGCCAGGGCGCCATCGTCGGCGTGCTGCAGCTCATCAACGCGCTGGATGACGCGGACCGGCCCATGCCGTTCGCCGGCGAAGACGAGCAGACCATCGGCCTCTTCGCCAACAGCGCGGCGGTGGCGCTGGAGCGCGCGCAGATGACGCGCGCGCTCATCCTGCGCATGATGAGCATGGCGGAGCTGCGCGATCCAAAAGAAACCGGGGCGCACGTCAACCGCGTGGGCGCGTTTTCAGTGGAAATCTATGAAACCTGGGCGCGGGCGCGGGGGCTGCCGTCAGCGGAGATTGACCGCCAGCGCGACCTGCTGCGCCTCGCCGCCATGCTGCATGACGTGGGAAAAGTGGCGATTTCCGACGTCATCTTGAAGAAACCCGGCCGCCTCACCCCAGAGGAATTCACCGCCATGAAGGAGCATGCCCGCATGGGCTATCGCCTGTTCATTAATCCGTGCTCGCCCTTTGACGCCGCCGCCGCGGCAGTGGCGCTGTCCCACCACGAGTGCTGGGACGGCGCCGGCTATCCCGGGCATGTTGATCCCGCCACCGGCGAACCGCGACCCGGCCATCTCGATGCCGCGGGCAAACCCCGCGGCCTGCGCGGCGAGGAAATCCCCCTCTTCGGCCGCGTCGTCGCCGTCGCCGACGTGTACGACGCCCTCCGTTCGCGCCGCGTCTATAAGGACGCGATGGACGAAGGCGCGGTGCTGGAGATCATCGCCGCCGAACGCGGCAAGAAATTCGACCCGGCGCTGGTGGACGCCTTCTTCGCCTGCCACGAGGTGCTCTGTTCTATCGGCGAACGCTACGCGGAGGCGTGAGCGGTTACGCCGTCTTCTCCCACACGCTCACGTCGTAGGTCGCGCGCCCGGCCGCCCGCATCAGCGCGCGGTGCGCGAGCCAGAGGAGGTAGGAGGGGGTGGCGAGGCCGCTCCGGATGAAGTGCGGCAGGTGGTAAAGACATGGCGATCCTCATTGGGATGATGGCGATGCGCCATCCACGCGTTGCGGAGAAACCACCCGTGTGCGTGCCTATTCGTTCGCCGTTGCGCCATAGCCTGGCACTGGTCCCCCGGCATCGCCAGAACCCGTTCGTCGTCAGGCACGCCGCGGCGCGGCTTGTCCTCCGTGGCATCCCCCATAGCTTGAGCAGAGGGGGGAGTGCCGTCACCCTGGGGACTGTCCCCCTGGTGACGGCACGCCGCTCCGCGGAAAAGGTGCGGGCGGCGCGCGAGGCGAATCTCAGAACACGCCGATGAAAATCCTCCACCTGTTGAAATCGCTGCATACGGGCGGGTCCGTCACCTATATGCTCAAGCTGTCCGCCGAGCTCATCGCTCGCGGGCATGAGGTGGTGGTGGCGGCGGGGCATGAGGAGGCGTACCCGGCGCTGGAGGCCATGGGGGCGCGCTTCCACCGGGTGACGATGAGCGATTTACGTTTCCTCTCCGCGGCGGGCCGCCTGGCGGCGATCATCCGCGCGGAAGGCATTGACGTCATCAACGCCCACCACTGGACGGCGGGGGCGGCGGGGTATCTCGCCGGGCGGCGGACAGGCGTGCCCTTCCTGCTCTCGGTACACGGCACCCGGCGCGCCTATCAGCGCTGGCTGGTCTTTTACTGGTCGCCCAGGGTGCTGGTGGTCAGCGCGCGGGGGCGGGACAACCTGGTGCGCGACATGGGGCTGGCGCCGGAGCGCGTCATCGAGAGCTTCATTGGGGTAGACGTGCGGCGCTTCGCGCCCGGCCCGCCGGACCCCGCGGTGCTGGCGGAGCTTGGCCTGGAGGACGGAACGCCGGTGGTGCTGCACGTGAGCCGGTTGAACGCCACCAAGGGCCACGTGGCGCGCGCGCTGGCGGACGCCGCGCCGCGACTCGTCGAGTCCGTGCCCGCCGTGACGGTGCTGATCGCCGGCGACGGCGAGAGCCGGTCCCAGGTGGAAGCGGCCGCGAAGGCCGCGAATGCCATCATTGGCCGCCGGGCCGTGCGCCTGCTGGGCATGCGCGCCGACGTGCCGGCGCTCATGCGCGTCGCGCACGTCGTGGTGGGCACGGCCAGCGTGGCGATGGAGGCGCTGGCGGGCGGCTGCCCCGTCGTGGCGGCGGGGAAGTATGGCTACATGGGGCCGGTGACCCCCGAGACCTTCGCCGCGGCGGATGCCGTTTGTTTCGGCGACCACGCCGCGCCCTCTCGGCTGACGCCGGAAGCGCTGGCGGCGGCGCTGTCCCCGCTGCTGCGGGATGCCGCCGCCCGCCGCGATCTCGGCGCCTGGGGCCGCGCGTTGATGGTCGAGCGGTTCAGCGTCGAGCGCATGGTAGACCAGGTGGCAGCGGTCTACGAAGAGATGCGGCGCGGCGGGGTGCACTGGGGTGGGTGACGATGCGCGCATGCGAATCCTGATTGTCAGCTACTACTTTCCGCCGTTCAACACCATCGGCGCGGTGCGGGTCGGAAAAATCGCCCGCTACCTGCTGGCGATGGGGCATGACGTGCGCGTGGTGGCCGCCTGCCCGCCGAAGCTGGCGCGCACGCTGCCGCTGGAAATCCCGCCGGAGCGGGTGCGCTACGCCGTGCGCTTCGCCGGGGTCGAACATCAGCCCGTCTTCACCGCCGCCGGCGACGGCCTGCGCTTCCTCGCCGCCGCGCCGCCCCCCGCCCCGAAAGGGCTGGCGAAGGCGCTCTACGGGCTGGGGAATAAAGGACTCTGCTGGACGCCGTGCGCGCTGGCAACGGCGCGCGTTTTCACCCGCGACTGGATGCCGGAGCTGATCTTCGGCAGCTACAAGCCGGCGAACGCGGTGCTGGCGGCGCAGGCGCTGGCGCGCGAGTTGGGCGCCCCCTGGGTGGCGGAGCTGCGCGACCTGTGGACGGACAACCATTACTACGCCCCCACCGGCCTCAAGCGCCTCACCGAGGCGCGGCTGGAGCGCCGGGTCCTCTCCTCCGCCGCCGGGCTGGTGACGGTCTCCGCGCCGCTGGCGGCGGTGCTGCGCGGAAAATACCCCGCCCCTGCCGAGGTGATCTATAACGGCTACGACGCGGGCGATTACCCGGATCCGCGCCCCGCGCCGGCGCCCGGCCTGCCGCTGCGCATCGTCTACACCGGCGAGCTCTACGGCGGCCGGCGCGATCCGTCGCCGCTGTTTGCCGCGCTGCCCCTGCTCGGCGCGGACGCGGCGGGGGTGCGGGTGGAGTTTTACGGTTCTGGCCGCGAGGCGGTGCTGTCGCTGGCGGCGGCGCACGGCGTCGCCGATCGGGTGCTGGTGCATGATGCCGTGCCCTACGGCGCGGCGCTGCGGGCGCAGTGCGAGGCGGACATCCTGCTTTTCCTGCTCTGGCATGACCCGCGCGAGACGGGCGTGTTCACCGGCAAGTTTTTCGAATACCTGGGGGCGCGGCGCCCGCTGCTGGTGCTGGGGCCGGAGGACAACGTCGCCGCGCGCGCGGTGGTGGAGCGCAATGCCGGCGCGGTGGCGAACACCCCGGAGGCCATCGCCGCGCATTTGCGCGGCTGGCTGGCGCAAAAAGCCGCCGGCGGCGTGCCGATGCTGCCGGAAGACACTGCCGCCGGCTTCTCCCGCGCGGAGCAGGTGGCGCGGCTGGCGGCGTTCTTCCGTACCGTTACGGGGCGAAGCTGACGTCGCAATACTCGGCCCAACGGATGACGTTGAGCCACTGCCAGAGCTGCGGCCGGTAGGGGCGGGCGCCGCTGATGACGGCGTTCCACTCGTCGAGCATCCCCCGCGTGTTGAGGGCGGGGATGGCGGCGGCGTGTGCGCCGGCGAGCACCCCCTCCACCCACGGCCGCACCAGGTGCAGCCAGGCGCGCTCCGGGGTGGCGAAGCCGATCTTGTCGCGCCGGTCGAGGATCGGGTCGGGGGCGATGCCGCGCAGCGCCCGGCGGAAGACGGCTTTGCCAATCCCCTCGTCGGTGAGGATGTACGCCTCCGGCAGCGAGAAGACGAACTCGACGATCTCGGTGGTGAGGAAGGGCACCCGGCTCTCGATGGAGTGCGCCATGGAGTTGCGGTCTTCGTAGCGCAGCAGCGCGGGCAGGCTGCCCTCGGTGAGCTGCGAGCACATGTGGCCCTTCATCGCCTCGCCGCCCGGATAACCGCGCTTATACCAGCCCCGCACCCCCTGGCGCAGGAACCACGCTTGGTTCAGCCAGGCGGCGCGGGTGGAGCCGCCCGTGCGGCCGATGGCCCGGCGCAGGCCGCTCATCCCGTCGGAAGCCAGCAGGCAGCCCAGCCGCAGGCGCAGATCCGCCTGCAGCCGGCGCAGCCCGTTCGGCAGCGTCTTGCCCAGCGTGCTCGCTTTCAGCCGGCTGCCGGTGTAGTGGGGGCTGGCGTTCATCGTCTTCGCGAAGCGTGTCGCTTCGCCCCAGCGCCCCCGCAGCAGCAGCGAGGCCATGCGGTAGGCGACGAAGTTGGCGTAGCCGGCCAGGTACTCGTCCGACCCCTGCCCGTCGAGCATCACCGTGATGCCCGCCTCCCGCGCCCGGCGAAAGACGCGGTGCTGGGCGTAGATGGAGGTGCTGGCAAAGGGCACGTCCTGCGTCGCGATGAGGGCGTCGAGATCGGCGACCAGCTCCTCCGGCGTCACCTGCACGCCGTGCGGCACGGTGCCGTTGTGCGCGTTCGCCAGCGCCACCCACTGCGCCTCGGACAGCGCCGGGTCGTCCGCCAGGTAGCTGAAGGTGTGAATCTCCTGCGCGGGATGGAGGTGGCGGACGGCGGAGACGATGGCGGAGGAATCAATGCCGCCGGAGAGCGCCGTGCCCACCGGCACGTCGCTGCGCAGGTGCAGCGCCACGCTGCGCAGGAAGAGGTCGCGCAGGTGTGCCGCCGCCTCGTCGAAGGTGATGTCGCGGTTTTCCCCCCAGCGCGGCGCCCAGTAGGGCGCGGCGACGGCCCGCTCCGGGGCGTCAACGGGCACGGTGAGCGTGTGCCCGGCGGGGAGCTGGCGGATTTCCGCGTAAAAGGTCTCGCCGCCGAAATCCGTCACGTTCTCGGTGAGGTAATCATACAGCGCGGTGGGGTTGGCGCGCCGGGTCAGGCCGGGCAGCGTCAGCAGCGCCTTCAGCTCGGAGGCGAAGGCGAAACGGCGCCCGTCGTTCAGGTAGTAAAGCGGCTTGATGCCGAAGGGGTCGCGGGCGAGGAAGAGGACGCGGGCGTCCACGTCCCAGATGGCGAAGGCCCACATGCCGGTGAAGCGCGCCACGCACGCCGCCCCCCAGTGGCGATAGGCGGCGAGGATCACCTCGGTATCGGTGCCGGTGTGGAAGGCATGGCCGGCGTCGGCCAGCTCATCGCGCAGCTCCAGGTAGTTGTAGACCTCGCCGTTGAAGACGATCCAATACCGGCCGTCGGCGGCGCCCATCGGCTGATGGCCGGCGGGGGAGAGGTCGAGGATGGAGAGGCGTCGGTGGGCGAGCCCCAGCGGAAACGCCGCTGCCGCCTCCCGCACCGGCGGCAGGGTCAACGCCGGGTCGCTATCCGGCCCACCGCACGGGCGCAGATGCTCCCCGGCGAGATCGGCCAGCAGATAGCCCTCGTCATCCGGCCCCCGGTGGCGCATGGCCGTCGCCGCGCGCAGCAGCCAGCCGGGATCCACCGCGCCATCGGCCTGCAGCACTCCGAGGATGCCGCACATCAGCGGACCTCCCGGCGATAAGAACCCGTGCTGGTGACGTTGTGCATGAAGCGTGCTCCGATGGCGGCAGTGTAGCAGACCGGACGGGTGAGAGGCAAGCCGTCACGCGGCGGCGATCTCGGCGTACATCTCCAGCAGGCGGCGGGCGACGGCCCGGCAATCATGCACGCGCTCGGCATACTCGCGCGCCTGCTCGCCGAGGCGCGCGCGGTCTTCCGGCCGTTGCAGCCACTCCTCCAGCACGTTCTCCAGCGTCTCCGGATTGGCCGGGATGATGGGAAAACCGTCAGGGTACGTCGGGATGAGTTCGGGCAGGATGTGGCAGATGACCGGCGTGCCGAGCGCCATCGCCTCCACCGCCAGCGCGCCGTGGCTGCCCATCAGCAGTTGGTCAATGAGCAGGTCGGCATCGCGCAGGATTTCGATGACCTGCGCGTGAGCGACGCCGGAGAGCTCGCGATACTCGAAGGCGATGCCGCGCGCGCGCAGGCGCTCCACGGTTTCGCGCACGAAGCGCGTGCCTTTCACGGCGGTATCGCTGGGCGCGTGCAGCACCACCGGCACGCGTGTTGCCGGATCAGGGAAGCGCGGGGTGAGCGCCCGCGCGTCAATGCGCTGGCGGGTGATGTGGATGGACGGGAAGTACGGCTCGACGTAGGCGCGCATCGCGTCATCGGCGATCAGCACGTGCCCGCGGGTGATGGCGGCCCAGATCGCCATGATCTTGCGATTGCGCGCTTCCTTCAATCCCGGCTCAGGGATGTAGTACGGGTTGCGCGCCGCCTCCACCGACGGCAGGCGGATCTCCGATCCCCAGAACTCCGCCACCACCGTTTTGCCCAGCAGGCGGTTGAGCCGCGCGTCGAGCAGCCCATACCAGCCGAGCAGTTTCGGGAGGATGGAGCGATTGGTATGGTAGTGGTAGACATCGTACCGCCCCGCGGTGGCGCGGATGGCGGCAAGGGCGGCGGAGAGGTGGCGCGGATCATCTTTCGGGTAAAGCGGGAAGTCGGGTTCCAGGCCGTAATCGAAAGGGTGGGGCTGCAGCGCGCCGTGCGCGGTGATGCCGAGCTCGCGCTGGCCGCGGATGGTGAGACCGACCTGGCCGGCGATTTCCAGCGGGGCGTGCAGCACTCTCACCTGGGCTCCTCCAGCCGCACGCCCCAGCGGAGCGGCGGCTTTCCAGCGTATGTCGGCTCGCCTTCGACCGTATAGTCGGTCACGACGAGGGCGCCGTCGCCACAAGCCACCACCACGCCATCCGCCTCCTGCTGTCCCACGAGGCCGGGGATGCCGTAGTACGGATACGGGAAGAGGCGCGCGGCCCAGATGGTGACGGTGCGGCCATCCGGCAGGTGCGTGAAGGCGCCGGGATAGGGCCGCGTCTGCGCGCGGATGAAGTTATACAACCGGGGGGCCGGCTGGCGCCAGTCAATCCGCCCGTCGCATGGCTGGCGCAGCGAGCAGTACGATGCCAGCGCGTGGTCCTGCGCGCGCAGCGTCATCGTGCCCTCCAGCAGCGGCCGCGCTTGCTCCGCCACGATGGCGACGGTCGCGTCCTCGGCCTTCGCCAGCACCTCCGCAATGGTCTCCTCCGGACCGATGGGGAAGGCGGCCTGCGCCGCGAGATCGCCGGTATCCATTCCATCATCAAAGCGGAAGAGCGAGACGCCCGTCTCCCGCTCCCCGCGCAGGATGGCCCAGACGAGCGGGGCGTTGCCACGGTAGCGTGGCAGCAGCGAGGCGTGGACGCCGTAGACGCCACCCGGCACTTGCCGCAACAGCGCGGGAGAGAGGAGCCAGTACCAGCCGACGACGATGACAAGGTGCGGCGCGAGCGCCTGCAGCGCCGGCGCCAGTTCTCCCGGCGCCGTGAGGACGGTCAGAGGAATCGCGCGCGCGGCGCACGTGGCGCGGAACTCCGCCAGCACGGAGCGGCCATCAGCGGAGTCGTCAAAGGTGACCGCGCCGCGGAGGTCGGCGTCGAGCGCGTCGGCAAGCTGCGCCAAGGCACGCTGGCCGATCGTTTTGCTGCCGACGAAGACACACCCGGCGCTCATCGTGTGACGCCTCCCATCGCCAGGCACGCCGCCAGCGCCGCCGCCACCCGCTCCTGCTCGCCGGCGGTCATCTGCGCGAAGAGCGGCAGCGCCAGCGTCTGGCGGAACAGCCGGTAGGAGATGGGCAGATCGCCCGGCGCGTAGCCGTAGGCGCGCTGGAAGAACGGCTGCGCGTGCAGCGCGTAGGTGCCCAGCGTGGTCTCGATGTCGCGCTCGCGCAGCGCGGCGATGATGGCGTCGCGGTCCAGCGCGTCGTCGAGGGCGACCACGTAGGTCTGGAAGGTGTGCAGGCAGCCCTCCGGCTCGATCGGCGGCGTCACCCCCGGCACGTTTTGCAGTAGCTCGGTATAGCGCAGGGCCAGCGCGCGTTTTCGCGCGAGGATCGCCGGCAGCTTGCGCATCTGCGCCACTCCCACCGCGGCCTGCAGGTCGCTCATGCGGTAGTTGAAGCCGGCGTCTTCGAAGACGAGGTAGTAGTCGCCGCGCACCCCGCCGTGGCTGCGCAGCAGGCGGATGCGCGCGGCGAGGTCGTCGCGGTCGGTGGTGATCATGCCGCCCTCGCCGGTGGTCACCGACTTGCGTGGGTGGAAGCTGAAGCAGCCCAGGTCGCCGAGGGCGCCGCAGGGCGCGCCGCGATACCCCGCGCCCAGCGCGCAGGCGGCGTCCTCAATGACCGCCAGCCCGCGCGCGCGGGCGAAGGCCAGGATGGGGTCCATCTCCGCCGACAGGCCGAAGGGATGCACGGGGATGACGGCGCGGGTGCGGGGGGTGACGCGCGCGGCGAGGGCGTCGGGGTCCAGCGCGTAGGTGTCGGGGCGCACGTCCACCAGCACCGGCGTGGCGCCCTGCTGCACCACCACGTTGGCGGTGGCGGGGAAGGTGAAGTCCGGCACCAATACTTCATCGCCGGGGCCGATGCCCAGCGCCACCAGCGAGAGGTGCAGGGCGGTGGTGGCGGAGGACATGGCGAAGGCGTGGGCCGTGCCCACCATCCCGCGGACGGCCTCTTCCATCCGGCCCGCGCAGGGACCCTGCGTCAGGTAGCCGGTCTCCAGCACCCGGCGCACCTCCTCCAGCTCTTCGCCGTCAAACAGCGGCATGGTCAGGCGCAGCATGGGACTCCTCGTCACTGCCCGGCGGGCACGGCCGCGGGGTCGCGCCGGGAGAGGTGGGTGAGATACCACTGCACCGTCTGCGTCAGCCCGTCTTCCAGCGGGGTGGTGGCGGTGAAGTCGAGCAGCTCGGCGGCCAGCGCGGTGCCGGCCAAGTGGCGGCGCACGTCGCCCAGGCGAGGCTCGACGTGGACCACCGGGTGCGTGTCGGCGCCCAGCGCGTGCAGCAGGCGGGCGACCAGGTCATTCACCGTGCACTCGCGCCCGGTGGCGATGTTGACGACCCGCCCGCGCGCCCGCGGCTCCCGGTAGACGCGGACCGCGGCCTCGGCGGTGTCGCGGACGAAGATGAAATCGCGCGTCTGCAGCCCATCGCCGAAGATTGCGATAGGCGTGCCGGCCAGCACGCGGGTGACGACGATGGGGATGATGCCGGCGTAGGAGCCGCTGTTCTGGCGCGGGCCGTAATTGTTGAACGGACGGATGACGGCGATGTCCAATCCGAAGGTATGCCGGTAGGAGAGCGCCACGTAATCGGTGGCGAGCTTGCTGGCGGCATACGGCGTGCTGGGCACGTAGGGATGCCCCTCGTCAATCGGCACGTATTGCGCGGTGCCGTAGACTTCAGAGGACGAGAAGTGGATGAGCGTCTGAAAACGGCCTTCGCGCTGCAGCTCGCAAATGGTGGTGGTGAGGACGACGTTCTTCTCCGCCGTCCATTTTGGGCGCTCCAGCGAGGTGGGCAGCGGAATCACCGCCATGTTGTAGACCACGTCTACCGGCTCGGCATCGAGGATGGCGCGCATGGCGTCAAAGTCCCCGGCATCCTGCCAGTGGCAGCGCAGCCGGTCGCCGAGCAGCAGGCGGGCGGTGTCCAGGTTATCGGGAGCGCCGAGGAAACAGTCGTCCACGACGATCACCCGGGCGGGGTCTTCGGCCGCGAGCCGTTCAACCACGTGGGAGCCGATGAAGCCGGCGCCGCCGGTCACGAGGATGGTTTTGCCCTGCAGCGTCATAGTGTGCCGCTCCTGCCGCGGAGAAGATGAATCACCGTCCGCGCCGCGCGCGAGTCAGGGGGCGTTGGCGCAAGCGGTGCTGACGCGTTCAGTATAGCGGAAGCGCGGCTGGCGGTCAACGACGGTCCCCCTTGTCCGGCGGGTGAGCGCGCGCGGTGAGCACGCGATTGGCAAAAGAGCGTGTTGGCCCTTGACGGAATGCGGGCGATCGCCCAGTCCAGCTAGACAACGGCCATTATATGACGCCGTGCTCCCTGTTCCGGGTGCGGTTGGCGCCGCGGAATGCCGTTGACCCTGGTCGCGCGGCGTTGCGCCCCTCATCTCGAGGCGCACCAAAGAAGGAACGTCTTCTACGTTATAATTATTATTGACAAATAATGGGTACTAAGCTACAGTGATAGCACGGAGGACGGAGAGATGAGCGATCTTCGGACAACATTGCGCGGACAGGGGCGCCGCATGACCGCGCAGCGCGCCGCGGTCTATGCGGCGCTCTGTGCGGCGAGCGGGCACCCGACGGCTGAGGAGCTGTTCTTCGCCGTGCGCGGCCACTTGCCGGGCATCAGCCTCGCCACCGTCTATAACACGCTGGACACGCTGGTGGACGGCGGCCTGGCGGTGAAGATCCCCGGTGACGGCGCCGCGCGGTATGATCCGCTCTGCTTTCCGCACGGGCATACGCGCTGCGCGGTCTGCGGAACGCTGGGCAATCTCCCTGAACGTGATATCACCGCGGTATTGTCGGAGATCCCCCTGCCGACGGGTTTTCAGGCGCGCGCGGTGACGATGGAAGTGGAGGGCGTCTGCGCGGACTGCGCCGGGAGGGGACACTAGTGCTGGACATACACACGGAATCGCGTCCACGCCGGTGGCTGCTTGGCCGAGACCTGTCCCTCGCAGCCTCGGCGCAGGGGGGGCGTTCAAGGCCCGCATCGCCGTGATGTTGTTGAATAATACACGGTTTGTATGCTACGATACGCGCAAAGTGAGACCCTTCATGACTCCTCAATCGCGCATTTTATTGGTGGAAGATGATCCCGACCAGGCTGAGCTGTACGACCAGGTCCTCACGCTGGCCGGCTATGACGTCTGTCGGGTGGCGAATGCCGACATGGCCGCCGCGCGCGCGACGGAACAGCATTTCGCCCTCGCCGTGGTGGACTGGGATCTGCCGGGCACCCGGGGTGACGCGCTGATCCGCCGGTTCAAAACGCGCCATCCGGCGATGAAGACGCTCCTCTACAGCAATCACGCTGACGTGCGCCAGGCGGCGCAGACCTGCGGCGCCGATGCCTGGATACGGAAAAGCGACGGTATTCGCCGGTTGCGCGAGGTGGTGGCGGAGCAGCTCGCCGCGGCGTAGCCGGTGGCCAGCGGCAACGGGACGGGGGCGGCCTGTGCCGGCCGGAGGCCGGCGCTCCCAGGGGGCGCGTAGCCGGCGACCAGCGGTAACGGGACGGGGGCGGTCCGTTAGGACCGCCCCCGTCGTCACTGTCACAATGGCACCGCCTCTGCCGTGTGCCCCGCGGTTTCCGAACCCCCACCTGCAAGGGTGGGTCCCCGCGCCACGACGTCGCCGCTCGGCGAATTTCGCTTCTGCGTTGCCGCCGGGACTTGGGTCCCGGAATCTCGATTGTCGGATCGAAACCTAGTGGGACTGAATCACGCACAGCGCAGTAGCCATTGTGAACCCGTATGTCCATGCTGAGTATAGCACGCTTCCGGTGATGTTTCAATGGCGCGGGGGTGTTCTCGCGCCGGATTGTTCGTCTTGTGAACACGATAGGGGCGCGCGGCGCCGTTGCCGGGTATCCTCCAGCAGGGAGGTCGTCATGGTGGCGCGTGCCGAGTTTGCCGGGTCGCCCCACGCGCCGGAATGGCCGGCGGGGTTCACCTGGCTCAATACCGACCGACCGTTGCGCCTCCACGCGGAGCTGCGCGGGCGGGTGGTGGTGCTCGATTTCTGGACGTATGGCTGCATCAACTGCCTGCACGTGCTGCCGGAGCTGGCCGCGCTGGACGCGCGCTTCCGCGACGAGCCGGTGACGGTGGTCGGCGTGCATAGCCACAAGTACCCGAATGAGGCGCATCCCGCGCAGATCCGCGAGGCGCTATTGCGCCACGATGTCACCCATCCGGTGATCGTGGACGAAGACCATCAAATCTGGGACAGCTACGGCGTGCAGGCCTGGCCGACGCTGGTGGTCATTGACCCGGCGGGCTACATCGTGGCGACGTTCAGCGGCGAAGGGCACGGCGACGAGCTGACGAGGCTCGTCGAGCGGCTGCTGGCGCGCGGGCGCGAGCAGGGCACGCTGGTCGCGGGGCCGCCGCCGGGCACACCGGAAATCCCGCACCTGGTCATTCGCCCGCTCTCGTTCCCGGGCAAGGTGCTGGCGGACCGCGCCGGGGGGCGGCTCTTCATCGCCGATACCCACCACCACCGCGTGCTCATCACCGATTGGCGCGGTGAAGTCGTGGGCTTTTTCGGCGGGCGGCGCGGCATGGTGGATGGCCCGTATGCAGACGTGCGCTTCACCAATCCGCAGGGGCTGCTGCTCGCGGGCGCCAGCCTCTACATCGCCGATACCGGCAACCACATGCTGCGCACGGCGCGTCTCAGCAGCTTTCACGTGGAGACCGCGCTCGGCGATGGCGTCATCGGGACGGACCGGCGCGGCGGGAAAACCGGGCGCGACCAGCGGCTGAATTCGCCGTGGGACCTGGCCTGGCTGGACGGCCGCCTCTATCTCGCCATGGCCGGCCTGCATCAGGTGTGGGTCTATGATCCGGCGACCGGAGAGGCGCGGGTGGCGCTGGGCACCGGGCGCGAAAGTCTCGCCGATGGTCCGGGCCGCCGCGCCGCGCTGGCGCAGCCCTCGGGGCTGGCATCCGCCAATGGCATGCTGTATGTCGCCGACGCGGAAACCAGCGCGATCCGGCAGTATGATCCGCGCGCTGACCTGGTGACGACGCTGGTGGGCGCCGGGCTGTTCACGTTCGGCGACAGGGATGGCCCGCTGGAGGACGCCTTGCTGCAGCACCCGCTGGGGGTGGCGGCGCAGGGGGGCGACCTCTACGTGGCGGATACCTACAACCATAAAATCAAGCGCATTGACCTGCGGACGCGCGTCATCACCACCATCGCCGGTACCGGCCAACCGGGCCGGGACGACCGCGGCCGCCTCGCGCTCTCTGAACCCGGCGGCTTGTCCGTCTCCGGCGGCGACCTGTTCATCGCCGACACCAACAACGACCGCGTCGTCCACCTGCGCCTGGATACCGGCGCCTGGCGCGAGCTGACGCTGACCGTGCACGGGCAGCCGCTGGAGTGAGGTCGCGGTGCGTCCGCATTTGCACCCCGGTAACATCAAAACTCGTTCGTCGTGCGGCACGCCGCGCCGCTGCGTGCCGCACTGATAGGGCGCGATCATATGGGGACAGTCCCGGTGAGGCCCCTGTGGATCAACGGGTGACGGCGTTCAGGGGGACAGTCCCCAGTGTGAAGGACACCCGCCACCCGCGGCGAATGAGTGTCGAACGGGAGCCACACATGCCTTTCACCATTGCGTATCGCGAATACTGCGACAGAATCTACGGCGGCTGGATGGGGAAAAGCATCGGCGGCACGGTGGGGGCACCGGTGGAGAACCTGAAGACGCGCATGGCCTTCACCCGCGAGACGCTGTGGCCGGCGAAAATCTACCCGAACGACGACCTGGATATTCAGGTCGTCTGGCTGGAGGCGATGCAGGAGCGCGGCGTGTGGCTGTCCCACCGCGACCTGGCGGACTACTGGCAGGACCGCTGCTGGTACAACTTCTGCGAATACGGCGTCTTCCTGCACAACGTGCAGCGCGGCATCCTGCCCCCGCTCTCCGGCCGCTGGAACAACCGCTTCTTCATGGAGTCGGAAGGCTGCCCTATCCGCAGCGAAATCTGGGGGATGGTGTGCCCCGGCGCGCCGGCGCTGGCGGCCGAATATGCCCGCCGCGACGGCGAGCTGGACCACGCCGACGCCAGCGTATGGTGCGAGATGTTCCTCGCCGGCGCCGCGGCCGCCGCCTTCTTCGAGACGGATCTCACCCGCGTGCTGCGGGCCGGGCTGGAGACCACCCCGCCGGACAACCCGGTGCGGGCGATGGTGGCCGAGGTGACGGCGATCTGCGCGGCATATCCCCACTGGGAAGATGCCTGGCGGCTCATCGCGCGCCGCTACGGCGACCGCGATGCCTCCAAGGCGATCATGAACCAGGCCATCGTGGTGATGGCGCTGCTCCTCGGCAAGGGCGACTTCACCGAGACGATGCTGCTGGCGGTGAACAGCGGCTGGGACACCGACTGCACCGCCGCCACCGCCGGCGCGCTCCTCGGCATCATGGGCGGCACGGCGAGCCTGCCGGCGGAGCTGGTGGCGCGCATGGGCACGTCGCTCGCCTGCGGCATCGAGGTGCGGCACAAAACTGCGCCGTTTGACGAGTTGGTGGAAGACACCGCGCGCGTGGGGGTGGAGATGGCGCTGGCGCGCAACACCGGCGTGCGCATCACCGACGCCCCGGCCGTGTCCGTGCGCCCGCGCCCGGCGCCCGCGATCCTGCTCGACGCCGCCTACCCGGAGCAGCCCGTGCTCTGGCGCGCGCGCGCCACGCCGGTCACCCTCGTCTTCGAGAATCCGGGGGAGCGGCCCATCCGGGGGGAATGGGCGCTGGAGCTGCCCGCGCATCTGCACTGCGCGGCGGCGCGGGGCGCGTTGTCCCTCGCGCCCCGCGAACGCGCGGAGATCACCACCGCCGTCTGGCACACGGGGGAGGTGCTGTGGGACCGCAACCTGCTGACGCTGCGCTGGTCCGGCGCGGACGGCGCGACCGCCTCGCATGCCTTCGGCCTCTGCGGCGCGCGGCAGTGGACCGTCTACGGCCCCTACTGGGAAACCTGGGACGTCACCCGCGACGCGACAGACCCCTACCTGACGCCCGCGGGGGCGAACAGCCCCATCTTCGTGCCCGACCACGTGGGCGACTCGTGGAATCACTACGCCCGTCTCGAGCACCCCTACCTCGACGAGGCGCGCCTGCTGCGCGAGGACATCCCCGACGAGCTGCCGGCGCGCGTGGAGCTGGGCGAGGATTTCTTCACCGGCGCCGACCTCGCCGGCTTTCGCGGGCAGGCTTGTTTTTACCTGGTGCGCCGCCTGGTGGCCGCCGAACCGATGCAAATCTCCTTCCACTTCAGCAGCAGCGCCCCCGCCGCCATCTGGCTCGACGGCGCGGAGATCTTCCGCCGCGAGACCCCGCGCGAGGTCTCGCCCCACGACCAGGCGCTGGGCCCCTTCGATTTCGGCCCGGAGCCGAAACGCCTGGTCATCAAACTCGCCCGCCAGACCGACCATCTCGCCGGCTGCCTGCTGCCCATCACCAACACCTTCATCCGCCCCGGCGGCCGCTCCTGGCTGTCGGATGAACTGGGGGAGGCGGCGGGGGGAGCCTGTCCCGATGACATCGGGGAGGTCGCGCCTGCCGGGCGAGAGTCCTGATTGTCAAGGCATGGGGAGTCTCGCCCGCCGGGTAGGCCCGGTTGCTGCGGAGTGCAACTCCGCGGTCCCAGGCTCTGAGGGCAGCCGCACCGCCTTCGGCACCGCCAGCGCGCGTCCGATGAGGGTGTAGCGGCGGGCCAGATCGGCGAAATCGGCGGCGAGGATGTCGCGGGCGGGGATGTTGTCCCCCGCGAGGTACGCCTCAACCAGCGGCTCCAGGCGGGCGTTGAAGGACGCGCGGGAGCCGCCGTGGGCGCGGGCGCCGCATTTGCGGATGGTGCCGTCGAAGGCCGGGGCGATATGGTAGAGCTCGTGGATGAGGGTGAGCACCCGGCGCTCCAGCGGCTGCGCGAAGAAGCGCGGCAGGTACACGTAGATGAGGTAGAGCACGTCGCCGTGCTCGGTGGGGATTTGCGGCAGCGCGTAGCGCTGGCCGTTGTGCGTGCGGAAGGGCGTGCCGTCGGGAAAGCGCAGGGGGATGATGCGCGCGTAGGTGCCGCCCGCCCCGTCCCGCCGCGCGCGGGCGGCGCAGAGCAGCAGCCGGCGGGGATCAATATGCGCGAACGCCGGCAGCCGCCCGCAGAGGTCGGCCACCACGGTCTCCAGCGCGTCGGTGATGTGCAGCGTCGGTTTCTGGTCTCGCATGGTACTGGTTCGTTCTGTGTTTCCTCGGTAAAGCGGCGTCTTCCGCTCCCGCCGGGACTGACTGCGCATGGCCAAGTCTGCGCGCGCCTCCACAAGCCCCGCATACGCCCCGTCAGCAGCCCCGCGTCGCCAGGCGGAGTCTGTCCCTTCCGCGCCGGTACATTTTTCCACGCCCCGCGCCCTCACTTCGCCCCTTTCGACCGCAGGTAGCGGACGATCTCCTCCGCGCCGAGGGATTTGGCGATGCTGGCCGCCGTCGCGCCGTCTTTCGCCTTCGCGTTCACGTCCGCGCCGTGTTCCACCAGCAACTTCACCGTGGGCAGCGCTTTACCGGCGACGGCGAATTGCAGGATCGTGCGGCCGTCGGCGCCCGGGCCGGTGTAGCGGGCGTTGACGTCGGCCCCCTTCTCAAGATAGAGCGCGGCGAGATCGCGGGCGGCCGTCGTGTTGGATTGGGCGGCGGCCATCAGCGGGGTCAGGCCGTTGTGCGCGACGGCGTTGACGATGGCGCCGTGGGCGAGGAGGGCGCGGGCAATCTCGGCATTCGCGGCGTAATGCAGCGGGGTGGCGCCCTGCCCGTCCACCACCTTCACCTCCGCGCCCTGCTCCAGCAGCAGCGCGACGAGCTCGGTCCGCGCGGCATGGGCGGCGCGAAAGAGCGGCATGCGGCCGTCGGCGGCGCGGGCATTCACATCGGCGCCCTGATCGAGGAAGTAACGGACCAGATCGAGTTTTCCGGCTTCCACGGCGGCGTGCAGCGGGGTCTCCCGCGACTGTGCCGAGAGCATGCGGGGATCAGCGCCGTAGGCGACGAGCGTCTTGGCCATGGCCAGATCGCTGAAGGCGGCCGCGAACCACAGGGGGCGCGGGTCGGTGCTGCCGGTGCTGTTGGGGTCGGCGTCGTGCGCCAGCAGCAGCTCCGCCAGATCGCGCCGGTTCAACTGCACCGCGAGCTGCAGCGGGGTGATGTCGCGGAAGACGTACGCCGCGCTGGTAGTGCCGTCCACCCGACCGCGCACGTTGGGGTTGGCCTTCGCCTGCAGCAGCAGCACCACCACGTGCAGGTTGCCAGTGACCACCGCGGCGTGCAGCGGCGAGCCGATGTAGAAAGCGTCGCGGGTATTGGGATCGGCGCCGGCCTGCAGCAGCGCGCGCACCACCTCGGGATGGCGGATGCCGACCACCAGCGGCGTGAAGCCGCCCCAGCCGGCGGCGTTGGGGTCCGCGCCGCGGTCCAGCAGCAGGCGCACCGCCTTGACGGAGCCCCCCTGCGCGGCATGCGCGAGCAGCGGCAGCGCCATGCCGTCGGTGGCGGGCAGCAGGTAGGGGCAGCGGTTGAGCAGGTGCGCCAGCGCGACGGTGTCGCCTTTGTCGGCGGCCGCCAGCGCCTGCCGGGCGCGCGCGCCATCGTCGCTCCGGTAGTAGAGCGTCAGTACCGAAGCGTCGCGGGGATGGCGCAGCGTGATGGAACGCCCACCCGGATGGGGCGCCAGGCGCAGGGTATATTGCGCGGCCACGAAGCGCGCGGGGAGGAACAGCCCGCGCTCCAGCCACAAGGCCGGGGGATCGAGCGGGATGGCCTTGCCGTTCAGCGTCGCCGTGCGGGCGCTCTCCCAGGCGGCGAGCTTGGCCTCGCCAACGGTCAGCGTGACCGGCGTCGGGGTCGCCTGCCCGCGCGGCACGGGGAACGCGACGTGCAGCGTCCGCCCGTCGCTGCGCAGGGTGACGGCGGGCGGCGCCTTCGTCACGGACACCTGCATCTCCGGCGCCAGCCAGCGGGCCATCGGCTCCACCGACAGGTACAGCGTTCCGCGATACAGCAAACTATCCGGCGCCTGCACGGCCCCCGCCAGCGCGGCCCATCCCAACAGCGCGAGCAGCATCCAGCGCATCATCGTCCTCCCCGCGGAACCTTGGCTGCCCGCAGTCTACCATAAAGCGCGCGCCGCGGCTATCGGCCGGGGAAGGCACGATCACGGCAGAGGGAGCCTGCTGGCGCGTCCCGGCGGGGATGAGGAGGGAATTTCGCCGGACGACGCGAATCTTGAGCGCATACCTTTAGGGGAGGCACGTCATGCGTATTGTGCTCATGCTGATGCTCTGGTGTTGTATCCTGCCGCTGTGTGCGCAGACGCCGGAAGTGGCGGTGGGGATGGATGGTACCTATCTGCTGTCCGATTTCGGCGAGATCCGCAAGATGCCCGCCGCGCGGGAGACGCTGGAGAAAGCGGCGGCGTGGATCACCGCCCACGGCGGCGGGGTGCTGGTGGTGCCGGCGGGCACGGCGCGCGAGTTGGTGGTTCGCAACCAGTTCCAGACGCTGCGGCCCGACGCGGTGACGCCGGTGCTGACGATCATTGATCGCCGCGGGGGCCTGGTGGTGACGCATCCGCCGCAAATCGGCCTGACGATGCCGTTCGAGTTCAGCGGCTGGGCGGGCACGAAGACGGACCGCACCCTCGATACCTATCCCGATTACCTGCCGCACTGGGGCAGCCATACCGTGACGGCCGTCAACAACACTGTGCTGCGCGGCTCCTCCTCGGTGTTGCGCACCTGCGAGGTGGTGAAGCGGGCGGGCAGCGAGGTGTGGATCTACCCGGAGACGATCCGCGGCATCTTCCCCGCCCAGCGCCTCTCCTTCACCATGCCGGGGGTGAGCACGAACATCGAGGTGAAGGAGATCTACTGGGACACCGCGCGCCGGCAATCCTACTTCACCGCCGATGTGCCGGCGGTGAAGGCGGACGGCGTCGGGCAGCTCTCCAACAAGAGCAACGTCGGCAGCATGCTCATCACCACCGCGCACAACGCCGACAGCCAGTCCTTTGACTTCCACGTCTGGCGCGAGCAGTACGGCCACGGCGACGCCTTCGTCATCAGCGGCTGGTTCGCCTACCAGGGCGACGTGATGAGCAGCCGCGGCGACGAGAACGGCGTGGTGCTGAACGCGGAGATCGAGTCGGACATTGATCCGTTCTCCGCGAAGGTGGAGGCGGTGGATTGGAAGCATGACGCGCTGACATTCGCCCCCGGCGCGCGCAACGCCAACAAGCTGGCCACCTCGCGCCCGCTCATCAACATGAATCCGGCGAAATGGATCACCGCCGGCACGGTGTGCATCGTGCCCGCCGAAGACTGGAGCGGCATGATCGTGCGCAATCCGGCGGTGCAGAACAAGGTGGATGATTACATCACCTGGGGCATCACGCCGGACCGCTTCCCGATGACCTATACCGACGAGCAGGGCGAGCACCCGAGCCTGACCACCTGGGACGGCAAACCCGTGCGCGCCTTCAAGTATGTCTACAAGGATAAAGCCTACCCCAGCCTCATCACCCGCGGCGCGAACTACCTGGGCGGGCGCATCATCGCCTCGCCGGACTGCGGCTGGACGCCGGAGGTGGTGGGCCGCTTTTTCGCGGTGGCGGAAGAGGGCGAATATGTGAGCGGCGCGGACGGCGGCGGATACTTTTGCGGGGGCGCGCCGGACAAGGCGTACCGCTGGTATCTCATCCGCGCCTTCAAAAAGAACCCGGACGGCACCTGTGAGATCCGCATCGAACGCGTGCGCTTCGCCGCGGTGGCGGCCGGCGGCCCCACGCTGTATGACGAGGAGCACTACACCTGGGACGGCCACGAGCGCCCGCTGACCTATATCATCGCGCCGGGGGCGTTCGTCAGCGACATCGCCGAAGGGTGGCAAGAAGGGATGAACAGCTCGCCGGGCGCCGCTCACCCGCGCACGCTGAAGCTGGCCGACGGCCCGTATCGCGGCACGGCGACGGATTTCGCCCCCGGCGATCCGGTGACGCAGGCGGTGGGCGCCGACCCGGTCTTCCCGCGCGGCGTGCGCGTCCGCCAGTTCAACAAGCTCCCCTCCTCCTGGCCCACCTCCGCCGTGGAGATCAGCAACCACGGCCTCGTCTCCACCTACGCGGCGCTGCTCATCGGCGGCGACGGCATGGTGGACCGCGACCTCGTCCTCGCCCACCGCAAGGACCGCAAGCCGCCGCACGGCAGCGCGCTCTCCATTGACAGCGTCACCGGCGCCGGCATCCGCTTCAACGCCGACGTGACGGAAGGCGCGCTGGTCTTCGAGCAGCCGGCGCACGAGCAGCCGCTGGTGTGGAAGAGCGCCGCCGGCAAAACGGTGCTGATGGTCAACCCCAAAAGCGGCAATCTGTCCATCAGCGGCGGCGAAGTGGCGCTGCCCACGGTGAAGGGCGTCAAGGGCGTGTCGGCGACCGGCGTCGCCGCCAACAACCTGCGCGGCATCAACGCGCCGGTGAAGGAGGGGACGCAGATGCTCGCCGTGGTCTTCCCGGTGGACGAGCCGGACGCCAACTACAGCCTCACCGTGCAGGCGAACTGGTTCACCATGGATCGCGTGGTGCGCAAGGACGCCAACGGCTTCGTCGTCAGCTTCTCGACGCCTGCGCCGAAGGGGGCGACGGTGGACTGGCAGTTGATCCGGTAGGGTAGGAGGGTAAAGCGGTACCAGGCAACGCTGCCGGTATCGCTGGGACTGACTGCGCATGGCCAAGTCTGCGCGCGCCTCCATACGCCACGTCAGCAGTACCGCCCCGCCATGCGGAGTCAGTCCCTGTCCGCACTGGTAACGCCGGGTAAATCGGTGACAGACACCGCATTACTGAGGAGATGCGGAAAGGGTCGGACAGGCAACAGTCGTATTGGGGGCAGGCACGGTGTGGATCGGCAAGGGTAATGCGCAGTCAGTCACCGCTTTACTGAGCAATGACAAGACGGCGTAGTATATAGGATTCGCTTCTGGAGGTGGGTGATGGCACGGCTGGCACGGATTGTCATACCGGGGATGGCGCATCATGTGACGCAGCGGGGGAATCTGCGCGCCCAGGTGTTTTGGGGAGACTGCGATTACCGGTCATACCTGGCGCTTCTGGCGGAGCAGGTGGCGCATCTGGAGTTGCTGGCTTACTGCCTGATGCCGAACCATGTGCATTTGATTCCCGTGCCGGATGCGGAAGGCGCGCTGGCAGACGCGATGAAGGCGGTGCATCAGACGTATGCCAAACGACAGAACGCGCAGCGCAACGTGGTGGGCCATCTCTGGCAGGGGCGTTTCTACTCCTGCGTGATGGATGAGGCGCATCTGTGGGCGGCGATTCGTTACATCGAGCGCAACCCGGTGCGTGCCGGGCTGATGGCCCGTGCCGAAGATTACCCCTGGAGCAGCGCCGCCGCGCACTGCGGCCTCCGCGACGACCCGCTGCTGTCCGCGTCCCTGCTGCTGGACGATGCTATTACAGACTGGGCTGCCTGGTTACGCATGGAAGACGAAACCGAGTCTACACGCATCCGCGCCCACACCGACACCGGCCGTCCCTGTGGCTCTCGCGAGTTTCAACAACGCATCAGCGCGCTCCTTGGCCGTCCCGTCACCCCGCGGAAAACCGGACGAAAGCCCCGCTACCAAACCTCCTCAGTAAAGCGGTGACTGACTGCGCATTACCCTTGCCGATCCACACCGTGCCTGCCCCCAATACGACTGTTGCCTGTCCGACCCTTTCCGCATCTCCTCAGTAATGCGGTGTCTGTCACCGATTTACCGGCTACCAGTGCGGACAGGGACAGACTCCGCATGGCGGGGCGGCATGAAGCACGACACGGGCATGTTTCGGGTGTAGCCGATTGCTACATTGGCCATGCGCAGTCAGTCCCAGCGATACCGGAGAGAGTTTACCGCGTCACCCCTGACTCTTTCACCACGACGTGCCCCTGACGCCGATGCAGGATGAGCTTCGTCAATTCGTCCACCCAGAGGACGGCGCTGGCGACGAGTATCACCAGCCCCCACTGGGCGAGGGTGAGGTCGGTCGTGCTGAAGATGGGGTGCATGACGTCCCAGTGCACCACCATCACCTGCAGCAGCACGGCCAGCCCGACGCCGTATAGGAGCCAGCGGTTGGACGTGACGCCGATGGCGAAGAGGGAGGAGACGCGGGAGCGCGCGACGAAAGCGTGCACCCACTGGTAGGCGGCGAGGGTGGTGAAGGCCATGGTGCGGGCCACGTCCTCGCCATAGATCCGTCCTTCCCACCAGAAGAGGAGGAGCGTGCCGGCGGCCATCACCGGGGCGTGCAGCAGCATGCGATGCAGGAAGTTGGCGTCAATGATGCCGGCTTCGCGCGGGCGCGGCGGATGGCTGAGCACGTCGCCATGCTGCGGCTCCAGCCCGACGGGGATGGTGCAGGCGCCGTCGGTGACCAGGTTCACCCAGAGGATCATCACCGCCGTCAGCGGCAACGGCAGGCCCACCAGCAGCGCGACGAGCAGGGTGACGATCTCCGCGAGATTCGAGGTGAGCAGGAAGAAGACCACCTTTTGCAGGTTGCCGAAGATGATGCGCCCTTCCTCCACCGCGTGCACGATGGTGGCGAAATTGTCATCGGTGAGCACCATGTCGGCGGCTTCCTTCGCCACTTCGGTGCCGGTGATGCCCATGGCCACGCCGATATCGGCGCTTTTCAGCGCCGGGGCGTCGTTGACGCCGTCGCCGGTCATCGCGACGACCGCGCCGCGGTCGCGCAGCGCGGCGACGATGCGCAGCTTGTCGTTGGGCGAGACGCGGGCGTAGACGGCGATGCGGTCCACCCGCCGGCGCAGCGCCGCATCGGACAGCGCCGCGAGCGCCTCGCCGGAGACGGTCTCCGCCTCGCCCTCGGTGAGACCGATGCGCCGCGCGATGGCTGACGCGGTGACGGCATGGTCGCCGGTGATCATGACGACGCGGATGCCGGCCTGATGCGCGTCGGCGATGGCGCGCACGGCGTCCGGACGCGGGGGATCAAGCATCCCCCACAGGCCGGCGAACGTCAGGTGTTGCTCGGCATGGTGCCGTTCAAACTGCTCCGTGCCGGCGTGGAACTCGCGATACGCGCCGGCGAGCACGCGCAGCGCGTCCCCGGCGAAGGCGGCATGGGCATCGAGGATCGCCGCGCGCAGGTCGTCGGTCAGCGGCACGCGGCGTCCCTGCAGCAGCACGTGGGTGCAGAACCCCAGCACCGCTTCCGGGGCGCCCTTCACCAGCAGCACGGTCGCGGAGGCCTGCGGGCGCCGATGCAGGGTCGCCATATACTTCGTCCTGCTGGAGAACGGCAGCTCGTCCAGCCGCGGCGCCTGCGCGCGCTCCGTCTCCGGCGTGATGCCGCCTTTCCCGGCGGCGGCGAGCAGCGCGCCTTCTGTGGGATCACCCTGGATGTGCCAGCCGTCCCGCGTCTCCTCCAGCACGGCGTCGTTCGCCAGCACGCCGAGGATGAGCAGGGCGTCTACGTCGGGAGAGCTGGCGGCCGCGCCCGCCTCGCCGCGCGGGCGGATCTCGCCTTCCGGCGCGTACCCCTCGCCGGTCACGTCATAGACGCGTCCGCCGGCCCACAGCCGGGTGACGGTCATCTCGTTGCGGGTGATGGTGCCCGTCTTGTCGGAGCAGATGACGGTGGTGGAGCCGAGGGTTTCTACCGCGGGCAGGCGGCGGATGATGGCATGGCGGGCGGCCATACGCTGGACGCCCAGCGCCAACACCACGCTGATGACCGCGGGCAGGCCTTCCGGGATGGCGGCCACCGCCGCCGCCACCGCCACCAGCAGCATCTCCACGGGGGTGTAGCCGCCGAGCAGGATGCCGAGCAGGAAAATGAGCAGTGAGAGGCCGACGGCGGCATAGCCCATCAGCGAGCCCAGGCGCGCCAGCCGGCGCTGCAGCGGGGTGTCCGCCCGCTGGACGCTGCGCATCTCGCGGGCGATCTCGCCCATCACCGTGTTCATGCCGGTGGCGGTCACCACCGCCCGCCCGCGGCCGTGCGTCACCGGAGTGGCCATCCACACCCTGTTCGTCTGGTCGGCGAGCGGCAGCCGCTCCGGCAGCACGCCAGGCTGCTTTTCCACCGGCCGCGATTCGCCGGTGAGCGCCGATTCGTCCACCTGCAGCTCGCTGCTTTCCAGCAGCCGGGCGTCCGCGGCCACGCGGTCGCCGCTGTCCAGCAGCAGCAGATCGCCGGGCACCACGTCTTCGGCGGGGATGACCTGGGCGACGCCGTCGCGCAGCACGCGGGCGCGGGGCGCCGCCAGACGGCGCAACGCCTCCAGCGCCTGCTCGGCCCGCCACTCCTGCGCCACGCCGACGACGGCGTTGAGGATCAGCACGATGAGGATGACGACGGCGTCCACGGCGTGGCCGGTGGCGAACGAGATGAGGGTGGCGATGAGCAGCATGTAGACGAGCGGGCTGCGGAATTGGGCGAAAAAGCGCAGGAGCAGGTTGGGCCCGGGGGCGGTCTGCAGCACGTTGGGGCCGGCGCCAAGCAGGCGCGCCGACGCTTCGGCCGGCGAGAGGCCGGCCGGGCGCGCGCGCAGCCGGTCCAGCGCGGCCGCCTCCGGGATGGCATGCCAGGCTGCCGGGGGTGGCGTCTCTCCGGGTGAATCCATCGCGGTTCGTCCTCTGCCTGTCACCATAGCGGAAAACGCGCCGGCTCAGTGTTTACTCCGCGACGCGGCGCGGGGCGAGGACGCGACAATACCCGGTGTTTTCGTCAGGGAATGGGCGGCGGCAGGCCGGGGCCGCCCGGCCCTCCCGGTCCGCCCACCGGCGTTTCTGCCGGCTTCTCCGGTTCCGCGACTTCGATGAGGCCCACGAGGCCGGTGCCGTAGTTTTCGCCGTTGCCCGGTTTGCCGTTCAGGCGGTCGTGATAATAGATCGTCGTCTCGAGCTCCATATCCTCCGGCACGATCCACACCCAGGTTTCGCCGTCGGGGATGCCGTCCGGATACTGGGCATCCGAGGAAAAGAACGTCTCGTCATTGGTGTCGGCGACGATGGAGCGCGGCGCGCCGGACTTGTTCGTCCAACTGATGATGGTGCCCGGCCTCACCTTCAGGTGCCGGGGCAGGATTTCGCCGGCGATGGTGACCGGCACGCGTTCGCCGGTGTCTTTCGTGCCGAGGATGAAGTTCAGCGCCAGCGTCCCCACGTTGCCGCGGTAGTCTTGCGCGGTCATCACCAGCCGGTGCATGCCGGGCTCCAGCGGCGCCATGGGATTCGCCCCCACGTAGTAGGCGCCGGTTTTCGGATCGTGGCGCATGGTGGGGGTGAGATCGTTGCTGTCAAGGCGAATCGTCACCGCCGTGGGCTGCAGGCCGGAACCTTCGTCATCCACGATGGCGCCCACGCCCTGGAAACTTTTCGGGTCAATGAAGCCCCGGTCGGTGATCTCGGGTGAGACGAAGGAGAAGACGGGCGGGTCAATATCCGGGGCGGTCGCCGACAAGTGATACAGGTTGCCGTCGGTGCCGGCGAAGTAGACCTCGCTGCCGTGGACGGCCGGGTCGCCGACGAAGGCGTTCGTCGGCGCCGGCGCGCCCTTCGGCGCCTTGATGCGATACACCCAGGCCAGCTTGCCGGAGATCTTGTGGTACAGGGCGAGATAGCCGGACTGCATGCGCACCAGCAGGTAGTTGCCCACCACCAGCGGGCCGTCAATGGGCGGGGCGATGAGCTCGATGCCGTTGTCGGCGCGCCTGGTGGTCTTCCCGCCGGTCACCGTCACCGTGGTGCGCGTCCAGAAATGGCGCCCGGTCTGCAGGTCCATGGACAGCAGGCGGCCGGAGCGGGTGACGAGGTAGACGCGGTTATTGTCGAGCGTCACCGGCGCGGGCATGCGGTCGGGGATGATCTCGAACCAGCGCACCGGCGCCTGGGTATTGCCGGGGTTCAGCGCGTAAACGGTATTGACGGTATTCACCACGACGGTGGATGTGCCGTCCGTCACCGGGGTGAGGGAGATGAGGGCGTTCGGCAGCTCCGCGTCCCACTTGATGATGCCGTCATCCACGCGGATGATCTTGCCATTCGGATAGCAGATGATCATGGACTTGCCGAAGAGCAGCGGTCCGGCCTCGAGCTTGCCGCCCACCTTCGTCTGCCCCACGAAGGCGCCCGTCTTCCGGGCGATGCCTTCAATCGAGCCATCCTTGACGGCGTAGTAGAGCAGCGTGTCGGAGACGGTGGGGCCGTTGCGGATGCTGCCGGAGAGTTCCTGCTTCCACAGCACCTTGCCGCTGGCCGGTTCGCGCGCCGCGACCTGCCCGCTGGGATGCGAGACGATGACCTGGCCATCGAGCAGCAGGATGTCGCCGAGGATATTTTCCGTCAGCTCGGCGTGCCAGACGTAGACGCCCACGTCGGTGGAGAAGCCGAAGAGGTAGCGCCCGTAGGCGAAGACGACGGTGTTGTCCACCACCACGGTATTGCTGGGGTAGATGTTGACGAAGTCTTTCCCGAGGTAGGCTTTCCAGACCGTCGCGGGATTCTCCGGGAAGGTGATCTCGGGGTAGGCGCCCCGATGTCCCGGTCCGCGGCCGCCCGTCCAGGTGGCGGCACAGGCCAGCGCGGCCGCCGTCAGCAGCGCGAGGCCCAGTCCGAATCGGCAGTAACGAATCATACTGGACTCCTGTAAGGGCGCGTGCCCCAGAGCGCGCCGTTCCACAGCCCCGGCACGCCGTCGAGATACACGATTATATCCTGAGAGATACCCCGCTCACAAGGCGCTTACGCGCCCGCCTGCCCGCCGGCGTAGCGCGCCCGTCCCGCGGCGTACGCATCGCCGCCGCGCGTATCGTTTATCACCATGGCGGGGAAGTCCGTCACGGTGAGGCGGTAGATGGCTTCGGGGCCGAGGTCGGGGTAGGCGACCACCTCGGCGGCCGTCACGCAGCGGCCCAGCAGCGCCCCCAGCCCGCCGATGGCGCCGAAATAGACCGCGCCATACTCCACGCAGGCCCGGCGCACCGCCTCCGCGCGCTGGCCCTTGCCGATCATCCCGCGCAGCCCACACTCGGCGATGAGGCGGGGGGCGTAGGCGTCCATGCGGCCGGAGGTGGTCGGGCCGGCGGCGCCGATGGGACGCCCCGGCGGGGCGGGGGTGGGCCCGACGTAGAAGATCGTCTCGCCCGCCAGCGACACCGGCAGCGGCGCGCCGGCGTCCAGCAGCGCGACCAGCCGCCGGTGCGCGGCGTCGCGCCCGGTGAGCAGCGTGCCGGAGAGCAGCACGCTGTCCCCCGCGCACAGCGCGCGGACGGCGTCTTCGGAAAGCGGCAGCGCAATGGGCATCGGCCGGGTGCTCATGCCCTGTTCTTTCGCTGGTCCGGCGAAAATCTCCTGTCGCGCGCCGCGTCTCACCCCGCGGAAGATGTCGAGGGACGACCAAACCATCCCGTTCGTCGTGTGGCACGCAGCGGAACGGAGTGCCTCACTACGAACGGGGTTTGGTGTTGCCGGAGGGCAAATGCGGTCCCGACCTGTCACGCTACCCACACGGCGTAGACCTTCGTGCGGTCCTCGGGGGCGCAGCCTTTGCCGGCGATGCCCTGGGTGTAGAGCACCAGTGGGGTGCGGAGGTCGTGGTTCGGGCCCTGGCGGGTGATGGTGGGGAGCCAGTTGGGCACGTCGGGGTTCGTCTCGCTGAGCTGGGCGCAGGCGAAGGTGCGGCCGCCGTCGTCGGAGGCAAGCAGAAAACACTCCAGCGAGGGATGGCCCCAGCGGTGGGCGCCGGCGTCGCGGGTGGCGTCGAGCGCGACGAGGATACGGCCGCGGGCGTCCACGGTGACGTTGCCGCGATGCACCGCCCAGCCGGCGGGCAGGAAAGGATCGAGGACGGTGGTGTGCCAGCGGCCGTTCCGGAAGACGGAAAGCAGGCTGCCGTCGGGCGCGGGGAGCTTGTCGCCGGCGCCGAAGTCGTGCGTGAAGGCGACCACGTTGCCGTCCGCATCCACCGCCAGCGAGCCGAGGTAGGGCATGGCGCCGCGGTGCGGGATGGCGAAATCGGGGTCATAGGGCAGCGGCAGCTTCGCCGGGCGGCCGTCCAGGCCCGTCCAGGTCTCGCCGCCGTCGGCGGATTTCAGCCCGCACACGCCGGCGCTCTCGTCTCGGCCCGTCGCGTAATCCAGGTAGTAATACATGAAGCCCGCGTAGAGCACGTCGCCGGGGCCGATGGCGAGGCTGGCATTCACGTAGCTGTAATCCGGCTTTTTGCGGAGGACGGAGAGTTTGGTCGTCAGGTCCCAGTTGCCGTCGAGCTGGCGGCGCTCGTAGAAGCAGCCGGGGGTACCCGAGCCGCCGCGATACAGCAGGTGGTCGCGCCCCTGGCTGTCGGTGATCAGGCAGGCGTAGGTGGCGCCGTAGCCGACGCTGCTCACCGTGGCCCACGTCACCCCGTCGGCGCTGTCTTGCATCACGAAGCGCCCGTGGTTGAACATCGCCGCTTCCCAAAAACCGTGCGGGCCGTAGGCGACGCGCAGCCGGCCGTCGGGCGCGGCGGTGAGCGCCGGGTTGCAGTGGTTGTCCGCCCCCTCGCCCAGCCGCAGCGTTTCGCCCCAGGTGCCCGTGCGATGGTCGTATGGCCGCGCGCAGACGGCGGAGACGGCGTCCAGCCAGGTGGCGGTGGTGACATCGCCGGCGCGGACGGATTTATTCGCGATGTCATACGCCGTCGCGCGGGTGGAGCCGGCGTCAGAGAGGAGGAACGGTTGGGATACGGTGATGGGCATGGGGTGAAGCCTCTATACATTTTCCGGATATATCCACAAGGAGACGGATTCCACGGGTTTCGCTCCGCTCCACCCGTGGCTAACGGCTCCAGCCCCTTCGGGGCGATTCTCGCCATCCCTGGCGAGGGCTCTGCGCTGCAACCTGCATCCTGCAACCTGTTACGCCTTCGCGGCGGGGCGTTCCTGCGCTTTGTCCGCTTCCGCGGCGTTCCGGCGGGCGTCTTCGCGGGCGGCCTCCATCTCCTCGACGGACTTGGTGTGCAGGCGGGCGGCGCCCTGGTAGCCGGCCTTCGTCGGGATCAGCGGGCCGGCGGCGAGGCGCGCCTTCGCGTCGGCGATGGCCGGGCCGTATTGCGGCAGCCACGGCGCGAGGGCGACGAGCATCTCGTCGGCCATCTGCCAGATTTCCGGCGGATTGCACACGGCGCCGGTGAGCGGGTCCATCATCATCGCCTGGCGGAGCAGGGTGTCGTCGCCGTGCACGGCGGCTTCCACCGCGAGGCGCTGCACGTTAATGCTGGCGTTGCACACCGCGGCGCAGCCCAGCGGCAGGTCGCCGACGATGGGGATGTTGATGCCGTTGTAATCCACGTAGCCGGGCACTTCCACGATGCAGTCGTCCGGCAGGTTGGTGATGCAGCCGCGGTTCACCACGTTGAAGTGGCCGCGGTAGAGGCGGCCGGTGGTGAGGCCCTCGACGATGAAGGAGCCGTGCTCGAGGCCGCGGTCTTCCGGGCGGAAGGTGAGGGGCGGGGCGGCCATCCACTGCGGAAAATCGTGCTCGAACCAGCTACGGCCCTCGGTGCAGACGCGGAGATACCCGCCGGTCTCGCCGTTGATCCAGCAGCCGAGGTCAATCCACTCGGGAATCTCCTCCGGGCGCTTGCGATACCAGGGCACGTATTCGGAGAGGTGGCCGTTGGATTCGGTGCTGTAATAGCCGAAGCGGCGCAGCATGTCAATGCGCACCTTCTCCGTCTGGCTGTATTCCGGGTGCATTTCGAAGGCTTCCAGCAGCTTCCCGGTCACGTCCTCGCCCTTCACGCGCACCTGGATGTACCAGGTCTGGTGATTGATGCCGGCGCAGACGATGTCCACCTCGTCTTTGGGCAGGCCGAGGACGTTGGCGATCTGCCAGTGGCCGCCCATCACGCCGTGGCAGAGGCCGATGGTCCGCACGCCGCCGTACGTATTGCACGCCCAGGTGTTCATCGCCATCGGGTTGGAGTAATTCAGGAAGAGGCAGCCGTCGGCGCCCACGTCGCGAATATCTTTGCAGATGCCGAGGAGCACGGGGATGGTGCGCTGGGCGTAGAAGATGCCGCCGGTGCAGAGAGTGTCACCCACGCACTGGTCCACGCCGTATTTCAGCGGGATATCCACGTCATGCTGGAAGGCTTCCAGCCCGCCCACGCGGACGAAGCTGTAGACGTAGTGGGCGCCGGCGATGGCCTCGCGCTGATCGGTGGTGGCGCGCACGGTGGCCGGCAGCCCGGCGCTCTCGATATCGCGCTTCACGAGTTGGTAGACCATGTCCAGGTTGTGCGCGTTGATATCCATGAAGGTGAACTGCGTATCTTGCAGTTCGGGCACGCAGAGAAGGTCGCGGCACATCCCGCGGGTGAAGCCGACGCTCCCGGCGCCGATAACGGTGACTTTGATCGGCATAGTTGCCTCCAGGTGACGTGAAATCGGCCGGCCAGCGCCGGCCTGAAGGTGATATTTGACGCGGGCGGGGGAAGTCCTGCCGGTTTTTGTGAAGGGGTGAGGGATTAGGGGTGGCGGGCCGTCACGTTGTACCGTGCCGGGCAAACCGTCGCGCGCGCCTCAATCCCTAATCCCCAACCCCTAACTGTGCGGGCCATCCTGTCCACACATCGCTCATTTCGAGTACGAGCACGCGCACGAGCACGACGGGGAAGCCCCCTCCCCGCAAAGCAACCGCTTGACAGCCCAGGGGAGGGCAAGCGGAATCGTGCGTTCCCGCGCAGGAATCCCCACCTGCCAGGGCGTATCTGTATTACCGTTCGCAGTGCCGGGCACGGGGAGGCGCGCATGAAGTATCGCGGCGTGGCGTATTATCCGGAATACTGGCCGGAGGAGCGGTGGGACGAGGATATCCGGCTGATGGCGGAGGCGCGCATCAATACGGTGCGCGTGGGCGAATTCGCCTGGATCGCCATGGAGCCGGCGGAAGGGCGCTTCACGCTGGACTGGCTGCACCGGCTCTTTGAGAAGGCCGGGGAGGCGGGCATCGGGGTGCTGCTCTGCACGCCCACCGCGGCGCCACCGGCGTGGCTGACGGCGAATTACCCGGAGACGCTGATGGTGCTGGCCGACGGCACGCGCCACGCGCACGGCATCCGGCGGCACTACTGCCCGACCAACCGCACCTACCGCAACTTCTGCCGCGCCATCACCGCGAAGCTCTGCGCGGAGTTCGGCGGCTACGAGAACCTCGTCGGCTGGCACCTGGACAACGAGCTGGGGCCGGAGCGCGGGCGCTGCTACTGCGAGCACTGCCAGGCGCAGTACCGCGCGTGGCTGCAGGGGCGCTACGGCGCGCTGGAAGAGCTGAACCGTCGCTGGCAGACGCGCTTCTGGGGCGTGGAGTTCACCGACTGGGCGCAGGTGCGCATGGCCACCGGCGACCACTACCCGTCCATGCAGTTGGACACCCGCCGTTTTCAGTCGGACGCCTACGTGGATTTCGCCGCCGAGCAGACGGCGGTCATCCGCGAGCAGTGCCCGGGGGCGCTCATCACCACCAACGGCATGGGGCCGCTGTTTGAACCCATCAATTACTACGACCTCTACGCCATGCTCGACCGCGCCGCCGCCGACCAGTATTTCGACATCGCCGACATGAGCGGCGACGCGCTGGCCTGCGACGCCTTCCGCAGCTACCTCCCCACCGCGCCGTGGTGGATGACGGAGACGGGCAGCGGCGCGCTCTCCAACGACAAGGTGCCGGAAGCCGGGCAACTGCGCGCGTGGGCCTACTCGGCGCTGGCGCGCGGCTGCGAGATGTGGTGCTTCTTCCGCTGGCGCACCGCCCTCTCCGGCCAGGAGCAGGAGCTGCAGGGCGTGCTGGAACACAGCGGCCTGCCGCGGCGCCGCTATGCCGCCGTGCAGGCGCTCTTCCGCGAATTGGAGACGGTGGGGCCGCGCTTCGCCGACCTGCCGCCGGTGCGGCCCAACGTGGGCCTCGTGTTTGACTACACCGCGGACTGGGCCTACCGGTCCGCCCGCGTCGGCGACAAGGTACGCTACAAGCAGCATGTCGAGGAGATCTACCGCGCCTTCTACGACCGCAACATCCCGGTGGAGATCGCCATCCCCGCGCGCGAGCTGGACGCGTACCGCCTCGTGGTCATCCCCTCGCTGCCCATCGTGGACCCGGAGTTCGCGCGGCGGCTCTTCGAATTCACCGCGCGGGGCGGCGTCGTGCTGGCGTTCCCGCAGCTCGCCTGCCGCGATCCGTACAATAACTACCTGCCCGACGAGCCGCCGGTGGGCCTGCGCGGCCTCTTCGGCCTGCGCGTGGCGGGCGGCATGTACCTGCGCTCCTACGTCGGCCCCGACGAGGCGCTCTGGCACCCCGCCGAACAATATACCGACCAGACCCCCAGCGTGCAGCTCACGCTGGCCGGCGGCGAAAGGCGCGCCACCGTGCGCACCTGGATGGAGGATCTCACGCTGGACGGCGGCCGCGCGCTGGGCGTCTACACCGAGAATGCCTTCCGCGGCTGCCCCGCCGTGGTGGAGCACCGCTACGGCGCCGGCCGCACCCTCTACCTCGGCGCCTATCCCGATCCCGACCTCCTCGGCTGGATGGTGGACGACGCGCTGGCGCATGCCGGCATCACGCCCATCCCGACCCCGCGGTGGGTGGAGGTCATCCCCCGCGGCGGCTATACCTTCATCATCAACCACACCCCCGACCCCGTCCGCGTCCCCATCGGGGCGACGGAAGCGGTGGTGGGCCTTTACGCCGATGGCGAAGCGTCGCTGGCGGGGTATGACGTGTGCGTGGTGCGGTGAGGGGCGGCGAACATTGCACCCATATGTTGGTAGTGCGCCACGCAGCATAGCGGAGTGGCGCCTGCATTTCCATCTTTGTGGTATGTATGGCAGCGAGTCTGGAAGCCGACGCGAGTCGCGCCCAGCGGAGTAGACATCTACACCGAGGCGCGACTCGCGTCGGCTTCCAGACTCGCTGCTATGCCCGTTAGCATGCAGGAGAGCATTCCGCCTTCACCGAAGAAAGACGCTCAGAGGTATCCGCCATGACACAGCCAAACATCCTCTTCATCCTCATGGATGACATGGGCTGGCGCGATCTCACCTGCACCGGCAGCACCTTTTACGAGACGCCGCGGCTTGACCGGCTGGCGGCGGAGGGGATGCGCTTCACCGATGCGTATGCCGCGTGTCCGGTCTGCTCGCCGTCGCGGGCGAGCCTGCTCACGGGGAAATACCCCGCCACCCTGGGCATCACCGATTGGATTGACTGGGGCGGGTGGGTACACCCGGCGCGGGGGCGGGTGATTGACGCGCCCTATCTGAAGGAGCTGCCTGCATCGGAGACGACGCTGGCGGCGGCGCTGCGCGCGGGCGGGTACCGGACGTGGCACGTGGGCAAGTGGCACCTGGGCGGGCCGGGGCACGACCCCCAGGCGCACGGCTTCGACGTGAACGTGGGCGGCTGCGAGTGGGGCTGCCCGGCGAAGGGGTACTTCAGCCCGTGGCAGATTCCCGGGCTGCCCGACGCCCCGGACGGCGCCTATCTGACCGACCACCTCACCGACGCGGCGATTGATCTCATCCGCGCCGGCGGCGGCCGGCCGTTTTTCCTCAATTTCGCACACTACGCCGTGCATACCCCCATCCAGGCGCCGGCGGAGCTGGTGGCGAAGTACGAAGAGAAGGTGCGCGCGCTGGGGCTGGACAAGGTCCAGGCCATCGAAGAAGGGGAATTCTTCCCCTGCGAGCACAAGCGCGCCCAGCGCGTGCGGCGGCGGCGCCTCCAGAGCGATCCCGCCTACGCGGCGATGATCGAGAACCTGGACGGGAATGTCGGCCGCCTGCTCGACGCGCTGGCGGAGGCCGGCCAGGCGGACAACACCATCGTCATCTTCACCTCGGACAACGGCGGCCTCGCCACCGCCGAGGGCTCGCCCACCTGCAACCTGCCGCTGGCGGAGGGCAAGGGATGGATGTACGAGGGCGGCACGCGCGCGCCGCTGCTCATCCGCTGGCCGGGGGCCATCGCGCCCGGCGGCGTCTGCCGGACGCCGCTCACCAGCCCGGATTTTTATCCTACGCTGCTTGACGCCGCCGGTCTCCCCCGCCGGCCGGAGCAGCACGTGGACGGCGTGAGCTTCCTGCCGCTGCTCCGCGGCGAGGCGATGGAGCGCGGCCCCATCTTCTGGCACTACCCGCACTACGGCAACCAGGGCGGCGCCCCCGGCTGCTCCGTGCGGCACGGCGACTGGAAGCTCATCGAATTCTTCGCGGATGGCCGGCTGGAGCTCTACCACCTGCGCGACGACGCCGGCGAAACCCATAACCGCGCCGCCGAAGAGCCGGAGATCACCCGCCACCTCCACGCCGAACTCGTCGCCTGGCGCGAAAGCATTGACGCGAAAATCCCCGCGCGCAACGCGGCGTGGGCGGACGCGCCGGCCGGCGGCGCGTTGCGCGCCCGCGGGCCCGGCGGGCCTGCGCGCTAGCTCATCCCCCGCTCCGCCATCTCCAGCGCTTTCAGCAGCGCCCGCGCTTTGTTGAGGGTTTCCTGGTATTCGCTTTCGGGCACCGAGTCGGCGACGATGCCGGCGCCGACCTGCACGTAGGCGGCGCCGTCGGTGACGACGATGGTGCGGATGGTGATGGCGGTATCCATATTGCCGTCGAAGCTGAAGTAGCCGATGGCGCCGGCGTAGGGGCCGCGGCGGGTGGTTTCCAGCTCGTCAATGATCTCCATGGCGCGGATTTTCGGCGCGCCGCTCACCGTGCCGGCGGGGAAGCAGGCGCGCAGCACGTCAAAGCCGTCCAGGTCGTTGCGCAGTTTTCCCGTCACGTTGCTGACGATGTGCATCACGTGCGAGTAGTGCTCGATGATCATCAGCTCGTCCACGCGCACGGTGCCGTATTCGCACACCCGCCCCAGGTCATTGCGCCCCAGGTCCACCAGCATGAGGTGCTCGGCGCGCTCCTTGGCGTCGGCCAGCAGGTCGGCGGCGAGGGCGGCGTCCTCGGCGGGGGTGGCGCCGCGCTGGCGGGTGCCGGCGATGGGACGGGTGACGACGGTGCCGTCCATCTCACTCACCAGCCGCTCCGGCGAGGAGCCGATGATCTTCAGCTCGCCGAAGGAGAGGTAATACATGTAGGGCGAGGGATTGAGATAGCGCAGCGCCCGGTAGATGTTGAAGGGCTGCTCACGCAGCGCCGGGGAGAGCGCGCGCTTCAGCCGCTGGGAGAGCACCACCTGGATGATATCGCCGTCGGTGATGTACGCCTTCGCGCGCGCCACGTTCGCCAGGAACTGCTCGGGGGTGATGTTCGACGTCGTCGGCGCCTCCGCGCCCTCGCCGGCGGGAAAAAGGCCGAGGGGGCGCGCGTCCGGCGCCTGCAACTGCGCGATGAGGTCGTCAATCTTCGCCAGCGCGCGGTCGTATTCGGCATCAGGGTCGCCCTGCACGTGGGTGTTATGCACCACCAGGATGCGGTGGCGCACGTGGTCGAAGATGACGCAGGGTTCGGTGAAGACGAAAGCGCAGTCCGGCAGGCCCAGGTCGTCGGGCGGGGCGTCGGGCAGGCGCTCGAAAAAGCGCACGATATCGTAACCGAGGAAGCCCACCGCGCCGCCGTGGAATTTCGGCACGCCGGTCACCGGCGCCAGCCGGTACTCCGCCATCAGCGCCTTGATGACGTGCAGGGGGTCTTCGCCGTCAGCCAGTCCCCGCGTTTCGACCGTGCCGTCCCGCTCGAGCGTCACCTCGCGGCCGCGGCTGTGCAGGATGAGGGACGGCGCGCCGCCGAGGAAGCTGTAGCGCCCCACGTTCTCGCCGCCTTCCACGCTCTCCAGCATGTAGCAGAAACAGCCGTCGTCCAGTTTGTGGAAGGCGGAGACGGGCGTGTGCAGATCGCCGAGAATCTCGCGATAGACGGGGATGAGGTTATAGGTGCGCGCGAGGGCGCGAAACGTCTCGCGGTTGAGGGACGGGTGACTCTGCGCCGCCGCGCGCATCGGCTCGGACATCGGGATGCTCCTCGCTGGGGTAGGCGATGCTACCCCGGATACGGAAACGGGAACGGATACCTACCAAAACCCCCGTCCCCGCCTGCGCGCAGGCGGGGACGGGGGTGGATGAACCGCAACCAGAGCGGGTCGGCCCTCACATTGCCAGCCTACGAGGGAGGGGACGTGCCAGGTCGCCAGCACCAGATGCCGGTCTCCTGCCTGTCCTGACTCCATCGTACCGAAGAAATGATCATGGCAATGTGAAACGATAGTGCAAAGGGTGAGGCCATTGTCGCACACGACCGCTCGCCTGTCAAGGGGGGGGCCGGCGATGCGCATACGCCGCCGCGCCTCGTGGGGGGAGACAGGCGCGCCGGTGCCCCATGGATCTATTCCATAAATGGGGGAGGGGTTTCACATAGTGGCGGCACAAGCGGCCGTCATCGTCGTGAACGCGCCCGCCGCGCCGCCGGCCCCTCCCCCGCGCGCATCTGCGTCACGCGAGGGTTCGCGTATCCTGCGTACTCATACTCGTAGTCGTACTCGAATACGGGCGGACAGGATGTCCGCGCTCCGACTCGTCCTCGAAACGGTTATGCTGCAGCCGAGCGTTGTGCTGCCGCGCGTCGGGCAGTCCGGGGCGTGGAAATCCGACACGCGGTGAAGAAGCGAAGCCCGTATTCGACTACGAGTACGACTACGAGTACGACTACGAGTATGACTACGAGTATGAGTCGTGCCCAGCGCAGCGCCCATCGGAGCGCGGACATCCTGTCCGCCCGTATTTGAGCACGAGTACGAGCGCTGACGCGCTGATGACGCGTCTGCCCCCCGCGCGGCCCCGCTTTTTTTCGATAATCATTATCATGGCGGCAGGGAGACGCGCCGGGGGAGGCGAAAGTCAAGGAGGCGCCAGGGTGGCCTGGCGTCCCGTGGGCCCGGATGTGCGGACGCGCGCGCGCCGGGCTGGACCCCGATGGGTATCACACACGTGAGCCGCGATAAAGGAGGCACTCCATTGGCCAATGTGCTTGAAGTGACGATGGCGACGTTTGACGCCGAGGTGACGCAGTCGGCCACCCCGGTGGTGGTGGATTTCTGGGCGCCCTGGTGCGGCCCGTGCAAGATGCTCGCGCCCACGCTGGAGGCGGTGAGTCAGGAAGTGGCGGGCAAGGTGAAGGTGGTGAAGGTGAACGTGGATGAGAACCAGGCGCTGGCGGTGAAGTTCGGCGTGATGTCCATCCCCACCCTCATCGTCTTCAAAGGCGGTCAGCAGGTAGACCGCATTGTCGGCAACGTCTCGCGCGATGAAATCCTGCGCCATCTGAACGCGATGATGTAACGATGGCCGGCGCGCCGCGGGTTGAGACCGGTACCGGGGCGGCGCGGGCGCGCGCCCCGGCCGCATCGCCGCCAGGAAAGGAACACCTCATGTCCCCAGACGCGGTCTACGACCTCGCCATCATCGGCGGCGGCCCCACCGGCCTCACCGCCGCCATTTATGCCGCGCGCGCCGCGCTGAAGACGCTGGTGCTGGAAAAAGGCGTGCCCGGCGGGCAGATTTCCGCCACCATGACGGTGGAGAATTACCCCGGCTTCCCGGAGATCACCGGCGCGGAGCTGGGCGAGCGCTTTCACGAGCACGCGCGGAAATTCGGCGCGGAAATCCGCACCGCCACCGTGGAGTCGCTCCATTGGGAAGGCTACGTGCATCTGGTGACCGACGTTGGTGAGCTCTACGCCCGTTCGGCGCTCATCGCCACCGGCGCCAGCCACCGCCGGCTGGGCGTGCCCGGCGAGGCGACCTACTACGGCCGCGGCGTCTCCAACTGCGCCACCTGCGACGGCTTTTTCTACCGCGACAAGGCGGTGGCGGTGATCGGCGGCGGCGACGCGGCGGTGGAAGAGGGATCGTTCCTCACCCGTTTCGCGCGCGCCGTCACCATCATCCATCGCCGCGATACCCTGCGCGCGCAAAAGATCCTGCGGCAGCGCGCCTTCGACAACCCGAAGATGGCCTTCGTCTGGAACAGCGTGGTGGAGGAAATCCTCGGCGACGGCGAGCGGGTGACCGGCGTGCGGGTGAAGAACATCGTCACCGGCGAAGTCGCGGACATCCCGGCCGACGGCGTCTTCGTCTACGTGGGCATGGTGCCGAATACCGGCTTCCTGCAGGGCATCCTCGAGCTGGACGAGCAGGGCTTCATCAAGGCGGACTGCTGCTACCGCACCAGCATGCCGGGCGTCTTCACCGCCGGCGACGTGCGCAGCGGCTCCTGGCGCCAGGTGATTGCCGTCGCCGCCGAAGGCGCGCTGGCCGTCCGCGAGATCGAGTTCTACCTCGCCGAAGAACACCTGGAAGAACCCGACCTGCTGTGGGCGCGCCGGCGCGGGGCGAAGGGGTCCATGGTGTGATGCGCACGAGATGCGCAGGCTACGTCCGGCTCGTCTCGTGGTATACTATGGACGAGGGCATGATGATGGCATCACGAGAACTGCGCGCAATTTTAAAACAAGCTGAAGCACTGAGCCCGGAAGAACGGCAAGAATTACTGGACCAGCTCCACGAACAGGTCGCTGCGGATCATCGCGCGGTGGGGCAGCGTATCAGCTTGCTTGATATTGCCGGGATTGCGCCGTATCCATTGCTGGGCGAGGATGCCCAGGAGTGGGTGTCACGCACTCGGCGCGAAGGCGATGAACACCGGAGAAAACTACTTGATGAGGCATCAGGCCAGTGATGACCGATCTGTTTGACGGCGTCTCCCGTCTCTTCCTGGATTCCGCGCCGCTCATTTATTTCGTCGAGAGACACCCGTCGTATTTTCCTCGACTAGTGTCGTGCTTCACGGCGATAGCGCAGGGGCAGTTCATCGGCGTTACCTCACCGATTACGCTCGCTGAATGCATGGTTGGCCCAGAGCGCCTGCAGTCAACGTATCTTCAGCGTGCATTTGCAGAAGCCATACTGCATGCCGATAACGTGCACTTTCAACGCATTCATGAGAAAGAAGCGCGTCTTGCAGCGAAAATTCGCGTTCGATACCGCTTGCTTATGCCAGATGCGCTACAGATCGCCACAGCAATCAACACACAGTGCGATGCATTCCTGACGAATGATCTCGACCTTCGCCGCGTGACCGAACTGCGTATTCTCACCGTCGCTCAGCTACCACGGTAATCTTCACCTCCTCATCGCTTCGCCGCTCTACCGTGTCACATTTCCGTCCCTCCCCTCCCTCGCTCGCGTGCTACAGTACAGGGGATGTATAACGACGCGGTGATTGCCAATAAGGTGCGGGAGGCGATTTTGCTGGCGGCGGGGGTGAACGCGCAGGACATCGTCATCGCCGCCCACGAGCGCGTGGTGCACCTCTCCGGAGAGGTGGATACGCCCGAGCAGGTGCGGCTGGCGGAGGCGGCGGCCGCCGGGGTGGAGGGCGTGCTGCGCGTGGAGAACGACCTGTACGTGCGCCCGGGGCGCTGGCCGCCCGCCGAGCCGGAGATCCTGCCCTGGTACGGGAGGCGCTGAGCATGGCGGCGGATGCGCTGACGCTGGCGGTGGTGGGCGATCTGCACTGGCAGGTGGATCAGCGCCCGACCTTTCACCACCACTTCACGACGGTGCACGAGGTGGCCGACTTCCTCATCCTGCCCGGCGATCTCACCGGCGCCGGCCTGTCCGAAGAGGCGCGCCTGCTGGCCGCGGTGTTGGCGCAGGTGCACATCCCCGTCATCGCCGTGCTGGGCAACCACGACGTGCATACCGACAACGGCCCGGAGGTGACCCGCATCCTGGAGGACGCCGGCGTGCGCGTGCTGCGCGGCGGGGGCGATGCCGTCACCTTCGCCGCGCGCGGCCTCACCGTCGGCTTTTGCGGCACGAAAGGCTTCTGCGGCGGGTTTGGCGCGCGCTGCCTCACGCCCTTCGGCGAGCCGGCGATCAAGGAATTCATCGCGGAGACGAAGGAGGAAGCGGCGCGGGTGGACCATGACCTGCGCGCCCTGCATGCCGATTTCACGGTGGTGGTGTTCCACTACTCGCCCATCGAGGCGACGGTGCAGGGCGAGCCGCGCGAACTCTATCCCTTCCTCGGCTCCTCGCTCCTCTGCGAGCCGGTGGATAAGCTGGGCGCCAACCTGGTGGTGCACGGCCACGCCCACCTGGGCGCGGAGCGCGGGCACACCGCCTCCGGCATCCCGGTGCGCAACGTCGCGCTGCCGGTGCTGAAGCGCTCCTACGCCATTCTCGAATTCGCCGCCGAGACGCGCCTGATGCGGGCGACGGGCACAGATGGGTGACGCGTGTAAAGAACGCCCTGCAAGGGCGTGTGCCGTTTGCCACGGGTGGAGCGGGGCGGAACCCGTGGACAGCCGAATACGACGCACAAGCCCCAACGGGGCGACAGACGATGTCTGCTGTCGCCCCGTTGGGGCTCACATCATCGCACGCACCCCACGGGTTCCGCCCCGCTCCACCCGTGGCAAACGGCTTTCGACCCTTCGGGTCTGACGGCGAAGAGTGCAATCCCCGCACATGCCCGCCGTTTTGCCGGGAAATTCGCCACCGTGCTCGCCGCGCCGGGCGCACACTGGGGGCGGATGGGCGAGAGGAGGGGCATATGCGCGCGCGATGGCTGGTTTGGCTGCTCCTGCTGGCGGTCGTGCCGGCGCTGGCGCTGGAGCTGCGCAACGGGGATACCGTCACCATCCCGGCGGGGACGACCATCACCGATGACCTGGTGGTGAGCGGCGGCACGGTGCGCGTGGACGGCGCGGTGACGAACGACCTGGTGGTGGCGGGCGGCAACGTCCGCGTGAACGGCAGCGTGGGAGGCAACCTCATCGCCGCCGGCGGCAACGTCCGCGTGGCGGGACCGGTGGCGGGCACCATTTACGCGGCGGGCGGCACGCTGGAGCTGGACGGGGCCGTTGGCCGTAATCTCGTGGTCACCGGCGGCACCGTCACCCTCGGCCCGGAGAGCCGCGTGGAGCGCGACGTCGCCGTCTCCGGCGGACAGGTGGTGCTGGCGGGCACGGTGGCGCGCCACGTGCTGGTGGGGGCCGGCAACCTGACGGTGGAGGATACCGCGCGCATCGGCGGCGACCTCACCGGTCAGGCGCCCGCGCCGGAGATTGCGCCGGGGGCGGTCATTGCGGGCGAAACGCGACTGACGGAGCCGGCGAAGCGCGATGGCAGGCGGCCGGGCTTCCTGGGGCTGGCTCTCTGGCGCGTCTTCACCACCCTCGGCCTGCTGCTGCTCGGGCTGCTGACGATTGTCGCCGCGCCGCGCGTCACCCGTGAGGCGGTCACCATGATCGCCGCGCATCCGTGGGGCACGCTGCTCGCCGGCCTCATCGCGCTCTTCCTGACCCCGCTGCTCATTCTCGTGCTGGTGGCGTTCATCATCACCATTCCGCTGGCCATCCTGCTGCTGCTCTTCTGGCTCATCGCGCTCATGGTGGCGCCGGTCTTCGCCGTTATCCGCATCGGCGCGTGGCTCTGGCGGCGCAGCGGCAGCCTGTACGCGGCGCTGCTCATCGGCGTGCTGGTCTATTTCCTGGTGCGGCTCATCCCCGTCCTCGGCGATCTCGTGGGGATCCTCGTGCTGGTCTTCGGCCTGGGGGCGCTGGCGCTCACGCTGCAGGCGCGCACCGCCAGCCCGCTCTTCCGCCGCCCCGAACCGCCGGGGCCGGTGGAAGCGGCGTAGGATTGTGACGTTGACATTGGGGGCTTTGCCATCACACGCATCCCGCGGGGGTGATAGGTGCCTCTGGCGCCCCCGCGGGGCGTGTGCTCTTCGTGCGGGCTCTCCACGGGTTCCGCCGCGCTGCACCCGTGGCAAACGGCTTTTCGGCCCTTCGGGCCTGACAAATCGGAGGCGGGCTGCTAGCAGAACACCTTTTTCACCGCGTCCAGGTAGCCGTACTCGAACTGCGTGTCCGGCTCCAGGTAGCTGCCCTCGCTCCACTCGTTCCAGGCGTTGATGGTGATGAGTTTGGGGTGCAGGGCGTGGCGATCCACGAAGGCTTTCGCCGCGCGCAGGTAGTGGGCGAAGCGCTCCGGGGTGCCGCCGGCGACGAATTCGGTGAGGCGTTTCGCGTAGCGCGGGTTGGTGTCCCAGCCGATGGAGACGTGGGGGAAGAAGGGCACGGAGAAGTCGCGTTCCCACCCCTCCCAGGCGGCGATGGCCTTCTCCGCCCAATCCGCGTAATCGCCGTGCGGGCGCACGTAGTGGCACCACTGGTAGTTCGTCAGGCTGTCGAAACCCAGCGCCGCGATGGTGCTGTTTTGTGTGGGCGTGGCGTCGCCGGGGGCGGAGACGGTGGCGGGGATGTTGCCCCAGAGTATGGCCTGCAGATGCAGGCCGGGGAAGCCGGCGGCGACCACTTTGGCGCGGAAGGCGTCCAGCGCCGCGCGCGTCTCCGCCAGCCCGCCCAACCCCTGCATCAGCGTGCCCAGCTCGTAGATGGCGAAGACCGGCTTGCCGTCAATGGTGTAGTAGGACGGATGCTTCAGGAAGAATTTGAGCACGCGGTCGGTGGCCCGGTCGAACTGCGCGCGGTCCACCGCGCCGGGCCAGATCACCTCGTAGCGCTCGGAGCGCGTCAGGTCCCACAGCGTGCTGGCGTCGTGGTTCGCCCACATCAGGTAGAACTTGACGCGGCGGTGGTTCGGCGCTTTGAAAAACCCCTGGGTCAGCGCCTCTTCCAGGAACGGCTTGTTCTCGTACCAGTACCAATCGAAGATGAAGGTGTTCACCCCGTGGTCGGCGGCGGCGTCAATCTTTTTGGCCATCGCCGCCGGGTCCGCTTCGCTCTCGTAGCCCCACAGCGGCACGCGCGGCTGATACTGCCCGGGGGTTTTGGGCTTCGCCTTGCGAATCGTCTCCCACTCGCCGATGCCCTCCGGCATAAACGCCCGCCAGCGCGGTTCATCGTGGTAGGCGGGCCAGTAAAAGGCGGCGATATCGTAGTTGCTCATACGTCATCCTCACTCCGTCGGCGTCGAACATCTTCCTTTTCGCGGCGGGGCGACGGAGTCCTGCCGAAAAACGGGCGAGAATGCGCGCCCCGGTCGCCGCGCGCGATTTTCGTCCAGTGCGTTTCCAATCTTGACGATACCTGTTATGATTGCGCTGCGCATGCATCACCCCACGCCGGCGGGCCTGCCCCCGGCGTCGTCATGGGCGAAACGGAGGCTATTTCGATGACCACGGCTCGCAAGTACCAGTTCTCCTGGAACCTGCTCGGCGACCTGGCGCTGGGACGGCCGAATCTGGGCCCGTTCACGCGGCTGGAGGTGTATCGGCTGATGCAGTATGCGCTCCGCGATGTCATCGAACAGCGCTATGGCGCGGAGGAAACCGACCGGCTGTTTTACGAGGCGGGGAAGCTGGCCGGGCAGCAGTTCTACGCGAATGTCTTCGGGCCGATGCACGATTTTGACGAGTTCGTGCGCGCGATGCAGGTGGTGCTCCGCGAGATGGGCATCGGCGTCCTGCGCGTGGAGGAGGCGAACCTGGACACGCGGCGCTTCGTGCTGACCGTGTCCGAAGACCTGGACTGCTCCGGCTTGCCCGAGCTCGACACCGAAATCTGCGTCTATGATGAAGGCTTCATCGCCGCGTTGCTGGAAAGCTTCACCGGCGCCCGCTTCAAAGTGAAAGAGGTTGACTGCTGGTGTTCCGGGGACCGCACCTGCCGCTTCACCGCCGAAGCGGTCGCGGAGTAGCCATGCCGATGCACCTCGACGCGCAGCCGCGCGATAGCCAGGACGCCCTTGACCAGGCGATTGCCATCTTGCACGCGGTGGTGTGCAAGGCGACCGTGTCGGAGGCGCCGCCGCCGCCGTTCGCGGACCACGCCCAGTTCGCCGTCCTCTATCAGACGCTGCTGGAGCTGCGGCAGTTCACGCTCGCGCTGGCCTACGGCGACCTCTCCGGCAAGCTGCACAGCCGCGGGTATTTGGCCGGAGCGATGAAATCGCTGCAGGCCAGCCTACGCCACCTCACCTGGCAGACCCAGCAGATCGCCGCCGGCGACTTCACCCAGCAGGTGGACTTCATGGGGGAATTCTCGCGGGCGTTCAATACCATGGTGACGCGGCTGGCGGATGTGCGCACCGCGCTGGAGCACGAGATCGCGGAACGCGAACACGCCGAGGCCGCGGAACGCGAGCAGCGCCATCTCGCGGAAGCGCTCCAGCGGGCCGGCCAGGTGCTGGGCTCCTCTCTCGATCTGGATCAGGTGCTGGACCGCATTCTCGAGCTGGCGCGCGCGCTGGTGGCGTATGATGCCGCCCAGCTCTTCCTGGAAGCGGAAGGGGATTTGACGCCGGTCCGCGCGGCGGGAGCGGGCATGGACCCCGCCATCCTGCGCCGGTTAGCGGCGTCCGCCGGCCCGTGCAGTCTGTTGCCCGGCGCGGACGGGCGCCCGGGGACCTGGATCGGGGTGCCGATCCTGGCGCACGAGCAGGTGATCGGCTATCTCGCGCTCTTCAACAAGGAGCGGGGCTATTTCCACGATGAACACTGCCGCCGCTTGGCCGCCTTTGCCGGACAGGCGGCGCTGGCGCTGCAGAACGCGCGCCTGTTCCGCGCCGTGGAACGGTTGGCCACCACCGACAGCCTCACCGGCATCTACAATCGGCGGCACTTCATGGCGCTGGCGATCACGGAAATGTCGCGGTCCACGCGGTTCCGCCACCCGCTCTCCGCCGTCATGCTCGATATTGACCATTTCAAACGGGTGAATGACACCTGTGGGCACCTGGTCGGCGACATGGCGCTGCGCGAGGTGGCCCAGCGGTGTACGCGGCAGCTGCGGCCGTACGACATCATCGCGCGCTACGGGGGCGAAGAATTCGTGCTGCTGCTGCCGCAAACGGACGCCGACGGCGCGCGCGAGGTGGCCGAGCGCTTGCGCGCGAGCATCGAAGCCGCGCCAGTGACGGCGAATGAGCGGCGCGTCCCGCTCACCATCAGCCTGGGCGTCAGCACGACGCCGGGAGAGATGCCGTTCGATCCCTCCCGCGCCGAGCTGGTGATTGCCGCCCTCATCAACGAGGCCGATCAGGCCCTGTATGCCTCGAAACAGCGGGGACGCAACCGCGTCACGCACTGGCGTGACAGCGGGACCGTCACCGCCGTGAGATGACGCCGGTAGCGCGGGTTATCCGGCCACCGGCCGCCGCACCACCGCGTCCACCCGCGCCCAGTAGGGGGCCATCTCCACCACCGCGCCCGTCGCCAGGGCGTCGTCTATGCCGAAGCAGGTGACGGCGGAGTCGAGGCCGTCGGTGAGCGAGGTGTGCGACGGCGCGCCGCGCAGCATGCTCTCGGCGATGCCGCGGCAGAGGATGTCGTCGCCGCCGCCATGCCCGCCGCTGGCGTCGGTGGAGATATTCTCACACCGCGTGCCAAAACCGATGCGCTGGACCTCGATGGTGCCGGCGATGACGTCGGCGCGCAGCGCGCCCTCGGTGCCCAGCAGATACATGCGGCGCTCGGGGATGCCGGCGTTGCAGTTGGTGTGAAACGTCGCGCGCACGTTGTTCTCGAACTCGATGATCGCCACCTGATTGTCCACGATATCCTTGTCGGCGGTGAAGGGATCCACGTCCTGCACGCGCCAGAGGTGGCAGTACGCCCGGCGGCCGCCCTCGGGGTCCGTCCCCAGGCGGTCCATGTGGCGGGCGTTGGCCGGGATGAAGAAGTCGCAGCCGCCGAAGCTGGCGACGCGGCGGGCGCGGCTGCCCACGAACCAGTTGACGAGATCCACGTCGTGGCAGCATTTTTCCAGCAGGTGGGTGCCGGCGTTGGCGGTGAAGCGCCGCCAGTCGGCGTGGATGAAGCCGCCGTGGCCGAAGGAGAGCGTCTCGTTGAACTCCATGCTCACCAGCTCGCCGATGATGCCCTGCTCCAGCAGCGCCTTGATGCGCAGGTAATGCGGCGAGTAGCGCAGGGTGAAGCCGATGGTGAACATTTTGCCGCTGCGCTGCCAGGCGTCATACATCGCCAGGCAGTCGGGCAGCGTCGTCGCCAGCGGTTTCTCGCAGAAGACGTGCTTGCCCGCGTCGAAGGCGGCCACCGTCTGCGCGGCGTGCGCGCAGTTCCACGAGCCGATCATCACCCAGTCAATGGCCGGGTCGCGCACCAGCGCTTCAGCGGAATCATACACCGTCGCGTCCGTCCGGAACAACTGCCGCGCCCCGGCGATGGCGTCGGCGCTCGGATCATACAACGCCCGAATCTCGATCTCCGGCGACGCCTGGCAGACGCCGTGCGCCACGCCGTTCAACCGTCCCCCACAGCCAATCAACCCCACGCCAACCGTGCCCATGATCATACCTCTCGCGGAGAGTGAGTGCGCAACCCCGGAGCACTATTCTGCCGCGCCGGGCGTTTCCCTCCCGATGCTGGTATCCGTCTACAGGAAATTCCCCGGATTTTCGCGGCTTGTCAGATGCGCCTGACTCGACTATCATGGGGCCGCAATCCGCCGCAGCGAAAGGCTGTCCAGATGGAGAACACGTATCTCGCCCTCATGGGCCTGGCCCCCGCGGTGATTCCGCACTGGGAGCACTGGTCCAATCCCGACGCCGAGACCTACCTGACCGGCATTGACTACTACGATCACCCGCGGCGCTGCCGCGAGCGGATGGCGGCGCTGTATCCGCAGCTCAATCTGGGCATCCCGGCGGACGACGCGCCGAAGCCGCGCCCGACGCTCGACCTGACGGGCGAGAGCTCGAAGACGGATGAAAAGGGCAAGCACTACGTGCGCTGGGGCGAGAGCACCACCGGCCACTGGGATTGGGGCACGCCGTTCCGCACCGCCGAGGACGTGTTCGCCTTCTCGCCGCTGGCGCACGCCGCCGATTTCGCCCACATGGAGGTCGTCGAGAAGCGCGACTACTCCGACGAAGAGGCGCTCTACCGGATGTATCGCCAGAACTACCCCGCGGAGTGGGAGGCGGCGCAGCCGGGGACGGCGTCCATGGTGGGGTTTTACAACACCACCTTCATGTGGCCGCTGCTCACCTTCGGCTGGGAGCTGTTTCTGGAATGCTGCATGGACGAGCGCTTCGCGCCCATCATGGAGGAGTTCGCCGAGATCAACCGGCGCGTCTTCCGCGCCTTCGCCCGCCTGCCGGTGAATTTCGTCGTCTGCCACGACGACATCGTCACCACCCGCGGCCCGGTCTGCTCGCCGGCGTGGATGCACACATACGTCTTTCCGCGCTATGAGGAGTACTGGGGGCTGCTGAAGGCCAGCGGCAAAGAGGTGATCTTCATGGTGGACGGCTGCGTGGACGCCTTCGTCGCCGACGTGATGGCCTGCGGCGCCCGCGGCATCATCTCCGAGCCTTATACCGACTACCGCGCCATCGCCCGCACGTACGACAATCCCTTCGTCGCCGGCGAGGGCGACAACCGCGTCCTCATGCGCAACGACCCTGCCGAAATCCGCGCGATGGTGGACCGCATGGTGGAGACATCGAAGATGACCGGCGGCTACATCCTCTGCATCGGCAACCACATCCCGTGGAACATCCCCGGCGAGGCGATCAAGGTCTACCTGGACTACGCGGCGGAGGTGGCCCACCGGTGAGGGCTGGGTGCATCACCAGCACAATAGCTCACCCCGAAGGGGTGTGTGATGCTCGCCACGGGTGCAGCGCAGCGGAACCCGTGGCTAGTGGCACCAGCCCCTTCGGGGCTGACCAACGGAACCGCTTGATCGGTCACCTGAGCGCCGACGCCAGCACCCCCGCGACCCGATACCCCGACAAACAGACCCGTGCGTTGGTAGTGCGCCACGCAGCGGAGCGGAGTGGCGCTGCCCCGGTTTAGCTATCCACCCTTTCGCCGCCACTCCGCTCCGCTGCGTGGCGCACTACCAACAGCCGGATCTGTTTGGTGGGGCGGCGCGGCGCCGCCTCCCCTTCCGCTCAAGTTATGGGGGACAAGCCGTTTCGATTGCTTCGGGATATCCACGCCTCCCGCCATTCACGGTCAACCCTGGCGCACACCGTGTCAAGCGGCAGGGGAATAGGCGGAGGCGCGGAAAAGGGCAAGTAATCAGTGAGGAGTGAGCGGTGAAGAGGCGAGATTCGGGAGGCAATACGATGCATGAAGTCCGCTGGGAGCGCATGTTTCCGGATCAGTTGGAGGCCGCCTTTGCCGAGTGTCCGCTGGTGTATTTCCCCTACGGGTTGTGCGAGCCGCACGGGCCGCAGAACGCGGTGGGGCTGGACGGGTTGAAGGCGCACGCCATCGCCTGCGCGGCGGCGCGCGCGGGCGGGGGCATCGTGGCGCCGCTGGATATGTGGCACATTCACGAAACGGGGGGGAGCGCGGCCTGGGCGCACCAGGCTATCGGCGAGGTGCCGCGCACGTGGCTCACCGCCATCCCGCCGTGGCAGCATTTCAAAAATGTCCTCTACCACATCCGCATGGCCGACGTGCTCGGCTTTCACGCCGCGCTGCTCTTCACCGGGCATTACGGGCCGAACTGGATGGACCTGCGCACGCTGTGCGAGCTGGTGCAGCCCTTCGTGGGCACGCGCCTGTACGGCCTGCCGGAATTCGAGGCGAATGATCCGGGCTTCGACGGCGACGGCCGGAGCGGCGGCGACCACGCCGGGCGGGTGGAAACCTCGCTGCTCTGGGCGCTGCTGCCGGAGTGCGTGGACCTGTCGCGCATCCCGGACGAACCCGGACGCCACTTCGCCATGGGCAGCGACGCCGCGCGGGCGGACCGCCGCGTGGGCGAGCGCATGGTGGCGGACGAGATCCGCTGGCTGACGGACAAAGGCCGCGCGCTGCTGGCGGAGTACGACCGCCTGCGGCCCGCGCACACGCTGCGCACCTTCGCGCAGGTGGAGCAGCTCTGGGACGACGTGGTGCGCCCGCAGCTGAAGGCGTTTCACACGATGCAGGACCTGTGGGAGGGGAGCCCGCCCGCCCCGCCGGAGGATTCCATCTGGTACCCGAACTGGCGCGTGCCTGACCGGGGATAACGCCGAAAGGAAGAGCACATGGAGAAGCGTCTGACTGCCGAACACGGCATCGTCTGTCACCGGCCGCATGAACAGTTCGGCTATTTCGGCTGGCCCACCGTGGCGCGGCTGGCGGACGGCACGCTGGTGGTGGCCAGCTCCGGTCTGCGCTCCCAGCACGTCTGCCCGTGGGGCAAGACCGTGCTGCACGTGAGCGCCGATGACGGCCGCACCTGGTCGGCGCCGCGGGTGATCAACGACTCGCCGATTGACGACCGCGACGCCGGCATCGTGGACCTGGGCGACGGCCGGCTGCTCGTCACCTGGTTCACCAGCGACACCCGCCAGTATTTTGCGGAGCAATGGGTGCGCGACTGGCTGGGCGAGGCGGAGCTGGAAAGCTGGCGCGAGAAGCTGGCGGCGGTCACCGACGAGATCGTGGCGCGGCATCTGGGCGCCTGGCTGATGCTCAGCGACGATCGCGGCGCCACCTGGAGCGCGCCCATCCGCGTGCCGGTGTCGGCGCCGCACGGGCCGATCCGCCTGCGCGACGGCAGCCTGCTCTACCTGGGCAAGCGCTACGTCACCGGCTGGAGCGAGATGGAATACGGCGGCATCGTCGCCGCGCGCAGCACGGACGGCGGGCGCACCTGGACGGAGCGCGGCAGCGTGCCGCTGTATCCGCACACCGCCGCCGGCAGCTACCACGAGCCGCACGCGGTGGAGCTGCCCTCCGGCCGGCTCATCGGCATGATCCGCGTGGAGAACCACGGCGACGCGCAGCTGGCGGAGGCCGGCATCGTGACCTTCAGCATGATGCAGACGGTCTCGGATGACGGCGGCGCCACCTGGTCCGTGCCCGTGCCGCTGCACTATCACGGCTCGCCGCCGCACCTCTTGCGCCACTCCTCCGGCGCGCTGCTGCTCACCTACGGCTACCGGCAGGCGCCCTACGGCCAGCGCGTCGCCATCAGCGACGACGACGGCGCCACCTGGACGCATGACTGGATCATCCGCGACGACGGCCCCAGCGGCGACCTCGGCTACCCCTCCACGGTGGAGATGGCCGACGGCAGCCTCTTCACCGTCTGCTACCAGCAGGTGGCGGAGGGAGAAAAATGCGCGCTGCTCTGGTCGCGGTGGCAACTGCCGTAGCGGACGCGGGTCCAATCGCGCATATCTGTAGCGGGTCGTCACGCTGTATCGTGATCGGCGCACCGACCGCTGGTCGGGGTGAGGGGTTGGGGATTAGGGGTTAGGGGGTCGTTACGTTATCGTGTGCGTATCAGGATAACCGCCTGTAGCGCGCGCCCAATCCCTAATCCCTCACCCCTAATCATTAATTGTGGTGGGTTGTCACGTTGTATCGTGCTCTGCGAACCAACCGCTGGTAGGGAACGCCCTCCGTGGCGTTCCGGGTCGTCGCAGGGTTGAGCCGATGCGGGCGAGAGCCAACTGGTGACCGCGGGCGGCTCGACAAAATGAACACCGGAACGCCACGGAGGGCGTTCCCTACACGCGCTGATACCGAAGTCGAATGTCAGATACATCGTGACGATCCACAACAGGTATTTCATGCTCGCGAAGGGGGGACGTCTTATGTTCGCGCGTCTGCTGTGCATTCTGCTCGCCCTGGGCATGCTGCCGGCCTTCGGGCAACTGTCGGTCATCCGCCGCTTCACCCTGGAAGAATTCGCCGGGCGCGACTGGGCGCCGGAGCTGCTGCGCTACGCGGTCGAGCTGCCGGCGGGCACGGACCCGAAGAAGCTGGCGCTCATCGGGCCGGACGGCGCGCCCGTCGCCTTCCAGCTCGATGACGTGGTGACCGGGCGTGGGCGGCCGACGCGGGCGAGGCTCGCCTTCGTCGCCGGCCTGCCGGCGAACGCCGCCGCGACGTATACGCTGGCGGCCGGCGCGCCGCCACGGCCGCCCGCCGGCGTGACGCGGGCGAAGCGGGGGGCCGTGCTGGAGCTGAGCAACGCCATTTGCGCCGTGCGCGTGCCGGCGGCGAGCACGACGTATAAAACCCCCGTTCCCGCCTCAGAAGTACCCGGTCCCATCCTGGGCATGCGGCTGGCCGACGGCGCCTGGGTGGGAGCATCCGCGCTGCACACCGCGCGCCTGGTGTCCGGCTACGCCGTGCGCACCGTGATGGACGGCCCGGCCTGCGCGGAGGTGGAGATCACCTACGCCTTCGCGCCGAAGGGCTTTTACCGCGTCAACCTGCGGGTGGCCGCCGGCCTCGACTACGTGGCGATCCGCGAAGCCTTCGACCTGGGCACCATCGGCGTCGGGCCGAGGGCGGCCGACTGCGAGACGCCGGACTACCTGGTCATCAACCTGGCGGAGGGATGGAAGCCGGATACGCTGCGCGGCGAAGGGCCGATGCAGACGCCGGCGGCGGTGAAGGAGCAGGCGGCGGAGCGCGGCGGCGACGCCTACTGGGGGAAGGCGCCGGCGTGGTACGTGCCCCAGGAGGTGCGCATCACGCCGTTTGAAGTGCCGCTGGATTTCACCCGCGACAACCTGGCGGTGCGCCTGCGGCTGATGACGCCGTGGGGGGCGGATTTCGGCAACGTCGCGGGCGTCTTCCGCGATGCCGATTGGCAGCGGCCCGACGCGCCGTTCATCGGCGTGGCGCCGGCGCACGCGGGCTACTGGCGGCGGGGGATGTCGCTGGAGCTGCGCGCGACGCCGGCCGGCGCGGTGCTGCTGAAGCTGCCCATCAGCGCGCGCCTGCTGCGCTGGGACTACGAATGCGGCGAGGAATCCTCCCCCTTCAGCAGCGGGGAGTTCGATCCGAAATATCCGCTTAGCTACGGCCGCCGGGCGTGGGCGCTGGTGCTGGGACCGCTGAAGCCGGCGCGCGAGCTGTTCGCCTGCCGGCTGGCGTACGGTTTCCTCTCGCTCGACCGCATCAAGGACTGGGTGCTGGATTGGCCGATGGATGATGGGACGGTCTACCCGCGCGTCTTCACCACCCCCGCCGAGCTGGCGGCGCGGCGGCGCGCGCTGGAGACGCACCCCGCGCGTAAAACCATCGCCCCCTACCTCGATGAGCGCGCGGAGGCGGCGGCGGCGCGCGCGGAAGGCGCGGTGGCCGGCCTGCGCGCCTGCGTGGAACTGGCGGCCCGCGGCTCGTTCCACAGTCATTACCGGCAGCTCCAGGCGGCGAAAAACGCGCTGGGGATGGCCGACCTGGCGCTGGCCTCGCCGCACCTCACCCCCGCGCAGCGCCGGGAGCTTCGCACGTGGCTGGCGATCTACTCGTACATGATGGCCGACCCCGACTTCAACCCGCGCGGCGCCGGCAACCATCTGGGCAATCCCACCATGCCCTTCAACCGCATCGGCGGGCTGGCGTTCAGCGCGGCGCTGATTCCCGACCACCCGAAGGCGAGATACTGGCTGGCGCAGATGGACGGCGTGCTCGACTACTTCCTGGGCCGCTACCACGCGCCGGAAGGGTGCTTCATCGAGGACCCCGGCTACTTCATCGTCACCGGCGCCACCCTGCACACGCAGATGGCGCTGGCGCTGCAGCGCGCGGGGGTGCGCGACTTCGGCCACGACCCGCGCCTGCAGGCGGATGCCCGCTACGCGCTGAACCTCCTCACCCCGGTGGACCCGCGCTTCGGGCAGCGGCGGCTCATCGGCTTCGGCACGCATGACGCCCATCCGACCCCCATCTGGATGCAGTACGCCGCCCTCTTTCAGGGGCGCAATGACGCGCTGGCCGGGCAGATGATGTGGGCGTGGCAGGCGATGGGGGCGATGACCACCGGCGCCGATTTCGTGGACAACGCCGACTTCCTCTACCTCGACCCGACGATCGCCCCGCGCGACCCCCGGCTGAAGAGCGAGAGCTTCCCCGGTTTCGGCGTGATGCTGCGCGACCGCGTGGGCACGCCGGACGAGAGCCTGCTCGCGCTGCGCGCCGGCTATCAGATGAGCCACTGGGAGCCGGACCAGGGGCATTTCGCCTTCTTCGCCAAAGGCGAGCCGCTGGTGATGCCCTGGCTGGCGCACTATAAAAACAGCGCCGGCGTGCCCGCGGGGCTGAATCACCTGAACACCCTCCGCTTCGGCGCGCCGGACAAGGAGCAGATGTTCGGCATGTGCGACGCCCGCGTCTCGCGCCAGGCCTTCCTGCCGAGGGTCAACTACGCGCGCGCGGTGGTGCGCTATCCCGACAGCTATTCCCGGCCGTCGCCGGGCGTGCCGAGCGTCGCCGCCCCGCAGCCGGGCCTGCCCGGCACGCCGGGGGAATTCACCTGGACGCGGCAGTTGCAGTTGCTCACGGACGATCAGTTCGATGGGCCGGCCTATCTGGTCATCCGCGACAGCGTGGCCGGGGACGGGAAGCTCCCCTCCTGGTGGCACCTGTGGGCGCAGGGCGCGCCGGAGGACGTGACCGCGCGGGGGCGGGTGATCACCTATCGCCAGCCGCGCGACGTGCTGCTGGACGTGCACGTGCTGGCGCCCGCCGACGGAAAGATCGAGACGATCCCGCATACCAATGCCCTCAACGCGAAGGATCGGATGGTGCTCACTCGGCTGGCCGCGCCGGCGGGCGGCGGTTATCTGACGGTGCTGTATCCCTATAAAGTTGATGAACAACCGGCGGCGGTGGACATGCTGAGCGAGGGGGTGGTGAAGGTGACGCATCCGCTGGGGGCCGATTACCTCTTCCTCTCCCCCACGCCCATCATCTTCGCGCAGGACGGCGTGCAGTTCGCCGGCTGCGGCGGCGCGGTGCGCGTGACGGAGAAGGCGGTGACGCTGGCGCTGACGGACGGGCCGGGCCGCGTGGGGTATCACGGCGCGGTGCTGGAAGGCCAGGGGCCGTTCGCGCAGACCATCGCCCTCGACGGCCTGAAAGCGGGCGTGATGCGCATGCCCGCCGCCGTCACCTTCCCGCTGCCGCAGATCCGGGGCGAAGAGGTGGAGCCGGGCGTCATCCGTCAGGTCGCGGGGAACGTGACGCGCTACGTCTTCACCTTCCCGGCGCCGCGGACGTACACGGATGCGCAGGTGACCTTCACCGGCCAGGCGGGCGCCATCGAAGTGGACGGCGACACCTGCCGCTTCCTGCTCGCGGCGGGCGCCGGGCGGCTGCAGGCGGGCGAGCGCTACATCGAAGGCGAGGGGCCGTTCCTGCTCACCATGACCCGCGACGGCCTCAGCGGCACGGTGGACGGCCTCACGCGCGTCATCATCGCCTCGGTGCCGCCGGGCATCGTCGGCATCCCCGACCTCTTCATTGACGGCACGCGCTGGAGCCCCGGCACCTGGGACCGCGCCGGCAGCGGCTGGTACGCCGGCCTCGACGTGCCGCGCCAGATGGCCATCGCCGTGCCCGCCGGCAAGCGCGCGGTGGAGGTCAAAGCCTTCGTTTACCCGCCGGCATGGGCGGAGAAATAGCGCACAATCGGGGCCGCGGAGCGGTGTTCCTGGTTCGTTGCCCTCCGCCCACCACCGGGGCCGCGGCGTTGTACTCCGCACGAGTGACCTCACCCTTTCGTTGAACAAAGAGTGTGCCAACTCATGCGGAGTGCAACGCCGCGGCCCCGGTGGTGGGCGCCGCGCTATTGACGCAAGCGAACAGAAAGAATACAATACACACATAAACGATCAGCAGGAGGCCGGCCATGACCGCTGATTCCCCCATCTTTCACACCGACCGCCGCATCCGCCTGGGCATCTGGGGCCTGGGCCGCGGGATGAGCTTTTACCGCGCCTGCGCCGCGCTGAATTTCGACGTGGTGGCGGGGTGCGATTATAACGCCCACATGCGCGAGCGCTTCCGGCGCGACGTGCCCGGCGCCGCCGCCTACGCGGACGCCGACGCGTTCCTCGCCGGCGATTTCGACGCCGTGCTGCTGGCGACGTTCTGCCCGACGCACGCCGGCGACGCGCTGCGGTGCCTGGCAGCGGGCAAGCACGTGCTCTCCGAGGTGACCGCCTTCCACACGCTGGCGGAGGGCGTCGCGCTGGTGGAGGCCGTCGAGCGCAGCGGCCTGGTGTATAACCTGGCGGAGAACTACCCCTTCAGCGCCGCGCTGGACTGGCTGCGGCGCAAGTGGGCGGAGGGCCTGTTCGGCGAGCTGCAGTACGCCGAGTTCGAATATGTGCACGAAATTCGCTCGCTGGCCTACACCTATATTGACGGCGTGCCGGTGCAGCCCGGCAATACCGTGCACCACTGGCGAAGCTGGCAGCACTTCCACTATTACTGCACCCATTCACTGGGGCCGATCATGGTCATCACCGGCGAGCGGCCCACCCGCGTGGTGGCGCTGCCCGCCTTCCACCAACTGCCGGGGTATCTGGACGCGCGCGGCATGGGCATGGGCGGCATCGCCCCCGCGCTCATCACCATGTCCAATGGCGCGGTGGTGCGCAACCTGATGGGGGCGACCACCAATGACACGCACGTCCAGCGCATCTGGGGCACGAAAGGCGCGGCGGAGGTGAACGTCGGCAAGACGCTGCAACTGCGGCTGGGCGGCAGCGGCAGCTCCCCAAAGCTGGAGGTGACGCCGAGCTGGGACGCGCTGGGCGAGCAGGCGGCGCAGACCGGCCACGGCGGCGGCGATTTTTGGGTGCTCTATTACTTCGCGCGGCAGATCCTCACCGGCGAGCCGGCGCCGTTCGATGTCTACGCGGCCAGCGACGTGACCATCCCCGGCATCCTCGCGCTGCGCTCGGCGACGGAAGGCGGCACACCGTTCGACGTGCCGGATTTTCGCGATCCCGCCCAGCGCGACGCCTGCCGCCGCGACGACTGGGCGCAGCCGCCCTACGACGTGACGGCGGTCTTCCCAGCCGACGCGGACATCGCCGTCACCGGCGCCTTCACCACCATCATGGCGGAGCTGATCCGCCACAGTCTCACCTATCGCGCCTACGCCGACTGGGCGCGCGTGATGGAGAACATGACGCAGCCCGAACAGGTGCTGGCGATGCTGGAGAACGTGCGGGCCGCGCTGCCGGCGCTGCGCGAGACCTACGCGGCCGCCCGGCGCATCATAGACGCCTACCCGGCCAGCGACGGCGCGAAGGTGCTGCGGGAGATGCTGGACGACGTCGGCGACGCGGCGCGCGTGATGGCGCCCGGCTTCGCGGACGAGCTGGACGCGGAGGCGGCGGCGCTGCGGGAACGCGTGGCGGCGCTGACGGCGGCCGGGCACGTCGCCTGATGCGAGAGATTGATGCCGCTCGACGGCGTCTCGCCCGCCAGGGATTTCCCCAAGCCGTCACAGCCCCCGCATCCGGCGATCGTCGAGGTAGTCGCGCCGCAGGTCGGCGAGGAGATAGGTGATATTCATCCACCGCGGCACCGCTTCGGCGTAGAGCAGGTCCACCTCTTCAGCGGTCATGTCCGGTGTCACCGTCGCCAGGTAGCCATCCAGCGTCGCCTGCAGTGGCTTCACCACCTCCGCGTAGAACTGCCGGTCGCCCAGCTCCGGGTCCTGCCAGATCTCCACCGCGCCGTTTTTCGGGCTCAGTTCGCGGCGATAGACGCCGGCGGCATGGGTGATGAGCCGGCGCTTGATGGCGCGCAGGTTCTCGGAGGTCAGGTTGGCGAAGACCAGCTTGCCGAAGCTGGAACGATGATGCACCGACTCGCTGCCGCCCCAGGAATAGCCCCCCTGTTCCCAGTGAATCGCTTCGAAAGCCCAGCGCTCGCCGTTCCGCGGCAGCTTGTCGAAGAAGGCGTTCCAGGAGACGGACAGCAGCGTGGCCACCCCGTTGGGCAGCACGGCGTGCTCGATCCGCGCGGTGCCTTCCTGCTGGCGGGCGCGCCGGAAATGGCGGTTGTTATACTGGGTGACGAAGTTATCGCTCAGCGTTCCCGGCGCCGAATCCACCAGGTAGCAGTGATACGGCTCGTTGACGCCGGCGGACAGATAGATCTCGTACCCGCCCAGCGCCGCGAAGCCGTCGGCGATCTCCCGCGCCCGGGCCGTGGGGGCGAAGAAGAAGAGTTGCAGGCCATCCGCGTCGCAGGCGGCGACGAACTCGGTCGGCGTGAAATGCCCACGCTGCGCGGTGACCGTGCGCCCGGTGAGCGCGGAGTCGGTCTCCAGCAGGAACTGCAGGGTGTCCCCGTATTTCCGGTCCAACCGGCCATGCGCCTTCGCATCCTTGAAATAGTCCGACTGGAGGAAGCCGGTGATGTCCCGCGGGCCATTCGGCAGGAACGTGCAGGAGAGGGAACGGGGTTCCAGCGGCGCCCGCATCGTCTCATGGGCGCTATAGAGTGCCCGCGCCACCGCTTCGTCGCCGGTGGTCATCGCCGTTTTCGCCGCCTGAATTAGCGCCTCGGCACGCGCGCGCGGTTCGCTCCGCGCGCCGGCCCGCTCCATGAGCACCGCGTCCACGGTCTCGACGATGCCGTGTGCCTTGCCATTGGCGTCAAGCACGGCCTGGATGAGTTGGTAGCGCAGCCGGTTGGGCGCCGTCAGCTCCTTCGCGAGGAGCCGGGCGATGACGTCCTTCGCGCGCGCGCGGTCGCGGCGCCGCAGGTGGGCGTTCAGCAGCAGATCGCCGTATTTCACGTACTCATCCGGCGTGATATGGGGGGTCCGCAGAATGCGCTCGGCCACCCACCCCTGGTACTCCGGCGCGTTGGCGACGCCGTGCCGGGTATAGGCCCACCCAAGCAGGCGCGGATACAGCGCCCAGGCGCGCTCGTTTTCGGCGATCAGGGCGGGGATGCGCCGTTCGGCTTCCGCGTAGAACGCCGTCAGGTCCTTTCGCGCCACGTGAAGCTGCAGCAGGCGGTCCAGCGCGTCACACCGATCCTGATAGCGCTGTTTCGGGTCCGCGAGTATCTCCACATACAGGCGTTGCGCTTCCGCCGGCCTGCCGGTGTCCAGGTAGCAATGTGCCAGACTGCTGGCGGGGCGCTGCCAGTCGCGTAGCGCCTGGCGGGCGTCGTCATGGCGGTGCTGCCCCACGAGAATGGCCAGGGTGCGCTCTTCGATGGGCGCTTTCAGCCCGCCCGGCAGTTTCTCCGACCAGAGCTGCCGGTAGCGCGCCAGCGCGTCATCGTAGGCCAGTTGGCGATACAGCGCGTCAGCCTGCTGCTTCTTCGCGGTGACCCGCTCGAGCTCGGAGAGATCGGACAGATTCGCGGCCCTGTCCAGCGTCCGGTTGGCGGCGGCGATGTCATGCATCTCCAACTGGCAGTTGGCCACCCCTTGATAGGCGGCGATCTTCTCCGGATTCGGGCAGTCGGGGAGGGCGATGATCTGCTGATACACCGCCGCCGCGCGCTCGATGCCCTCGGTGGTATACGAGGCGAACGCCCCCTGAAAATTACTGTCGAACCACATTTTCGCCTTCGCGCTCAGCGCTGTACAGCGCTGTGCCGGCGTCAGGTCAGCCGCCGCCGCGCTCCGGTCATACGCCGCCGCGGCGGCGTCGAATTGACCCCGGACGGCGTAGCAGCGCGCCAGCTCCAGGTGCGCGCGCAGGCGCTGGTCCGCGGAGAGCCCGGGCAGCGTGAAGACGTCCTCATACGCCGCCGCCACGGCGGTGATCTCCGCCGTGTTATCGCGTCCAAGGGTTTGCGCGGCGCGCAGCGCCTGCGTGATGGCCTCGGCCTCATCCGTCGTCGGGGCGGGCTGCGCCAGCGCCAGGCCGGCAACGAGCAGCGCGAAGAGCGCGGTCATGCGTAGACGTGTCATGGTGCCTGTCCTCCCTCGTCAGCCAGGCGCATCAGGCGCAGAATGCGGTCAATCATTTCGGCGCGCACGACGTCCAGGTCCATCTCGGCGCCGTTCAGCAGCGCCAGGTAGTGCAGCGCTTTTTTCCCTTCCAGCAGGCGCGCGGTCGTGCCGGAGACGATGGCGTCCCGCGCCAGCAGCTTGAGCCGGGTGGCGTAGCGCATGTCATCCACGCCTTCGCGGAACCCCTCCCACTGCAGGGTATCTACCAGGCCGCCGCGGTTGAGGTAGGCGACGACCATCGGCTTGTAGACCTCGCCATCCAGATCATTCCACGGCCCCAGCGCGAATGCGTAGTTGAAGACCATGCTCAGGTTGTTCAGGTAGCCCAGCAGGCCGTGCTGGCGGCGGATGAACTGCGGATTTTCCGCTCCCGTGTGCTGCGACGCGTAAAAGCCGACGTATTTGTCGCCCATCTCGTTCCAGGGGCGGATGCGTTCGACGGCGTCCGGCTCCCCGCCCATCGGGTGGATATCGTAGAGGTAGCCGCCTTTGTACAGGAGCGCCTCATGCCCGGCGCAGCCGATCTTGATGCCGTATTCGGCGTAGCAGGCGAGGGCGTCGCGGTGCGTCGCGACGAACGCCGCCCCCTGCTCATCGCCGTAGCTGGTGAGCACGTCGGTATGGCCGACCAGGTGCGTGTAGTAGTCGGCGCAGCGTTTCGCGGCCTTTTTCGCGGCCATGCGCTCGTCGAAGGTGAGGCGCCCGCCGAAGTTTTTCCCGTACCAGGGCAGGAAGCTTTTGCCCATCATCACCGGCTTCGTCGGGAAGCCCAGCGCCTGCAGCAGCGCGAAATTCTCCTCGTCCTGATCCACGCAGGGGTGAAAGATGCCGTGGTTGCGCTGATTGATCAGGTATTGGCGATACCGCTCGCGGGCCAGCGCCTCGTCACCATACAGCGCCCGCATGCTGGAGAGCGTGGCGCCGCCCATGAAGGAGATCACCATCTCGCGGTCCAGATCGAAATAGGTGCGCGGCAGGGGCAGGGTGAAGGGCAGCACCCGCAGCGCGAGCGGGATTTCGGTGAGGGTCCGGCGCCTCTCCGCCACCGTCACCGTGCCGGTGTAGACGCCCGGCGGCTGATCGGCGGGCACGTGGGCGGTGAGGAAGAACTGCTTGAACTCCCCCGCGTGCAACGCGACCGGTTGCAGCGCCGCGGCGTCCGCGAAGGCCGCGCGGACGGGATCGAACGCCTTCGCCTCGATGCGCCGTGGGGCGGAAATCCAGACGAACCGCTCCCCCGCGCCGTCGCGCACCCGGGCGTAGTTGGCGACGGCGTCGGTATCCACCTTCACCATGTTTTCGTCGTGCAGCAGCAGCTCCGGCGTCAGCTTCAGCCCGGCATCGGCGAAGTAGCTGGTCCAGCCGTTGCCGTTCTGGAACCAGACCTTCACCACTTTCAGGTCCAGCTGATCGGCCGGGATGACGGCGCCGTTCGGCCCGCGCAGGGGGGAGGGGGTGAGCGCCACCGCGGGCCGGGCGTCAAAGGCGTAGAGCAGGAAGGAGGCGGGCTCGAACTCGTCGCGCGCGGCGACGATGCGCAAGGCGCCGTTGAGCCGCCCGTCCTCGGGATAGGTGTACGGCAGGCGCATGACGTCGCTCATCGCCGGCACGGCGAAGGCGACGATCGGCTGGGCAGGCAGGCCGGCGGCGCGCATGGCTGCCGTGACCCGAGCCCGGTTTTCAGGCGCTTGCGCGCGCGCCTGCGCGGCCTGTTCCGCGTAGAGAGGGTTCGCCGCGCGCGCGGTGGCCAGCAGGAGGCCGACCAGCGCGGCGCACAACAGGCCGCGCAACGGGTATCCGCGATAGAGCATAGGTAGTCCTTTCATCGTGACCGTCGTCCGCGGCCCGGTAGCTGCGGAGCACAACTCCGCGGCCCCCTTCCATCTCGGACAGTCAGGCATCGTCGTACCGCGCATGGGACAGCGCGAGTGCGGGAAGGGTACGCCGCGATGCGCGGCGTGCTCGACGTGCGGCGGTGCTGTCACGGGATCGCGTATTTCGCTTTCAGATACTGATCGAGCTGCGCCAGGTCGGTGGAGTCCAGCGTGCGGTTGTAGAGGATGATCTCGCCCAGGTCGCCGACGAATTTGTTCCCGGGTCCCGGGTAGTAGCAGCCGGTGCCGTTGACGCCGGTGTTGACCCGATACCCTTTGGCGGTGGCGTCGGCGGCCGGGGTCTCGACCTGGTCCACGTACAGCGCCATCCCCGCGGTGCGCGACCAGGAGGCGATGTAGTAATGGATGCGGTTGGCGGTGATGGGCGCGGAGGATGCCCAGGCGTTGATGGCGGTGTCGGTGTCGGCCTTGATGCCGCCGATGCGCACCGCGCCGCCTTCCACCCGCACCTCAAAGGAAGCGAGGCCGGAGAACAATGTCTGCGGGGTGGTCGGGGTGACGGTGGTCGGGCGGAACACGCCCACCAGCGTCTGGTTGGTATTCGGCCAGAACAGGTTGCCGTAGTCGGTGAAGCACTTCGTCCCGTCGCAGCGCGCGGCGTCATACCCGTTCAGCGCGTTGCTGGCCAGCGCGGGGATGCCGGCGATCTGCCCGCCGGTGCTCACGTTGTTTCGGCCGGTGTTGTTCACATACGGGCCCCAGTCGGGAGTGTTATTGATGCGCGTATTGTATCTGTATCCCGGCACCAGCCACCAGTAAAGGCCATGGCGCACCAGCAGGGGCAGCGGGGAGAGCTCGTCGGCGGTGAGGGCGACATGGCCGTCCACGAACGTATAGATGAGTTTCCCGTCATGCCGCCAGTCCCAATCTTTCGGCGTTTGGATCGTGTTCGGCAGGGCATTGGTGGTCTGGGTGTCGCCGTCGCCGATGATATACGTCTCGGTCGGCGCGGTGATGTCGCCCAGCGCCATGCCGCCCAGCGCGGCGACGAAGACGTAGCCGTTGCGCAGCGTCTTGCGCGCCGAGGGGCAGACCAGCGCGCCGCTGTCCAGATTGAGGTTCAGCCAGACCGTCTCCTTCGTCGGCAGCGTTTCGTCGTGATCCTGGGCATACATCAGAATGGACAGGGCGATCTGGCGCTGGTGGTTCATGCAGGTGGTCTGCCGGGCCTTTTCCTGCGCCCGGGCGAAGACCGGGAAGAGGATGGCCGCCAGGATCGCGATGATCGCGATCACCACCAGGAGCTCGATCAGCGTGAATCCGCGGCGTCGCCGGGGGGCGAAGACGTACTGCGTCATGATACACTTCTCCTTTCAGGCGCGGCGAACGTGTCATGGATCAGGCGCGCGGGCACGGCGTCTGTCGCTCGCCCGCGCGGAGCGCGGCCGCCGTCTCCGGCCATCATTGTGTATACAGAAAAAGCGTCCGCCAGGGGCATATCGCCTCGAATGTCATGCGATGCGTATATATCAAGAGTCGTTAGCGCATGTGCCCATGCGTATGACGTGCCGTTCCGGGTATATACCGCAGCCGGTTGTCAGGTGGAGGCTGGGGCGCCGCGGGCCTGCGCGGCGTCCCGGCGGCTTATGCCGGAATGCCGTATTTCGCCGTCAGATACGTGTGCAGCAGCTCGAGCTCGTTCCGCTTCAGCAGTCGTTTGAACAGGATCAGCTCGGCGATGTCGCCGTTAAAGCGGCTGCCGCCGTCACCGCCGATATAGACGGTGATGTAGTTGTTAAAGCCGAGGATATTCGGGTCGGTGACCGCGGGTTCGACGTTGTCAAGGCGGAGCGACACGCCCTCGCCGCGCGACCAGGTCGCGATGCAGTAGTGGCACTCATTGATGGTCACGGGGATGCCGGTTGACCAGGAATAGGTGGCATCGGCGTCGGTGGGGCGGCCGCCCACTTCCAGATTGCCGGCGTTCAGGCGGATGGCGTTCCCCGGCCCGGTGTTGATGAGCCATCCGGCGGTGACGACTTTCGGGCGGAAGGCTATCACCAGCGTGCGGTCGGCATCCGGCCAGAACAGGTTGCCGTAGTCGTACATGTTGGCGTTCCCCGGCATGCTGATGCACGGGAAACCGTTCATGGTCTCGGCGGAGAGCGTCCTCACCCAGTCGGTGCTCACGGTGGCTTTGCCGGTGTTGTGCTGGTAGGCGTACCACTTGTCGGCGTTATTCGGCCGGTAGTGCTTATCGGCGCGCAGCCACCAGTACAGGTCGTGCGTCACCAAGAGCGGAAACGGCTCCAGCTGATCTCCCGTCACGGCGACATGCCCATCCAGGTAGGCGACCACCAGCTTATTGGAGTGCCGGTAGTCCCAGTCCTGCACGCCGGCGAGCGTGTTCACCGGACCGGAGGATTTCTTGACCCCATCGCCGATCACGTGCACTTTGGTGGGGGCGCTGATTTCCCCCATCTTCATGCCGCCCAGCGCCGCGACGTACACGTAGCCGGTGCGCGCGGTCTTCGACGGGCAGGCGAGCAGCTTCGGCGTGAGGTTCAGGTCTTGCCAGACCGTGTCGGCGCTCGGCAGCGTCTCGCCGTGGTCCTGCGCCCACATGACGATGCTCAGGGCAATCTGGCGCTGATTGCTCATGCAGGTGTTGTGCCGCGCTTTTTCGCGGGCGCGGGCGAAGACCGGGAAGAGGATGGCGGCGAGGATGGCGATAATGGCGATCACCACGAGCAGCTCGATCAGCGTAAAGCCGGGATGTGGACGCCGCGGGGGTACCTGATGCATCATGTCGTCTCCTTTCATGCCTAGGATACCTGCCGCGGTGCCGGGGAACGCGCGATCCCTTCCCTGTCGCGTCCGTCCGCCGGCAACGCGAAGCATTATCACATTATGTATACACTATGGCGAGCTGTCAATAGGTGGCGCGGAAAAAAGTGCGGACGCGGCCGTAAGCGGCGACGCCGCGCGGCGAGCAACGCCGGCGGCAGAGGGAATGTCGGAAAATGGCGATGGTGTAATACAGCTTTATCCGCCGCCGGACGCCGCCGCGTCGCCAAGGGCGCGCAGCACGCCCTCGGCCAGGCGACCGCCGATGTCGCGATACCGGGCCGGCGTCAGCACCGTGCCGCGAATCTCCGCGTAGGGCGTCTCGAACGTGAGGGCGGGGATGCCCAGCCGGTGCGCGCAGAAATCGGTGATGGTGGGCGTGTCCCACCGCGAGGGATAGGTGGCGAAACGGCTGACCGGCTCCGCGACGTACTCCTCGGTCAGCGCCGCGCTGAAGGACTGTCCCCACTCGAGGGTGCGCCGCATCAGCAGGGCGTCCGCGGATACTGCCGGGAGAAAGGCGTAGACGCCGGCGGTCTCGTCGCCGCCGGGGGCGTGAAAGTCCAGGCAGAGCAGCGGGCGGCAGCGTTCGCGCCAGCGATGCAGGTCGTGCTGGATGGCGAGGATTTCGTGGCGCATGGGCGCCGCCCCCCAGGCGCGGTTCAGGTCATAGGGATAATTGTCCTTGCCGTAATCCCCCTGGATGACGCCGTCGAGATTGGCCAGCGGCACCGACCAGACGAGCGGGGCGCGGTCGCCCGCCTCAGCCATCCGCCGCAGGAAGCCGTCCAGCACCCAGGAGCCGGGGGTTTCGCCGGAATGCTGGCGGGCGAGGGTATAGACGCCGGGGCGCGCGTCGCCGGGGGCGCCGTAGGCGTTGCAAAGGCGCGTCAGCGGCCGTCCGGCCTGGCTCACGCCGATGACGTCGGCCCGCCAGCCCTCGCGCGCCAGTGCCGCCACTTCCTCCGGCCCGTACGGGTAACAGAAGGCGATCTCCACCGGTTCGCCGGCGAGCTCCAGCGTCCAGAGGCCGGTCCACTGCCCGTCCGGCTCATCGCGCCGCCGGCCGGGCGGCAGGCGCTCCCACGCGCCCGCGCCGGCGCGCATCACCGGGCGCACGGTCTCGGGCGCCGGCCCGCCGAGCAGGTTCCCCATGTGGCGCAGCTCCCAGCGCAGCGGGCCGGCATAGCCCTCGCTCTCAATGCGGAAGCAGAACCAGAGCGCTTCCGGTCCGCCGTGGGGGTCGGCGGTCAGCGCGACCACCGGCATCGCCGCGTCCCGCGTCACGGTGATGGCGCAGGCGTTGCCGGAGGGGATCTCCGTGGAAATATGGATCGGCATACGGTAGTGTTCCTTTTATCAGCGGAAATTCCTGCCGACGCTCCCCGGCTTGACAACGGCAGCTTTATTATGTATACATGAATAAGGGTCGGCACAACGGGCGCGGAGGGAAGCTGGCATGCGACGATCAGGCGGACAACAGCGGTGGCTGGGGGGCGCGGCCCCCGTGTGGGGCGTCGTGGTGCTCGGGCTGCTGATCGCGGCCGTCCTGCGCGCCGAGCCCCCGGTTGATTGGGAAGCCGCGCTCGCGGATGCCGCGCGGGGCGAGACCGAGCTCCTCTACATCACCGAAGGCAAGCGCAGCCAGGAGGAGGTGCGCCAATTTTACGCCTGGATCATCCAGGAGTTTTCCGGCAGCGCGCTGGCCGCGCGGTTCCAACGCGAGCTGCTCGATGCGCACCTGCGCAAGGCGAAAGTCACCCGCGGGCTGATTACCACCGAGGCGCCGCTCGGCCCCGATGACGCGCCCGTTGATGTCCCGAATGGTGACCTCCAGCCGAAACGGACGAAATATACGGAGATGCTCGACGCCGTGGCGGCCTACGTGAAACGCTACGCCCCCTATGTGAAGTATTATCCCGTCGAGCACCTGCTCTGGATCGTGGAAAGCCCCGGCGCGCCTGACGAGGAGCGTCGCGCGGCGTTTGTCGCGCTGGCGCCGCTGCTGCGCCCGGGCATGGCGGAGTTCGCGAAGGCGAAAACGGCGCTCAGCGCGCTGCCGGTCTCCGCGAAAGAGCGCCTGGCCCTCGCCCGCACCGTCGCCGAACAGGCGAAAGCGGCGCCCGCCGCCCGCGCCTTCCATCTCTACTTTCTGGACGAGTACGCGCTGCGCGGCGCGGCGACGGACGCGCGCGCGGAATACCAGCGCTTCCTCCGGACCTACGGCGAGGATACCTCCGAAGGGCGCGCCGCCCGCCGCGCGCTGCTGCAACTGGAGGGTGAGGAAGGCCAGGCCGCGCTGGCGCGATTCGAGCAGGCCGAGCGCGCTGCGGCCGCCGCCATCCGCGAGACCTTTGCCGCCGTCCGGACGGCGTGTGCGGGCAAGGATACCGCCCGCGCAGTGCAACTGGCGACCGCCGCCATGGACACGTATCCGGCCTTCCAGACCGCGGCGGGCTGGCACGCGCTGCTGGCGGACCGTGATTTTCTCGCCGCCGCGCCGGAGGCCCAGTTGCCTTTCCTGCAGCTCGTCCTCACGTACGCGCCCGGCGGCGGCACCGAAGACACCGTCATGGCGCTGGCGCTCGCCCGGCAGCCGCCCGCGGCCTTCACCGCGCTGCTCGCCGCCTACGTGGCGAGCGACCGCATGGATCCCGCCGCCAAGCGCGCCTACTGCGAGAAGATGGCGCGGCACGAGGCGGTGCGCGGGGAGGCCGCGCGCGGCCTGCTCATCAATTTCGGCCTGGGCGAGGCGCTCGACCGCCTGGGCATCACGGATGAAGCCGCCGACTATTATTATACAGTTGGGCGGCAGGGGTGGAATACGCATCCCGAGCTGGGCGGGCGCGCGCTACAACGCGCCGCCGCCATGTCGCCGGGCAGCATCGGCGGCGCCTCCGCCGGCTGGCTGCGGGGCGTGCTCGCCGGCGAGCAGGGCTTCGCGTTGCCGCCCCTGGCGCGCGTCTTCCCCTTCCCGCCCGAGCGGAAGCTGCCGGCGCAGGTGATTCCCCCGCTGGAGGACGCCCGTCCGGCCTTCGCCGCCGCGGAAGGCGCCCTCGCGCCCGCCAGGCGCGCCCCGGAGGAGAATCTCGTCCGCGGGCAGCTTCCGCTGGGCGGGAGCGCGCAGGCCCTCGCCCTTGACGGCCAAACGGCAACCGTCTGGCAGCCCGCGGCGCTGCCGGCGCTGCTCACCGTGCCGCTGACGCGGGAGACGACGGTGCGGCGCATCGAGCTGCACTGCAGCCAGCCCGCCTATTTCACCGTGTCGCTGCTCGACCGCGCCGGACGCGTGCTGGCGAAATACGAGCGCGACTGGGCGTTTCAGGATTATCGCCGCACCACCGCCTACTGGCCGCCGGCATCGGTGACGCTCACCGTGCTGCCGGTGGACGGCGTGCGCTACGTACAGGTGGCGCTCTATCAATTCCAGCGCGCGGACGGCGGGGTGAAGGAGCTGGCGGTCTACGGCGCCGCCTATCCCATGCGCGCCGAGCACCTGCGCGAGCCGGCGGCGGTGCCCGCCGGGACGACGGCGCTGCGCCTGGCCTGGGAGGCGGAAGAGCCGGCGGGCACGGTCGTCTACGGCAAGGAGCTGGAATCGTCGCGCCATTTCTCGCCCGGTCGCCGGAACTTCACCTGGAACACGGGGATGGGGCATTACCACTACGGGGTGGAGTTCTACGGGGAGAACCTGTCCGCCGTGCTCAACTACGTCGGCATCCTGCGCTGGCAGATAGACGAAGGCCCGCTCCGGACCCTCGAACAGCCGCAGGATACACGGCGGAAAACGTATACGCTGGCGACAGGCCTATCACCCGGCCGCCACCTCCTGTGGGTGAGTCGGGCGGGCTTCCCGTCGAAGCGGGACCGGGGCGGCACGGGCAACCTGGAGCTCGCCGACGTGCGCGTGGAGGGGCAATGCCGGGTGCGTCCCGCCATCCGCTTCGCCGTCGGCGCGCGGTGGGGGCCGTGGCAGGGGCCATTCACGAGCCCCGCGGAGGCCATCGCGGCGGTGCCGGCCGGCGCCACGCGCTATCAGGTGAAAGTGGCGTTCGACAACCGCGAGATGCTGGGCGGGAAGACGGGCGTCCTCACCGATCTCCGGGTGACGGCCGTATCCGCCGCGCCCGCGCCCGCGGCTCCGCCGAAGGAGTACCGCTGCGCGGAGACGCTGGAGGCCGCCGTACAGATCATCGCGGGCCGCCGGGTGGCGGTGACCTACCCGAAACTCGGCACCCCGGAGGAATACGCGGCGGCGAAGGCGATCGCGGAGAAGGCCGGCGTCTACCTCGTGTCCGACGACCTCGCCCTCCTCGGCTTTCCCACGGTGCCTGTCGTCGTCGGCACGCCGCTGGGGCATCGCTACGCGCGGCTGGCTCCCGGCATGCTCGGCATCTGGAACGATGCGGAGTACCTGAATACTCCTGACGGTCTGGTGCGCGCCTGCTATACGCCGAACGGCGATCCGCGCTGTGTCTTCGTCATCGGCGAGTCGCCGGCGGCGGTCGCGCGCGCCGCGGAGCGGCTGGCGCAAGCCCTGCCCGCCTACGTGCCCCCGGCGGCGCCGCTGCGCACCTTCGCCTCGCACACGCTGGAGACCATCCACGCCTGGCAGACGCATCTCGAGCGCCCGCCGGTGCAGCGGTTGGCGCTGCGGATGGGCATCAACGACCGGCGCTCGCTGCAGTTCGGGCTGGCCGCCAACCACACGCTGACCGCGTTGCGCATCACCGGCGGCCCGCTGCGCGCCGCCGGGGGACGGGAGTTGCCCGCCGCCCGGATACGTCCCGTGGGATTTTATGACTTCGCGGCCCAGTATGGCGACCTGCGCATCCCGAACGCGCTCATCACGGCCCCCACCGTGCCGATGGCCGCGCAGACCGCCACCGGCGTGTGGGTGACGGTGCAGACGCCGAAAAACGCCGTCGCCGGCGTCTATCACGGCACGGTCACGCTCAGCAGCGGCGCCTTCACGCAGGCCATTCCGCTGGAGGTCACGGTGGAGCCGATCCCTTTCCCGGCGGGCACCCGCGCGCGCTTCGGCAGCTTCTCCTCCGCCAGCACGCACTGGTTCAATGAGGACCCGGACTTCGTGAAGAGGGCCCATCGCGCGCGCGCAGAAAACGAGGCGGAGCACGGCCTGAATTATATCGGCGTGCCCATGCACTGCACGGTGACGGACCGCGAGACGGGGCAGCCCCCGGCGAAGTGGGCCGCCTTCGGCGGGCACGGCGTGGATGAGCCGCAGCCCGATGGCGACAAGGGGCTGGGCGTGGATGACGAGCCGGCCGTGACACCCGAGCCCGGCAAGACGCCCGCGCCGCCCGCCGTCAGGATGGACGCCCTACCCTGGAAGCGCTACGACGATGGCGCCGGCATGCCGGTCGGCCTGCATGGCGCAGGGTATCTCGATTTCGGCAAACCGGTGACCGTCCGGGAGATTGCCGTCTCGCTGCGCATCTACACGGGCAGCAAACTCATCATCGGGTGGCTCGCGCCCGATGGCGCGTGGCAGGAGAGCGCGCCGCAGGCCGCCGCGCAGGTGATGTCCTGGGCGCGTAATCCGCTGGATGGGGATTTCCCGCCCGGCGCCATCGTCTTCCGGCTCAACGGCAACACCAGCCGGTATTTCCGCCTGCGCACCGACACCGGGCGGGGGATTGCCGTCTCGAAGGTGCGGGCGTTCACCGATATGGCGCGCAGATGGCCCGTCACCTACGATTTCTCGGCGACCGAGGCGCTCTTCGCTATCTATGACGACGTGTTCCGCGAGAAAGGGCTGCCGTTGCCCACGCTGCTCACCTCGGTGGGCGGCATGCTCGGTGACAGCAATGGTGACCGGACCATCTTCGCCGAGCAATTGCTGGCGCGGCTGCAGGCGGCGGATCGCCAGGGCCGCGTGGTCCTCACCATCGGAGATGAACCGGGTGATATCACGCACTGGGCGGAGATCTCGCGGCCGTATCGAGAAGCCGGCCTGGTCACCTCCGTCTGTCACTCGGGCAACTACCCGAATATCGCGGATGCCGTCGGCGTGTTGAACCCCTGGTGTCCGAACTACCAGCACAACGTGCAGCGTCCCTTCTTCCGCGAGCGGCAGCAGGCGGGAGACACCGTGCTCTGGTACTGCTGCGGCGTGCCGAATACCCAGCTCTCCGGCCGCCCGCTGGATAACCTGGCGTTGTACTGGATGACGGCCAAATGGCGCTTTGACGGCGGGCAAAGCTACGCCGCGCAGGATACCAACCCCGCGCTGCACACGCTGCCCTTCCGCTATGCCGAGGGATTGGACCATCGCTACGTCTACCTGCCCGACGCCACCATCCTCGACACCACCCGGCGGGAGCTGGAGGCGGAGGGCATCCGGGATTACGCCCTCGTCGAGTATCTTCGCGACCAGTACCCCCGCCTGCGCGCCGCGAACGCGGACGCGCTGGTCGCGACGCTCGAGCGCAGACTCGACGAGATTTTCGAGCAGGTCGTGCCGTACCGGTATGGGTATGCCGACGCGCCGGACACCTGGTTCGCGGGGCGGGACGCCCTCTACGACCTGGCGATCCGGGCGACGAAGGGCGAGTAAGCCCGCCATGCACCACGCAGAGGGAGCGATCGCATGACGACACAGCGGCCGATTACCGTGGCCATCATCGGCGCCGGAGGGCGGGGACGGGGGTTTGCCAGCCTCATTCAGCAGGCGGGGTATGCCGGATTGGGACAGGTGGTCGGGGTGGCCGAGCCGGACGACGCTTACCGCGAGCAGGTGCGCGAGCAGTGTGGCCTCGATGCGGCGATGGTCTTTCGCAGTTGGCAGGAATTCGTGGCGCAGCCCAAACGCTGCGACGCGGTGGTGATCAGCACCATGGACCGCGACCATGTCGGGCCGACGGTGGCCTGCCTAGAGCAGGGCTACCACGTGCTGCTGGAGAAGCCGATGGCCACCACGCTGGAGGACTGCCGGGCCATTGAGGCCGCCCAGCGCAGGGCCGGCACGGTGGTGGCCGTCTGCCATTCCCTGCGCTACCACAAGAAATTCGCCAGGGTGAAGGCGCTCATTGACGCCGGGCGCATCGGCGAGATCGTCACCGTTGATCAGCTCGAGCAGGTGGCCTTCTGGCATCAGGCGCACAGCTTCGTGCGCGGCAACTGGGGCAACGCGGCACGGTCTACCTTCATGCTGCTGGCGAAGAGCTGCCACGACATTGACTATATCTGCGACCTCGTCGGCCGCCCCTGTCTGCGCGTCTCCTCCTTCGGCTCGCTGCGCTACTTCACCGCCGAGCATGCCCCCGCCGGCAGCACCGCGCGCTGCACCGACGGCTGCCCGGTGGAGCGCGAGTGCCCCTATTCGGCGATTCGGACCTACGTGGAGGCGGAACGCCTGGACTGGTGGCCGGCCTGCACGGTGAGCGCCGTCCACACGAAAGACGCGCACCTGGCGGCGATTACCACGGGGCCCTACGGCCGCTGTGTCTTTCGCTGCGATAACGACGTGGTGGATCACCAGGTCGTCATCATGGAGTTCGACGGCGGCGTCACCACTACCTTCACCATGACGGCGTTCACCCAGGGCGGCGACCGCAAGGTGCGCGTGCACGGCACCGAAGGCGAGATCGCCATGGACGCCGCCGCAGTGACGCTGCGCACCTTCGCCGACACTACCGTGGAGACCATCGCCCTCGGCGAAGAGCCCGGCGGGCACGGCGGCGGCGACTGGCGGGCCGTGAGCGCCTGGCTGCGCGCCATCGTGAGCGGCGACCGCTCGCTCGTGCTCACCGATGTCCAGGAATCGCTGAGCTCGCATGCCATCGTCTTCGCCGCCGAACGCGCCCGCCGCGAAGGCCGCGTCGTGGAGCTGGCCGAGCTCGCCGCCTGTCCCTAGAGGAGGCGCGCCCGCCCGGAAGCGCCGGATGATCGCTGTCACTCACCCGCGAGCGGTGCGCCCGCAGGCTGCCGATTGACAGCGGCGACGCGGCATGTTAATGTATACATAATAAGATGTCTGATAAATAGTATACCGAAAACGCCGCGCCATCGCGGCGCGCCCGGGGAGGACGAGGATGAACAGGCCCAAAATCGCGCTGCCGCCCTGCGGCATCTTCATCGGCACCGGAGTCTATCCCATGAGCGGCGACTACCTCCTCTGCACGCTGCACGGGCACCAAAGCTGGGCGCCGCAGACCTGCGATCCGCTGGAGATGATCGAGAAAGTGCTCGCGGACAACCAGGGCAACCTGGTGCAGTTCTGGGGGTATGCCCGCGGCTCCGCGCCGGCGACCATTGCGCGCTGGATCTACGCCCTCGATGAGATCGGCGTTGACGTGCCGGAACCCAACTGGGACGACGGCACCTATCTGCTGCCGGAGGAGTGCGCGGAGATCACGGCGCACGCCGACCGCCAGGGCGCCGGCGTGCTGCGCTTCATGAAAGCCGCCGCCGCGCGCGGGTTGTATACCACGCTGCTCTACGTGGATGGCCTGCCGCAGTGGTCGGCGCGCTTCAAGGAGCTCGGCGAGTACTACCTCGGCTACGACTTCGGCGAGCGGTACAGCTTCGCCCTCGACAACGCCGCTCTCCGCGGCAAGGACCTGGCGGAGGTGACGCTGCGGGAGCTGGCGGACGATGTGATCGCCCGCGTCCGCGCGCACGTGGATGAGCGGCACGCCACCGGCTGGGGCTACGTGATGGCGACCAGCGCCAACTTCTTCATTGATTACGAAATCGCCGCCGGCGCCGATATTCCCGTCGTCGAGGATTTCGCCTTCCGCCACCTCAACTTGGCGTCGGCGCTCTCCCGCGGGTTGTACCGCCAGCACGATCTCCCCCTGTGGGGGTCGCACCTGGCGCACGAGCACTATTCGTGGATTCCCTACGCATGCGCGTATAAATTTCCGCTGCTCACCGCCGCCATGTACCAGAAATATATGTCCGGCAGCAAGATGATTATCAACGAGAGCGGCAACTGGTTCGTCGAGGTGACGCTCTGCGAGGACTCGCCGAAATACACGCTGCCGCGCGTGGACCTGCCGCACCACCGCCTGCGCCGGGAGCCGCAGCTCTTCGCGCCCTATATCGCGGAAGCGCGCCAGTATTTCCCTCACATCGGGTATGACGCCCCGGAATGCCGGCGCTATCGCGAGACGATCGCCGACTTTTATGATTTCGTGAAGGCCAACGGCACCCCCGACGGCCAACCGGAAACCACCATCGCCATCGCCAAGGGGAACCTCGATCTGTGCGGGCACCGGTACAGTCCCACGCACGCCATCGCCGGCGCCTACGCCCTCGCCGATCGCAATCCCCACTGGTTCGAAGGCGCGCCGGAGCGCGGCTGGGAGATCGTGAAAGCCGTGTTCTTCCCGCTGCATCCGATCATGGGCGACTATCCCAACTTCTTCCTGTCCGGCACGCCATACGGCATGGTGGATATCGTCAGCTTCGCGCAGGACAGGGTGGAGGCCGATTTCCTGGCGGCCACCTACCGGGCGCTGCTGTTCGGCGGGTGGAACACCGCCTCGCCGCGGCAGTATGCCATCCTCACGCGCTACGTCGCCGCCGGCGGCACGCTGTTTATCGGCATTCCGCACCTGTCCACGAATATCCGCCGTAACTACGGCAGCTATACCGTGGATGAGCTGGTGCATGGCGGCGATCTGTCCGAGCTCTGCGGCGTCAGGGTGAAGGGGCCGGGCGAGCGCTTCTACTGGGCGACGGCGCCGTATGGCTCGTCCGAGCTGGGCTTCACCTTCCCCCGGCGCTTCGGCATCATGGCCACCCGCATGGGCGACATCGCGATCACCGATCCCGCGGCGGAAATCCTCGTGGTGGATGACGAACAGGCCGCGCCGCTGCTGCTGCGCCGCCGCTATGGGCAGGGCACCGTCTATTTCCTCAATTCCTGGGACTATCCGGGCGCGATGGATACGGACGAAGGCCCCGGCAGCCGCGTCGGCGCAAAAGGGGTGATTGGCGCCATCTACCAGCATATCGCCACCACCTGCCGGGGCAGCGTCTGGATCACTGATGACCGGCACCTGCCCGGTCGCGAGTGCGAATTCATCTGCTACGCCTACTTCCCGGAGGCGAAGCGCATCTGTCTCCAGAACGTGGATTTCCGGCAGGCGCACCGCTGCTGCCTGCATTACGCCGGAAAGGCCGAGCTGATCGAGCTGGCGCCCGCCGAGTTCCGCATGCTGGACGCGGCGCCGGAGACCGATCGGCATGGCGCGCGCCCCGGCGCGCGCGGCGATGTCCGCTGAAGCACACCGCATCCGAAGGGGGAACCATGGCGGGACGATGGCTGACGGTGCTGTGTTGTCTGGTCGCCGCGGCCTGCGTCGGGGCGGGGGAGCCGGCCTGGCATGACGGCTTCGAGCGCCGCGCGCTCGCGGAGTATCTGCTCGGGCCCGCGCCCCCGGCGTCAGCCTGCTGCAGGTCGGGGAGGATGGCGGCATGGCGCTCCGCCTGGCGCCGGGCGCGGCGGAGGTGGTCCTCACAGAGATAGCGGTCGAGCCCGGCGTGAAGTACCGCCTGGAATTCGCCGCGACGGCCGAGGGTCCGGTGAGCGCCGCGCCCCCCGGCTGGGAGATTCGCCTGCGCAACGCCAGGCACGAGGTGCCGTATGGCGGGCACCTGAAGAGCGCCTGGCAGCAATGCCGCGCCGCGGAATGGGGCGTCTACCGGCAGCGCTTCTATACGCCCGGCGACGCCGTGACGCTGCAGCTCCGTTTCGTCAATCCCGGCGGGGCATCCACGCTGACCGTGGATGCCGTGACACTGGAGCGCTGCGACGAGGAGAATCTCCTCGCCAGCGCGGAGACGTTCGCCGGCGCGGGTGATTATTCGGGCTGGTCGGAGACGAGCAAAGCGGGCATCGTGGCGACCGACGGCCCATGCGTCCTCCGCGTCAATCCCGGCGGCTACGCGCTGACCGACCCGATTCCCGTGGCGCCCGGCGACGACCGCGTGGCCGGGAACAAACCGAACGCTGCCGCGTTCTTCTACGCTGCCGACATGCGCCGCATCGGCGTCGGCAACTGGGCGAACGCGACCTTCACCGCGCCGCCGGGCTGCGCCTACGCGCGGCTGTTTTTCGGCCCCGGGGACATCGAAAGCCTGACGGTGACCCGCGTCCCGGAGGTGAAGCCATGAGCCGATGGAGGACCATGCTGCTGCTGGCGTGTCTCGCGTGCGGCATCGGGGCGTCGGCGCCGCCGCTGACCGTGGACGGCAAGCCCGCCGGCGAGATCATCCTCGCCGCCGACGCCGACCTGCGCGAGCGCTTCGCCGCGCGGGAGATGCAGTACTGGATCAGCGAAATCAGCGGCGCCACACTCCCGCTGCTCGCGCTGCCGTCGGCGGCGGCTTCATGTTCGGCTTCCTCGGCAAGTATAAGGAGACGCATCCCGAATTTTTCCCCCTCATTGACGGCCGCCGGGTCCTCAATAACTTCACCCAGCCGTGCTTCACGAATAAAGAGGCGCTGCGCACGCTCATCCGCGAGGCGCGCGAGCAGTTGAACAACGCGCCGGAGGACACGCTCATCCTCGACTGCGGCAACGAAGATACCTGGCGCTGCTGCGAGTGCCCGGCGTGCCTGCTCCCCATCACGCTGCCCGACGGCACCGCGCTGGCGCCGAAGTCGCCCTCCGCGGAGCAGGATCCGCTGTTTCGCTCCACGCAGATGTTCATCTTCCTCAACGCGATGGCGGAGGAGCTGGTGAAGGAGTATCCGAAGCTGAAAATCCTCACGCTGGCCTACATCTTCGCCGCCGAACCGCCGAAGGTGACGGTGCATCCCGCCATCATGGTGCTCTTCGCGCCGTATCCGACCGTCAACATGCGCTTCCCCGTCATGCAGCACGGCCCCGGCGTGCCGGGCTCGTGGGCGTCGCGCTTCCAGCAGTGGGGGCAGCATCCGGCGCTGGCGTTCTACGAATACTGGGGCGTCGGCTATTGCAACGCCATGGGGGAGACGGCCGCCGTCAACCTGCGCGCGCTGGCGCAATTCGGCGGCGTGGGGGTGAATGCTGAGGCGCTGCAGGACGTGGACACCGCCATGGAAGGCATCGGCAGCTTCACCTAGGCCTGGGACGCCAACGCCATCGAGATGTGGATCATCTCCCGCCTGATGTGGAATCCCCACCAGGATGTGGCCGTCCTGCGCACGCACTATATCACGCGGGCCTACCGAGACGCCGCGCCGCAGCTGGCGCAGTTCTACGCCCTGCTGAACGTGGCCTGGCACGATCCGGCGAATCGGCAATTTGCAAACGGCCACTCCGGGCGCGGCGGCGTGTTCAAGCGCTACTTCGTGGATACCGGCACGGAAAAGCCGGCGCGCGCGCTGCTGGTGGCGGCGGAAGCGGCGGCGAAGCACCCGCGCGCGAAGCTGCTCGTCAGTCGCGTGCTGCTGCAGTGCGATACCTGGGCGAAAGAGCTGGGCCGCCTCACCGTGCCGGCGTTCCCCGACGCCGCGATGGCCGCGGAAGCATTCACCTCGCCGCACTGGGAGCGGGCGACGCCCATCACCGGGTTCCGTCTGCCGCGCGGGTGGGCGAAACCGACCGACGCGACCTGCAACACGGAGATTCGCCTGATGCGCGACGACGAGCAGCTGTATGCCCGCATCATCGCCTATGATCCGGAGCCGGCGAAAGCCTGGGCGCACCCCCGCGCCGACGCCGAGCAGTTCCCGCTGAGCGACCACGTGGAGCTGTACCTGCGGAGCAAGAGCGGCACCCATCTCTTCGCGCTGGATGTGAACGGCAACCACTACGACGCCCGCAACTGGGACCGCCGCTGGCATTCGGCCTGGCGCGGCAAACTGCGCAAGACGGATCACTCCTGGGAAGCCATCGTCATGATTCCGCTGGCGGACATCGGCGTGGATCCGACGAAGCAGGACCCGGCAAAGCCGGCGACGCTGCTGGAGGGGGTCTTCGCCCGCGTCTATCACCACGGCCGGGCGACTCCCGAGGAGAGCACGTATACAGGCGTGGTGGTGCACGGCGAGCACGTCTGGTCGCCGCTGGTGCTGGAGTAAGAGGCTGTTTGCCGAGTAGCTCTCGTCGGATCGCGCGGAGATTTTCGTGGCGGTCGCGAAGAGTTTTCGTCGGCGTATCCGGCAGATACGGTAAGAAAACCCGACAAAGACCGCCGCGAAAAGATCAAGCGAGGCGACGAGGGCTACTCGGCAAACAGCCTCCAAGGGGGCAGGGCGATGCGAGCCGTTGTTGGCATGCTGCTGGTGCTGGGCATCCTCACGCTGCCGGCCGCCTTCGCGCAGGGGCCGTTCAGCGCGGAGTTTGAGACGGGCGCGCTGGCCGATTATCTGGCGGTGCGCGGCAATGTCGCCGGCATCGCGCTGGCGCGTCTCCTTCGCGGACGCGGAGGGCAAGGCGCTGCCGGTGTCGCGCGGCTTCGGCCACCTGGCGCTGGTCTTCGGCGACTGGCATCCCTATACCGATGTCTGCTATACCCCCGCCAACGCGGCGGCGATGGAATTCGCCGTGGTCCTGCCGAACGGCGAGAACGGCGTGCTGCTGGATGACTGGGCGCTCGGCCCGTGCCCGGACGAAGGCGCCATCAACTGCAATCCCGACTTCCGCTATGGCCCCTGCAGCTACACGGGATGGGCGAGCCTGAATACCGGCGCGCTGTTCGTGAAGGTGGGGGAGGGGAAGTATGGCCTCAATACCGCTTACGGCAGCAGTAGCGAGCCCTTCCCGTTGCGCGAGCCCGGCACCTATCGCCTGTACGCCCGCGGCGCCGCGCGCGGGGGCTTCCGCACGGTGGATTTACGCATCTATGACGCGAAGGGAGCGCTCATCAAAATCCTCAACATCGTCGGCCTGCCCAACGGCAACAGCGTGGACGTCCTGCTGCCCGACGGCGCCGCCGCCGGCAGCCTGCTGGTGTACCACCACATCCTCGAGGAGGTGCGGGTGATGCGCGTGGGCGACGCCAACGCACTCGCCGAGCTCGATGCCGCCCGCGCCGCCGCGCAGAAGAAGTGACGGCGCATCAGCGCAGCGCCAGCAGGCGGTCCGGATGGTTCGTCAGGATGCCGTCCACCCCGCAGGCGATCAGCCGCCGCATCTCCTCCGGCTCATCAGCGTAGAAGGGGTTCACGGTCATGCCGTGCCGGTGCGCGTCGCTCACGAATGCCGCATCCACCTGCTGATGTCCCGGCTGCAGGATGCGGCAGCCCACCGCCAGCGAGCGCGCGATGTAGTCGTCGCGGGGATGCGTGGAGAGGTTGCACGTCCGCACGGCGGGGTGGCGGTGCTTGGCCAGCGCGATGGACGCTTCGTCGGAGGCGATGAAGGCGCGCGCCAGCACGCCGAAACGCGTCATCTCGGCAAGCGTCAGGTCAATGACCCGCTCCCGATCGTGCGCGTAGGCTTTCACGTGGATATTCAACTCGACGCCGGTCTCCGCCAGCAGCGCCAGCGCCTCCCGCGCGGTGAGGAAGCGCTCGCCGGCGAACTCCGCGCCGAACCACGCGCCGGCGTCCAGCGCCTTGATCTCGGCGAGGGTCAGCCGCGCCACGTCGCCCGCCCCGTTCGCGGTGCGGTCCACCGTGCTGTCGTGAATGACGATCAGCTCGTCGTCGGCGGAGAGGTGGAGGTCGAACTCGATCATCTCCACCCCCAGCCGCAGCGCCTCGGTCAACGCCCGCGCCGTATTCTCCGGATAGCGCCCGGAAAACCCCCGGTGTGCCACCACCTTCACCATGATGCCCCTCCTATCTCGGCGGTGCGGAGTAGACGTCAGCCAGCCCGCACGGGATACCCATGCGCCGCAGCTCTTCCTGCACGGCCGCGGCCTCCAGCGCGTCGGGCAGGCCGCGCCGCGCGACCGCCAGCCGCGCCGCCACCCCCGCCACCTGCCCGGTGAGCGCCGCCGCCGGGATGACGCGGGTGACGTGCCAGGCGTCGCCGGTGGCGGAGATGCAGCGCCCGGCGGCCAGCAAGCCGCGGGCGCCGGTCGGCAGCAGCGCGCCGTAGGGAATCTCCCACACGCTGCCCGCCGCGCGCCAGTCCGCCGCCAGCCCCACGGCGTCGGCGTGGCGCCGTCCGGCCTGCCCCGCGCGCAGCGTGGCACGGCCGTGAATGCGCCGGGTCATGCGGTACTGCGCCATAGTGGGGAGGGTGAGCGGGAAGCTGTTCCGGCGCCCCACCTGCGCCTGCGCCGCCTGATAGTGCTCGCGCAGCACCGCGCGCGCGGCGAGGGCGAACGCCGTCACGTCCGCCGCGCGCTCCAGCGTCCAGGTGCGCTCCGCCGACTCGACGTGCGGATCAACGGCGTCGCCGCCGAAGGCGAACAGGGTCAGCAACGCCGTGCCGTCGCCCGCGTCAATCGCCTGCCGGGCGGCGTCCAGCGTGGCCGCCAGCGCCCACAGCGAGAGGATGTTTGTACCCACTTCACACGGCACGCCCGCGCGGGCGGCGATGTCCGCGTCGCCGGTAGCGTCAATGGTCACCGGGGCTAGCAGCCGGTCGCGCCCGCCTTTGCTCTCCACCGCCACGCCGGTGACGCGGTCGCCGTCCGGCAGCGGCGTGCAGGCCAGCGTATCCAGCCAGAGGGTGACGCCGGCCCCCTGCAGCGCTTCGTCGAGGGCCAGCACGAAGGACGCCGGCGAGAAGGCGGCCTGCAGGCGCCCCGCCGGCGGCCGCGCGTTCCAGCCCGCCGGGATGTCGCCCGGGCCATACTTCAGCGCGAGGTGCAACAGCTCTTCCGCCAGCCCGAAGGTCACCTGCGTGCCCTGGCCATCGCAGAGGGGGAGGTAGATGTTCACCAGCCCGGAGGTGGCCAGCCCGCCGGGGAGAATCGTCTTCTCCACCAGCGCCGTCGCCAGCCCCCCGCGGGCGCACTCCAGCGCCGCCGCCACCCCGGCCACCCCCGCGCCGCAGATTATCACATCATAGCGGTAGTCCATGATCGTTTCGCCGGCGTTCTCCCGCGTGTCATTGCCGCCATGGCGCGCAAGCGCTCACGGCATCTTATTATATACCTGATTCGGTCCGGTTGCGCCCAGCACCAATCCGATGAGCTCAAACAGCACGACGGAGGCGACGCAGGCGAGGAACATGCCGATGGCGAAGGGCAGCAGGGCTTTCCGCATGGTGTGCGCGCCGCCCAGCCGCTGCACGACGGCGCGGATGGCCCAGGCGACGAAACAGGTGAACCAGACGTAGAAGGAGAAGCTGGAGGCCGCCAGCACGTAGCCCAGCGGGTGCAGCGGGAACCAGACGAAGAGGTGGCGCAGCGTGGCCAGCGCGCCGGTGATCCCCAGGCCGACGGCGATGCCTTTGGCATCGGGATTGCTGACGATGTCCAGCGGACGGGTCTGCGGATCCTGCCCCAGCGTGCCGGCGACGAAGGCGCGGTCCGCCGCCGCCTCGCCCTGCCGGTAGCTGTTCAGGTACCAGTTCTGCTGGTACGGCCAGGAGAACGCGAAATTGTCGGCGCCTTTGCCGTAGGTCCAGCAGAGGAAGGCGAAGCCGCCGATGAAGATGCCGCCCAGCAGGCCGATCCACAGTCCGGCGCCGATGTCGTGCAGCCGCACGTTCAACTGCCGCCCCAGCTCCAGCATCTCCACCTGCGCGGGGGCGATGAAGAGGAAGACGGCCACGCACATGAAGCCGGCGGCCAGCGAGGCCACCAGCATGCCGGTGGTGCCGAAGACGGCGAAGCCGCCCATCGCCGAGACGAAGAACATGCCATAGTAGGGCATCCAGTAGCCGAAGGGCATGCCCGCCTCGGCGCGAATTTTGCTGGCGGCAAAACCGCAGGTGAGCATCCAGCCGAAGAAGAGCAGACTGGCCAGCCAGCCCATGCCCGTCCAGATGCCCCAGCCGATGAGGAGCATCAGGCTGAGGAGCACAAAGCCGGCGGCGGCGCGGTAGGACACGAGCTCATCGCGCGCATCCATGGCCTCCCGGCCGGCGAGATGGCGCAGGAGGTGCCAGAGATGCTTGCGCGCGACGAACAGCGCCAGCAGCCCGTAGCCGAGAAAACTGCCGATGTGCTGCTGCGGCGCCCACGGATATCCGGGGTAGCGGCTGAAGTTGCCGACCTTGCCGGCGACATGCCAGAGCTGGAAGAGCAGGTAACAGGCCCAGACGGAAAACAGCACATCCGTCTCCACCAGCAGGGCGATGGCGAGCAGCGTCAGCGGCAGGGTGATGGCGACCTGCTGCAGGAAGGCCTTCCAGAGCGGATGCGCCACGTAGGTGTGCAGCGAGACCGGCGCCCAGACGTCGCCGATGGGCAGCGACGGCACGGTGGGAAAGTAAAAATGCAGCCCTTTCCATACCGCCAGCAGCAGGGCGACGGCGAACCCCGCCCAGCAAAAAGGGGAGCGCCAGATGGAGGTGACCGCGGTGGCGGTTTCCGTCAGCAGCGCGCGCGGCAGCGTGTTCAGCGGGAAGGTCAGCCGCTCGTAGTGCACCCACTGCTTGCGCATGAGGACGTTCAGCCCCATGAAGCCGAGGAAAAGGGCGGCGATGAGCGCCGACCACGCCAGCAACGGCGTCACCCACTGCGCGACGGGAATGAAGCCGGTGAACAGGTAGCGGAGGCCGGCGACGCTCCACAGCGCATCCGGCTTGCGGGCGGTGAAATCGCGCTCGTGCGCGCCCAGCGTCCGCCAGCGGCCCTCGCGGACGAGGTGCGTGCCGGTATAGGCGCCCTCCACCGCCACCACGTTCAGCAGCTGCACGTCCTGCAGCGTCAGGCGCCCGCCGCCGCGCAGCCCGATGGTGAGGGTGAGACGGTCGCGCAGGTGCGCGGGGATGGCCACCGGCGAGATGCCGACCCGCGTGAGGCCGGCGGGCAGGCTCAGCGATGGCGCCGTCTTCATCGTCGAGGTGAGGATCGTCCGCGGCGGGCCGCCGTCTACGGATAGCGTCGCGAAGAACGAGGAATCGCTCACGAACGCGTCCGTGCGCACCAGGCAGGAGAACAGAAAGGGCTCGCCGGAGATCAGCGGCTCGCGCCCGCGCGCCGCGCGGGGCAGCGTGTAACTGAGGGCGGCGACCGAGCCGTCGGGGGCGCTGATGACCGGGCAGCGCCATGGGCGGCCGCGCCAGTGCAGCGTCTCCCAGCCGACCGCCGCGGCGTCGGAAGGGATGAAGCCATTGAGCTGGCCGTTGAAGCGCCCGGGCACGAGATTGTCGCCGTGCGGCCAGAGCACCGACGGCAGGCTCTCGTAGGATGTGAAATCCTGGTAGTGCGGCACGGTGGTGATCAGCGCGAAGAGGCGCGTCCAGAGCCCCTGCGTCATCAGCGGGGCGGCCACCAGCAGCGCCGCGTAGATGACCACCAGCTCCGCGACCGTCAGGCGCAACGACCGGCGGAAACGGGCGAGCAGCGCGCCCAGCGCCAGCAGCGCCAGCAGGATGCTCACCACGCCGTTGGGCGGCGCGTTTTCCACCAGCGGCCCGCCGAAGAGGTAGCGTTCCTGGTATTCTACCCAGATAGCGAGCACCAGCAGCGCGAAGAGGGTGATGACGAACGAGCGCGGGGTCAGGCCGCGCTGCGCCGGCGCGCGCGCCTCCTCACTCCCGCGTTGCTCGGGCAATGCTGATATCGTCATACGACTCCTGCCCCGCCAGGCCGCCATCTTTCCTCCCCCCTTCCCCTCCCCATGCAGGGGAGGGGAAGGGGGGAGCGGTCACGCGTGACGATCACTAACGCGTATTTGCGCGGTATTGGCCGTCGCGCGCCTGCCCGCGGCACTGTGCTGGCCATCAGGGCGCAGCGGTGGGATGCGATGGAATATTGTATACACATAAAAGCGGGCGCTGTCAAGGGTGACGGCCGCCGGGGCGGCGGGCGGCACAACGGCGAAAGACCAACTCGATGATCGGGTGAAGGCGCGGGATGGGCGACCGGGGACCGCCGCGTGCCGCGGGCCGACTTTCCCGACGCTGACTATTGACAGACGACAGGCGCTTTGTTAATGTATACATAAAATGGACGCGGTATACGCGACGGGGGGCCGACGAAGCCGCGCCCGCCGCTGCTCTCAAGGCCTGGTGCACCAGGCGCGAAAAAGGGGACGAACGATGAGACTCTCCGCTCTGCTCCCGCTGGCGCTGCTGGCCTGCCTGGGCTGGGGCGCGCGCGCGGCGGGCCAGGTGGTCTTTCACGAGACCTTCAATCACTACGGCATCGCCATGCCCGGCTTCTCGGACGCCTGCGTGACGGCGGAATATCCCCCGAGCCTGAAATACCTGGAGTTCCGTCCCGCGACAGCCGCCAGCGTCTACGCCGGCGGCATGTGCCAGCTTCCCATGCGCGCGCGGGGGCTGACCGATTTCGAGTTCAGCTTCACCTTCCGGTTCCTGCGCGATGCGCCGAAGACGCTGGACGTGCGGCTGGAGTTCCTCCTCGATACCAGTGGCCGGCAGCCGAAATACGCCACCTGCACCGTGCGCCTGGCCGCCGACTGGAGCGGCGTCGCCGGCGTGAGCAATTTTCATCCCCAACTCCCCCCGACGCGCGTGACCATGCGCGACACGCCGCTCAACCCCTTGCTGGGCGGCCAGTGCTACCGCGGGCGCCTCCGCGTGCAGGGCAACAGCCTGGCGGCTTACGTCGAGGGCGCGGGGCAGCGCGTGCGCATCGGCGGCGCCGAGCTCCCCGCCGCGCCGCTGGCGGGCTTCAACTTCGCCGGCGCCAGCGGTTTCGATCTCGATGACATCATCATCCGCCAGCTCCCCGCGCTGCCCGGCGGCGATTTCCGGGAAGAGAGCGGCGCGGCGATTGCCAATCGTGCCGCGGAATACCTGCTGACCATCCCGCCGGCGGCCAACGTCGCCCGCGCGAAGGTTCGCCTGGGCGCGCCCGGCGCCATGCGCATCAATCTGCGCTGGGATGACGGCGCCGCCACCCCGATCACCGTCACCACCGTGAACAGCGGGCTCGACCTGCCGGTGGTGAAGAGCGTGCCGGTCGCGAGAGACGGCCAGACGGTGATGGAAGCGAAGCAGGTGAAGGAATATACGCCGCTGCCGGACGCCGGCCTGCGCTTCGACGGCCTTTTTGCGCAGCGCGGCACGCTCACCTGCCACGTCCGTCCGTGGATCGAAGGCTACGGCGACCCGGAGATGTTCGGCCCGCCCAACGACCCGCGCGGCCTGGACCGGGTGAGCGTCGCCCGGAGCTGGGAGCGCTACGAAGCGGCCTCCCGGCACTGTTTCACCTTCGAAGTGCGCCGCGACGCCGCCGGTATCGAATACTGGATTGACGGGCGCTATGCGGGTCGCCGTGATAACGCCGCGGCGCTGACCGGCATCGGCTTCCTGCTGCCCGCCGGCGGCGCGGTGAAGGACGCCGCGACCGGGACGCTCAAGCAGGCGGGCGGTTTTTTGCCGCTCGATATCACCGCGCTGGCCAATCCCGGCGTGATGGCCGCCGCCGTCCTGCCGCTGAAGAGCGGGCCGCAGGTCGTCAAGGGCATCCCCCTGCACGTCGCGCCCGCCGCGGCGAACCTCGACCTCGGCGCGGTGCGCGAGAACCTCGGCTCCTACTGGCTGGAGTGTGACGGCTACCTGTCGCGCTCGGCCTTCAGCGGCATGCCCGAATCGCTCATGCTCTCGGTGCCGAACGCCCAGTACCGGAAGGCGTATGTCCTCTGCGCGGTGGCGGATGACCCGGCGCGCGATCCCATCCTCACCGTCCGCCTCACCCGCTTCCTGTCCGCCGGCGCCGGCGGGCGCGGCCCGGCCATCGCCGACACCACCGTGGCGCTGCCGCGCGCCGCCGTTGGCAAGCTCCCGCCCGGCGTCACCGCGCTGGGCCAGGTCGCCTATACCGTAGATGGGCAGCCGCGCACAGCGCCGCTCTACCTGGTGGACGTGCCCATTGACTGCGGCAGCATTCAGGATGTCATCTTCGAGGAAAAGTCGTTCGCGATGATCCCGCAGCCCTACCTGGACATCGAGGTGCTGGGGAAATGCGACCGCGCCCTGCAGCAGATGAACCGCGCGCACAAGCCCGACCCGACCTCGACCAGCGCCGTGCACGTCTTCGGCATCACGCTGGTGAAGTCGCCGGTGGAGCTGGAAGTCGTCCCCGCCCGCGAAGGCAACGCCTATTACACGCACGAGCAGGCGGCGATGACCGCCGTGCTGCGGGCGCGGGAAAAGGCGAGCTGCCGCCTGCGCTGGGAGGTGCGCGACGTGGACGGGAAGGTGGTGGATGCCGGCGAGACGCGCCGGCGCTTCGTCGAGCCCGGCGAGGAGCGCGTGGCGGTGAAACCGAACGTCAACGACGTCGGCCTCTACACGCTGCACTTCCACCTGCTCGACGACGAGCAAGGCCCGCTGGTGGCGCACCGGGCGACGATGGCGCTGGTGGCGCCGGACACCCGCGCCGCCGGCTACGCATCGCCCTACTTCACCTGGTGGTTCAACGGCGCCCACCTCACCAGCAGCGACATCACCGTCGTCGGCCCGCTGCTGAAGATGGCGGGCATCCGCCGCACGCTGGTGAAGGACGAGGCCGTCGGCGAGCCGTGGACATTGACCATCGGGCAGATCGGCAGCTTCGCCGGCGCGGTGCCGCCCGACCAGCTCGCGGCGAAGACGGCCGAATACGCGAAAAAGATTGACGACGCGATGAAAGCCTTCCCGCACGCCGACGCGGCGAACATCTTCCACGAGAGCTGCAACGGCGGCGGCATCGCCCCGCTGGAGCTCTACGGCATCGCGGTGCCGTGCCCAGCGACGAGCGCCTGCTGCGGGCGCAGCAGCAGCAGGTGGCGGGCGCCATCCTCGCCGCGCGGCTCTACCGCGAAACATATCCGCAAGTCCGTCCCACGCTGGTGAATACCGGCGACTCGCTGGCCGGCGCGGCGATGCTCATGCGCCACAAGATGCCGAAGGAACTCGTCACCGCCTTCGGCGACGAGGCGCTCGGCCAGACGGTGCCGCCGGAGATGCATACCGCCTACAACGCCTGGGCGCTGCGCGAGCTGTCGCGGAAGATGGGCTATGGCGACGTGCCGGTTGACGCCTGTTACGAATGGAAAGGCCGCAATATCCGCGACTTCGGCGAACGACATGCCGCCGCCTGGCGCCAGCGCGACGCCCTCATTGCCCACGCCTGGCACTACCGCCTGGTGCCCGTCACCGGCCTCATCGAGCCGGGGAACAGCTATCACAATACCGTCTGGGGCGACGACTGGATGTTCAGCCGCTCCCCGCAGAATTATCCGCGCATGAGCTTCGTCACCACCGCGCACCTGACGCAGGTGCTGGACGGGGCGCAATGCGCCCGCCGGCTCGACACCGGCTCGCTCACCGTCTACGGGCTCGAATTCACCCGCGGCCAGGGGCGCGTCTACGCCTTCTGGACGGTGCGCGGCACGGCGGAGCTGACCGTGACCTTCACCGGCGAGGCCGCGGTGCGGCAGACTGATATGTTCGGCCGCGCCCAGGCGCGTCGGACGAACGGCAACGCGCTCGCGCTCGCCATCTCCGGCGAGCCGATCTACCTGGAAACGACGGGGCAGGTGGCGGCGGTGACCGTCGGCCGGCGCGCGTATCCGGACGATGCCGTGCCCGCGGGCGCCACGGTGCAGGTGGCGGAGGCCATGGAGGCCGCCGACCGCTGGCAGATGAGCGACAAACCGGACGACCGCCTGCAAAATGAGCCGAAACTCGATAACCGCAGCTATCTGCCGTACCGCGTGCTCGGCGCGTATGCCCTGCGCGAGGTGGCCGATGCGGAAAAAGGCGCGTGCCTGGAGCTCGAGCTGCTGCCGGAGGGCGACGTGGTGCCCTTCCTGCCGGAATATACCGTGCTCAAGCTCAAACAGCCCGCGCCGATTGCCGGCGAGCCGCATACCGTCGGCGTGTGGGTGAACGGCAACTCCGGCTGGGGACAGGTGATGTGGGAATTCACCGATGCCGAGGGCGAAAGCTGGCTCTCCTGCGGCACCGGCGGCTACTGGTGCGATGTCTACGACTGGCCGAAGCAGGCGTCCATCAACTTCGACGGCTGGAATTTCGTGCAGTTCCCCATCACCCAGGCGTCGCCCGTGCGCCTGCCGAACCCCGGCGAGGTCTCCGAGCAGTGGCGCAGCGGCGGCGGCAACGGGCGCATTGATTATCCCATCGCGCTCACCGGCCTGTCCGTCAACATGACCCGCCAGGCCCTCAACCTCACCGAGATGCAGCCGGTGAAGACCGTCATCCGCCTGAAGGACCTGTCCGCCTACGGTAATTGACGGGAGAGAAGGGCCGCGGCATATAATAGAATGGAACAGAGCGGAACGCGGCCGCCCCCTGGCCCCCCTCCAGAAGGCGGGGGGCCGACGCACGCCCCGGCTGATCGTGCGCCTGGAAAAAAGGACATCCCATGCCTACGCCGCAACAGCACACCATGACCGAGCCGCTGGACGTCTGCCTGCGGCGCGCCGGCTCCACCTACCAGCCGGCGGCGCCGGAAGACCTGCCGCGCGTCATCGCCGCCTTCAACGCCTTCGCGGGCGAGGTGGAAGCCACGGCTGACGGCTGCGAGATCGTCCGCATCGTCGCCGGACATATCAACACGACCTTCGGCCTGCGGCAGACCGCCGGCGGGCTGGCGTATATCGTGCAGCGCATGAACACCATCTTCGATCTCGACGCCATCGCCGGCAACCTGCGCCTGCTGGAAGAGGCGCAGGCGGCAAGCGCGGCGCTGCTGCCCGACCACTGGCAGCCGGTCTCCTATCTGAACGCGCGGGACACCGGCGCGAAGCTCTGGTTCGACGCCGCCGGCGCCGGCTGGCGGGTGATGCGCTACGTGCCGGGCGAGATTCGTATCTTCAATCATTTCGGGATGGTGCCCGCTGAGATGACAGCGGCGGTGGCGCGCTCGCAGGGCGAGGCCATCGCCATCTTCGGGCGCATGCTGGAGGCGATCCCGGAGGAGCGCTGGCGCGCGCCGCTGCCCCACTTCCACAATACGCGCTACCACCTGGACTACCTGGATGCCATCCTGCGCGGGGAGCGGGTGCCCTTGAGCCTGAGCCGGGGGGCCGGCCGCATGGTGACGGCGGAGCCGGCGTTCCTGCGGGCGCATGCCGGCCGGATTGATGCCCTGCGCGCGAAGATTGACGGCTGGCGCCGGTTGGCGGGCAGCCTGGATGCCCTCGGGCGTGCCGTGACGCATGGCGACACCAAGATCAACAACTTCGTCTTTCGCCGCGGTGACGATGGCGCGCTGCGCTGCGTCTGCCTCATTGATCTGGATACCGTGCAGTTGGGCAACCGGCTGGACGACCTGGGCGATGCCCTGCGCTCCGCCGGCAACCCGGCCGGCGAAGAGCCGCCGCGTCTTGATGATGTTGCCATTGACGCGGGCATCGTCGAGAACCTCATCGCGGGGTATCGCGCGCAGGCGCGCGCCTTCTACGGCGCGGCGCGGGCGGATGCGCTGTGCGCGCGCGCCCGCGAAGCCTATCAGCAGTTCCTCTACGCGCAGTGCGTACGCTTCTTCGCCGATGCCCTGGTGGGGAACGTCTACTTCGCGCTGAAGCCCGGTCTCCCGGCGGACATCAACCTCTACCGCGCCGAAGTGCAGATGCGCGCCCTGGAGCTGCTGGCGCGCGGGGCGTGAGCCGGGTCATCGCGGCAGGTGAGGGGACACGTGCGCTGGCCAGCCGGGCATCGGGCGGAAACCCATTGACAACGCGAGGGAATTTGCCCATGATAAGGCCATGACTAAAGCTGTATACACAAATACGCCGATGCCGCGCGCGAAATGGAAACAGGTGCTGGAGCTCGTGCTGCGCGAGCTCGCGGACGGCACGCTCGCGCATGGCGCGCAGTTCTACACGCTGGAGCAACTGTGCGCGCGGTATCACGTCAGCGATATCACCGGGCGGCGGGTCTTCAGCGAGCTGAAGGCGCGCGGGCTGATCGCCTCCAAAGGGCGCCGGGGCACCACCGTCATCGGGCAGGCCGTCACCCAGGATGTCTTCATGTGCCTGCCGAATATCTACTTCGAAAACGGCTCCAGCGGCGTCAGCCGGTATCACTCGTTCCAGCGCCTCTTCGAAGGCTTCGGATCGGACAATTACGCCCAGTTGTTCCGTGTGCTGCCGATTCCGCTCGCTTTTCTCCAGGAGAATCTCGCCACCTTCGCCGACAAGCACGTCATCATCAGCGCGGAAGCGCTGGTGGATTTCACCCAGCAGCCCAGCGTGCTCAACACCGCGCTCATCGCGCAGTTGCGCGACAGCGTGAACCCGATCGTCTTTGACAGCTACGGCGATATCCCCGGCATCACCCAGGTGGGGGTGCATTTCGCCCTCGGCATTCGCAAAGCCGTCAGCCATCTCGTCCGCCGGGGGCATACCCGCATCGGCTTATTCACCGGCGACGTGAACGATTTTTGGCTGCAGCCGCGCTTCACGGGGTTCGTGGAAGGCATGTTCGCGGAAGGGATGCGCTTTGATCCCAGCCTGCTGCTGATGACGACGGATCTCGAGCGCGAGAAGAACATCCCGGCGATCCATGAGTATCTCAGCCGTCCCCAGCGCCCCACCGCCATCGTCTGCACGAGCGATTCGCGGGCGCTCTTCGTGCTGGAATATTGCCGCGCGCGGGGGATCGCTATCCCGGATGCGCTGGCGGTCACCGGTTTCGACAATATCCCCGAGGCGTCTCTCGTTTGGGCGCCGCTCACCACCGTGGACGGCATGGAAGTGCAGATCGGGCGAAAGACCCTGGAGTTGCTGGTCGCGCGCCGGCAGGACAAGTTGAAGGAACCCTGCGAAGTGACCATCGAGCCGGAGCTGATTACGCGCGTCTCCGGGTAACTGGGGAGGGACAATACTGTTGCACACCCGGCCGGCCATCATGCGCGTTGGCAAATGACTCTCGCGTTGCTCGGTATCCGGTCCGTCGGCCCGAATCCGGCCAGTCCGCGGGGGCGGACGTCGTGGCTCCAGCCCCGGATGTCAATCCGGGGGACAGAAGCCGACCGATGAACAGCCCACCAACGCGGAAACACGTTGTCAAAGAGCATCGGCTCACCTCTCTCCCAGCCCTTCCCCTACGTGGGGAGGGGAGCCGCGTGCGGAGGGGCCGGGGAGTGCTTCCGTGCAGACCGGTGCGCGGGGGCCGGTCTGTGCGGCTCCACCACGAAGTCAGGAAGAAAGGAAGACGCGAAGGTGTGGGGAAGAAGCGCCCGGTAAAAAATGGTGACTGTTACCATTTTTCCGCGCACAGAGCCGTCCCCTTCGGCGAGACGCCCGTCGCGCCGACGCCGGGGGAAGTGCTAGCCTGTCGTGTACGATTGGAAAACAGCACCTGCTCGTGTGCCGTGTGCCGGCATCCGCATGCGATGCGACCTATTGAGATTTTAACCTTCGCTTAACAAAACTCCCGCGCAAAGCCGGCCCCTCGCGGGGCAATCGGTGTAAAATATCCTTTATCACAACCCGCACCCGCCGGGTCGGGAACCCCGGCGGGGCCATCAACTTTGTGAAAGGAGAAACACTATGCGTTCCCGTACCCGTCAGGGCTTCACCCTGATCGAGCTCCTGGTGGTGATCGCCATCATTGCGATCCTCGCCTCCATCCTCTTCCCGGTCTTCGCCAAAGCCCGGGAGAAAGCGCGCCAGACGACCTGCACCTCCCAGGTGCGCCAGCTCGCCACGGCCATCCAGATGTACACCCAGGATAACGGCAGCCGCTATCCGGGCATCAAATGGCACACCGCCATCGAGACCTACGCCGGCTCCCAGAAGATCTTCTTCTGCCCCTCGGACGCCGCCAACGACAAGAACAGCCCGATCAGCTACGGCTATGCCGGCATCCTGGTGCGCGCGGATGACAGCGCCGGCACCAACAACACCGGCGTGAACGAAGCGCAGATCAAGGCCCCGACGGAAGTCGGCTGCATCGCGGACGCCACCCCCTCCCGCCCCTGGTCGGACGGCGGCGGGCTCATCGGCGGCGGCGGACTGGTGGACCCGGTCAGCACGGCGGCGAACAACGCGGTGGAGCTCGACCCGCGCCACAACGGCGTGATCATCGGCTTCTGCGACGGCCATGCGAAATTCTTCCCCGGCAAGCAGGCGAACCTGAAAGACATCAGCTACGGCCCCGGCCGCGCGTTCTATCAGGCGGTCGGCCTCGGCATGGTGCAGAACTATGGCGGCGGCATCCAGAAGGTGGACTTCGGTGCCGCTCCGCTCGCCAACGTCATTTCCATCGGTGGTGACTACGCCACCATGCCCATCGTGATGGCGGCGGCGGAAGTCTGGGCTGGGTACAATGGGAAATGGTACAGCCGCGGCTTCAAGGGCTCCGGCGACTACGGCAATGGCACCGGTGCCAAGTTCGCCGACTTCCGCCGCGCGGCGGCCAGCCTCCACTACGTGTGGGGCATTGCTGACGGCACCCCCGATACCGGCGCTGCCCAGGCGCCCATCGCCCGCGACGCGTTCGTGTTCATCGTCTCGAAGAACTGCAAGCTGAACATCGGCGGCCTCAGCAGCACCGACTTCGACACCAGCACCGCCGCCCTGGCAGGGATCTTCAACGGCGCCGACAAGGGCTACAGCGCGAACGTCTTCCAGGCCTACACGATGGATAAGAACAGCGGCTCGCGCACCTATGCCGTCTCCGGCCTCGCCGGCCTCGGCGGCATCGGCACCCAGGCGGTGACGGTGACCGACGACATTGACATGGTGGAAAAAGTCGCGGCCGACCCGTACGGCGTGGGCTACTGCTCCGCGGCGTTCGCCGACACCGACAAGGTGACGATCCTCGACATCGACGGGAAGATCTTCCCGAACCAGAACCCGAAATATCGCTGGCTCGTCCGTGACGATCCGACCGCGAGCACCGGCGAGTTCGAGTATCCGCTCATCCGCACCCTGAAGGTGCAGATGCTCGGCAGTGGTGGCGTAGAACCTCTCGTGAACGGTGTGTTTGCCAGAGCCTTCGCTCATGCAGAATTCCAGAATGGTCCGCTCTTCCGCGCGACCAGCTACTGGCTGCCGTAACGGCTGACAGTGATCAGTCCGTGAGGATCCCGCGCCCCGGTCACCCCCCTGACCGGGGCGCGGATTTTTCTGACTGTTTGGAGGGATGCCGCACGCGAGCGCGGGCTATTCCTCCCACAGTGTTCGGGCCTCCCCCAGCGGGATCACGCGGTCGGCGAAGTCGGGGTCGGTGAAGAGCTGATCGGGAATCGCCTCAAACCAGGCCCAGCGGAGCCAGTCTTCCGCCACGCCGAGCATAATATACAGCTCGCTGAAGACGGTCTCCGGGGGTTCGGCGTCTTCCAGCAGCGCGCCGAAGAGGGCGTCAATGCGGTCCATGTCCGCCAGGTCGGGAAAGAGGAGGCCGAGCGCCTGCTCCAGCGCCATCAGGCTGAACGGCGCGCGGGCGATGAGCTCGGCGTTGTCCGGCAGGTAGACGGCGGTCGGGCCGGGCTCGCCGTTGACCGCCAGCGCGATGGCCCACTCCGCATCGGTGATGAAGACGGAGAGCGCCACGCCTTCCTCCGCGCTCAATACGGTGGCGATGTCGCGCTGCCGCCCCCAGTTGCCGGTCTCCGCGGCCGTGCCATCCACCAGCAGCCACCACGTCCCCGCCTGGACCAGGTAGCCGTTCGGCGGCGCGATGCCCAGCGTGTAGCGCTCGGCCAGCACGTCCGGCTCCCGCACGTAGAAAGCAGTACAACAGGCAACATGACCGGGCATGGCGCACTCCGTTTCGCGTTTCGCGTGTTCCGCAAGACGATACCGGGTGCGCCGGGCGGCGTCAAGGGGGAGCGGGATGACGAGTACGGCGGTGGGAACGGGCGCGCGGGGAAGGAACGCCCCCCCGCGCGGCGAAATGGAGAAAAGACTCGTCGTGCAGTCGTCGTGGTACTGAAGGAGTGCGCCATGTCCATTGTCGGCATTATCCCCGCGCGGTATGCCTCCACCCGTTTTCCCGGCAAACCGCTGGCGGACCTGGGCGGACGGCCGATGATTCAGCATGTCTATGAGCGCGCCTGCCGGGCGAAGACGCTGGAGGAGGTGCTGGTGGCCACCGATGACGCGCGCATCGCCGCGGCGGTGCGCGCATTCGGCGGCGATGTCGTGATGACCAGCCCCGACCACCCCACCGGCACCGACCGGCTGGCGGAGGTAGCACAGCGCCTCTCCGCGGCGGAGATCATCGTCAATATTCAGGGTGACGAGCCGCTCATCTCCCCGGCGGTGATAGACGCGGTGGTGACCCCGCTGCGCGAAGACCCCGCCCTCCCCATGAGCAGCGCCATGGCCCCCATGCCGGAAGCGGCGCGCGCCTGGGACAGCAACGTGGTGAAGGTGGTGTGCGACCTGCGGGGCCTGGCGCTCTACTTCTCGCGCTCGCCCATCCCCAACCCGCGCGAGGGCGTCAGCGCCCCCGGCCCGTGGAAGCGCCATTACGGCCTCTACGCCTACCGCCGCGAGTTCCTGCTGGCCTTCACCAGCTTCTCCGTCGGTCCCCTGGAGCGCCTGGAGCAGCTCGAACAGCTCCGCGCGCTGGAGCACGGCTTCAAGATCAAAATGGTGGACATGCCGGACGATTCCTCCGTCGGCGTGGATACCCCGGAGGACCTCGACCGCGTCCGCGCGATTCTCGAGTCGCGGCTGGAGAGTTAACCTCTCCCCCCGGGGGGTATAGGCGTCACGATAGGATTCGCGTATCCTTCGTACTCGTACTCGTGCTCGAAATAGTTCGGCGCCCGGCGCTGTGATCGGAAACATGGTGACGGCGTCTCGCCCTCCAGGGGATACGAGTGCGAGGCGTGCCCATCGGAGCGCGGACATCCTGTCCGCCCGTAGCTGATTTCGAGTACGAGTACGAGCACGAGTACGACGGGCCGGGGGGGGGGAGGTGAACCCGGCCCATTTTCAACAAAGGACAACATCACATGCACACCGTCACCATCCAGAATATCTCCATCGGCCAGGGCCATCCGCTGGCGCTCATCGCCGGGCCGTGCGTGCTGGAAAGCCGCGACATGGCGCTCCGCATCGCGGACGCGGTGGTGAAGATCACCGGCGAGCTGGGGATGCCGTATATCTTCAAGGGGTCGTTTGACAAGGCGAACCGCACTGCCATCAGCGCCTTCCGCGGGCCGGGGCTGGATGAGGGGCTCGCCATGCTGGCGGCGGTGAAGGCGGAGTTCGGCGTGCCGGTCTGCACCGATTTTCACGAGGCGCATCAGGCGGCGGCGCTGGCCGAGGTGGTGGACCTGCTGCAGATTCCCGCCCTCCTCTGCCGGCAGACGGACCTGCTGCTCGCCGCCGCCGCCACCGGCAAGCCGACCACGGTGAAGAAGGGGCAGTTCCTCGCCCCGTGGGATATGCAGCATGTCGTGGAAAAATATATCGCCGGCGGCAACCACCGGCTCCTGCTCGCCGAGCGCGGCGCCACCTTCGGCTATAACAACCTCATCGTGGACCTGCGCGCGCTGGCGGTGATGCGCGGCTTCGGCTACCCGGTGGTCTTTGACGCCACCCACAGCGCCCAGCTTCCCGGCGGCGCCGGCGCCGCCACCGGCGGCCAGCGCGAGTTCATCCCCGCCCTCATCCGCGGCGCGGTGGCCGTGGGCGTGGATGCCCTCTTCATGGAAGTCCATCCCGACCCGGCGAGCGGCCTCTCCGACGCCACCACCATGTGGCCGCTCGACCGCTTGCGCGAGATACTGGCGATGGCGCGGCGCATTGACGCGGTGGGGGGACGGAATCTGGCGTAACTCTTCCCCAATCAACGCTTGACAATCACATGCACCCCGTCCTTACAGAGATGACGGAACGCCTGCGCACGAGAGTCGGAGAATTGCACGCCGAACTGGCGCGCTTCTACGGCGCCAGATTGGTCACGCTCGTGCTGTATGGATCGCACGCGCGCGCCGATGCCGATGCCGCCTCGGATATTGATGTGCTGGTGGTACTGGAAGGTCAGGTTGCGCCAGGCCGTGAAATCCGCCGTACCAGCGCAATCACCGCCTGGCTGTCGCTTGAATATGATACCGTCATCTCCTGTCTCTTCCTGTCCACCGACCGCTATCAAACTGAGCAGAGCCCGCTGCTCATGAATGTTCGTCGCGAGGGCATTGCCGTATGATACCCGAACAAGCAGCATTGCTGGCCTGTGCGACGGCGGTACTGACGCCCTCCTCCTCCTGACATCGCGCTGAAGCCGATATCTGCCCGCCACGTGGTTCTCTGTTGCAGAGATCGCTTTTCTCGTTGCACCACCCATACATCCCCTCACAAAATGCGGAATAATAATCATAAGGGAACGCCGGCCACGCGCGATCCGCGACGGGTAGTATGCCCCCATACCCCGGCTCGCGAAGGCGTTCCCCAGCGGAGGGGGGCACGCATGACGGCGGAACAGCGGGCGTTGATCCAGACGGCGGTGGATGATCTGCGCGCGGCGCAGGACCTGATGCGGACCGGCGCCAACGGTTTCGCCATCGCGCGCGCCTATCACGCCATGCTCTGCGGCGCGGAAGCGCTGCTGCTGCGTGATGGCCTGCGCTTCACGACGCATGCCGAAGTCATCCCCGCCTTCAACCGCGAATGGGTGAAAACCGGGCGCATGCCGGCCGAGTATTACCGCTACCTCATCGAAGCCGGGGACAGCCAGCGCATGGGGATCCATGTCACCGTGCCCGCCGCCGCCGCCGAGGAAGCGCTGCGGCACGCGACAACATTCCTGGCCCACGTGTGGGACGTCTTGCGGACGACGACGGCGGCGTAAGCGCCGCCGTCACGCACGCCCCCCGCCCAGGAAAGAGGCGTCCGGGGCGGGCGGCGGCGTTTTACAGGGCTTTTCCCGTCAAGCGACGATACGCTTCCAGGTATTTCTCGCGGGTGTACAGCACCACGTCGTCCGGCAGCTCCGGGCCGGGCGGCTCTTTATCCCAGTCCAGCGTCTCCAGGTAATCGCGCACGAACTGCTTGTCAAAACTGTCCTGCGGGCGACCCGGCTCGTAGCGCTCCACGTCCCAGAAGCGCGAGGAGTCCGGGGTGAGCACTTCGTCGGCCAGCAGCAGGTTGCCGCCCTCGTCCAGCCCGAACTCGAATTTCGTGTCGGCGATGATGATGCCGCGCATGCGCGCGTAGTCGGCGGCGGCTCTGTAGATCGCCAGGCTGTATTCCGCCAGCGCGGTGGCAAGCTGCTCGCCGACGATGTTCGCCGCTTCCACCGGCGAGATATTGATGTCGTGGCCGCTGTCCGCTTTCGTGGAAGGGGTGAAGATCGGCTCCGGCAGGCGGTCGGATTCGCGCAGGCCGGCGGGCAGCGCGATGCCGCAGATGGTGCCGCTCTGCCGGTATTCCTTCCAGCCGGAGCCGGAGAGATAGCCGCGCACGATGCACTCAATGGGCACGATCTTCAATTTCCGCACCAGCATGCTGCGGCTGTCGAGCTGCGCGCGGAAGGGGCGCAGCAGGGGGGGGTAGACGCCGGTGTTCGCGCTGATGAGGTGCGTGCGGATGACGTGGCTGCGCACCAGGTCGGGCAGCCGGTTGAACCAGAACAGCGAAATCTGCGTGAGGATGCGCCCCTTGTCCGGAATGCCGTTCGGCATCACCACGTCGAAGGCGGAGATGCGGTCGGAGGCGACGAAGAGCAGGCGCTCGTCGTCCACTTTATACACGTCGCGCACCTTGCCGCGGTTCACCAGCGGAATTCCGGGCAGATCGCTGTGCAGCAGCGGCGTCGAAACGGCGGTCATGGCGTCTCCTCTCTGGTCGTCGTCCGGACTGTGGCATTGCCGACGGTGTGCTCTGCAGTATATCCGAAGGACAGGCCGCCCGGCAATAACCGCGAGATACTCCCCGCTCCGCTTCAGGAGAGGGGCGTGAGGAACTATATTCCGATCTCCTGCAAAATCGCCCCCATCTCCGCCGGCACCACGCTCACCGGGTCGGCCTGCGTGATGGCGTTGTCGGGATCTTTCAGCCCGTGGCCGGTGACGGTGCAGACGATGACGCCGTCTTCCGCCGGGAAGTAGCCGCGGCCGACGAGCGTGAGCACGCCGGCGATGGAGGCGGCGGAGGCGGGCTCCACGAAGACGCCCTCGCGGCTGGCGAGCAGCGTATACGCGGCGAGAATCTCCTCGTCGGTGACCATGTCAATCAGGCCGCCGGAGGCGTCGCGCGCGGCGACGGCGCTCGTCCAACTGGCGGGGTTGCCGATCTTGATGGCGGTGGCGACGGTGTGCGGGTCGTCTACCGGATGTCCGAGCACGATGGGCGCGGAGCCCGCCGCCTGGAAGCCGAGCATCGTCGGCGCATGGGACGCCTTGCCCAGCCGCAGGTATTCGGTATACCCCTTCCAGTAGGCGGTGATGTTGCCCGCGTTGCCCACCGGCAGCACGTGGTAGTGCGGGGCGTCGCCGAGCACGTCCACGATCTCGAAGGCGGCCGTCTTCTGCCCCTCGATGCGATAGGGGTTGATGGAGTTCACCAGCGTGATGGGATGCGACGCGGTGATCTCGCGCACGAAGCGCAGCGCGTCGTCAAAATTGCCGTCAATCGCCAGCACCTTCGCGCCGTGAATCATCGCCTGCGACAGTTTGCCCAAGGCGATGTTGCCGTTCGGGATGAGCACGATGCAGCGCATGCCGGCGCGCGCGGCGTAGGCGGCGGCGGAGGCGGAGGTGTTGCCGGTGCTGGCGCACATCACCGCCCGCGAGCCGGCCTCGCGCGCCTTGCTGATCGCCATCGTCATGCCGCGGTCTTTGAAGGAGCCGGTGGGGTTCAGTCCCTCGAACTTCGCGTAGAGGCGCTGGGTCAGCCCCAACTCCGCCCGCAGGGTGTCCAGCGGAATCAGCGGGGTGTTCCCCTCCAGCAGCGTCACTACCGGCGTGGCGTCGGACACGGGAAGATACTCCCGGTACTGGCGAATCAGGCCGGGCCAGCCGGCGGCGGACAGCGTCATGGTCATCGGTACACCCTCTGCGGAGATATCCGCATTATAGCAGATTCGCCGGCGCGCAGGAAGGCGCGGGGCGGGGGACACGTCCTCGGTCACTGGTGTACCCGGTCCCGCCGGGACTGACTGCGCATGGCCGGATACGCACCCAGGAGCATCGCTGCTGCCCCGTGTCGGACACCGTCCAGCCCTGCCATGCGGAGTCAGTCCCTTCCGCGCTCCATCCCGAGTGGGTGAAGCCAATAGATGCGAACGCCGCCGGCCGGTACCGCGCGTTCCTGTGCGTTGTCTGTCACCGATTTACCGGCCGTAATGAGAGCATCCGCGTGTTGGTAGTGCGCCACGCAGCGGAGCGGAGTGGCGCTTAAAGCGTTGTATAAACCGGAGAGGCGCCACTCCGCTCCGCTGCGTGGCGCACTACCAACACGCGGATGCTCTTGTCGGAGGAGTCACGCATGATTCCGCCAATCCACCCGATTTACCCAGCACGAACGGGACAGACTAGCATGCTCTTCATGCCATTCTCAGAAGGCAATACCTCCTCCCCGCCGAATACCCCACTAACAGCACTATCGAAAGGACCTGACGATGTCCAAACCCATGCTCCAACGCGGCACCAACTTCTCCCACTGGATGGCGGATTCGCCGGCGACGCTGGCGCAGCGGGGGTTGTGTTACGACGATTTCGCGCGCATGGCGCGCTACGGGGCGGACCATATCCGCCTGAATATCTCTCACCACATGATTGAGTGTGACCGGCCGCCGTACGGGCTGCGCTCGGACGGGCTGGCGGTGGTGGACCGCGCCATTGAATGGGCGCGCCGGGCGGGGCTGGCGGTGATTCTCGATCTGCACAACGCGGCGGGGATGAGTTTCATGACGCCGGAGGCGAACGCCATCTGGGTGGACCCCGTGCAGCAGGCGCGCTTCGCCGGCATCTGGCGCGGGCTGGCGCAGCGCTACGCGGCGCCCGCCTACGATCATCTCGCCTTTGAGCTGCTCAACGAACCCACCGCGACCGACCCGGCGGACTGGAACCATATCGCGCGCCTCGGGCTGGAGGCGGTGCGCGCGGTGGACAGCGAGCGCATCGTGCTCATCGGCTCCAACTCCTGGAACGTGCCCTGCACCTTCCCCGACCTGGAGGATTTTCGGGATCCGCACGTGCGCTATGTCTTTCACTGGTACGAGCCGTTCATCTTCACCCACCAGCGCGCGCCGTGGGTGGACCACCTGATGCGGCTCAACATGGTGGTGGAATATCCTACCGATATGCCCGACCTCAGCGATCTCGCGGCGACGCTGCCCCGCGCGGACTGGCGCGAGCAGACGATGCTGTTTTCCGAAGCGAAACTCGGCTTCCCGCGCATGGAGGAGTGGCTGAAACCCGTGCTGGAGTTCCGCGAGCGCACCGGCGCCCCCGTTTTTTGCAGCGAATTCGGCGCCTACGAAGCCGCGCCCATGCCCTCGCGCGTCAACTGGTACCGCGACGCCGTGGCGCTCTTCCGCACGCACGACATCGGCTGGTCCAACTGGGACTACATCGGCGACTTCGGCATCGTCGGCTGGGATCGGGCAGACAAACCCTTTCGGGAAATCCTCTTCCCCGGCCCGGCGGAACCGAGCTCGTGACACCAGCGCGCTCCAAAAGACCGCGCATGTATCATCCTACGGCACTGCGCCCGCCAGCGAAGCCGACCACGCGATAGCTCCCCTCCCCATGCCGGGGAGGGGCCGGGGGAGCCTGCCCCGATAAAATCGGGGAGGTGAGTCGCCCCCCTCCCCATGATGCTCTTTGCCAAATTACTTCCGCTTTGCTCGGTATCCGGTCCGTCGGCCCGCTCCGGCCAGTCCACGCAGGTGGACTGCGTTTCTCCAGCCCCGGATTTCAATCCGGGGGACGTTGGGGCCGCGGAGTTGTACTCCGCACGAGTTGGCATTCTTTTTGTTCAACGACAGGGTGGGGGCACGCGTGCGGAGTACAACTCCGCGGCCCCAGTAAATGCGGAGTGCATGCTCTGGCTGTGCTCGGTATCCGGTCCGTCGGTCCGCTCCGGGGAGTCCACGCCGGGGGACTGCGTGGCTCCAGCCCCGGATGTGAATCCGGGGAACGCACACCTGCCGATGCACAGCCCACCAAAGCGGAAACACGTTGTCAAAAAGCATCATGGGGAGGGGCCGGTGGAAGCCTGCCCCGATAAATCGGGGAGGTGAGCCACCGGCCGGCGTACCTGCGACGTGAACGCCCCCCATCCGCAACCCTACGCGGGAACTTCGACTGGTGGTGGACAGCTCTACCTTGACACTAGAACAAAAGTATGCTATACTGTGGCATCTTACCCCCTGTTTGTCAAGTTTTCATGATGCAGCCGGGGGTAAGACGGGGATAAGCGGCGACTACCCCCCGTTTTGCGAAAATGCACAAAATTTGGGGGTAGCCATCGGGGGGTAACGGGGGGTAATCCCCCAATCGTCGTCGTCGTCGTAATCGTCATCGAATATCCCCCATCCGCTAGCGCGGTATCACCCCGCATGCTGAAGAATAGCACTTTGTGCGGGGTGAGACACAACCCTTCCGCCGGGAAGAATATTGCCAATGCGTCATCTGCTGCTCATACTCTGCGGCCTGCTGCTCGCGAGCCTCGCGCGCGCGGCGCCGCCGGTCGTCTGCATTGACCCCGGCCACCCCTCCGAGCGCAACCCCGGGCGGGCGCTGCAACATGGCCTGCGCGAGGTAGAAGTGAACTGGGCGGTGGCAGAGCTGCTGGCGGCGCGGCTGAAAGAACAGGGTGTGGCCGTGGTGCTGACGAAGTCGCGGCTGGACGAGTTCGTGACCAATCGGCGGCGGGCGGAGATCGCCAACGCGGCGGGGGCGGCGCTCTTCCTGCGGCTGCATTGCGACACCGGACCCGGACGCGGCTACACCCTGTATTACCCTGACCGCCAGGGGGGCGTGAACGGCCACTCCGGCCCCCCGGCGGCGGTGCGCGCGGCGAGCAAGGCGGCGGCGGAGGCGCTGCGCGCGGGCATGGCGGCACAGCCCCCCGCGCTGCGCGACAACGGCCTGCGCGGCGAAAGCGCCACCTACGTGGGCAAGCGCCAGGGGGCGCTCACCGGCTCCATCTACAGCCGCGTGCCGGCGGTGACGGTGGAGATGGCCTTCTTGAGCCACCGGCATGACGCCGCCTACATCGGCAGCACAACCGGGCGCGCGGCGCTGGCGACCGCGCTGGCGGCGGGGGTCATGCGCTACCTGGCGGTGCGGAAATGAGCGATGTGACCATCACCGCCATTGTGCTCACGTATAAACGGCCCGATGAGCTGGACGGCATCCTGGAGAACCTGCTCGCCCAGCGCCGCCCGCCCGATGAGATCCTCGTCTTCGACAACGACCCCGAGGGGAGCGGGCGCCAGGCGGCGCGCGCCGCCGACCCGCGGGTGCGCTACGTCTGTTCCGCAGAGAACCTGGGCCCGGCGGCCGGGCGCAACGCCGCCGCGCGCGAGGCGACGGGGGATCTCCTCTTTTTCCTCGACGATGACTGCCGGCTGGACGGTGAGGATGCGGTGGCAAAACTGCCCGACTGCTTCGCGATGGCGCAGGTGGGCTGCCTCGCCGTGCTCATCCGCAACGCCGAGACGCGGGCGATCGTGCCGCGCGAGTTCCCCGGCTTCCACCCCGAACGCTGGCCGGAGCCGCACGACGTGACCTACTTCCTCGCCGGCGCCTTCGCCATGCCGCGCGCGCTGTTCGAGGAGCTGGGCGGTTTTGACGCGGTGCTCTACCACGGCGAGGAGGAGATCGAACTCTCCTTCCGCATCATCGGCGCGGGGTGGCGCATCTCCTACACGCCGGCGATCCAGGTGCTGCACCGCGCATCGCCGCAAGGGCGCGAGACGATCCGCCGGGGCTACCGTCTCATCCGCAACCGCGTCTACCTGGCGCTGAAGCACCTGCCCATGCCGTATCTCCTCACCCACTTCGTCCTCTGGGGCGGCTTCGCCCTCCTACAGGCCCTCCGCGCCGGGCAGCCTGGCGAGTTCTTCCGCGGCCTCGCCTCCCTGTGGCAGGACCGCCTGATCGCGAAAGCCCTCGCCTACCGCCGCGCCCATCCGATGACGCGCGAGACGGTGGCGTATTTGAAGAAGCATGAGGGACGGTTGATATACTGAACCTATTGCTGTCCAAGGACGGCGATAGTCACCCCCGCGCCCCCTTCGCCGCGGTCGCCGGCGCGGTAGCTGGCGACGCCGGGATGGCCGCGGAGGAGATCGTGGACGACGGCGCGCAGGGCGCCGGTGCCGTGGCCGTGCACGATGCGGACGCTGGGCAGGTTGGCGGCCAGCGCGTCGTAGAGATAGGCGTCCAGGCGCATGCTGGCCTCTTCCGCGCGCAGGCCGAGGAGGTGAATCTCCGGGGCGACGTCCCGCTCCGCCGCGGTGACGGTGGTCTGGCCTTTCGCGGGCGTGGGGGCCTCGACCGCCTCCAGGTCGTCCAGCGGCACGCGCACGCGCATGATGCCCACCTGCACCTCGATGAGGTCGTCGCCGGCGCCGCCGTCCAGCACCGTGCCGCGGTGGCCGACGCTGCGCACGAACACGCTCTGCCCGGCGGCAACCTGGTGCAGCGGCGGCGGCGCGTCTTCGATGATGGCGGGTTCGTCGGCCTCGATCTCGGCGTCCAGCCCGCCCAGCACCGCGCGGCTGCGCCCGCGCAGGCTGGAGAGAGTGGGCGGCTGTGCGCCCTGTCCGCGCGCGTCGCGCAGCGCCAATTTCAGTTCGTCGAGCAGGGCGTTGGCGTCCGCGCGCGCCTGCTGCACGATGGCCCGCGCCTTTTCGCGGGCGGCGGCCAGCGCCGTGGTGCGCTGCGCTTCGAACTCCTGCAGCGCGCGCTGCAGTCGCGCGGCGTCCGCCTCGCCCTGCGTGCGCGCCTGCGCGGCGGCGGTGCGCTCGCGGTCCAGCGCGCGTCGCACGCCTTCCGCCTGCTTGAGCACCTGCTCCAGCGCCTGCGGCGCCTCGCCCATCAGCGCCTTCGCGGAAGCGATGATCGGCTTCGGCAGCCCCAACCGCTGTGAGATATGGAGCGCGTTGCTGCTGCCGGGCAGGCCGGCGATGACGCGATACGTGGGGCGCAGCGTCTCGGGGTCGAACTCCACGCTGGCGTTGAGGAACCCCTCCGTGCTCTGCGCGAAGACCTTCAACTCGCCGTAGTGCGTGGTGGCGATGGTGCGGCAGCCGCGCGACTGCAGCGCCAGCAGGATCGCCTTCGCCAGTGCCGCGCCCTCCGCGGGATCGGTGCCGGCGCCGATCTCGTCGAGCAGCACCAGCGCGCGCGGCCCGGCGTCCTGCACCACGCGCACGATGTTCGTCATGTGTCCGGAGAAGGTGGAGAGGCTCTGCTCGATGGATTGCTCGTCGCCGATGTCGGCGAAAATCTGGTCAAAGAGCGCCACGCGTGAGCCGTGGCGCGCGGGGATGTGCAGGCCGCTCTGCGCCATGGCGGTGAGCAGGCCCACCGTCTTCAGCGTGACGGTCTTGCCGCCGGTATTGGGGCCGGTGATCAGCAGCGTGCCGCGGCCATCGGCGCCGAGGGCGATATCAATGGGCACGGCGTCCGCGCCCAGCAGCGGGTGGCGCGCGGCGATGAGGTCAATGATGCCGTCGGTGTTCAGCTCCGGCTCAGCGGCGTCGGTCTCGCGGGCGTAGCGCGCGCGGGCGAAGATGGCATCCAGCCGCGCGGCGGCCTCCAGGCTCTCCAGCAGCGCGGCGGCGGCCGTGCCGGCCATGCCGGAGAGCAGCGCCAGCACGCGCTCGATCTCGATAGTCTCCTGGCGCTCCGCCTCGCGCAGGTCGTTGCCGAGCTCCACCACGGTGAGCGGCTCCATGAAGACGGTCTGCCCGCTGGCGGAGAGATCGTGCACGATGCCGCGGAAAGCGTTGCGCGCCTCCGCGCGCACCGGCACGCAGAAGCGGCCGTTGCGCTGGGTGATGATCGGCTCCTGCAGCAGTTCCACCACGGACGGCGCGGTGATGAGGCGGTGCAGTTCGCGCTGCAGCTCGTCGTGCAGCGCTTTCACGCGGCGGCGGGCCTGGGCGAGGGCGGGGCTGGCGGCGTCCACCACGTCGCCGTTCGGGGCGATGGCGCGCTCGATGGCGCTCTCCAGCGCCGTGAAGTCGCCGAGCAGGTGCGCCTGATGCAGCAGCAGCGGCGCCTCGCCGTCGCGCACATAGCGGCGCAGGCGGCGGCAGCAGGCGGCGGCCTCCGCGAGGTCGAGCAGTTCGGCGGCGGTGAGCACGCCGCCCTTCTCCGCGCGGCGGATGGCGTCGCGCAGGTCATGCAGCCCGCCGAAGGGCGCCTCGCCGACCTCCGCCAGCATGCGCCGCGCTTGGAAAGTCTCCGCCAGCCGCGCGCGCACCAGCGCGGGGTCACGCGCCGGCTTCAGGCGCTCCACCAGCGCCTGGCCGAGCGACGACGCCGCGTGCTCGCGCACGCGCGCCCGCACCCGATCGTATTCCAGTAATCGCAGCGTCCGTGTATCCATGGGTGAAACCGGCGGATATTATACCACCGGACGGGACGCGCGTGTGCAACAGTGGCGCGGTGCATGGGCGGGCGCGCGGTACGGGCGGCAAGGCGGCGCCCTCCCCGGCCCGGCCGCATATCGGCAAGCTATCCTATACCCGGCCGGGCTCTCGCCCTGTTCCAGACGGTGACTATCTGTCGCCGGAGGACACGCAAACGGGGCAGGCCCCGCGGCCTGCCCCGTTGCGCGGTATATGCGCATACGCGGTTAGAACAACGGCGGCAGGGTGGCCATGCCTTCGAAGTTCGTGGTGTCTTCTTCCATGATCGTCGGAGTCACGAAGACCAGCATTTCCGTGCTGTTGGTGCTGTGCGAGTTGTTCCGGAAGAAGAGCGGGCCGAGGACCGGGAGGCTGGCGAGCAGCGGGTCGCGCTGACCGCCCATCGTCTCGTTCTTGCTCACGAAGCCGCCCATCATGATCGTCTCGCCGTTCTTCACGCGGACGATGGTCTGGATTTCCGCGCTGGAGCCGCCGAGGACTTCGCCGCCGCCGCCCGGAATGCCCACGCCCGCGCCGGGCGCTTCCAGCACCGGGGTGACGTCAAGGGTGACGGAGTTGTCCGGGTGGATGGTGACTTCATTCACGTCCAGCCCCTGGGCGAAGGTCTGCATCTCCACTTCCGGCGTTTCAAAGGAGCGGCCGAAGACGTCTTGTTCCTGGCTGACGATGATGAAGGGGATGCTGTCTTCCATATGGATGGAGGCGCTGCCGCCGTTCTGCACGACCACGCGCGGGGCGTTCACCACCTTGGCGCGGGTGTTGGTAATCAGGGTGGCCAGCTGCAGTTTCAGGTTGCCCTTGATGTAGCGCATGCCGAAGTTGCCTTCCGCGCCGCCGTTTATCGAGGTGATGGAGAGCGGCAGGCCGGCGAATTCCCAGCTTGAGCCGATGGACATGGCATCCTTGACTTCCATCTTCACGAACATCACTTCGACGATGACCTGCTTCACCGGCTGGTCGAGCAGCTTCAGCAGCTGCTCAAGCTGATTGATGGCCTCTTCGGCTTCTTCCACCGTGGCGCCGGTGGCTTTCACCAACAGCGCGTTGAGGCCGATCAGCCCGATGATGTTCGCGGGATCAATGCCCCTCGGCAGGAAGCCCGCGAGGCCGCCGGCGCCGGCGTTCGTGGCAGTCGGATCAGTCGGAGTGACCGGAGTCGTGGGGGGCACCGGCTGGGCAGGCTGCCCCGGCTGCGCGGGTTGGCCGGGTCCCGGGCCGAAAATCTGCCGGCCGTCGGTGGCGCTGGCGCCCGCCGCGTTGCGGCTGCCCACGGTGGGCAGGGCGGGCGAGGCGTAGGTGTCGCCATAGCCGTAGCCACCCGAGTAGGCGCTGGCGCTGTCGGCGCGCACGATAGGCTTGCGTGGATTGAGGACCGTCTCAATGCGCGTTTTCATAATGCGCCGCTTCGGCTGATTATCGCGCATGGAGATGCCGGGCACGCCGAACATCCAGGCCGCTTCACGGCCGGACAGGTGCTTCAGGTCAAGGCGCCGGGTGATGGAGACGATCTTCGCCGGCGCGGGCGTCGGCTGCGCCGGCTCGACGGCGCGCGGCGCGGGGGGCGGCACGGGGGTGGCGACGCGCAGGTGTTGATTATCGGCCGGCGGCGAGGCGGGTTGGCGATCAAGCGGCTCGGGATCAATGATCACCGCGCGCTTGCCGATGATGTAGGTATCGTCGTTTTTCCAGAACTCCAGATCAACCGCGGACGTCGCAGCTTTGAGGATTTCCTCGACCGGCGTCGGATTCGGGAAATTCAGCGTGATCGGCGTGTCATTATCCACCCGCATCACCAGGCGGAGGCCACTCTGCATGGCGAGCATTCTGACGACATCATTGAACGGCAGGTTGCGCACCACCACTTTGTCAATGATCGTTGACTCCGTGGGGGCCGCGCCCTGCACGGCGCGCACGGCGCCCGGAGAGCAAGCCAGCGCCAAGCAGATTCCTATGGCCGCCAGAAAGCCCCAACTCTGAGTGAGATGGGTGTTGCGCATGCTACTGGTCCTCCCAGGGTGTGATATCAGGCTGTGATGTCAGGGGTCCGCGGTCACGATTCGCCATTACATCCATTCTTTCCTGCTACGGGCTTTCTTAATCAGCACGCAATGGCTGCTTCCCCTCGACCAGGCGACCGACGCACCCCCGGACGGCACACCGCGCATCCGGGGGTGCGAGACGGTTGGCGATCAGTAATCGTAATTCCGGTTCGACGTGCGCGTGTTGCGCGTATTCGTCGTGCGGGTGTTCCGGGTATTATAATTATCGTTGTAGTTATTGTTGTTGTAATTGTTACTATTATTGTTATTATTGTAGTAGGGGTCGTTGTAATTGTCGTTGTAACGGTTGGAGCGCGTGCCGCCGGTACCGCTGGTGCCCCCACCGTAATTCCCCTGATTGAAGAGGGCGATGGAGGTGCCGCCCAGCGCGTCACAGATGGATTCGAGGTCGAGGTAGTTGATCCCGATCATCTTCACGACCGCCAACTCTTCCGTCGCCGCTTCGGTGGTGGTGGTGCCCGGGGTGCCGGTGGCGGTCGTGCCCGTCGTGCTGGTGGTCGGCTTGGTGAAATAGGTCAATGACGGGAAGCCGGCGCCGGTGGTTTTCGCCGGCGCGCCGGTGCCCAGATTGCTGGCGGACGGGGTGATGGGATCATCCGCGGGCGGCGCGTTCATCACCATGCCGCCGGTGGGGCGAGCGGCGCCGGAATTTCTCCCGGCGATGGTATAGAGCGTCGTGCCGTTCTCTCTCTTCGTCTTCGTGTAGCTGTATTCGGGGCCGAGAATGGTATCGAGCGCTTCCTCAAAGGGGGTAGCGGTAAACTGGAGACGCGCGATGCGGCCGACGACGCCCTCGCCCAGCCTGAGCTGGTATTTATCGTCGGTTGAGTTGAACAGCGCGGCCAGCACTTCCGGCAGGTCGGCGTCGCGCAGGTAGACATCCATTTTCATCGTCGCCGGATCGCCCCCCACGAAAATCTGCTGAGCCATGGCGGCGCCCGCCAGCCCGCAGAGCATGGCACAGAGCAATGCCCAGGTCATCACGCGGCTCATGTGCGTCTCCTTTCACGCGTGTCTCACGCGTGGCCTCACGGCCATTTGTACCCGTTGCTAATACTAGCATACGGGCGACGGTTCGGCAATCGCCCTCGTTCGGACATATTTTGGCTACTGCACGCCCCACACGGGGCCGCCGTCGGCGGGCGCGGCGCCCGGCGCGGCGTCAATGGTGACGCCCGGCATTTTGCCGGGATAGGTGTCCAGCCCCTGCAGCTTCAGCGTCTGGTCGCGCCCGTCGGCATCGGTGAGGACGAGGTAATCCTGCGCGATGGCCTTCACGCGATACCCGGAGATTTCATCGCCGACGCGCACGGCGCGGGCGGCGCCGGTGCTGTCTTCGAAAATCGCCCAGATTTGCCCGTTATTGTTATACACCCAGCCGGCATGGCGGCCGATGGGCGCCTCGCGGGGGCGCTCGGTCATCCCGGCGCCGCCGGTGGCCGCGCCACCCGGACGCCACCCGCTGCCGCGGCGCAGCCGGTGGGGCGTGGCGGCGATGGGCGGCAGGTCAAAAACTTTCACTTCCGGCGGGGGGGGGGGCGGCGTCACCTTCGGTTTCGGCGGCGGGCCGCCGGAGAACGGGTCTTTCCAACTCGCCGCGATGGGCGCGGGCAATCCCGCCGGCACGGGGGCGGGCGGGCGCGAGAGCTGCGGCACCGCCGCCGCCTGCGTGGGCGGCGCCGATGACGTGGTGGATGCGGTGGGGGAGGGGCCACCGGACGGTGGGGCGTCATCCGGCTTCGCGCCGAAGATGAAATACACCGCGATGCCCAACACCACCACGAACACCGCGGCCATAATGCCGATTTTGGCGTTGTTCGATCCCATTGCGCTCTCTCCATGCCGGCGGCGCTCTCCCCGCGCTGCGCTACCGGCGCCCACCTACATTTAGACACGGCCGTCCCCGGAAAAGTTCCCTACGGCTCGACGTCCTTCGCCTCGATGAAGCCCAGCACCCTGGGCGGCGGGCACCAGCCTTCCGATTGCCACGCCGTGTGCAATTCTTGTCGCTCGCCTCGCGTATATTGCCCATAGACATCGTCTGTCTCCGCGGACAGGGGATCCTTGAACGACAGACGACGTTTCGGGGTGGCTGTCTTCTGCTCGGAGTAGACCTGGCTGGCCTGTTCCAGCAGTTGCGCCACCGCGGCTTTGTCGCCGTTCGGGTCCCACCCGCGCGTCATGCCATACCCCTTGGCGGTGAAGGTCATAGAGAGCACCGGCTTCTGCACGGTGTGGCGCGGGTGATTGCGATGCACGGTGACGGTGACGGCGCCGCCGGCCGGTTCGATGACCATCGGGCAGAAGCCGTACCCGGTGCGCCGCTGGAGCATGTTGATGAGCTCGCCATAGCCCCGGGCCCACAGCGTCTCGCTCCCGAGATCCACTTCGTAGATCTTCACCTCCGGCAGCGTCTCGTCCGGCAGGAGCAGCGGGCCGTCGAAGGTGAAGGTGGGCACGGTGCCGGTGCGAAATTTCGCCGCGAAGCGCCGCAGCTCGTTCGGCACCCTCGCCGTGCTCCACAGCGCATACCACGCGCGGATGCCCTCGATGGGCTTGCCGGTATAGACGACGGACATGTTGGACAGGTCGGGCATCTGATTCTGGATGGCGGCGAAGGTCTGCGCGTCGTTCCACAGCTTCTCGGCGTCCACGCGCTCCTGTTCCAGCGCCTTCACCCACTCGTCTTCTTTCGTGGTGGGGCAGGCGTCTTTCGCCTTCTTCCACTCGCCCTGCGCGGTCTTCGTCTTCGCCATCTGCGGCACGATCATCATGTAGTACCCGCCGGCCGCCAGCCCGATGGCCAGCACGAAGAAGACCGGAATCAGATAGATCGCTTTCAGCTTACGCATGCGAAAGGCCTCCAGTACAATCCGGCCACACTATGGCGCATTCGGGTCCGCGGGTGGCGCATTGGGATCCGCCGGCGGCGCGTTCGGATCGCCCTCCGCCGGCGCGGCGCCCTCGCCGCGTTTCTTATACAGCGCGGGCCACGGCGAGACGCCGTCCGGCGCCTTCACCGTCTCGGGGATTTCCACGTCCAGCGCACAGGTGAGGGTGATGGGGATCTCCTGGGTGCGCGGATTTTCCGGGAACGGCAGCGGGCCGGGGTCGCCCGGTTTCACCGTGAAGCCGGCGTCCTTCGTCTTGAAATAGAAGTCCACGAAGTTCATGATCCCCTTGATCTTGCCGTTGAGGGTCACGTCCTTCTTATTGATGGTCATGGAGTCGAACCAGGCGTCGGTGCTGCCCAGCTTCGCCGGCACCGCCTTCATCACCCCGCCGAGTGCGCCGGCGTATTCGACGACCGGCTTGCGCGAGAAAAAGGTGATGAGCGTGGCATACTGCGTGGACGGACCGGAGAGCTTCTTCGAGTCCTCGATTCTCTGGTTGATCATCTCGGTCCGCTTCGTATAATACGCCTTATCCTTGGTGAACCATTGCGCCTGGGCGTCATAGCCCTGTTTGGCCCAGAGGATGACGCCCACTTCCAGCGCCACGACGATCACGAAGATGATGATCGAGAGGCGGATGCGTCCCTTCTCATGGACATAGCCCGGCAGCAGGTTGAGTTTGATCATGGGGTGTTCCTCACGCGATCATGTCCCGCAGGCTGAGCCCGACGCAGACGGGCAGCGCCGGGGCGACGTCCTGGAGATACTCCACGGGCTGATTGGCGGCGTCAACGTCAATGAGCTGCAGCGGGTCGGCGATGACGACCTCCAGCCCGAGCTCCTGACTGATGAATTCGGCGAGATACGGCAGCCGGCTGGTGCCGCCGAAGAGGATGATGCGGGCGATGGGATGATCCGGCTCGCGGCCCGTATAGTACTCCAGCGAGCGCCGGATTTCCGTCACCATCTCCATCAGCGTGGAGAGCATGGATTCGAAGACGCGGCGCTGGAAGACGTCGCTGTGACCGCCCTCGTCGCCGGCGCCGTCGTCAGCCAGGTGGGTCATGGTGGGCGCCACGCCAAATTCATCGAACAGCGCGCCGCCGCCCAGGTCCAGCGGGGCCGGTTCCGGCTCCGGCGCGGGCGGCGCGGCGAACGCCGCGAGCGGGTCGGCCGGCGCCGGGTCGCCGGGGTCCAGGTCGAAGGCGGGCGCGGCTTCATCGGCCGCGGGCACGGCCGGCGCGGGACCGGCGGACGGTGCGGGCGGCAGCAGCGTGAACAGCTCTTCGTCCGGCTCCGTCTCGGCGGGGGCGGCGGGTCGGCCATAGGACGGCAATTGCCCTTCCAACTCGGAACTCAGGTCGAAGAGCGGGCCGTCATCGGCGGGCGGCGCGTCGCTGAACGCCGCACCCGCCGGCGCGGGCGGCTCCGGCTCGACGGTGAACGCCGGCGGCGCGGGCTCCGCGGCCTCGTCGAGCGAGAACGCCGGGGGCGCGGGCTCTGCCGGTGCAGCGGGTGCGGCGGGCGGGGGCGCCGCGTCCTGATCTTCCGCGTCACCGAGGGAGAAGGTCGGCACGTCCGGCTCGGCGTCCAGCGAGGAGGCGGGGCCGGCCTGCCCCGCGCCGGGCTGGCCCAAATCGCCGGGCAAAAAAAGCGGTTCGTCGTCCACGCCGTCATCATCAAGCTGGAAGACCTGGCCGCCGACCGCCGGCGCGTCATCGAGCTGGAAGACCGGGGCGCCGACGGCGGGTTCATCATCCACGTCGTCATCCAGGCGCAGCACGGACACCGGCTCGTCGCCCCCGCCGTCGCCCTCGAGGCGGAAGGGGAAGGGGACGTCATCGTCCACCTCGTCATCGTCGAGTTGGAAGGCGGGCGCGGGCGCGGCGGGGTCCGCGGCCGGCGGTCCGCCCACGGTGAGCGGGCCGGGCACGTCGAATTCATCATCCAGGGAGAACATGCCGCTGGCGGGCGCTTCCGCGGGGGGCGCGCCGGCGGCGGGCGCGGGCGCCCCCGGCGCGGCGGGCTGCGCGGGCGCGGCGCCGAAACTGCTGAAGAAGGAGGTCAACTGGTCCGGGTCGGCTTCGGCGGCCTCCGGCGCGGCCGGCGCGACGGGCGCGTCAGGGGGCATCGGCTCATCGAGGGGATGGGCGGGCTCGGCGGCGGCGCCCAGCACCAGGCCCTCTTCAATGAAGATGCGCCCGTGTTCCTTTTTCAGCTCCTCCGCTTCCTCAAAGCTGCGGCCCAACTGGTCCGCGATGGCCTCGGTCAACGAGTCGCCAGCGATGGGCACGGAGCGCGTGAAGGTGAGGTTGCCGTCGGTGATGATGCTGATGTCGGTGCTGCACGCGCCCAGATCGACCAGCGCCACCGTCTGCTCATAGGCGCCCTCATCCTGGTGCAGATCCACCAGCGCGCGCACGGCGGCGAGGATTTCCACGTCCATCGCCACCGGCTGCAGGCCGGCGACGCTGATCATCTTCAAGTAGGCGTTAATCAGCTCTTCCTGCGCCACCGCCAGCAGCACCTTCATCTGCCCCTCTTCTTCGGGCAGCTCCTCCGGCTCGATGAGCGGGGAGTAATCCATGACGACTTCGTCGGCGGCGAAGGGGATGTGGCGCTCCACTTCAAACTTCATCGTCTGCGTCAGTTCCTTGCGCGTCATCTTCGGCAGATCAATGGGGCGGACGACCACGGAGGACTGTCCGGCGATGGAGACCACGGCCTTGCGCGTGCCGAAGCGGTTCAGCACCAGCATCTCGCGCACGGCGCGGCCCAGCCCGACGGGGTCGAGGATCTGGCTGTTGCTCAGCACGCCGGGCGGCGTCGGGCGCATGGCGGCGTTGACGATGGCGATCGCGCCGCGCGCCAGCCGCAGTTCCGCGACTTTGATGAAGCGCGTGCCGATGTCAAGCCCGAGCACGCTATGGTCCTTGATTTTTGCGGATCGTCGAACAGCCATGAACTGATACCTTATCCGTCAGTATAGCACAGGGGGAAGTCCACAAGCAACACGTTGTCCCGATGGCGGGGCGCACGTCCTGTCCGGCCGCCGGCACACCCGTCGCGCGGGGCGTCGGCGCGCCCCGGTAGACCTAAAGATACGTTCGCGCTCTTGCCGCATGGCACCTGCCGATCCCGGCACGCTGTATTGTACCGCATTCCCGCGAAAAGCTAACATCGCTGCTCGGGCAGGGGGATGCCGGCGTGACAAGGCCGTCCGGCGCCCGGGTTCCCGTGCCGGCAGGCCGGGAACCCGGCGCGGCGGGCTGGCTGCGCCGGCCGGTGTCAGCGGTATGCCGTGGGGGGAGAGAGCGGGCCAGAAAAAAAAGACGGCGGAGCCCCTTGACAGGGCGGATGATGCCTGTCATAATGACGCTTCGTGCATAGTTATCCGGGTGACGTGCGACAGAGTTGTTTTGGCGAGAGCGGCGCTGAATAGTGTACCTCGTTGAGTGGAGTGGAGCGTGTCGGGAGCAGCCACGCGGCGGCCCGTCGCGCCTTACTTCACTTTTCCGCGTCTCTGCGCCTTCGTCCTCTCCGTCACGGCGTCCGGCGTTGCTGTATCGAGTCCATTGCGGAGGTATCAATGCGACCTGTTATCCGCGTCAAGGGACGGGCACGGCCTCATCACGCCGAGCAAATCCCGAACCTCATTGAAATTCAGTTGAGCTCCTACCTCTGGTTCGTCCGGGAAGGGCTCCGCGAGTTGTTTGACAATTTCTCCCCCATCGAGGACTTCACCGGCACGCTGCGGCTGTCCTTCGGGGAGTATACCATCGGCGACTCGAAATACTCCCTTGACGAATGCCGCGACCGCGACGCCACCTTCGAGGCGCCGCTGAAGGTGCGCGTGCAGTTGCTGAACACCGCGACGGGCGAAGTGAAGGAGTCGGAGGTCTACCTCGGCGACCTGCCGATCATGACCGAGCACGGCACCTTCATCATCAACGGCGCCGAGCGCGCGGTGGTGAGCCAGCTCGCGCGCTCGCCGGGCGTCTACTTCAAGGACAACATTGACTATTCCGGGCGTATCCTCTACAGCGCGCAGGTGATCCCCAGCGAGGGCGCGTGGCTGGATTTCGATACCGACGCCAACGGCGTGATTTCGGTGAAGATCGGCCAGACGCATCGCTTCCCGGTGACCACGCTGCTGCGCGCCATGCACGCCATCAACACCGTGCCGGGCGAAGACGCGATTCCCACCACGTCGGACAGCGATCTGCTCGCCCTCTTCGGCCAGCCGCTGGAGCTGAGCGAGCCGACGAGCGACCAGCTCGTGGGCAAGCGCGCGTGGATGGATATCGTGGATGAGAGCACCGGCGAGGTGCTGGTGGAAAAGGGCGCGCGCATCGAGCGCGAGGTCGCCCGCCGCATCGGCGCGCTGGCGCTGTCCCGCGTCACCCTCGTCGAGGTCAGCCCGCTCATCGAAGCGACGCTGGAGAAGGATCCCACCCGCGGCGAAGACCAGGCGTTGATTGACATCTACCGCCGCGACCGTCCCGGCGATCCGGTCACCCCGGAGCTCGCGCGCCAGCGCTTGTCCGGCATCTTCTCCGATCCGCGCCGCTACGATCTGGCGCGCGTGGGCCGCTACATGCTGAACAAGAAGCTGGGCGTCACCACCCCGGAGACGATCACCGTCCTCACCAAGGAAGACCTGATCGCCATCATCCGCTACCTGCTGCGGTTGAACGGGGACGATCCGGCGACGTCGGTGGACGAGATTGACCACCTGATGAACAAGCGCATCCGCAGCGTGGGCGAGCTGCTGCAAAACCAGTTCCGCCTCGGCTTCCTGCGCATGGAGCGCATTATCCGCGAGCGCATGACCAGCCTCGATCCCGAACACGTCACCCCGCAGGCGGTCATCAGCACGAAACCGATTACCGCGGCGATCAAGTCGTTCTTCGGCTCCTCGCAGCTCTCCCAGTTCATGGACCAGACGAATCCGCTGGCCGAGCTCACCCACAAGCGGCGCCTCTCCGCGCTGGGTCCGGGCGGGCTGAGCCGGCAGAGCGCGAAGCTGGAAGTGCGCGACGTGCACCACTCGCACTACGGCCGCATCTGTCCCATCGAGACGCCGGAAGGCCCGAACATCGGCCTCATCGGCTCGATGGCCGTGTATGGCCGCGTGAACCGCTACGGCTTCCTGGAGACGCCCTACCGGCGCATCGTGAAGGGGCGGATGACGGATGAGATCGCCTACCTGACCGCGGATGAGGAAGAAGGGCATCACATCGTGCCGGCGACCACGCCGGTGGGCGACGACGGCGCGCTGATCCCCGATCCCGACGGCCGGGTGATCTGCCGCCACCGCTCCTCCTACCCGCGGGTGACGCCGGACGAGATTGACTACATGGACGTCTCGCCGAAGCAGACGGTCTCGGTGGCCACCTGCCTCATCCCGTTCCTGGAGAACGACGACGCCAACCGCGCGCTGATGGGCTCGAACATGCAGCGGCAGTCCGTGCCGCTGGTGCGCACCTCCGCCGCGCTGGTGATGACCGGCCTGGAAGATCGCGCCGCGCAGGACTCCGGCGCGGTGATCGTCGCCCGCGCCGCCGGCCTCATCACCCACGTGGATGCCGCGCGCATCGAGGTGACGCGCCCCGACCGCCGCCACACGCTGGCGGCGCCGACGCCGGAGCAGGTGCACGGCCGGATCGCCCTCGACGATATCGCCGACCCCGCCACCGGCGCGGTGCTGGTGCCTGCCGGCGGCGTGATTGACGGCGAGGCGGCCGCGCGCATCTGCGCGCTGGAGCCGGCGCTCACCGTGCGCGTGCTGGAACAGGGCGTCGTGGACCGGTACCGGCTGCTCAACTTCCTGCGCTCCAACCAGGCGACGTCCATTCACCAGAAACCGCTGGTGCGCCCGGGGCAGTACGTGAGCACGGGGCAGCCGCTGGCGGACGGCCCGTGCACGAGCGAAGGCCATCTGGCGCTGGGCAGCAATATCCTGGTGGCGTTCATGTCCTGGGAAGGCTATAACTACGAGGACGCCATCATCCTCAGCGAACGCCTGCGCCGCGACGATGTCTACACCTCGATCCATATCGAGAAGTACGAAATCGAGGCGCGCGAGACGAAGGTGGGGCCGGAGGAGATCACCCGCGACATCCCGAACGTCGGCGACGAGGCGCTGCGCGACCTCGATGAAGACGGCGTGATCCGCATCGGCGCCGAGGTGGTGGCGGAAGACATCCTGGTGGGCAAGGTCGCGCCGAAGGGCCAGGAAGAGCTCACCTCCGAGGAAAAGCTCGTGCGCGCCATCTTCGGCGAGAAAGCGGCGGAGATGCGCGACACCTCGCTGCGCGTGCCGCATGGCGAGAAGGGCAAAGTCGTGGACGTGAAGCGCTTCTCGCGCATCAAATCCGTCTGCGATCGCTGCGGCGCGGAGTATCAACTCGGCAAATCGGAGACCCGCAACTACTGCGACCGCTGCGGCGGCGAAGTGAGCCGCGTGCCGGGCGACGAGCTGTCGCCGGGCGTGAACCAGCTCGTGCGCGTCTTCATCGCCCAGCGCCGCAAGATTATGGAAGGCGACAAGATGGCCGGGCGCCACGGCAACAAAGGCGTGGTGGCGAAGATCCTCCCGCTGGAAGATATGCCGCACATGCCGGACGGCACGCCGGTGGATATCATCCTGAACCCGCTGGGCGTCCCGTCCCGCATGAATATCGGGCAGATCATGGAGACGCACCTCGGGGTGGTGGCGCGCGAGCTGGGCTGCCATTTCGAGACGCCGATCTTCGAGGGGGCGCACGAGGACGAGATCCTCACCTATCTGGCGCTCACCCTGCAGCGGCGCCGCCGCATCGTCCTCTCGCGCTACCTGCGGGAGGACCTGGCGCTGCCGGGTCTTGACTACGGCAGCGAGCTCACCGCCGACCGGCTCATCGCCGAGATCACGCGGCTGGACCTGGAGGGGCTGAAAGGCCTGCTGCGCGAGGCCGACGCGCAGTATGGCGCCCACCTGGCGGACGCGGCACGGCTGGTGCGCGAGAGCATCGCCGACGACGAGCCGTTCAAGCTCGTCACCGTGCGCGGCGTCTCGCTCGATGCGTGGGCGGCGGCTGACGAGGCCCAGCAGATCGCCTGGCTGGCGGAGGAGCTGCGCCAGCGCGTGAACGACCGCATCGGCTACAGCGAGCACACCGCCAAGTGCCTGCTCCACGACGGCCGCACCGGCGAGCCGTTCAACCAGCCCGTCACCGTGGGGTACGCCTTCATGATGAAGCTCGTCCACCTGGTGGACGACAAAATTCACGCCCGGTCCACCGGCCCCTACAGCCTGGTCACCCAGCAGCCGCTGGGCGGGAAGGCGCAGTTCGGCGGGCAGCGGTTCGGCGAGATGGAGGTGTGGGCGCTCGAGGCGTATGGCGCGGCGCACACGCTGCAGGAGATCCTCACCATCAAGTCGGACGACGTCATGGGCCGCGTGAAGACGTACGAATCCATCGTCAAAGGCGCGAATATCAACGAGCCGGGCATCCCCGAATCGTTCAAGATCCTCATCAAGGAGCTGCAGTCACTCGGCTTGCAGATCCAGGTGGAGACCGCCGAGGCCGAGCAGATTGACCTCGAGCTGGAGGACGAAGAAGGGGCGCGCTCCGGCGGGCGGTATATGAGTTGAGATGCCGGCCCGGCGCCCGCGGGCGCCGGGCTCTCCCCCGCTGTCGTGCGAGAGCGTAACTGAGAGAAGAAGCGAGGTGTGGTGTGGTAGATACCACGAACTTTGACCAAATCCGTGTGGGGCTGGCGTCGCCTGAGGAAATCCGCCGCTGGTCGCGGGGCGAGGTGAAGAAGCCCGAGACGATCAATTATCGAACCTTCAAACCGGAGCCGGACGGCCTGTTCTGCGAGCGCATCTTCGGCCCCACCCGCGACTGGGAATGCCACTGCGGCAAGTATCGCAAGATCAAGTTCCGCGGCATTACCTGCGATCGCTGCGGCGTGGAAGTCACCCGCGCGAAGGTGCGGCGCGAGCGCATGGGGCACATCGAGCTGGCGGCGCCGGTGGCGCACATCTGGTATCTGAAGAACGTGCCGAGCCCGATGTCGCTGCTGCTCGACCTGTCGCCGCGCCCGCTGGAGAAGGTGCTGTATTTCGCCTCCTATATCGTCACGCGCGTGGACAGCGAGCTGCTGGCGGCGAACGCCGGCCGCATCATCCAGGCGGTGGAAGAGCGCAAGGGCGAGTTGGACGACCAGGTGCAAGAACAGCTCGCGATGATCGAGGAGCAGTTCCGGGAAGAGCTCGAGGCCAACCCGGAGCTGAGCCCGGCCGAGCGCAACAAGCTGGAGGCGGGGCGCACCGAGCGGATGGAGTACGAGCGCAAGGCGGTGGAGGAGCGCAAGGCGGACCTGGATGCCGCGCTGAAACTGCTGCTCGGCCCGCAGCTCGACCTCGTCGGCTCGCTCACGCATAAGCAGCTCCTCACCGAGCCGGAGCACCGCTCCCTCTCCAACCTCACCGAGGAAGTGGACCTGTTCGTGTGCCTGCACGAGGGGGAGGAGAACGAGCTGGCGGCGGCGGATGAAGAGGGCGGGCAGACCAGCGGCATCCGCGTGGTGCTGCGCCACGAGTCCGGCCGTACGCTGTTGAAGTCGCAGACGGGCGCCGACGCCATTAAGACGCTGCTCAAGCAGATTGATCTGGAGGAGGAGAGCCGCCGGCTGCGCACCATCATCCGCGAGACCACCGGACCCAAGCGGGTGCGCGCCGTCAAGCAGCTCGAGATCGTCGAGGCGTTCCGCAAGTCGAAGAATCGCCCGGAGTGGATGATCATGGACGCCATCCCGGTGATCCCGCCGGAACTGCGCCCGATGGTGCAGCTCGACGGCGGGCGCTTCGCCACCTCCGACCTGAACGATCTCTACCGGCGCATCATCAACCGCAACAACCGGTTGAAGAAGATCAAGGACCTGCACGCGCCGGAGTCCATCATCAACCACGAGAAACGCCTCCTGCAGGAGGCGGTGGACGCGCTCATTGACAACGGCCGGCGCAGCCGCCCGGTGACGGGCAGCAATAACCGCCCGCTGAAGTCGCTCTCCGACATGCTCAAGGGCAAGGACGGGCGCTTCCGCAAGAACCTGCTGGGCAAGCGCGTGGACTATTCGGGCCGCTCGGTGATCGTCGTCGGCCCGCACCTGCGCCTGCACCAGTGCGGCCTGCCGAAGGAGATGGCGCTCGAGCTCTTCAAGCCGTTCGTCATGCGGCGGCTGGTGCAGAAGGGCCACACGAATAACGTCAAGACCGCGAAGAAGATGGTCGAGCGGATGAAGTCCGAGGTGTGGGATGCGCTGGAAGAAGTCATCCGCGATCACCCGGTGCTGCTGAACCGCGCGCCCACCCTGCACCGCCTGGGCATCCAGGCCTTCGAGCCGGTGCTGGTGGACGGCAAGGCGATTCAGTTGCATCCGCTCGTCTGCTCCACCTTCAACGCGGATTTTGACGGCGACCAGATGGCGGTGCACGTGCCGCTGTCCACCACCGCGCAGGTGGAAGCGCGCATCCTCATGATGTCCACGGAGAACCTGTTCTCGCCGGCGCACGGCCGCCCGGTGATGACGCCGAACCGTGACATGGTGCTGGGCGCCTACTACATGACGCAGAAGGGCACGAAGAAGGTCAAAGGCTACGGCAAGGTCTTCCCGAACGCGGAAGAGGCGATTCTCGCCTACCATGCCGGGCTGGTGGACCTGCACGCCGAAGTGACGGTGCGCATCTTCGGCACGCTGGTCACCACCACCATCGGCCGCGTGATCTTCAACCAGATCCTGCCGCCGAAGCTGCAGTTCGTGGACCGCGTGGTGGACAACGAAGAGATGTCGCTGCTCATCCGCCACTGCTACGAGGCGTATGGGCACGGCCGCACCGTGCAGCTCCTGGACGACCTGAAAGAGCTGGGCTTCAAGTTCGCCACCACCGCCGGCATCTCGATTGCCATGACGGACATGGACGTGCCGCAGGTGGACCGCGCCCAGATCATCCAACGCACGGAAGCCGCGGTGGCGCAGCAGAACGACTACTTCCAGCGCGGCGTCATGAGCGACGGCGAGCGCTCGCAGAAAGTCTGCGAGCTGTGGTCCTCCGCGACGGAAGACATGTGGAAGGCCATCGCGCGGTCGCTGGACCCGTTCAACCCGTTGATGATGATGGCGCAGTCCGGCGCGCGCGGCTCCTCCCGCCAGCTCGTGCAGCTCGCGGGGATGCGCGGCCTGATGACCGACCCGTCCGGGCGCTTCATCGAAGACCTGCCCATCACCTCGAACTTCCACGAGGGGTTGAGCGTGCTGGAATATTTCGTGTCCACGCACGGCGCGCGCAAGGGGCTGGCGGACACCGCGCTCCGCACCGCGGACGCGGGCTACCTCACCCGGCGCATGGTGGACGTGGCGCAGGATGTCATCATCCGCGACCTTGACTGCGGCACCTTCAACGGCATCGAGGTGGGCACCATCCGCGAGACGAAGGAAATCGAGCCGCTGGAGCGCCGCATTGACGGCCGCACCGCGCTGCGCGATATCCACGACCCGTTCACCGGCCGGCTGATTCTCCGGCGCAACCAGGAGATCAGCCATACGGCGCTGCCGGCCTGCCCGGATTGCGAAGGGCCGATGGCGCGCGCCTGGCACTGCCCGGCCTGCGCGGCGACCATCACCGAGGTGGAGTATCGCGAAGCGATGCACCACCTCGCGCACGCCGCGCGGCCGGTCCCGGAGGAAACGCCCGAAGAGCAGGCCGTTCGCCAGGCGGAAGACCTGTTCGCCGGTCTCGGCGATGGCGACGTGCTCTTCGCCGCGCCGGAAGAGGGCGTGGCGCTGGAAGCGCCGGATGTCGAAACCGCGGTGAGCGAAGAGGCCGAGCCGGCGGACGTCATCGCCGACGAGCCGATCGAGCTGATCGCTGACGGCGAGGCGCACGACATGGCGGCGGAGGAGGCCGCCGCCGACGCCGGCGACGAGGATGAGGACAACGCGTGGGCGCTGCGGCTGGAAGAAGCCATCGCCAATCAGTTATGCCCGCACTGCGGCACGCAGGTCTTCGAAGTGGCCATCTGCGAGGATTGCGGGGCGGTGCACGCGCGCACGGAGCTGGAATCGCCGCTGATGACCATCCGGCGCATCGCCGGCGACGTGGATAAGTTCCGCGAGCTCGCCCGCAAAGCCCGCGCGCATGCCACGCTGGCGGAGGCGCTGGTGGATCCGTTCACCCGCAAGGTGCTGGTGCCGGCGGAGAAGAAGGCCACCGCGGCGCAGCTCGCGCTGGTGCAGGAAGTGGAACGCCGCCTGCGCACCACCGGCGGGCTGGCCACCGGCAAGGTGCCCATCCGCTCGCCGCTCACCTGTGAGCTGCGGCAGGGCGTCTGCGGCCACTGCTACGGGCGCGACATGGCGACGGGACGCCCGGTGGAGATCGGCGAGGCGGTGGGCATCATCGCCGCGCAGTCCATCGGCGAGCCGGGCACGCAGCTCACCATGCGCACCTTCCATACCGGCGGCGTCGCCGGCGCGCAGTTGGCGGGCGTCGCCAACGTGAAGGACCAGCGGGTGCGCACGCTCCAGCTCATCCTGGATGACGTGAACCGCGGCCTGGTGCAGCTCAGCACGGAAATCTCCGAGCGCGAGCGCGTGAAGCAGATCCAGAAGATGGTGAAGGTGATGGAGCACCAGGTCTCCGGTCTGTTGCGCGTCGTCGAGCTGTTCGAAGCGCGCAAACCGAAGGGCCAGGCCATCATTACCGACGTGGACGGGGTGGTGGATAAGATTGACACCTCCGGCGGCGGGAAGATGGTGGTGGTGCACTCCGAGCAGCCGCTGCAGCCCGAAGAGGCGATCATCGGCAAGCTGCTCGGCCAGCCGGTGACCGACCCGAACAGCGGCGACGTGCTGGTGGAGGCCGGCAAGGAGCTGACCCCGCCCATCGTGGCGAAGCTGCGGCAGGCGGGCGTGGGCGCGGTGATGCTGGAAACCCGCTATATGGTGCCGTATCGCGGCGCGCTGCGCGTCGAAGCCGGCGATCAGATTCGCGCGGGGCAGGCGCTCACCGAAGGCCCGCTGGACCCGCAGGAGCTGCTGCGCATGCGCGGTCCGCGCGAAGTGCAGGAATACCTGGTGCAGGAGATTCAGAAGGTCTACCGCAGCCAGGGCGTGGATATCAACGACAAGCACATCGAGGTGATCGTGCGCCAGATGCTCCGCCGCCGCAAGGTGACGGAGGCCGGCGACACCGAGTTCCTGCCGGGCCAGGTGACCGACCGCTTCGATTTCGAGGATGAGAACCGCCGCATCCGCGAGGCGGGCGGGGGCGAAGCCGCCGCCGACTGGGTGCTGCTCGGCATCACCGAGGCCTCGCTGGCGACGGACTCCTTCCTCTCAGCGGCGTCGTTCCAGAAGACCACGCGCGTGCTCACCGAAGCCGCCATCAAGGGCAAGGTGGACCACCTGGTGGGCCTGAAGGAGAACGTCATCATCGGGCGGCTCATTCCCGCCGGCACCGGCATGGATCGCTACCGCGAGATGAAGGTGCTCTCGCCCGGCGGTGAAATCCACCTGGAAGAGACGGAGATGGGCGGCGCCGAACAGGACTTCGTCGAGCGCCTGCTGGAAGAGTCCGATCTCGACATGCGCCATGCCGAAGCCGACGCCGCGGAGCTGGCCCAGGCCTTCAGCATCGAAGGGGAGGACGCGGAGACGGAGGAGGACGAAGATTTCGGCACCCTCGGCGACGAGATGACCGACGATTTCGCCTTCGACGACGAGCCGCATCCGCCGACCGAAGAGGCCGACATCTGATCGGCGTCGCTGCTGACGCCCCACGCCGCCCCGGTTGACGCCGGGGCGGCGCGCTATCCGGGCCGCCCAGACTGGGGCCGCGGCGTTGTACTCCGCACGCGTTGGCACGCTCTGTGTTCAACGACAGGGTGAGAGCACGCGTGCGGAGTACAACGCCGCGGCCCCAGTACATGCTCCGCAACTCCCGGGGGCCGCCCCATTCCATCCTATGCCGATAACACTGGAACAATTCCACGCGCTCCGCGCCGACGCCGGCCGTGAACTCCTCGCCCGCGTCGCGGCCGAACCGCCGGGCGAAGCGCTCCCGCTGCTGGAGCGCTACCGCCGGGCGTATCCCGCCGGCCTGGTGGCCGCGGCGCTGGAACTGACGCGCCTGCGGCGGAAAGCGGCGGCGAAGTTCAGCAACGCCGGGGCGATGTGGTTCACCCGCGACGGGCTGGAGATGGCGTCGTCCGAGGCGGTGGCGGCGCACGTCGCGCGGCGTTTCGCCGGCCTGCCGCTGGTGCTGGACCTCTGCTGCGGCATCGGCGGCGATCTGCTGGCGCTGGCCGCCGTCGCGCGGCGCGCGGTCGCGGTAGAGCAGGATGCGCTGGCGCTGGAGCTGGCGAGAGCGAATCTGGAGGCGATCCCGCACCCCCACCCCCCTCTCCCAGGGGGAGAGGGGGCGGCGACTTTTATTCATGCCGATGTGACGGCCTTCATACCAGACGGCCTGGCGCTCATGCCCTTTTGCGGGCTGCTGGCGGATGGTGGCATGTTCATTGATCCCAGCCGGCGAGCAGCGCGGGCAGCGGCGCGGCGACCGGAGGCGTACGCGCCGCCGCTGTCGTGGTGTCTCGCGTTGACGCGCTATTGTCCGCGCGTGGCGATCACGGTCTCTCCCGCGCTCGATTTCGCGGAGATTGACGCCGAGGTGGAGGTCATCTCGCTGCACGGCGAGTGCAAGGAAGCCGTCCTCTGGCTGGGTGACTTCCACGCCGTCGCGCGCCGCGCCACCGTCTTGCCCGCCGGGGCAGCATTGACCGATGTCGGTCCCTCCTCCGATGCCCTCGGCGAGATTGGCGCCTATCTCTACGAACCCGATGCCGCCGTGATTCGCGCCGGCCTGCTCCGCCGCCTCGCGGGAGAGCTCGGTCTGCGTCGCATTGATCCCGATATCGCGTATCTCACCGGCGAGGCGCCCGTCACCTCGCCGTTTGTCACCGGCTTTCAGGTACGCGAGATCATCCCCTGGAGCCTGAAGCGCCTGAACGCCGGCCTCGCCGCGCGCCGCATCGGCCGTGTCGAGATCAAAAAGCGCGGCTTCCCCCTCACCCCCGAGGCACTGCGGCCGAAGCTGAAGCTGACCGGCGCGGCGGCGGCAACCCTCATCTGTACGCGGGCGCGCGGCACGGCCGTCGTGCTGATTGCCGACAGGCTCTCACGCGATGGCGAAACCATCTCCACGCCTGAACGTCAAAAACAGTAACGTTCTCCTGGAGGTGTCCCCATGAAGCTCATCCTTCTCCTCGCCGGGATGCTCGCCGCCGGCATGGCCTGCGCCGCACCGATCTCCCTGCTCGTGCTCAGCGATGACGGCCTGCTCGATAACGCCTACGAGAAAGAGTTGACCGATGCCGGCTACCGCGTCACCGCGGCCTCCTACGCGAACCGGCTCTCCGCCGACTACCTGCGGCAATTCGGCGTGATGATCCTCACCCGCCTGCCTTTCGCCGGCGAGCAGTACCAGGTGGGCGGCGAGCGATTGGCGCCGCTGGATGACAACCTGGCGCTGGTGCATGACTATATCGCCGCCGGCGGCGGGGTGATCCTGCAGCCGGCCATGAGCGAATTCGGCGAAGCCTACGCGGAGGTGTACAACCGCTTCCTCAAACGCTACGGCGCCGCCTACGTCACCCAGCAGCTGCGCGATGACGCCGAGACGAAAGGCGCCTACGCCGCCGGCGAGATCACCGGGCGCTCCCCGCTGGTGAAGGGCGTGAAGAGCGTGCTCTACCCCATCAACGTGATGCGCTGGGACCACGCCTACTCCTGCACGCCGTTCACCGTGGCGGACAGGGCGTGGACGGTGCTGGCGCGGGGCAAGAAGACCGCCGGCACCCACCAGGCTGTCAGCAACAGCGAGGTGGGCGAACGCCTCACCGACAACCGGACGCTCTACGCCGTGCGCCAGTCCGGCAAGGGCTGGCTGGCGGTGAGCGCCATCCACAGCTACTACACCCTCACCCATGCGTTTTCGAAAGAGCCGAATCTCGGCGAGAACAACACCGGCGTGATTGACGGCATCGTGCTGCACGGCGAGGCGAATGGCCGTCCGAGCGAGTTCGGCGCGCTGCTCGACCGCACCTGCCGCGCCTTCGCCGCGGCCAGCGCGAAACACGGCCTGGGGCAGGGCGAGGTGGCGCTGCCCGAGCAGCCCCGGCACCCGCCGTATGACCCGGTCATCAACTGGGCGACGGCGACGCCGCCGCCGACCTGGGCGCACCGCGTGCAGCGCGCCTGGCGCGGCGACACCGCCTATTACGACGAGCTGCCCGACCCGGCGGTGCCCGGCGAGATGCGCTACTTCAAGGCGCTCATCGGCGCCCGCACCGCCTACAGCAGCGGCAGCGGCACGGTGGCCGAATATCGCGCGGCGGCGCAGGCGGCGGGCTACTCCGCCATCTGCTTCACCGAGACGCTGGCCGACATCACGGCGGCGGAGTGGGACCAGTTCCTGCGCGAGTGCGACGCGAATAGCGATGAGACCTTCACCTGCCTGCCCGGCCTCGATCTGGTGGACTTTCAGGGCGGCCGCTACCTGGTCATCGGCGCCCGCCGCTACCCCGACCCCTCCTGGCTCACCCCCGATGGCCGGCGGCTGCAGGCCGTGCGCATGCTCTCGCTGGGATGGTTCGGGCATATCACCTCGGTGCACCGCGCCGGCAAGGGCGCGCTGCACCCGAAGATGGTGAAGCATTTCCAGGGCTTCACCGTCTACACCTACGACACGAACGGCAAGCTGGCGGATGACTCGCTGGGCGCCTACCAGTGGCAGATTTTCAGCGATTCCAACCCCATCCCCATCGTCGCGCACGAGGTGACCAGCCCGGCGGACGTCAAAGCAGCGACGGCCGGCTTCCAGCAGATCATGCCCGCCCCCTCGCTGGCGAAGGCGATGGAGTATTTCCGCTTCGGCTTCACCCACTATTTCGAGTGCCCGGTGCGCTACTTCATCTCCGAAGGGCCGATCCTCGACGGCTGGAGCATCCTGAACAAGGATATCGGCAAGCCGGAGGAGCACCGCGACCACTACCGGCTGGGCATCGGCGTCAGCGGTGACGCGCCCATCACCGAGGTGCTCCTCTATGACGGCCTGAGTATCGCCGGGCGCTGGACGCCGCGGGAGACCAGCTTCCGCGCGCTGGTGGACGGCCAGCACGAGATGCAGCACGAGTTCATGCTGCTGGCGACGGACGCCAAGGGCCGGCGCGTGCTCTCGCCGGGCATCCGCACGGTGTCGAACAACTGGCGGCTGCGCTGCGGCGACCGGCAGAACTGGCTCGGCTCCATGCTGATCTACACCGGCTGGCACAGCGGCCCCATCCGCTACAGCCTGCCCATGCGCCACGGCGCGAACGACGGCTTCGTGGCGCCCATTCTCGATTTTCCCTTCTTCAGCAACCACGTGCGCGTCGAAGAGGTAGACATGACCTCGCGTTACCTCGACGCCCACTGGGAGGCGGTCGGCGGCGATGCCAAACCCACTTACGCCGTGCGCCCCACCGACTACGTGGATGCCTGGGGGCGGCTGACGGCGTTCAACCCGAAGGGCGAGGACTTCGCCGCGCTGCGCGTTGACCTGCGCATCCGCCTCAAGCGCGACATCGAGCCGGAGATCAAAGGCGCGCTCTACCCGGTGGTCGCCTCCTGCACCGGGAAGAACGACCTGCTCATCCTGCCTGGCGCGGACCCGGTGAAGATTTCGACCCTGCAAGGCGTCACCGAGCTGCCGGTGGGCAGCTACGTCGGCGGGCTGATCATCCTCACCCCCGGCCTGCGGCTGCAGGGGCGCCAGCTCGGCTTCCCCGCGCCGCCGGCGGACACGCTGGCGCTCTACGCCGGCACGGAATACCAGGTCAGCTACCTGCAGCTCAAAGGCAGCCGATACCACTGGCGCGCGATGGGGACGAACCCCGACGTAGATGACCGCGCCCTCGCCGCGCTGGCGCTGATGGGATTTCGTGAAAAGACTCCCTATACCCTCACCCTCACCCGCGGCGCGCTCGACGACATCGCCCACACCGCGCACTGCACCGCGCAGGACGGCGCCCTCGCCGGCACGGTGACGAATGCCGGCGGGCCGCTGCCGGATCACGTGCCGCTGGTCATCAGCGGCCTCAACCCGCGCTGCCCCGCCGCGCTCTGGCGCAGCGACCGCCCGCGGCTGGAGTATTTCGGCCTCTATCAGGGCCGCGGCATGGTGCCGTTGAACGCCGACGCGACGGCCGAGTTCTTCGCCGGCAACGTGGCCACCTGCGATCCCGCGCTCTTCGTGCAGGTGGTGCAGTGGGACGCGGCCACCGGCATCTTCCGCCTCAACAACCCGACGGGCCGCGACATCACCACGACATTCGCCACCGCGCCCATCAAGGGCTTCAAAGCGCTGAACGCGCAGGTGACGGTGAAGGCCGGGCAGATGGCGGAGGTGAGGAGTGACTTCTAGCCCGCTCTCACCCGTCGTCGAAGGGGAAATCGGCGCCAAGCATCCGCCATGCTTCCCGCCGTCCCTGGCGCGCACCTCTCCCTCTGGCCCTCTCCCCTACACAGGGAGGGGGAAGGCGTTGAGCGGCGATGGCGGCGTGCGATTCGTTTCTGTCTGTTCCCCCTCCCCGCTTAGGGGAGGGGGCCAGGGGGAGAGGTGCGCCGACAGGGACGGCGGCCTCATTCATCTCCCACTTCGGTTACCCGCGCTTTGACAGACGCGAACGCCCGCAGGTAGGCGGAGGAGTGGATGGCCTGGCCTTTGGCGGCGAGGACGGGCAGCATGTCGCGCCGACCTCGCCGCGCGCCGTGTAGGTGACGGGCACGGGCATGACCGGGTGGGTCAGAGGGCGATTTCCGCCGACGCTTCGTCGTCGGAGCCGCAGAAGAGACAGTCGCAGCCGTCGGTGTCCCCGTTGCGGGCGGCCTGCGCGCGGAGCCTGGTGACGATGTCCGGGAGGGCATCGAGGACGGCGTCAATCTCCGCGTCGGTGGTGCCCCGGCCGAGGGTGAAGCGCAGGGAGCCGAGGGCGTAGCCGGGGGCCAGGCCCATGGCGATGAGGACGTGCGACGGCTCCAGCGAGCCGGAGGCGCAGGCGGAGCCGCTGGAGGCGGCGATGCCGGCGGCGTCGAGGTGGATGAGCATCGCCTCGCCTTCCAGTCCTTTCACGCACAGGCTGGCATTGTTCGGCAGGCGGTGGGTGCGGTGGCCGGTGATGGCGAGGTCGGGGATGCGCTCCATGAGACCGGCGAGCAGGCGGTCGCGCAGCGCGGCCTGGCGCGGGGCTTCCGCCGCCATCTCTTCCAGCGCCAACTCCGCCGCGCGGCCCAGGCCGACGATGCCGGGCACGTTTTCCGTGCCGCTGCGCCTATTCCGCTCGTGGCCGCCGCCATGCATGAGCGGCGTGAGGCGCGCGCCTGTGCGCAGGTAGAGCGCGCCCACGCCCTGCGGGCCGTAGAGCTTGTGCCCGGAGAGCGAGAGCATATCCACGTGCAGCTCGTCCACCAGGGTGGAGAGGTGGCCGGCCGTCTGCACGGCGTCCGTGTGGACGAGCACGCCCGCCGCACGGCAGAGGGCGCCGATCTCCGCGATGGGCTGCACCGTCCCCACCTCGTTGTTGGCGTGCATGATGGTGACGAGGGCGGTGTCCGGGCGGATGGCCGCCGCCACCGCCGCCGGGTCTACCAGGCCGGTGCGGTCCACCGGCAGGATGGTCACCGCCCAGCCGCGCTTGGCCAGCGCCTCCACGCCGCGCAGCACGGCGTGGTGCTCCACCGCGCTGGTGATGAGGTGCTTGCCGGTCGCTTCGCGCGCGTAGGCGGCGCCGAAGATGGCCAGGTTATCGGCTTCGGTGCCGCCGGAGGTGAAGATGATCTCGCGCGGCGCGCAGCCGAGCAGCCGCGCCACCGCCGCCCGCGCCCGCTCGACGCGCTCCGCCGCCGCACGCCCGACGGCATGCACGCTGGAGGGATTGCCCCCGACGTCCCGCAGGGCCGGCAGCATGGCGTCCAGCACTTCCGTCGCCGGCGGCGTGGTCGCCGCGTGATCGAGATAGATGCGGTCCATCGGTCTTTCCCATCCGGCCGGTCTTCGCGCCGGCTCGCGCGCGGTCGGCCCGCCCCCGCGCCCGTTCAGGCTGCTGCCGACACCCTGATGCTATAGAGCGCGGCGCTCCTTGTCAATGTACCGCCATGTCAGGCGATGCTATCCGGCAGAGTGCAGGGCATTGACGGTTTTTCACGAAACCACTACCCTGTCAGTAACGTCCTGACCGGAGAAGCGCGCATGCCGGCGGCAGCCGAACACCAGCAGTCCACTACGCCCGCCCCCCGGCGCGCGCGCGCGTGGCCGACCGTGCGCACGGTGATCCTGCTGCTGCTCGGATTGGCGGGATGGCTCTACCTCTACCTGCACCTCGCCCGTTTCGCCGACTGGTACACCTACGATGTCCTCGGGTATCAGCGCGCGGTGGAGAAGGCGCAGAGCATCAAGATCATCGAGGGATGCGCCTGTCTGAACGCGGCCATCCCGGATGCGCAGGCGATGGCGGCGCAGCGAGGGGGGCAGGCGGCGGCGTTTCTGCTCTATCAATTGCCGCACACCTTCATGCTGCTCTTCCTCGTCGTCTTCCTGATGGGCATCGTGCGCAGTTGGTTTTCGGCGGAGCGCACCCGCCGGCTGCTGGCCGGGCGGCACCCGCTCACCGCGCGGATACTCGCCGCCGGCCTGGGGGTGGTGACGCCTTTCTGCTCCTGTTCGGCAGCGCCGTTGTTCATCGGGTTCGTCGCCGCCGGCGTGCCGCTGGGCGCCACCTTCACCTTCCTCGTCGCCGCGCCGCTGGTGGACAAAATCGCGCTGGTGCTGCTCTTTGATACCTTCAAAGGCACGCCACTGCAATGGCCCATCGTACTCCTGTATCTCGGCACCGGACTGGCGATTGCGCTGTGCACCGGCTGGCTGGTGGACCGGCTGCGGCTGCAGCGCTACGTGGAGGCGTGGGTGCTGGCGATGTCCGACGGGGCGGAGGCGGAGGTCCGCGAGCGCCTGTCTTTCAACGACCGCGTGCGGCTGGGGTTTGTGGCGGTGCAGGAGATTTTTGGGCGCGTCTGGCTGTTCGTGCTCATCGGCGTCGCGGTGGGCGCCGTGCTGCACGCCGTCGTGCCGCAGGCGTGGCTGCTCGGCGCGTTCGGCGCGGAGCGCTGGTGGTCGGTGCCGCTGGCGGTGCTCGTCGGCGTGCCGATGTACGCCAATCCCGCCGGCCTCATCCCGGTGGTGCAGGCGCTGTTTGCCAAGGGGGTGCCCGTCGGCACGCTGCTGGCGCTGATGATGGCGGTGGTGGGGCTGTCGCTGCCCGAGTGCATCATCCTGCGCAAGGTGCTGCAAACCCGTCTCATCCTCATCTTCGTGGGGAGCGTGGCGACGGGGATTCTGATCGTCGGGTATGTGTTCAATCTAGTGTTATCGCGATAGTGAGGAAGCCTTCCATGCAGATCAAGGTTTACGGCACCGGCTGTGCCAAATGCAGGAAAGCCGAAACGATCGTGCGCCGGGCGCTGGCGGAGACGGGGAACACCGCCGAGGTGGTCAGAGTGAGCGATCTCAAGGAGATCGTGATGGCGGGGGTGCTGCGCACCCCGGCGGTGGCGGTGGATGACGCGATGAAGGTGATCGGGCGGGCGCCGACGCTGGACGAGGTGAAGGGGTGGATCGGGTGAGCGGCGCGGTGGGGGCCACCTCCCCGATGTCATCAGAGCAGGCCTCTCCCGGCCCCTCCCCTACATGGGGAGGGGAGCTATAGGTGGGGCCTTCTCTGGCGGGATCGGTGCCGGAAGATGATGCACGCGCGGTATGGTAGGATAGGTGTGGCGCGATATGAGAACAAAAGTTTCTGGCAGAGGAGTCGGCTTTACCCTGATTGAGCTGCTGGTCGTGATCGCGATCATCGCCGTGCTGGCGGCGATGCTCTTTCCCGTGTTTGCGAAGGCGCGGGAGAAGGCGCGCACCAATACCTGCCTGAACAACCAGCGGCAGATCGCCCTCGCCGTGCTGATGTACGTGCAGGACCACGACGAAGCCTTTCCCCCGCGGGACGCGGCCGTGATGGGCTCCGCCCGGCACAGGGCCTGCCCGGCGGCGCCGTGCTGCTGAACAAACTCGCCTTTACCTCCGCCCGCGATGGCAACGGTGCAGCCGCACAGACCGGCCCCCACGCACGGGTCTGCACGGAAGCACACACTGGGGCCGCGGGGTTGCACTCCGCACGAGTTTCCGCGTTGGTGGGCTGTGCATCGTTAGGCTTCCGTCCCCCGGATGCACATCCGGGGCGGGAGCCACGCAGTCCACCGTCGTGGACTCACGGGCGGGTGGGGCACTCGCGCGCCGCCGTTGTGGTCGCCCGCCCCTCCCGCCAGCGCGCGACGGCGTCCTGGCCGAGCGCGAGCAGGGCGTCAATGGACTGGCGGTAGTCGTGGAGGGTGATGAGCCAGCTGGCGAGGCAGTGTTCGCCGCGCGCGGTCAGCGTGTAGAGGCGTTTGGCGGGGCCGGACGCGGAGAGCGCCCATTCGGGCGTCACCAGACCTTCCTCGGCCATGATTTTCAGCGCGCGGTAGACGCCCGCGGCGTTCGGTTGCTGCCCGTCGAACATCGGCATTGCCGCGAGCTGCCGCACGATTTTGAAGCCGTGCATCGGCTCGCGCGCCAGCATCAGCAGCACCGCCGGACGCACCAGCCGCTCCAGCGTCTTGCCGGTGCAGGGGCATTCCGCCAGGATGATCTCCGTGGATGTCGTCGCCATACCGCTCAATCATACCCCTTTCCGGCGATTCGCGACAGGGGATCGGCGTGCGGCGGAGAAAGAATGAGTGTTCACCACAGGAGGAGCTCTGATGATTGACCCCCGCACCCGCACCTATCTGCTCCCCACCCGCATCGTCTGGCAGACGACGGGGGCGGCCGCGCCGGAGAACGCCGCGCACCTGCTGCGACCGGGACACTGCCAGGCGACGTACCCCACGCGCGCCTGCTGCCGGCTGACGCATCGCGGGGCGGCGCCGTCGCTGCTGCTCGATTTCGGGCGCGAGATTCACGGCGGGGTGCAGATCGTCACCGGCGCGCCGGTCGCGCATCAGGCGGGCCGCGTGCGCATCCACTTCGGCGAGTCGGCCAGCGAGGCGATGGGCGACCCGAACAACGACCACGCTATCCACGACCACGTCTGCTACCTGCCCTGGTGCGGCGCGCACGAGGTGGGGAATACCGGTTTCCGCTTCGTGCGCCTTGACGTGCTGGACGAGGGCGCGGTGGTGGAGCTGGCGGCGGTGCGCGCCGTCTCGCTGATGCATGACCTGCCGTATATCGGCCGCTTCCACTGCGACGACGACCGGCTGAACGCCATCTGGCAGGTGGGCGCCGACACCGTGCACCTGTGCATGCAGGATTACCTGTGGGACGGCATCAAGCGCGACCGGCTCATCTGGCTGGGCGACATGTATCCGGAGGTGGCGGTGATCAACGCCGTCTTCGGGGCGCACCCGGTGGCGCCGCGCAGCATGGACGTCATCCGCGACGCCACGCCGCCGACGGAGTGGATGAACACCATCAGCAGCTATTCCCTCTGGTGGGTGCTGGTACAGCGCCTCTGGTATCGCCAGCACGGCGACCGGGCGTACCTGGCGGCGCAGCACGCTTACCTGACGGCGCTGCTGCGCCACTGCCTGACCTTCATTGACGCGGAGACGGGCGCGGTGACGCTGCCCTGCACGATGCTCGACCACCCGAGCAGCCGCCAGCCGGAGTCGGTGCGGCGCGGCACGCACGCGCTGCTGCTGCTGGCGCTGGAGGCGGGCGCGGAGTGCTGCGCGGCGCTGGACGACCACGCGGCGGAAGCAGAATTCCGCGCCGCCGCCGCGCGCTTGGGCGAGCATGCGCCCGCGCTCGACCCCGCCAGCAAGCAGGCGACGGCGCTGCTGGCGCTGGCGGGTATCGTGGACCCGGTGGAGGCCAACCGCGCGGTGCTCGCCGTTGACCCCTGCCGCGGGCACTCGCCCTTTTTCGGCTACTTCATCCTGCAGGCGCGGGCGCGGGCGGGCGACTACCCGGGGTGCCTGGACCTCATCCGCGACTACTGGGGGCCGATGCTCGACCTGGGCGCCACCACCTTCTGGGAGCATTTCGAGGTGGAGTGGGCGGAGCACGCCGGCCGCATTGACGAGCTGCCCGTCCCCGGCACGGTGGACGTGCACGCGGAGCGCGGCGAATTCTGCTATACCGGCCTGCGCCACAGTCTCTGTCACGGCTGGTCCGCCGGCCCCACCGCCTGGCTCAGCGAGCACGTGCTGGGGGTGACGCCGCTGCTGCCCGGCTGCCGCGCCGTGCGGATCGCCCCGCATCTCGGCGATCTCGCCTTCGCGGAAGGCGCCTATCCCACGCCCTATGGCCCGATTGTCCTCGTCCATCGCCGGGGGGCGGACGGCACGGTGGAGAGCGCCATTGACGCGCCGGAGGCGGTGCAGGTGGTGCTGGGGGCGCCGGCGTGATTATCCCGACGCCGCGCCGGCCTCGCCGTCGTCTTCGCGCTTGCGGATGATGGTATTGATGCGCAGGATCGCCTCCGCCACCTCGCCGGCGGCGCGCAGGGCGTGGATTTTCACCGGCGCGGGGTCCACCACGCCGAGGGCGAGCATGTCGGTCACCTCGCCGGTGTCGCAGTGGATGGCCAGCGCGGCGGAGTTCTCGCGCGCCATGGCGGCGAGCACCGCTTCCACCTTTTCCAGTGGATTGAAGCCGGCGTTGGCGACCATCTGCGCCAGCGGGGCGCGCAGCGCGGCCAATACGCAGTCGGCGCCGTAGGCGGCCATCGCCCCCGCCGCGCCGCGCGCCGCTTCCACGTCGGCGATCGCCGCCAGCTCCGCCGCGCCGCCGCCGGCGGTCACCCCGCCGCGCAGCGCCGCCTGCACCGCGCACGCTGCGTCCTCCGCCACCCGCCGCCGCTCCTCGCGCACCTCGGGGGTGGCCGCGCCGACGAGCATCGTCGCCATCGGCTCCCCCGCCCGCGCGAGCACGCGCAACTGTCCCGAGCGCTCGTCCACCCGCACGCTCTCGGCGTGGCCGAGCAGCGCCGCCAGCTCCTCCGCCGGTTTGCGCAGCGCCGCCCGCTTCACCAGCGTCGCGCCGGTGTGGCGGGCGACGCGGTGCAGGTCGCGGCCGGACAGCCGCCGCACCACCAGCGCCCCGGCCTCGGTGAGCAGCTCTTCGGCGATGGCGTGCACCGCTTTGGTGACGAAGATCGCGCGCACCCCCGCCGCCGCCAGCCGGGCCATCGCCTCGCGGAACTCCGTTTGAAAACGCATGAAGGCGGCGAAACCGGCCTCGGTGCCCAGCGCGCTCTCCTCCAGCTCTTCCGGCTCCAGCGCGTCGTCCAGGCAGAGCACGGCGGTGTCCGTCAGCGCGCGCGGCATCTGCCGGTTCACCGGCTCTTTCTCCAGCACCACCCCCGGCACCACCTCGCTGTCCGCGCCGTCGCGGGCGAGGATCCAGTCCGCCAGGCGGAAGTCCGGCGCTTCCAGCCGCTCGCGACCGATCGCCGCCGCCGCGCCCAGGCACAGCTCCGCCAGGTCCGCCTGCTCGCGCCCGGCGATGAGCGCCGCCGCGCGCAGCAGCGGGTCGCCGATGCCGCCGAGGGGGATGGCTCGCCGGCGGATGCCGTCCACCGCCGCCGCGATGCCCGCGCGCATGCCCTCCACGATGCGCGTCACCGGCACCCCGCGCTCCACCTGCGCCACGCCCTCGGCGATGAGCGCGCTGGCGAGGATCGTCGCGGTGGTGGTGCCGTCGCCCACCTCGCGGTCCTGCGCGCGCGCCACCTGCACCAGCAGCTTCGCCGCCGGATGCGTCGCGTCAATCTTCTCCAGGATGGTGCTGCCGTCGTTGGTGATCACCACCTCGCCCAGGCGGTCCACCAGCATGCAGTTCAGCCCCTTCGGCCCCAGCGTGCCCTCCACCGCCGCCGCCACCGCGCGTATCGCCGCCGCGTTGCCGTGCAGCGGGGAGACGCGGTCCTCATGCTCGGAAGTCCGGGGGGTCGTCATGGCAGGTCACCTCGCCGTCCATTATACGGCCTTCGCGGGGGGAGGTGAAGGGGTGAAGGGGTGACGGGGTGACGAGGTGAAGAGGTGAAGAGGTGAAGGGGTGACAAAGGCCCGAAGGGCCAAAAGCCGTTAGCCACGGGTGGAGCGACAGCGAAACCCGTGGGACCGGTGACAAGGTGAAGAGATGCAAAGGCCCGAAGGGCCAAAAGCCGTTAGTCACGGGTGGAGCGAAAGCGAAACCCGTGGGTCGGGTCAGCAATGAGAAGGGAAGTCCTGAAAGGACGACAGCAGAGAACGTCGGTGCCTACGCGCGGCTTGACGGGCGTCTCGCCCGCCATTTGCCAGACCTTCCACGCCGGCGTATGATAGACACCATCCAGGAGGACCTATGCCCGACACCGCCGTGCTACCGCCGAAACGCCGTCCGATGCGATTGCTGATCGCCGTCGCGGTATTGCTGGCGCTGGCCGGCGGGTGGTGGCTCTCCAGGCCGCCGGCGTTCCGGTTTGTCGGAATGATTGTTCTCCCACCGCATGTCACCAATTTTGCGATTCGCGAATCGCATATCCTCATCACCACGGTGAACACCGCCGGCGGGCCGCATTGGGAAGGCTGGGCACGCCCCGCGACGGTGCAGTGCCTCGATGAGGGAGGACGAGTGCGCTGGACGATCACCGTGCCGGCCGCCGATTCCGGCGTCGGCACGCTGCTGAGCCCCAACATCGTCACCGTTCCGCAGGATATCCGCCAGATCATCTTCTCGCCTGACGGGCGCCTAGTCGCCGCCGTCATGCCCATTGGCGCGGAGGTGTGCGTCATCACCTGGCGCGATGGAAAGAAGCTCGGATATGTCTGCATCCCCGCCGCGCGCTTCGGCAGCGCCGCGTATTCGCTGAAATTGGGCGCGCAGCTCACGGATGACGGCCGTGTGCTGCTCTATGTCAAGAATACGGCACGCTCGCCGCTGCTGCTGATCCAGGGGCGGCGCATCATCGCGACGGGCGAGCACCGTTCGCCATTCCGCGCCGCCGCGGAGTCGCCGTTGCGCAGCATCGCCCCCGATCTCCGCGGGATGACCTACGGTGAAGAGCGCATCATTCGCGGTCGCCAGCAGTTCCACCTCGCGAGTGGGACGATGGCGATCCATGACGGCGTCATCACGGTGCGCCAGCGCGTGCTGGGCACATTCGACCGGGAGATCTTTTCGCAGTTATCCAATGGGCAGGTCGTCCTGGTGGATGGCACGTGCCTCGACGCCAGCGGCACGCGCGTCGGGACGGCGGCGATGAGCGTGCCAATCTCGACGGATTGGCCCCTGCCGATTGCCGCGCCGACGATGACGGCCCACCGCACGGGCGCGCGGCTGCGCCTGCATTCGCTGACAGGCGGTGGTGACTGGAGTCTTCCCCCGCGTATGGAAGTGGCGCGCCCGATAGTGAGTGACCGGTATGCGCTGGCGTATTACCCGCCCGGCGACGGCGCCCCGCACCGCCGCCTGAAAGCCCTGGCAGCGCGCATCCCCTTTCTGCGCGACCAGGCTCGCGCCATCGGTATTCCCCGTCCGCTCTACCTGTTCGAGCGTCCGGGCCGCATCCGCGCCACGCTGCCGATGGTCATCGCTTTCCCACCGGACGCCGATCATGGCGGGCCGTCAACACTGCGCTGCAAGGTGGGACAGGTCTGGTATACGGTTGACAGGATGATCTTCGCGGAATCACCTGATAGGATGATCTTCGCGGAATCACCGCGCCGTCTCTGGCTCACCGCAACGCTGGTGTCAGGCGGGGCGCCGACGCTGCTGGCCTTCACCTGGCGATAACGCGCGCGACGGGTGGATTTGGCGGTATTGTGAAAATCTTCACCCTGCTTAAGCGCCCTCATAGGTTGATGCGGACGGCGCGGCGGGAATAGAATAGGACGGTCGGCCCGCGAGACGGGCTGACGGCCATTGCCGGAGGGGACATGCGGGAATTGTTTGGGACGGACGGCGTGCGCGGGGTGGCGAATGCCGATTTGACGGTGCACGTGAGCTTGCGCATCGCGCGGGCGGCGGCGACGGTGCTGCGGCGCGGCGGCGGACAGGGCCGGCCGCGGGTGGTGGTGGGGCGCGACACGCGCATCTCCGGCGACATGATCGAGGCGGCGATGCTGGCCGGCTTCTGCTCCGCCGGCGCCGACGTTATCCCCGTGGGCGTCATCCCCACCGCCGGCATCGCCTACCTGGCGCGCGCGCTGGAGGTGGACATGGGGGCGGTGATCTCCGCTTCCCACAACCCCTTCGAGTTCAACGGCATCAAGTTCTTTTCGCACGAGGGCTTCAAACTACCCGACGCGGTGGAGGCGGAGATCGAGGCGCGGGTGCAGTCCTCCGAGCACCTCGACCACCCCACCGGCGACGGGCTGGGCCGGCGGCTGCCCGCGGGGGATGCCGTCGAGCGCTACGTCGCCTCGCTGCGCGCGCTGGCGCCGGACGGACTCGCGGGCCTGCGGCTGGTGGTGGACTGCGCCAACGGCGCCGCCTCCGCCATCGTGCCCGGCCTGCTGCGCGACCTCGGCGCCGAGGTGACGGCGCTGCACGGCGATCCTGACGGCCTGAATATCAACGCTGGCTGCGGCGCCACCCATCCGGGGGTGGTGGCGGACGCCGTGCGCGCGACCGGCGCCCACGCCGGCTTGGCCTTCGACGGCGACGCCGACCGGCTGATCATGGCCGACGAGCGCGGGCGCGTCGTGCACGGCGACCACATCCTCGCCATCACCGCCGCCGCGCTGCACGCGCGCGGGCGGCTGCCGGGCGCGACCGTGGTGGGCACGGTGATGAGCAACCTGGGGCTGGAGCGCGCGCTGGCCCGCCGGGACCTGCGGCTCGCGCGCACGCGGGTGGGCGACCGCTACGTGCTGGAGGAGATGCAGCGGTTGGGGGCGGTGCTCGGCGGCGAACAGTCCGGCCACGTCATCTTCCTCGACCACGCCACCACCGGCGACGGGCTGGTGACCGCGCTGCTGATGCTGGGCGTGCTGCGCGCGTCCGGCGAGCCGCTCTCCGTCCACGCCGACATGCTGGAGGAGTGCCCGCAGAAGCTGGTGAACATTCCCGTGCCCCGCGTGAAGGGGTGGGACACTTCCCCGCGCATTCAGCAGGCCATCACCGCCGCCGCCGCCGACCTGGGCGCGGACGGCCGCGTGGTGGTGCGCGCCAGCGGCACCGAGCCGACGATTCGCGTGATGGTGGAAGCGGTGCGCGCCGAGCAGGTGGAGCGCTGGACCGCGTACCTCGCCGACATCATCGCGACGGAGCTGCGCGCGGATCACGCGGCGTAATGATCCGGCTATTGACGCGCCATCGGTCAGCATTTTTCGGGCGGGCGAGCGTCCCCGCGAGCCGACTCCGGGAGGAAATGATCGTATGTCGTGTCCACAAGATAGCTACAGTTTGCTTGCGACGGGTTAAGCTTCCCCCCGGAGTCGGCTCGCGGGGACGCTCGCCCGCCCATTTTTCGACTCCGGGGGAAATCCCGAATGTCGTCACCAAGCTATGGCGCAGGGAACGCCCGCCAGGAAGGCGATGGGGCGCGACGGATGGCAGCGATCCCCCTCCCTACAGGTTCCACTTCAGGAACATGCGCTCGGTGAATTCCATCACCCAACTGCAGACGAGGAGCAGCAGGATGACGCCGAGAAATATCTCGAACCCGCTGCCGAGGCTGGTGGCGCTGGGATTAAAATTCTCCGGCAGGTTGCCCAGCGCGATGAGCTTTTGCGTGGCGCCTTCCAGCCATGCCGCGAACCAGACAAAGCCTTCGTGATAGGGGAAATACAACGCGGCGCCGATGGCCAGGGTGATGGGGAAGCTGATCCAGCGCAGGTGCTTGAACTTATACTCCTGGTGCTCGATGAAGAGCGGACAGTTGTAGCAGAGGCTTTTTTGCAGCTTCCAGGGGCGTTTGGCGCCGCGCGCCGGCGGGGCGCTGCGGCTGACGGCGGCCTGCGACACCTCGGTCACCTCGGTCGTCTCGCCCGTGTCCACCGACTGCAGCAGGTAGTTGGCCAGGTCGCGGTCGCAGAAGCAGCCGCTGCGGCGTCCCCAGCAGGTGCGGCGGTCAATGTAGTTCGGGCAACTCATGCGCACCGCCGGGCGGCAGCGCGACATCTGCCAGCATTTCGGGATGAAGGAGATCTTCGCCGCGTCCTCTTTGGAGAGGTCCAGGTACTGGAACTGCTTCTTCGCGACGTGGTGTTGGGACGTGGCGTAGGTGTAAAAGCCCATGAGCAGGCGGAGGACCGCCAGCACGATGAGGAAGAAGCCCACGTCCTTCAGCGACTTTGACGCCGTATCCACGAAGCCGGCCGTCGCCGTCAAACTGCCGACCTTCGCCAGGATGCCGATCAGGAAGGGGCCGCCGAGGTGCAGCGCGGCGCCGAGCACCAGCGCCGTCCAGCCGGGGGCGAGCGACGCATAGCACTTGAAGAAGAGGGCGGTGAAGCCGAGGAGCAGGAAGAAGGAGACGGCGGCCAGTACGTTGGGCAGCCAGCCGAACTCGATTTTGTTGAGGGTGATGAGTCCGAGGACGATGACGAGCGCCACTCCGCCGACGATGAGCGCCCACGGCGCCACCGCCGAGCCGAACTTCACCATCATGGCGAGCCAGGGCTGCGCCTCCTGTTCCGGGGCCGTGGTCCTGCGCCGGGTATTCTCTCCCATGCGAGTCCGCCTTTCGTCAGATCGTCAGTGCCATGCCCTGGCGGCGAGTCGGGATGATCCGCCGCCTCGTCAGACGTCTGCGTCAACCGGGTAGAGGACTGACCGGTGTCTCCGGGGCGGGCGTCTCCCGCGCCGGGTCCCCGGGAGACGGCGCGCACGCCATCTCCGCCAGCAGCGCGGCGTAATAGCCCGCGCCGAAGCCATTATCAATATTCACCACCGCGATGCCGCTCGCGCAGCTATTGAGCATGCAGAGCAGCGCGGAGAGGCCGCCGAAATTCGCGCCGTAGCCGACGCTGGTGGGCACGGCGACGACGGGAGCCTTCACCAGCCCGCCGACCACGCTGGCCAGCGCGCCCTCCATGCCCGCCACCACCACCAGCACCCGCGCGCGCAGCAGCCGCTCGCCCTGCGCCAGCAGCCGGTGCAGCCCGGCGACGCCGACATCATACAGGCGGTCCACCGGCCAGCCGATGGTCTCCGCCGTCACCGCCGCCTCTTCCGCCACCGGCAGATCGGCGGTGCCGGCGGCCACCACGGCGATGAGCGGGTGGCCGGCATGGCGGACGCGCCGGCCATCGCGATGCCAGGCCACGATGCGCGCGGCTTCATGGTGCACGCTGTCCGGCTCGATCGCGCGCATTGCCGCCACCTGCTCCGCGTTCACGCGCGTGGCCATCACCACGGCGTGGCGATCGCGCAGGCGGGCGAAGATCGCCGCCGCCTGCTCCGCCGTTTTCCCCTGGCCGAAGATGACTTCCGGAAAGCCGGTGCGCAGCTGGCGATGATGATCCAGCCGCGCGAAGCCCAGGTCTTCGCAGGGGAGCGTGCGCAGCGCGTCAATCACCGCGTCTTCGCCGCGGGCTCCGGTACGGTATTCATGCAGTAACGCCCGCAGGCGTGCTTCATCCACGGTTGCCCCTTGGATGCAGGCTACCCGGCCCGTCCGCGGGTTACACGCCGGCCGACAGCGCTGACTTGTTGAGTATTATACTACGAATCCGATGAAAGAGTTCCAGGGGTCGCCATCACCGCGCCGCGCCGAAGCCGCCGGCGACCAGCGCCACCAGCGCGGCCAGCGCCTCCTCGGCGGCGGGGCCGTCGGTCTCGATAGTGATCGTCGTCCCCTTCAGTGCCTCCAGCGCGAGCATGCCGATGAGGCTTTTGCCGTCCGCCTGCCGCTCGCCGCGGCGCACGCGGATGCCCGTCTCCGGAAAGGCGCGCGCCTTCGAGACGAACTGCGCCAGCGGCGTGGCGTGCAGCCCCACCTCGTTCACCACTTCCACGGATTGCGCGGGCATCGTGCCGCCTCCTTTCCCGTTGATACACACTTTTGTTCCCTACTTTTCGCGGATACCCGCGAAAGTCCTGCTTTTGCACGGGCACGATGTCGTCGCGGTCAGACGATGGATTCGCACGGGGACAGTCAACGCCTGGCGGAGCGTCCCGATCAGCGCCGCGTGACGCGAGATGCCATGACGGCGCGCGGAGCGGCCAGACGTCAACGGTCCCCGTGCACGCGACACGCGGGCGGCCAGGATGTCCGCGCGCCGGTATTTGACAGCACTTCCGCCGCCCGGTATGCTGGAGCCATCCCGCTCAGGACGGCTTGCGCATGACCTCTCGAGAACAGGATTACCGTTTCCACGCCCTCACCGTCAGCCTGTGCTCCCGCTGCGGGGCGCGGGTGTCCGCGAAAATCGTGCTGCGCAATGGGGCCGTCTACCTGCGCAAGACGTGCCTGGCGCACGGCATCCACGAAGAGCTGTTGGAAGAGGACGCCGACTTTTACCTGCGCGGCGCGCGGTATGACAAGCCGGGCACGCGCTCGCAAACGCAGACACTCCTCGACCGCGGCTGCCCCGACGACTGCGGGCTCTGCCCCGATCACGAGCAGCACACCTGCATCGGGCTGCTGGAGGTGACGCCGGCCTGTGACCTGGGGTGCCCGGTCTGCTTCGCGGAGGCGGACGCCGGCGCGCCGCTGCCGCTGGAGACGATCCGGCGCATGCTCGATGCCTTCCAGGAGGCGGAGCACGGCGAGGCTGACGTGCTGCAGCTCAGTGGCGGCGAGCCTGCGCGCCACCCCGATATCCTGGCGATCATCCGGCTGGCGCGGGAGATGGGCATCCGCTACGTGATGCTGAATACCAATGGCCTGCGCCTCGCCGACGACCCCGACTTCGCCGCCGCGCTGGGCGAGTTCCGCGGCGGATTTGAGGTGTATCTGCAGTTCGACGGGCTGGATGACCGACCCGATACCGCGCTGCGCGGGCGCGGCCTCGCCGAGACGAAACGGCGCGCGCTGGCGGCGCTGGCGGCGCACCGCGTGCCGGCGACGCTGGTGACCACCGTGCAGGGCGGGGTGAACGATGACCAACTCGGCGCCATCCTGACCTTCGCGATGGCGCACCCCACCGTGCGCGGGGTGAATGTTCAGCCGCTGGCCTTCTTCGGGCGCCACGACGGCCTCAAGCCCGCCGACCGCCTGACCCGCACCGGGGTGCTGCGGCGGCTGACGGCGCAGATGGCGGGCATGCTGACGATGGACGATTTTCTGCCGCTGCCATGCGACGCGGACCGCATCGTCTTCACGTTGCTCTATCGCGCGGGCGGCGGGTTCGTGCCCATCCCGCGGCGGGCCAAGCCGCACCAGTACCTGCCGCTGCTCAACAACACGCTGGCCTTCTACGCCGAAGACTTGTGGGCGAACCTGCGGGAGTGCCTGGGCACCGGCGAGGGGCGCTGCGCCTGCATGAGTTTTCTGAAAGACGCGCTGCCGATGGCCGGTTTTGGCCTGAAAGGGGCGCTGGCGGCGGACCGCGTGCAATTCGCCACCGATAACATCTTCCGCGTCACGGTGACGTCGTTTCTCGACCGCTACACCTTCGACCTGAAAGCGTTGAAGAAGGAATGCGTGCACGTGCTGACGCCGGACGGGCGGCGCATTCCGTTCTCGGCGTATAACCTGTTTTACCGGGAGAGGGTGGGGGAGGGGGTGGTGAAGAAGTGAAGAGGTGAAGAGGTGACGGGGTGATGGGGTGACGGGGTGACACAGGCCCGACGGGCCGGAAGATGCTAGCTGTAGTGGGTCGTCACATTGCAGTCAGTTCCTCAGCAGGGGGATTGCTTGGTTTCCGCAACATCATGCTGGTGGCATGGAGCGGATACTCCCGGCACAAGATGACCAAGGGCGTCGCGCCCCCGAGGCCTTGATGGGGCCGCCGGGTGTTGTAGTCCAGTTCCCAGAGCCGGTGGTAGTACCGCCGCTCTTCCGAGGAGGCATAGTACCGTGTGCGAAAACATTCCTCATTATCGGTGCGATGCGACCGTTCGATGATGCCGTTCTGCCAGGGGCTGCGGGCACGACACGTGGCGTGCTGCAGGCCCAAAGCCGCCGCCGCTTTCTGGAAGGCGTTGCGGGCCTGCGGATTGGCGCTGTAGGCCATGGTGAACTCCAAGGCGTTGTCCGTCCAGACCAGCCACGCCGGGGGCAGGCGATCGAGTGCCCGCTGCAAGACGCCGGCCACCGTGCGCATCTGGTGATCGGGGGGAATCTCGGAGTACTTCCAGCGGGTGCAGAGATGGATCACGCTGATCTTATACTCGTACCCCGTGCCGCCCCCGAGGGCGGGGAGGTGCTGACAATCCATCTGCAGGCGATGCCAGCCGACCGGAATCGGCTTGGTGAGGCGACGGCGGCGGGCGGGGGGGCCTGCAGGCCGGCCACGCGCAGGATGTGGCGGACGGTGCTGCGGCTGGCCCGCGGATACCAGGCGCGCAGTTCGTGGGCGAGGCGGCGCGTGCCCCAGGCCCGATGGGCCTGCCGCAGGGGGCGCACGGCCGCCTTATACCCCGGGGGACGTTTGGACCGACGCCGGTGCGGAGCGGAACTCCGGTCCTCGGGGGTGTCCCGGTCCGCCCATTTCTGGACCGTACTGGGACTGACGTGATATTTCGCCGCGAGCTCCGCCCGGCTCATGCCGGCCAGGTAGTCCGCGCGCAAGGCGCGCCGCTGATGAATGGTCAGGCGAGCATTCCCATGATATTTCATGGCAACAGAGTACCCAGTTTGAAAAACTGAATGCATCGTGACGACCCACTACAGCTAGCCACGGGTGCAGCACAGCGGAACCCGTGGGTCGGGTCCGCCATGAGAAGGGAAGTCCTGAAAGGACGACAGCAGAGCATGTCGGTTCCGACGCGCGCGGCTCGACGGCGTCTCGCCCGCCAGGGGGCGGGTGAGTGAGGAGGAATGATCGCCATGCCAATTCCTGACATGCCGGCGGATCCGGCGCTGCGGCTGGCCTTTCTCGCCAGCCTGGTTGTCTGCGCGTGCGTGGCGGCGGTGTTGGGGGCGGTGCTGTGGAATTTCCTCACCGCGCGCCGGGACGCGGAGCGGCGCGAACGGCGCAGTCCGGTGGAGACCGGCAGCATGCTGCTCTTCACCGCCGGCTTCTATCTGCTCATCCGGCGGGATATCGGCGAGCTGCCGTTCCCGGCGTATCCCCTCCACTTGGCGGCGGTAGCGCTCGGCCTGCTGCTGCTGACCGCGGGCACGGCGGTGAACCTGTTGGGCCGGCTGGCGCTGGGGCGCAACTGGGCGAATCAGGTGACGATTTACGCGGAGCAGACGCTGGTGACGGCCGGCGTCTACGGGCTGGTGCGCCACCCGCTGTACGCCTCGCTCATCTGGATGTTCGTCGGCGCCGCGGTCGTTTACCTGAACTGGGCCGCGCTGCTCGCCGCGCTGCTCGTCTTCACGCCGATGATGATCTACCGCGCGCGGCAGGAGGAAGCGGCGCTGGCGGAGCGCTTTCCTGAGTATGCCGAGTATCAGCGGCGGGTGGGGCGGCTGCTGCCGAAAAGACGCAGCTAAAACAGCGCCGATTTATTGACGATCGAGGATTGTTTTTGTTGCCCCATTCGGGTAGATGAAGAGTGTTTTCCTGTTTGGGAATCCAACCAGATCGCCAAAGGGCCACCCTCATTGGTTCGCTGAAGCATGATGACCTGATACCGTCCGCAATTCTTCGGCGGATCCTCCGCGCGCGCGGTCTGTGTCATCGCCATCCCGCCCAGTACGCCGATGCAGAGCATCGCGGCCAGCATCAGTACCAGTTGCCAGTGTTTCATGCGGCCCCTCCGTGAACGCCTTCTGATAGATCACGGATTCTCCGGACGGTTGCCTCCTCCTGCAAGTGAAGCCAGTTCCGGTAAACCCGTGTATAATAGATACGATCAACCACCGATTCCGGTTTCTCAGCGCAAGGAGGTTGCCATGCTCACCGCGAAGCCCGTGACCATTTCCCAGGGCGGCTTTCGTTTCTGCCGCTATGCGCTGGCGGTGCTGTTGTGGGTCGCGCTGTGGCTGAAGCTGCCGGTGCTGGTGGCCATCAGCGCGGGGATCATGGCGCTGTCGGCGCTCTTCACCATCCGCTACGCGCCGCTGGTGTGGCTGTACACGCGGACGGTGGAGCGCCTGTTGCCCTCGCCGCCGGAGGTGCTGGACGAGCACGCCATGCGCTTCGCGCATTCGGTGGCGACGGTCGCGCTGGTCATCCCGCTGGTGCTGTTCTCCCTCAACCAGCCGACGCTGGGCTGGCGCGTGCTGGCGCTGGTGGCCGTGTTCAAGACCATCGGCGCGCTGGGCTATTGCCCGGTGGCGCGCATGTTCACCTGCCTCATCGGGCGCGGGGGACGCTGCTGCGCGTTCCTCGGCGGCAGAGGTGATACGGAGAAGGGAGAGGCGGGGTAGGTCACTATGCAGTCAGCTTCCCTGCGATGACATGCTCAGAGCCTGTTGACGAAGAGGTGTTCGCCACCTCGCTTGCTCTCATCGCGCCAGGCTGTGGCACGATTGTGCGCCGTATCGGGCCGGGATACTGCCGACAAATCGTGTCGCGCCTGACACGACGATCTCGGCGCGATCTGAC
>JAKPKV010000053.1 GCA_029553475.1 Armatimonadota bacterium
TTCGTCGCCTGGGTGCAGCAGGCGTGCCAGACCAGCCGGACGGCACTGCTGCTGCGCGACGCGGAGACCGGGCGCTTCGTGTGTCGCGCCCAGCGCGGGCTGCCCGCCGCGCTGGTGCCGCACTGCATCTTCGCGCAAACCTCGCCGCTGGGCCGCTGGCTCACCGCGTCCGCGCGCATCCTGGTGCGCGATCAGTCCGCCGACCCGCTGGCGCGCGACGCGCAGGCCGAACTCGACCTGCTGCAGGCGGAGGCCGCCGTCCCGGTGATGTGCGACGGGCAACTGGTGGGCATCCTGGGCATCGGCCCGCGGCTGGTCGGGCACGGCTACGGCCCGGCCGAGCTGGAGGCGCTCTTCGCCCTCGGCGGGCAAATCGCCGCCGCGCTGCACCACTGCCGGCTGCACCGCGCGCTGCGCATCCAGCAGGAGATGACCGAGCACATGCTCAGCGTGATCCCCAGCGGCGCGGTCGTGCTGGGCGAGGACGAGCGCATCGCCTTCGTCAATCATGCCGCCGCCGCCCTCCTGGGCAAGCCGTCCGCCGCCTTCATCGGCGACGATATGCGCGCGCTGCCCTCGCCGCTGGGCGATATCGCCTATGCCACGCTGCTGCACCGGCACGATCAGCCGCGGCAGGAGCTGGCGCTGCTGCCTCTCGCCCGCCCGCTGGCCGTCTCCGGCTACGCGCTGGCCACCTCGCCGCCCTCGGCCATGCTGCTCATCGAGGATTTGAGCGCGGCCAAGCGCCTGGAGACCGAGCACGACCGCCGCGTGAACCTGGAAGTGCTGACCAACCTGGTGCACTACCTGGCGCACGAGCTGCGCAATCCGCTGGTGGCGCTCTCCACCTTCAGCGCGCTGGCCCCGGAGCGCGCCAACGATCCGGACTTCAAAGAGTTCTGCGCGTCGGTGCTGCAGGGCGAGATCGGGCGCGTCAACCTCATCCTGGAGCAATTGCTGGTGCTCACCGACAAGGTCGAGCTGTCGTTCCGGTCTATGGACCTGCTGCCGGTGCTCGACCGCGTGACCAGCACCGAGGAGATGAGCACCGCGGTGGTCACCTCCTTCCCGGTGGCGATGCCCGTGCTGTTCGCCGACGAACAGCGGCTGGAGACGGCGCTGACCTGCATCCTGCGCACCGCCACCCGCCTGTCCAACCTGCAGACGCCCGTGACCATGAAGGCCAACGTGGCGCCGACCGACATCGAGGTGCGCGTGGAGACCCCCATCGCCTCGGCGGTGTCGCCGGAAAAATTTTTGAACCCGTGGCAGCAATTTCTCGAGCTATCTGAGGAAGATGTAGATTTAGGATTGGCCACAGCGCAGTACATCGTAGAACAGCACGAAGGGCAATTGTCCGTCTCCGCGGAAGAGCACGTGCTGACCATCGTATGTCGGTTGCCGTTGCGCTCCGAAGCTGACAGCGCCGGCAAGGAGGAAGGACATGACGCACCGCAAAGTGCTCGTCGTCGACGATGAGCGCGGGGTACGCGAGTCAATCCGCATCCTGTTGAAAGGGCAATATGACGTCACCCTGGCGGTCAATGGCCGTGATGCCATCGCCAAGTTTCCGCAGGTCCGTCCGGATGTGGTGTTGCTCGATTTGCGCCTCGGGGACATGCACGGCATTGAGGTGCTGCAACACATCAAATCACAGGACCCCAACGTCGAGGTGATCCTGGTCACCGCCTATGCCTCCCTCGAAACCGCCCGCAAAGCGCTACACCTGGGCGCCTTCGATTACCTGACGAAACCGTACGACCTGCACGAGCTGCAGCAGATGGTCCGGCTGGGCATCGAGCGCCGGGAGAAGACCCGGCGCGAGAGCAGGATCCTGGAGACCTACCAGCACGACCTGACCACGCTGCGCCAGGAAGTGGAATCCGCCAAGTCCCGCATCTCCAAGCACGTGCGCGACACGATCTTCGCCCTGCTGACCGGCCTGGAGATGCGCGATGCCTACAGCGGGCAGCACAGCATGGCGGTGCTCTGGCTGGTGGACCATTTCGCCCAGTTCCTCGGCCTGCCGCCAGAGGACCGGACCCGCCTGAAGCGCGCCGCGCTGGTGCATGACCTGGGCAAGATCGGCATCCCGGAGGATATCCTCAACAAGCCGGAACCGCTCTCCGGCAATGACCTGCTGGCCATGCAGACGCATCCCATTTTGAGCGCGGAGCTGATCGCCACCGTGGGCGCGCTGTCGGACCTGGCGCCCATCGTGCGCGCGCACCACGAGCGCTGGGACGGGCAGGGGTATCCCGACAAGCTGGCCGGCGAGCAGATTCCCTGGGAAGCGCAGATCCTCGCTATCTGCGACGCCGTGCACGCCATGAGCGGCGACCGCTGCTACCGCGCGCGCCTGCCGGAGAGCACCATCCGCCGCGAGCTGATCTCCCAGCGCGGGCGGCAGTTCAAGCCGGAATGCGTCGACATGATGCTGGCCAGCACGCTGATCCGGGAGATCTACCAGGCGGAGGACGCCGGCACCATGGTCCTCACTCCGCAGCAGATCCGCCAGGTGCTCGACGACACGCCGGAGCTGGACGACGAGGACCTCGGCGAGATGCCCCCGCTGGCGCAGCAGGTCGCGCGGTTGAGCCTGCGCGGCGGCTAACCCGCCGGTCGATCACCGCACGCCGGCCCGGGCATCACGTGGACGCCCGGGCCGGGGCGTCACCTGTTCGGCGGCGGCCGAGTGCGCGCGGGGTTGACGCATTCCCGGAAGCACGGTACGCTAGGCGCATGCTGGCGAAACGTGTCATTCCCTGTCTGGATGTGAAAGACGGCCGCGTGGTGAAGGGGACGAACTTCCTGCACCTGCGCGATGCCGGCGACCCGGTGGAGCTGGCCGCCTTTTACGACACCGCAGGCGCCGACGAACTCGTCTTCCTGGACATCACCGCCTCCCACGAGCGCCGGCAGACCATCGTCGACATCGCTTCCCGCACTGCGGAAGCGGTGTTCATCCCCTATTGCGTGGGCGGGGGCATCCAGTCGGTGGAGGATTTCCGCGCGCTGCTCAAGACCGGCGCGGACAAGATCTCCATCAACACGGCCGCCGTGCTCAACCCCTCGCTCATCTCCGAGGCCGCCGAGCGCTTCGGCAGCCAGTGCGTGGTGGTGGCCATCGACGGGAAGAAGAATGACCGGGGGTGGTGGGAAGTTTTCCTGCACGGCGGGCGCACCCCCACCGGCATCAACGTGCTGGAGTGGGCGGTGGACGCGGAACGGCGCGGCGCCGGCGAAATCCTCCTCACCAGCATGGATGCCGACGGCACCAAGGCCGGCTACGACATCCCGCAGACCCGCGCGGTGGCGGAGCGAGTGCATATCCCCGTCATCGCCTCCGGCGGCGCCGGCGCGCCCGAGCATCTCTACGACGCCCTCACCGAGGGGTTGGCCGACGCCGCCCTCATCGCCAGCATCACCCATTACGGCGAATACACGATCGGACAGCTCAAGGCGTATTTGCGGGAGCGGGGCGTGGTGGTACGGTAAGGGAGGGGATACGTTATGGATTCCAAATCCCATGACACCCCCTATCGGTATAAAACCATCGACGTCGAGTGGCTGGGCAAGGTGGATACCAACCACGTGATGGGACGCGTGAAGGTGCCCGGCGGGTGGCTGGTCATCATCAAGCTCGCCTACGGCGCCTATGTCCTCACCGTGACCTTCTATCCCGACCCCGAGCACGGCTGGGACGGCAAAGCCTTGCCCTGACGGGCGGGAACCGGGTAAGATGCAGGCGGCGAATGCCGAATCGATCCCGCCATTCGGCATTCGCTATTCTGCAGTCACCATGGGATCACTATGCGCTGGTTCGGCTTCGGCACCGCCTTGGGCATCGATCTGGGCACCTCGAACGTGTTGGTGTATCAGCACGGGCGCGGCATCGTGCTGCGCGAACCGGCGGTGGTGGCGGTGACGCGCAGCGAGGGCAAGCTGGCGGCCATCGGCGAAGAGGCGCGCCAGATGCTGGGCCGCACGCCGGGCAACATTCACGCCGTCAGCCCGCTGCAGGCCGGCGTGATCGCCAACTACAGCGTGGCGACGGGCCTGCTGCGCCACCTCATCAACCGGCTGTGCGGCCGCGGACGGCTGGTGCACCCGGACGTGGCCATCTGCCTGCCCTGCGCCGCCACCGGGGTGGAGCGCCGGGCGGTGCTGGATGCCGCGCATGACGCCGGCGCGCGCCGCGTCTACCCGCTGCTGTCGCCGGTGGCGGCCGCGCTGGGTGCCGCGCTGCCCGTCACCCAGCCGCAGGGGCACCTGGTGGTCGATATCGGCGGCGGCACCACCGACATCGCCGTCATTTCGCTGGGCGGTATGGTCACCGGCGGCGCCGTACGCGTGGGGGGGCAGAACTGCGACGACGCGATCATCCGCTACCTGCGCCGCGAATACAACCTGCTGGTGGGCGAGCATATGGCGGAGGAGGTGAAGCTGCAGATCGGCTCCGCCGAGCGCCTGGAACACGAGATGACCATGGAGGTGCGCGGGCGCGACCTGATGGACGGCCTGCCGCGCACCGTGCGCCTGCGCAGCGAGGAGATCCGCGACGCGCTGGCCGAGCCCCTCACCGCCATCAGCGACAAGATCCGTCAGGTGCTGGAGCGTACCCCGCCCGAATTGGCCGCGGATATCATGGAGCGCGGCATGGTGCTGGCGGGCGGCGGGGCGCTGCTGCGCCGCATCGGCCGCTTCATCACCCGCCGTACCAACGTGCCCACCCGCCAGGCGGACGATCCCCCCTCCTGTGCCGCGCTCGGCGCCGGCAAGTACCTGGAGACGCTGCGCCGCACGGATGGCGCGTGGGAGCCGGCGGCGCCGTCGGTGACGGGGCGGCGGGAGTAGGAAATTGACAATGGGCAATGTGGATATGAGGATGAGGGCGCGGGGGCGGTGTCGCCGTGCTATCGCTACGGCCGGGGCAGCGCCACTCCGCGATGCTGCGTGGCGCACTACCAACAGCCGGATACAGACTCGATAGGTTATTGTTGAGCACATGGACAATCCAGAGATCATGCCTGATCCTGTCGCGGCGCCGCGCCGGCGCGCGCCGGCGCGGTCGCCGGTGTGGGCGGCGGCGGGGGCGTGCCTGCTGTATCTCGTCTTCTTCGCGGTCATGACGGCGTTCAACCAGTACGCCGCGGCGCATCCGGTGACGCTGCCGCTGGCCGGGTGGATGGGGATGGCGGTGCTCACCACGGTGGGGTATCTGCTCATCCTCATGCACGCGATCCGCCAGTTGTGCCGGGTGCCGCTCTCCGCGCGGGCGGAGGGCTGGCTGACGCTCGGCTTCCTCCTGCTGTTTCTCGTCGTGAATCCGCTGACGTGGGAAATCGTCCGCCTGCTGGGGCAGGGGGCGTCGCTGGAGGAGATCTTCGCGCGGATGACGAAGCCGGACATGAGCCTGCTGGCGGAAGTGGTGGTGCCGTTCCTGCTCATTCTCACCGGCGTCTTCGGCGGACGGCTGCTCTCGCGGGTGGTGCGCGAGTGGGGCATGCTGCTGCCGGTGGGCCTCATCGCCGGGATGATTGATTTTTGGGGCGTCTACTGGGGGCCGGTGCACGTGGCCACCACCCGGGCCGCGGAGGCGGTGAGCGGTCTCGCCACCGCGACCACCGCGGCGGCCGCCGTGCCGGAGGAGGTGAAGGCGCAGGTGCCGCGGAGCCTCGCCTTCCTGGTGAACCTGCAGCCGCCGCAGAATATCGGCATCGGCGACTTTGTGTTCGTCGCCTTCTTCCTCGCCTGCGCCGTGCGCTTCTGGCGTTCCGAGCGGCGGTCCGCCTGGGGCATCTTCACGGGCTTGCTGCTCGCCTGCGTGCTCTTCGCCATCGAAGGCACCACCGTCGTCGGCCTGGATCTCCGTTTCGACTATCTCCCCGGCCTGCTCTTCATCTGCGGCGGCCTGCTGCTGGCGAACTGGGGGCGCTGGCAGCTTACGCGGCAGGAATGGGTGATGACCGGCGTGCTGGTCGCCGTGCTCGGCGGATGCATCGGCGTGGCCGCGATACAGGCGGAGATGAACAAGCCGCGGGTGAGCCGTTCCGTGCTGCGCGCGCCGCTCGGCACTGACCGCGACATCCTCGAGCGCGCCTTCCGCGCCGTCTCCCGCGACAGCCTGGCGCCGGCCACGCTCGCGCCGAAGGAGCTGGTCTGCGTCTACACGCGTACCGCCGGCGGCGAAACGCTGGAGCACTTCCGCCTGCGCCTGGAGGCCTACGACGACGCCAGGCCGAACGTCTCCTGGCACTATCTCGTGCAGGGAGAGCGGACAGAGACGGAGTGGCTCATCGGGCTGGACGGCACGCGCTCGCGCCGGACGGAGCCGGATGACCGGGCGCGCATCCGCGAACCGGGCATTCCGGCGACGTATACCGTCATCCTCGCGCAGATCGCCGCCTACAGCGCCGGCGTGCAGGACGGCCAGCGCTTCGGCGTCCGCTTCGTGCCGGAGCAGGCGCAGATCGGCGATGACACGCGGATACTGAAGACGCTGAAGTATCCGGCGCCGTAAGACATTGTTTCAGAAGTCCCCGCCGCCGTCGCGCCCCGCTCGCATTGGGCATACGCGGCGGCGTCACGCCGCGCGGCGCAGGTAGATCGCCTCCAACTCGTGAATCAGCGCGTGGTAGCGCTCGTGGACGCCATCGCCGATGCGCTCCTGCTCCACCGTTTCGAACTCGCCGATCAGTTGGGCATGCACGGCGGGCGGCAGCAGGCGCTCGGCCATGACGAAGAGGATATCGTTCTCCTTGTCAATGTGCGCGCGCAGCAGTTGCACGTAGCCGTAGGCATTCTTGGCAAAGCTGGTGGCGCCGCCTGTGCCGGCGCGCAGCGCCTCCAGGGCGTCCGCCATGCCGCGGATATAGGCCCGTCCTTGCGTGTGCTCCAGCAGCATGACGCCCACCGGTCCGCCCTCGGCGGGCAGGCCGGCGCGGCCCAGCGCGGGGAAGAGCAGCTCTTCTTCCTTCCCGTGATGGCAGGCGTCCGCGAAGGTGCGCAGGAAGTCGAGGACCTGCGCCAGGTGGTCCAGGTTCACCGCCCGCCCCGCCGAGACGTCGTCCGCCAGGCGCTCCAGCACGGAGAGCATCACCGTGATGCCCTCGTGCTCGGCGCGCAATTGATCGGTTGCATACATGGTGCCAGCTCCTTTCCTCTCCGGTGTTGACCCCATGATACGTCAGGTTGGATACGAAGGATATTACCTAAGTCATAATACGGAATGTTCGTGACAAGAGCCTGGCGGGCGCGACGGAGGCCCGCCACGAGGCATGTCTGCTTATTCTACCGTCACGCTCTTGGCCAGGTTGCGGGGTTGGTCAATATCCAGGCCCAGGGCGTCGGCGCAATAGTAGGCGAAGAGCTGCAGCGGGACGATGGCGAGCACCGGGGTGAAGAGCTCCGCGGCGCGCGGGATGGGGATGATGTCGTCGGCGTAGTTGCGCAGGTCGGGGTCGTCGGCGGCGCCCACGGCGATGACGCGGCCCCGGCGTGCTTTCACCTCTTGGATGTTGGAGAGCATCTTCTCGTAGACGCCTCCCGGCACGGCGATGGCCACGGTGGGGCACCGCGGGGTGATGAGGGCGATGGGGCCGTGCTTCATCTCGCCGGCGGCATACCCCTCGGCGTGGATATAGCTGATCTCCTTCAGCTTCAGCGCGCCTTCCAGCGCCGTCGGAAAGTTGACGCCGCGCCCCAGGTAGAGGGTGTCACGCACGCGGCAGCAGGATTCCGCCAGTGTCTTCACCAGCGGCTCGGTGCCGAGCACGGCCGCCATCTGCTCCGGCAGGCGCTGCAGGGCCTCGATGAGGCGGGCGCGGGCGTCATCGTCCAGCGTGCCGCGCACCTCGGCGAGGTAGAGCGCCACCTGATACAGCGTCATGAGCTGCGTGGTATACGCCTTCGTGGAGGCCACGGCGATTTCCGGGCCGGCGTAGGTGTAGAGCACGCTGTCCGCGTCGCGGTCCACCGAGCTGCCCACCACGTTGGTGATGGCCAGCACGTGGGCGCCGTGGTCCTTTGCCTCGCGCATCGCCGCCAGCGTATCCGCCGTCTCGCCGGACTGGCTGATGACCAGTGCCAGCGTGTGCGCGTCCACGATGGGGGTGCGGTAGCGCAGCTCGGAGGCGACGTCAATCTCCACCGGCACGCGCGCGAGGCTCTCGATGGCGTACTTGCCGACGAAGCCGGCGTGATAGGCCGTACCGCAGGCGATGACCAGTATTTTGGTGATGTGCCGCAGTGCCTCCGGCGTCAGCGTCAGGCCGGGCAGGTGCACGTGGGCGCGGTCTTCGCCCATGCGGCCGCGCAGCGTCTCGGCGATCACCGCCGGCTGCTCGTGAATCTCCTTCAGCATGAAATGCCGGTAGCCGCCCTTCTCCGCGGCGGCGGCGTCCCAGGCGATGGTGGCGGGCTCACGGCGAATGTCGCTGCCGTCCAGGCGCGTCACCCGCGCGCCCGCGCGGGTGACAGTGGCGATCTCGCCATTCTGCAGGTACGTCACCTGGCGGGTATAGGCCAGCAGCGCCGGCACGTCGGAGGCGACGAACTGCTCGCCCTGCCCGTGGCCGAGGATGAGCGGGCTGTGCAGCCGCGCGGCGACGAGGGTGTCCGGCATCTCGCGGCAGAGCACCACCAGCGCGTACGAGCCGACCACCTCCAGCAGCGATTGACGCACGGCGTCGTAGAGATCGCCGGTGAAGCGGCTTTCGATGAGGTGGGCGAGCACTTCGGTGTCCGTCTCCGAGGTGAAGCGGTGGCCTTCCGCTTCCAACCGCTCGCGCAGCGGCAGGTAATTTTCAATGATGCCGTTATGGACGACGACCAGGCGCCCGGTGCAGTCGGCGTGCGGGTGGGCGTTGGTGTCGGACGGCACGCCGTGCGTCGCCCAGCGGGTATGTCCGATCCCCACGCGGCCGGTGAGCGGATGGGTCCGCATCTCCCCCGCCAGCCGCTCCAGCTTCCCCTGCCGGCGGGCGACGGACACCGACCCTTCCGACAGCACCGCGATGCCGGCGGAGTCGTACCCGCGATATTCCAGCTTGCGCAGCCCATCCAGCAGGATGGGCATGGCCTCCGCGTCTCCGATATACCCCACGATGCCACACATCGGCGTCTCTCCCGTTGCGATTCCGCGAATAGTGCCCAGAAGATACCCGCGGTGCTCATGCCTGACGCGGGGCGCTTGTTCCGCCGGGGCTACGCGGGGGGACCCACGATACGCGCCGCGGTATCGTGCCAGATGCGGCAGCACAGGCCGTCATCGAGTTTCAGCGTATCCATGACGATCGCGTAGTCGTTGACAACGTCGGCGATGGCGGGGGAGGCGACGTCGCTGCCGAAGACAATCTTCGCCCAGGCGTCGCTGCGGTCGGGCGCGGCGTAGGGGCCGTCGGCCTTCCACCAGAGCAGCTCACCGAGGAAGGCGGGGCGGCGATATTTCAGCAGCGAGCCGGACAGGTCGAAGTAGAGATTCGGATTCCAGCGGCAGGCCATGGCCGCTTCCTCGGGCCACGGATTGCCGAAGTGCGCGCCGATGAGCGTCAACTCCGGCAGGCATCGCGCGAGGTGATCCAGGTGGATGGCGCGCATCAGGTTGCTGTCGCAGTCCTGATACCCCGGCGTGTTCGCCACGATGCCCAGGTGGAAGAGCACCGGCAACTGCAAGTCCGCCGCGCGCTCGTACAGTGGAAAATAGCCGGGATCATTGTAGGCGCGCTTCGGCCCGATGCACTTCACGCCGGTGAAGCCGACATCGCGCGCCCGCGTGATGGCATCCGGCCCATCGGCGTCCATATCCACGCCGTACCAGGCGCGGAAGAGCGTGGGGTACGCCCGCGCCGCCGCCAGCGTCAACGCGTTATCGCCCGGCACCCGGCTCTCCGGCTGTCCGAGAATGACGGCGGTGACGATGCCGGCATCCCGGCAGGCCTGCACGCGGGCGTCCAGCCCATCGGGGGTGGGGGCGTGCTGGTGCAGATCAATGATGGGCATCATGGTTGGCTCCTCATTCCTCCATCTCGTCGGCGTGCGCCAGCCATGTCTCGCGGCCGATGGTGGTGTCTGGGCCGTGGCCGGGGTAGACGCGCGTCTCAGGCGGCAGCGCGCGCAGGCGGAGAAGGCTGTGGACCATCCGCGCGGGATCGCCGCCGGGGAAGTCGGTGCGGCCGTAGGTGCCGGCGAACAGGATGTCGCCGCTGAAGAGCACCCCCTCGTCCGCGCTATACAGGCAGATGCCGCCGGGGGTGTGGCCGGGGGTGTGCAGCACGGTGAAGATGCGCGTGCCCACCACCACCGCGTCGCCGTCTTCCAGCAGCCGCGCCGGCGTCACCGGCGTCAGCGGCAGCGGCAGGTTGAAGGGCGCGGTGGAGGGGTGTTCCAGCATCTCGGCGTCCAGCGGGTGACAGGCCACCGGCGCCCCGAACGCCTCGCTCAGCGAGGCCGCGCCCATGCTATGGTCCCAGTGCCCGTGGGTGCAGATAATCTCGCGCACGACCACGCCGGCCTCGTCCGCCAGCGCCAGCATCGCCTCCGTCACCTGCCACGGCGCGTCAATGATGATCGCCGCGCCGGCGTCTACGTCGGCCACGAGGTAGCAGTTCGTCTCCAGCGGCGCGCCCGGCACCACACGTATCGTGAGCATATCGTGCCTCCAGTATGCTGTATTCTTGCATTTCCTCCCCGGCTTTCCCTGCCGTTTGGCAGGGATACCAGCCCTCCGCGCCCAATTCTTGTCAGTGATGGAAGCTCTGCGCGAGTGGATGCGACGAATACGGACGGTGGCGCCGGAGCGGTATGTCTTGCTGGGGCTGCTGCTGGCGGCGGCCGCGCTCTGGACGGCCATCCTGCTGCTGCCGCCGCCGGCGCTGGAGGTGACGGCGTTCGCGGTGGGAGAGGGGGACGCGCTGCTCATCCGCGCGCCGTCGGGGCGGGCGCTGCTCATTGACGGCGGCAGCCGCACGCTGCCGGACGTCGGCGCGCGCGTGCTGGCGCCGAATTTGCTGCTGGCGGGCGTGCGCAAGCTCGACGCCATCCTCATCACCCACCCGGACAGCGACCATATCAACGCACTGCCGGCGGTGCTGAACACGCTGCCGGTGGACATGCTGCTCGACCCCGATCTGCCCTGCGAGACGGATACCTATCGTCGCCTGCTGGCGAAGGCGGAGCAAAAACGCGTGCCGCGCTACCGCGTGCGCGCCGGCGACACGCTGAACCTGGGGAGCGGCGTCCAGCTGCGCATCCTCGCCCCCGCCGAGCAGCTCGTCGGGGGCGGGGAAGATAACGAGAACTCGGTGGTGTGCCTGCTGGAGATGAAGAACGCGCGCATGCTCTTCACCGGGGACCTGGAAGGCGCGGGCGAAACGGCGCTGCTGGAACGCGGCGCGGATGTGCGCGCCGATGTGCTGAAAGTGGCACACCACGGCAGCCGGAACGCCACCAGCGAGGCATTCCTGGCGGCGGTGGACCCCACCTGGGCGCTCATCAGCACCCGCGGCGACGCGAGTCGCGACCTGGCGCCGGTGATGGCGCGGCTGCGCAAGCGCGGGGTGCAGGTGCTGCGCACCGACGCCCATGGGCAAATTCGCCTGCGGACGGACGGCCAGCGGTGGCGGGTGACGACATTTCTCCAGGGCGAGTAGGGAATACTGACAGGTATGGACTGGTTTCCAACGATGACATTACGCGAGAAAAGTGCCGAGATCACCCGCCTGCTGCGGGACACCTATCACGCGGAAGGACCGCGGCGCGGCCACGCCGCCAGCGTGCCGCCGACCGATGAGCTGGTGCTCACCGTGCTGTCGCAGAGCACCACCGACGTGAACAGTTGGCGCGGATATCAGGCGCTGCGCGAACGGTATGGCGGCGACTGGGAGGCGGTGGCGGACGCGCCGGTGGCGGAGATCGAGGAGGCGATCCGTCCCTGCGGGCTCTCGCGGCAGAAGGCGCCGCGCATCGCGGCGATCCTCCGGCGCCTGCGCGAGGAGCGCGGCAGCGTCGCGCTGGATTTCCTCGCCGAGATGCCGCCGGATGAAGCGCGGGACTACCTGATGTCCTTCCACGGCGTCGGACGGAAAACCGCCTCCTGCGTGCTGCTGTTTTCACTGGGCATGCCGGCGATGCCGGTAGATACCCACGTGCATCGCGTGGCGCGGCGGCTGGCGCTGATTCCTCCCACTGCCGGCGCCGAACAGGCCCACGACCTGCTGGAAGCCCTCTTGCCCGAAGACGATTACTACGACTTCCACGTGAACATGATCACCCACGGCCGCCAAACCTGCACCGCCCGCAACCCCGCCTGCGAACGCTGCCCGGTGCTGCGCCTGTGCCCGCATGGACAGGCGCGGATGGGAGGCGGCGGTGACGGGGTGATGGGGTGATGGGGTGAAGAGGTGAAGAGGTGAAGAGGTGACGGGGTGACACAGGCCCGACGGGCCGGAAGATGCTAGCCACGGGTGGAGCGAGAGCGGAACCCGTGGGTCGGGTCCGCCATGAGAAGGGAAGTCCTGAAAGGATGACAGCAGAGCATGTCGGTGGTTCTCATGCGCGGCCCGATGGCGTCCCGCCTTCCACATCGCCTTTGCCCGACGGATGAGCGCGGGTGTTGACCAACCCCCCGGCAGGAGATGCCCCTGTTGATCGGGAAGAGTGAAGTGTCATGCGTGTTGGCGTGGGGCGATATGTGCGCGGGGGGATGACGCCGGTGAGCGCGAAGCATCCGTTTCAGTCGTTGAAGCGGGTGCTGCCGTGGATTCTGCCGTATTGGCCGGTGATGCTGTTTGGGCTGGTCTGCATGCTCATCACCACGTACCTGGGGCAGCAGCCGCCGCGGATCATCCAGCACATCATTGACGACGTGCTCGCCCCCGGCGGCGGCGTGTACCAGGGGGTGCGGGCGGTGCTGCTGCTCGGCGGCGTCTACCTGGGCGGCATGCTGTTCAACATGCTGCGCACCTATTGGCTGCACGTGGCCGGGCAGCAGGTCATCCACACCCTGCGCGTGCGGCTCTACGGGCATTTTCAGCAACTGCCGCTCACCTATTACGACAATCGGCAGACGGGCGACCTGATGTCGCGCATGACCGGGGACGTGGAGCAGATCGAGAGCATGATGGTCCACGGGCTGGACGTGCTGGTGATGGGCCTGCTCGGCATGGGGCTGGCCTGGTACTACATCCACGTCTACGCGCCGCTGATCTCCTGGCTGGTGCTGATCCCCGTGCCCATTTTGCTCATCGCCATCTACTTCTTCAGCGGGACGGTGCGGAAGATCTATCGCATCGTTCGCGACCGCGTGGGCGACCTTCACGCCAAGCTGCAGGACAACATCTCCGGCATTCGCGTCATCAAGGCGTTTTCGCGCGAGGCGGATGAACTGGACCGGGTGACGGCGGACAGCGAGCAGGTGCGCGCGATGAGCGTCCGCGGCGTCCGCATGTGGTCCACCTTCGGCCCGCTGATGGGATTGATCGGCCACGTCGGCACGCTCACCGCGCTCATCGTCGGCATCCACCTCGTCGCCAGCGGCGAGATCAAGGCCGGCGCGGTGATGGCGATTTTCCTCTACACGGGGAATTTTTACCAGCCCATCGGGCAGCTCTTCCAGTTCTTCGACAGCATCCAGCGCTCGCTGGCGGCGGGCGAGCGCATCCTCGAAGTGCTGGACACCATCCCGGAGATTCAGGATCCGGAGGCGCCGGCGACGCTGGCGGCGGTGACCGGGCGCGTGGAGCTGCGCGAGGTCTCCTTCAGCTACGCCAGCGGCGAGCGCGTGCTGCACGAGATCAGCGTGATGGCCGAGCCCGGCCAGCGCATCGCGCTGGTAGGACGCAGCGGCGCGGGGAAGACGAGTTTCATTAACCTCATCCCGCGCTTCTACGACCCGCTGGAGGGCGCGGTGCTGGTGGACGGCGTGGACGTGCGCGCCCTGCGGCAGGCGGAGCTGCGCCGGCATATCGCGCTGGTGCTGCAGGAGACGTTCCTGTTCAACGGCACGGTGGCGGAGAATCTGCGCTACGGCCGGCTCGACGCCGGCGACGAGGAGCTGGCGGCGGCGGCGCGCATCGCCAACGCCCACGAGTTCATCGAAACGCTGCCGGACGGCTACGCCACCGAGATCGGCGAGCGCGGGGTAAAACTCTCCGGCGGGCAGCGCCAGCGGCTGGCCATCGCCCGCGCGGTGCTCGCCGACCCGCGCATCCTCATCCTCGACGAGGCGACCTCGTCGGTGGATTCCGAGTCGGAGCTCCTCATCCACCAGGCGCTGGAGCGGCTGATGGCGGGGCGCACCACCTTCATCATCGCCCACCGGCTGAGCACCATCCGCGGCGCGGACGTCATCCTCGTGCTGGAAAACGGCCGCATCGTGGAACGCGGCCCGCACCGCGACCTTATCAAAACGCGCGGCATCTACGCCCACATGTATGAGCAGCAATTCTGGCTCGACGATCTCGCGGAGGAGGAGGAAGCGGCGGCGGGACGGCGTACTGATGAGGAGCCGGTGCCGATACCGGAGATATAGCAGCGGTAAAGGAGCCATGCCATGCGGTCACTTCACGTCGCGGTTGCGCAGATTCATGCCGTCTCCGGCGATCCGTGGGCGAATCTCGCGCGGATGCGGCGGCAGATTGCGTCGGCGGCGGCGGTCGGGGTGGAGGTCATCCTCTTCGCGGAGACCGCGGTGCATGCCTACGAGTTCTCCGCCGAGAACCTGGCCTTCGCCGAGCCGGTGGGCGGGCCGCTGACGACGCAACTGTCGCGGTGGGCGCAGGAATACGGCATCGCCATCCTCGCCGGCTTCATCGAGCAGCAGGACGGCGCATATTACAACAGCCACGTGGTGGCGCGGCCCGACGGCTCGCTCGGCTGCCAGCGCAAGCACAACATGACGCCGCCGGAATTGCGGGGCGGCCTCTCCGCCGGCCCGCGCGAGCGGGCCATCTTCGAGTTCAACGGCATCCGCACGGCGATCATCATCTGCGCGGACAGCGGCATGGACGGCCTCTACGACATGCTGGAGGAGCTGGGCATCGAGTTCCGCTTCTGCCCGACGGCCGGCGGCGACCATATCAATAACCGGCCCATCCCCTACATGCACCACGAGGAGCTGTTCACCGCGGAAGGGCGCGCGCTGGCCGCCGAGTATCGCGGCTACGTCTGCCTGGCTGACGCCTTCACCGGCGACGCTCGCCCCCCGCTGGCCTTCGCCGCCGCCAACGCCCTCGGCTTCGACGGCAAGGCGATGCACCACATGGGGCACTGCCTCATCGCCGACACCTTCGGCACCCTCCGCGCGCAGATCCCCGGCACGCTGATTATCGAGCACCAACAGGATCAAATGGCGCACGCGGTGGTGCATTTCCCGGAGGGCGAATGACGCGGTGAGCCGCGCGGCCCGTTGCAAACGGAAGAGGAGCCTGGCCGACCATGCCGCGGCCAGGCTCTCGTGTTATCGTTTCGGGGGGGACGTGGTGCGCGGACGGTTCCGGAAATCGGACATTTCCAGAACTTAAGATACGGTCATGGGCCCATTTTGTCAAGCATTGCGAGCATTTCTCCCCACAAACGCCCCTGGTATCGTCACCGGACAGCAGCGCTCGAGGGCATGCTGCGCCCCATGCAGATGGAAAGGAGCGCCAGGCAGCACGTTTTTCGCCCGCTGGCTTCCGAGAATGTCCGATTCTCGGAATCGAGGCGTCAGCCATGCTTTATGTTGGAAAGGAGCGCAGAGGTATGTCTTACATGCAGAGTAGGAGGGCCCGCCGCGCGGGCTTCACCCTCATCGAGCTCTTGGTGGTGATCGCGATCATCGCGATTCTCGCCGCCATCCTGTTTCCCGTCTTTGCCAAGGCGCGGGAAAAAGCCCGGCAAAATTCCTGCATCAACAATCAGCGGCAGATCGCCATTGCCATCCAGATGTACATCCAGGATAACGACGAAAAGCTCTTCCCCGACCCCGGCGATTCGGCGTGGTCCACATATCTGGCGCCGTATAACGAACCGACGCTGTATGACTGCCCCACCTCGAACGCTGTCGGCACCAATACCAAACCTGATTACGGCTTCAATGCCTTCCTGTTCAGGCTCGCCCTGGGTGATATCTCGCAACCGGAACGCACGCTGGCCGTCGCCGACCTGGCGACGGGCATGGCAAAAGGAAATTGCGCGCTGCAATCGTTCAACAATGACATCGAAACCCGCCATCTGGACGGCGCCGTGGTGTCGTGTGTGGACGGGCACGTGGCGTATGAAAACTTCAAAGGCCTGGTGGTCGCCGACACGTTAAGCAGTCGCGGCTACATCATGCTCCCCGAAGCCGCCTGGCAGCAGGTGGGCGATACGGATCCCACCACGTATGCATTGGCCACCAGCGCCAATGGGTGGTATCGCTTGCCCGACCCGTTTCTCAGCATGCCGGCTGGCTCGTATAAAGTCGGCGCCGGCGCTGCCACGCCCACGGGCATCCGCGTCGCCTGGGCGCAACGCATCACTGCCGGCAGCACCAGCTACTATGTGGGCAATACTTCGCTCATCTCCCTGTACGATCCCGGCACGACCACCTATACCGCCGGCGCCAACAACAATAACAGCCCGAGCGGCGCCGCGCCCAATATGCTCGTGGTCGGGCATGGGCAAAATGGCCTGGGCGTGAGCCCGGGCAGCGCGGCGATCTGGCCGAAAGCGTCGAGCATCGGCATTCTCCCCCCCACCTCGGTCGCGACGAATACCAGCATGTTTGGCGACTGGAATACGTACGCCGTCTCGATATTGCATGGGAAAACGATCATCTTCACCATGACGTCGTCGTCAGGCGCGACTCTGGTGAATTTGATGACGGAAAAAGATGTCTCCGGGATTATGACAAACAATAAGATGATGCTGTATATGTTCACGTATAACAGCGGATATACCGCGAGCATCAAAGACATTGCCTGCTACACGCTGTAAGCCCAACCGATCAGCACTGCTACGCGAAGGAGGATTATCATGCATGCGATCATGCGAACCCGACGAGGGTTTACGCTCATTGAACTGCTGGTCGTCATCGCGATCATCGCGATCCTGGCGGCCATTCTCTTCCCGGTCTTCGCCCGGGCGCGCGAAAAGGCGCGGCAGACGACCTGCATGAACAACCAGCGGCAGATCATCACCGCCATCACCATGTATGCCCAGGATAATGGGGAGCGCCTGCCGCCAGATACGAAAACCTCCGCCTGGGCAACGCTGCTGGCAGCATATAACGAGAAGACCATCTACGACTGCCCGACGCTGACCGGCACGGGCAGCAACGCGAAACCGGAGTATGGTTTCAACCCCATACTCTTCGGACGGGCGATGGGGGATATCGTCCAACCCGCCGCCGCGCTGGCGATCGCCGATCTGAAAGTCGCCGCTTCAAATACCAATTACGCGCTGAACAATCTCGGCGCCGACCTCTCTCCCCGGCATAACGAGAGCCTCGTCCTCGCCTGCCTGGACGGCCACGTGGTCAGCGAGGCGATGAAGGGGGTCACCGCCGCGCAGGTTCCCGAAACGCTGCTGACGCGCGGATACGATCCGGCGCCGGTGATGGGCACGCTGATTATGAAGGAAGCCGGGCCGTTCATCTCCACGCACGCCAACTCCGCGCGGACGGACCTGATTCAGCTCCCGGAGGAAGCGTATCGCACGTCGGGCAGTGACACCAAGCTGCCGAACCTGCGGGTGAAGTGCGATGTCCTCAATGGCAAAACCACCTTCGGGTGGGTGACGAATGGCACGTTCGCCCTGAGTCTGTATGATCCCGGCACCACGACCGATGTGAACGTCGCGCGCAACGCGAGCATCTGCGCGGGCTATTATGGCTTCACCACCGTTGACACCCTATTCAATACCGTGCGCGGCACGACGAAAACCGTCAGCGCCAAGCTCCCGTATGTCGGCATCAATGATGGCACGGGCAATTCGTTCGTCAATCCGCTGAGCGTGACCATCGTGGTGCGCAACGGGAATGAGTGCTACAGCTATGTGGAGGTGAACGGCGCGCGCGTGGGCGCGTTCTACTACAGCGGCGATTTCACCGCCGCGTTGATGAATCAATATATCGCCGCCTACGCGCGGAACAACAACGCGTCCACCGTCACCGCGAAAAACATCACGGTATCCGCGCTCCAGTAAAGGCCCGACGCCATGCAACGCCGCGCGGCGTTGCATGGCGCGACTCGCCGCGGTAACAGCACCGCGCACGGTGTCTGTCGCCCCGTTGGGGCTTACGCATCGTATAACGCTACCCTTCCACGGGTTTCACCCGCGGCCAGCGGCTGCCGGCCCTTCGGGCCTTTTCATGCCGAACAGCAGCATCAGCTCCCGCGCGATCTTCGACGCCACGGCGGAGGTGATGCCGCTGGGGTCGAGGGGCGGGGCGACTTCGTTGATATCCATCGCCACCACGTGGAGGTCGCGCAAGCTGGTGAGGCAGGCCATCAGCTCCGGGTAGGTGGGGCCGCCGGCTTCCGGGGTGCCGGTGCCGGGGGCGTGGCTGGGATCGAGCACGTCAATGTCCAGCGTGAGGTAGACGGGGCGTTCGGCGAGGGCCAGGCGGACGCCGGCGGGGATCTCCAGCCCGGTGCCGAAGTGGGCGCAGCGGGCGCGGCCCAGGGTGAATTCCTCGCGCAGGCCGGAGCGGATGCCGAGTTGCACCAGCCGTTCGAACCCGTAGGCGGCGCCGGCGTGGTAGGCCCAGGCGGCGTGGGAGCAGCGCTCCCCCAGGTACTCCTCGCGCAGGTCGGCGTGGGCGTCGAAGTGGAGGATCATCGCCTCGGGATGGCGCGCCATCACCGCGTGGGTGATGCCCAGCGCGATGGTATGCTCGCCGCCGAAGACCAGCGGCAGCGTGCCCGCGTCGAGCAGCGCGCCGGCCTCGGCGGCGATGCGGTTGACGGCTTCCTCCGCGGAGCAGTCATCGAACGACAGGTCCCCCAGATCTCCCACCTCCAGGTCTTCCAGGTCCAGGTCGAGGGCGGGGCTGTATGTCTCCAGATTCTCCGAGGCCCAGCGGATGCCATGCGGCCCGTCCGCGGTGCCGGGGCGGAAGGAGCCGGTGCGGTCCAGCGGGGCGCCGAGCAGGGTCACCCGCCCGACGCGCCCCGCCTCACTCGCCAGAAATGGGTAGGGGGAGGGCGGCAGGATCATCAGGGCTCTGCATCTCCAGCGCGGCGGCCAGGAAATTAGGTAAGGCGAACGCCGCGCGATGGATGGCGGGCGTATACCAGCCGGTGGGCGCGCCGTTCGCGCGCAGGCGGGCGGCGATGGCCGCCGGCGCCACGGCGGACGGGTCGCAGTTGACGGAGGCGGCGGTGAAGCTCCAGAGCACGCCCGGATAGAGCGGGATGGCGCAGAGATACGTCCGCACCAGCGGGAAGACGCGCCGCATGAGCGCCACGGCGTCCTTCAGCTCATCGAGCATCACCAGCGGCGACCCGCTCTGGGTGACGATGAGGCCGTCCTCGCCCAGCGCGCGGCGGGCGTCCCGGTAGAAGGACTCGCCGAAGAGGTCCGCCGCGGGACCGACGGGATCGGTGGAATCCACCAGGATGACGTCGAAGTGCTCGTCCGTCTCCCGCAGGTACCGCACCCCGTCGCCGATGATGAGCTCCGCGCGCGGGTCGTCGAAGGCGTCGCCGGCGATGGCGGGCAGCAGCGCGCGGCTGACGCGCACCACCTCGCCGTCAATCTCCACCATGGTGGCCTTGCGCACGGGGTGTTCGAGCACGCGGCGCAGCGCGCCGCCGTCGCCGCCGCCGATGACCAGCACCCGCTGGGGGTCGGGGTGCGCCATCATCGGCACGTGGACGAGCATCTCGTGATAGAGATATTCCTCGACCTCGCTCGTCTGGGTGGCGTCGTCCAACACCAGCATCCGCCCGAAGGGGATAGTGTCCAGCACCTGAATGTGCTGGAAGTCGGAGTGCCCATCGTACAGCGTGTCGCGGACGAGGGCTTCCTGGCGCCACCCCCGGCGAAACGGCTCAGCAAACGCCCGCATACAGCGTCTCCGGATCGCGCGGCTGGGGGGGCGCCGGTTCTTCGATGATGAGGCCGCGGTTCATCTCCATCACCTGGATGCGCTCGGGCGTGAAGTAGTGGCGCAGCACCGGCACGGCGGCGTTCGGATCGGTATGGAAGCCGCAGGTGAAGACGTCCACCGCCGCGTACCCGTGTTCGGGCCAGGTGTGGATCATCATATGAGACTCGGACAGGATGGCCACGCCGGTGACGCCGATGGGCGTGAACGGGTAGACCCGCAAGTCCAGTAAGGTTGCGCCGCACGCCTCGACGGTCTCCGTCATGGCGCGTTCAATGGTCTCGATGGCGTTGAGGCGATCCGCGTCGCAGCCCCAGAGCTCCAAAATCAGGTGGCGTCCAATACGCTGCATGTGTGTTACCTCCACCACAGCACGACGGCCGCGACGGCGCAGCCGATGCGCTCGACTTTGTGCTCGGACGAAAAAATCAGGAGTTCGTCCAGCTCCATCCCGCGCTGGGCAAAGCCCGCGCGCACCATCCGGCTCACCGTGTCTTCCACGGCGCCCCGGGACCCGCCGGTATTCTCAAAGATCATCCCGTGCCCGTCGCGGCGCAGGCCGATGCCGACGGCGGCGGCGACGATATCGCCGGGGGTATCGCTCGTCTTCACCGTGTAGACGGTGGGCACCAGCGCGCCCGGCTCCAGGTCGTCGGGGCGGACATCCAGCACCCGCACGCCGGCCGGCACGATGCTGCTGACCTTGATCAGGTTCAGGTTGCCGATGCCGGCCATCAGCAGCGCGTTATCGAAGGCGTTCAGCTCGGTCAGCCCTTCGGCGTGACCGGCGGTCGGCCAGATACAGGTCGGTGTCGTCCAGCGCACGGCACCTTCTCCTTCCCGTTTCTCACCTGCCCACAGGCGCGCGAAAGCACCACCCCCAAGGTGGCCCCCAGCCCTCTTCGAGCCAGTGGTGGCATTGAACAAGCCAACCCCAGATAATGGTGCTTTCCGATAAAAAGCGATCTGTGCGTGCGAACGGCACGTATTGTCTACCGGCTCACAGGCCGCGACAGCAACGTAGTATACCGCAAAGCGATGAAGAATGCTAGAGTTTTCCACAAAGATTTTTCACATGTGCGGCGGCGGCGGCAGGACGGGCGCCCCGCGGCGGCATATGTGTCCTCATACTCGTAGTCGTACTCGTGCTCGTACTCGTACTCGAAACGGTTGTGCTGCGGCCGAGCGCTTTTGTTACCGCGCGTCGGGCAGTCCGATGCCTGGAGATGAGATGTAGTGGGCCGTCACGTTGCACCGTTTTACCCCGTGCCTGATGATGGTGGTGTCGGACACGGGTGCGCATGTTGGTCACACGCGCCGCGGAGGGCGCGGACTACAGAGCACGGTACATCGTGACGGCCCACTACAATTAGATACGAGGTGAAGAAGCGAAGCCCGTATGCGAGCACGAGCACGAGTACGAGTACGAAACGAGCGCTGACGCGCTGATGACGCAGATGCCCCGCGGCGGGGGGTTACCACGGGGGAAGAAAGGGGTATCGTATGGTCATGGGACTACGCCGGTTGGCCGTGCTGGCGCTCGCGCTGCTCTTCTGCATCGTTCTGCTGGGCCAGGCGCCGCACGCGGATGTGGAGATTGCGCGCGACCTCGTCTACGCGACCGCCGACGGGGAGGCGCTGAAGCTTGATGTCTACCTGCCGCGCGGGGTGGCGGGGCCGACGCCGGTGGTGCTGGCCTTTCACGGCGGCAGTTGGATGGCGAACGGACGGCCGGAGATGGGCGCGCTGGCGGAATATCTGGCCACGCGCGGCTACGCGGTGGTGGCGCCGAGCTACCGGCTGGCGCCGCGCCACATCTATCCCGCGCAGCTTGAGGACGCCCGCGCGGCGGCGCGCTGGGTGACGGAGCACGCGAAAGAGTACCGCTGGGATCTGGGGCGCTTCGTGCTGCTGGGACATTCCGCCGGGGGCCAGCTTGCCGGCCTGCTGGCGACCGATCGCCCCGCCGACCTGCCGAAACCGCGCTGCATGGTGGACCTCTTCGGCCCGATGGACTTCACCGGCGTTCCGCCCAGCCTCAAGGCGAAATGGGCGGTGAAGCTGTATCTGGGCGCGGCGCAGGAGGAGGAGCCGGAGCTGTACGCGGCGGCGTCGCCCATCACGCACGTCACGCCGGATGATCCCCCGTTCCTGATCCTGCACGGCACGCGGGACGACGTGGTGCCCATCACCCAGTCAGAGCGGATGCGCGCGGCGCTGACGGCGGCGGCGGTGCCGGTGGACTATCACGCGGTGCCGGGCGCCGGCCACATCTTGCCCACGCCGAGCACGGCCGCCGGCCGCGCGATGCTGGAGCACATCGCCGCTTACCTGCGGGTGCGCTGCCCGGCCGGCGAGTGACGCGTGTCGTGGACTTTTTTCCCAAAGCCCTTGACGCCGCCGCATGATTTCCCTATACTTACACCCGTTGCGGAGGTCGCGCCGCGCGCCCGTCCCGTGAAGCCGGAGGCAGGCGTGCCGCGGGAGCTTAGCGCGCGCAGGGGTGTAGCTCAGTTGGTAGAGCGGCGGTCTCCAAAACCGTAGGTCGCGAGTTCGAATCTTGCCACCCCTGCCAAACGCGGAGCCGTGGTGTAGCCTGGTTTAACACACCGGACTGTCACTCCGGAGATCGCGGGTTCAAATCCCGTCGGCTCCGCCAGAATTGAGCGTGGCACGCTGGATTTCAGCGTGCCACGCGTGTTTGGTCGCACCATTCCGGGCACGAATCGCCCCAAGATTCGCCCCGCTGCTCCTTACGGCGGCGCGTTCACGAACCGCTCATCCTCGCCGCGCGCGGTCCGGTGGGGGCCAGCCAGGCAGCAGACTCGGCCGGAGCGCGGGTGATCGGCGTGCGGTGATGGCATCAGGTGATGCAGGCATTGGCCGCCGTGGGGATGATCGTCACAGTGGAGCGTTCGGTGACGTGCGGGCACAGCCAGACCTCCCAATAGGCCGGCGAAGAGCCGAGGCGGATGCAGCCACAAAGCCCTCGGGATCTTCGCGTGGTGCGTGGCCGGCTGGTACCACTCGTGGAGGCCACGCGCCAGCATGCGACAACGCCGGCGTCGCGCTGCCGCGCGGGACGCCGGCGTTTCCGCGGCACAGCCGGACCACGGGACGCATCATGCCGGCTGTTTCAAACGACCAATGCCGCGCGGAAGTCCCGGTAGCCATCCAAACCGATCACCTCCACGACGGCCGCGCGCGGGGCGTGCAGGCGATAGAGGCGCAGGCTGTCTTCGTCGGCCTTGATCTCTTTGCGCAGGCGCTGCTTCAGCAGTTCGTACTCCACCGCGTTGACGGTACACTCGAAGACGGAGAGTTGCACCCGCTGCCCAACACCCTCACAGACTTTGGCCACCCGGCGCAGGCGGCGCCGGCCCTCTTTCGTCTCGGTGCAGACGTCATAGGTCACCACGATATCCATCGGCGGGATCCTCACGTAAACAGGAACGGCTCGTACTGGGTGAGCTCACCGCGCAGGTACCGCGTCAGCAGGCGGGCCTGCAGATGCGGCACCAATCCCAGCGGCACCGGCTCTTTCAGGAAGCGATGGGCAACGGGCTCCTCTTTCCGCTTCTGGTACGCCACCAGCACGGCCTTGCGGCCCTCGTCGTTCAGCAGCACGCTCTCGCCGGCCTCCTCGCGAATGGAAAAATGCTCCGGGCGCAGTTGCCGACGGTTGATGAGGGTGAGCGCCAGCCGATCCGCCACCCCGGCGCGATATTCCTCCACCAGGTCGAGTGCCAGCGCAGGGCGACCGGGCCGCATGGCGTGCAAAAATCCCATCTGCGGATCCAGGCCGACGCCCTCCAGCGCCGACGTGCAGTCATGGGTGAGCAGGCTGTAGAGAAATGACAACAGCGCGTTCACCCGATCGCGCGGTGGGCGGCGTGTCCGCTGGGCGAAGGCAAAGGCGGTCGTCTCCACCGTCAGCAGGTCGCCGAACACGGCGAAGTAGCGCGCGGCCATCTCGCCTTCAATGCCGCGGATGCCCTCCAGCGTGGGCGTCTGCTCAAGGCGCGACAGCGCAACCGCCAGTTCGGCGGCCACGCCGGCCATACGCGTGCGACGCGGCGATTCTTCGGCATCGCGCGCGGAGCGCAGCAGCACCTGGCGGCTGTTGCGCAGCTTGCCGGCCACGAGGCGCCGGGCCATCTCACGGGCGGCGCTCTCGCTGCGCACGGCTTCGTACTGTACGCGCCGCAGCAACACGTTGCCGTGCGTCGGGCCGACCACCCGGCAGAGGAAGCGCCCCCCATAGTCCAGGAAGGTCACCTCGCGTCCGTCCGCCACGCAGCGCGCCATCGCCTGCGGGCTCATCGTCGCGTTGGCGAACAGCACCACGCCGCCCAGGTGATGCAGCGGCACTTTGATGAGGCGCGTGCGCTCCGCCTCCACGCAGAGGGCGTCATGGTCAAGGGTCACATAGGCATTGGGCGTCTGCACGAACAGCGTGTTGAGCAGTTGGCGGGCCATGACTTACTCCTCCGCGATGATGAAGAGTGCATGGGGATCGGCCCCGCGGCATTCCCCCAGCAGCGCCGGCTGGCAGGCCTCCACCAGCGAACAATCCGGGCAACGTGCGTCGGCGGCGAGTGGGGGCGGCAGGCATCCCGCGGCAAGCAGCGCCCGCACGTCGGCAATCACCACCTCCGTCTCCGCGCGCACGTCGGCGGTAAAGGCCACCGCACGGCTCTGGTGCGAAGCGTGGTGAAAGACCTGGCCGGCGGGTACCGCCACCCCCAACATCTCCTCCAGGCACAGCGCCTGTGCGCACAACTGCACGTCCACCGCCCGCCGCGCGCGCTTGCGCCCGCGCTTATACTCGATGGGCACCACGCGCCCATCCGCGTGGAACTCGACCACGTCGGCTTTCCCCAGCAGGCCGAGCCGGTCCGACCAGAGCGGCAGCGCCCGCTCAATGCGCGTCGTGCCCTCCCAGGTCGTCAGACTCTCATCGGCATGCTCATGGATCGCCCGCCCCTGCAGCGTGAAGACGTTCTCCGTAAAGATGCCCTCTACGTGGATCAGCGCGCACTGGCGCGGGCAGTAGACGTAATGCTCCAGCGCGGAAATCAGCACCGTCATCTCCTCGGCCACCGTCATCCTCGCCTCCTTTCCCTTGCCGCGCACCGTCCTAACTTCTTTCCCGCCCCCGCGTTACCTTCCTGCCGACTCCCGTCCCCAGCACGCGCCGATGCGCACGGACGCTCATGCGACGCCACGCGCTCCTCCAGCCAGCCTTGACACGTATTACCTAATTGGTCAATATTATTTCAATCCCCAGCGCCCTACCGGGGCGCTGCCACACTGCTCGGCATCAGCATCACAACGGTCTGGCGGTTTCAATCCCCAGCGCCCCTACCGGGGCGCTGCCACGATCAACAGCGCAGAGCATGGGGTGCAGGGGGAGGTTTCAATCCCCAGCGCCCCTACCGGGGCGCTGCCACGGCCAGTTCACGCTCACCCCGATACCCTGACCGACAGCATCGGAAGTTGGGTCACCGATGGCGGAACCCACGGTGCGTTCAAGCCGTCGCGCGAACCGCCCGCGTGACCGGCCATCGCCACCGGTTCGCGGAGAAGGCTTACACGCCGGCCAGGCGCGCGCCTGCCAGCACGCTCAAGGTCACCCCGTCGGGCAGTCCGGCGTCCTGCATCTGCACGGTGTAGTCGGCAAAGCTGCGCGGGGTGTCGGTCGCCGTCGCGCGCGTCACGGTGACGCGGGCGAACAGGTCCTGCGCGGGGGCATTGCCGAGGGCGCTGTCATGCGTGAAGACATACAGGCCGCGGCAGGCCATCATGCCGCGCGCGGCGGAGCGGTCCAGGTCCCACATCATTTGCAGCGCCTGCCAGAACAGCGCCAGGTCGTCCGCTGTCACCCCCGTCTTCGCGGCAAACGGCGCGGAGAAGAAGCCGTGCGCCACGTACAGGCCGTACGGCACCACCGCCTTGCGCCCCATCTCGGTCTGCTTCATTTTCCCGGAGTCGCCCTCGCCTTCCACCAGACCGGCATCTTCTGGTTTCGTAATCGCCACGCGGGTGATGCTCACGTCCATCGGCACGATGGGATCAATGGATCGCGCGAAAGTGAGTTGCACCGGGCCGCGCACCTGGCCGCAGTTCACCCCCGTCGTCATCACCGCCCCGAAGAGGCGCACGTCGAAGTAGGTCGCGCACATGCGGCGCCGAGCTTTGTCAATGTCCTCGCGCTTTTGCTTGCTGCCGGTGGATTTCAGCCCCTCCGCCTCATAGGCCCGCTCGTGAAGCGTGTTCAGTGCGACGCCGCCGTCATTCACATAGATGGCGTATCCCGGCGCGCCGTCCCGCGTGAGCGCCACGAAGTTGCGCACTTTCCGCTTCAGGCAGACATCGGTGACCAGTCCCTGCATCGTCTCGGGGTCCACGCGCGGCAGGTTGCCGGCGTCCGGATCGCCGTTCGGGTTGCCGTCCATCACGTCAAAAAGCAGCACGAAGTCGTGCCGGCGGGCGGGGTCAGTGTAGATCGCATTACTCATGGGGTCTCCTCCTCGGTCTCGATGGTGTCGGTCTGGGCGGCGTCGCCCGCCGCCTTGCGCGCCTGCGCGTCCGCGCGGTCCTGGGCGCGCTGGTGGTAATAGCCCAGGCCGAACAGCGCCTGGTCCTGTAGACTGAGCGTGCGCGGGAAGCTGGGCAAGCCGCGCATCACGGTTTCCAGCCGCTGCTGCAGCGCCGTGCAGGCGGCTGGCCGTGTCTTGCGCAGCTTCGCCAGGTGCGCCTGGACGTCGCCCAGCAGGTTGCCGAAGACGCTGGCCGGCGCGGTGCTGGCGGCGCCGTAGAAGCGGTCCACCAGCGTGGTGTTGATCTTGCCCTGGGCCGCGTATTGCACGGCCTCCAGCACCGCCAGCAGGCGCCCGCAGAGATAGGCGGGCCGCTGCTCGGTCGGTTCCAACTGTGCCATAGAGTCCTCCTTCATACCCGTCAGGGATTGCAGCACGGCCTTCATCAGCGCCGCGCGGGGATAGGTGACGCGCTGCTCCGCCCGGCAGCGGTTGACGGCCTGAGTGAGCAGCCATTGGGGCAATGGGCCGCCGTGCAGGGCGGTGCGTACCAGCACGCGCGGCACCTGGGCGACCATCTCTTTATTCGCATCGCGGTAGAGGCTGGCGGCGAGCTTGTAGACGCCGAGGGGTTCGCCGGGTTGACCAAAACTGTCCACTTGCTTCAGGCGCGCAAACCATTGCGCCAGGTGGGCGGCGGCGTCCCCCACCGTGGTCTGCAGCCAGTCGCGCACCACCGCCCGGCCGCCGCTGGCACTGAGCGCCGTGGCGTAAAACGCCTCAGCATCCGCCACGGTGAACGGCTTGCCGGTGCGGTACGATGCCAGCAACTCCCGCACGGCGCCGGCCTGCGGCTGCTGCAGCAGCGTCGCCCAGGCGAATCCACCGCCTTGCCGCGTCCAGAAGACGTAGACCAGCGGCCCCACCGCCAGATGCCCATCCTCCGCCGCCAGCAGGTGGTTGAGCGCTTTGCCGAAGCGCTCGCCGCAGTCGCCACAGACGCGGGAGGTGGTGCCATCATGTAAATTGAACGATTCGAAGGCTTCCGCATTGATGGATACCAATGGTATGCCCGATGCCTGCCCACCATGCAATCCCTTGATTGGCACCGGCAGACATTTGGGGATCACCGTTTGACGGCCACACACCAGGCACTGTGAAAGTGCGCCTCCTAATGAGTCGCCCTCCGACGCCGATGACTTGGCAGCCCAGAACTGTTGGACGCCAGGTACGTCAATTGGCAATATCCCGCCAATACGAAACGTGATGAGATCGTTATCACCGATCTCGCTCAAGCCAAGTCGTGAAAGTGATGGTTCTCCCGCATCCCACCAGGTGAGGAAAGCAGCCACCGCTTGTACAGTGGCTTCTCCAGTTGCCTGGTAACATTCATTTACAAGCGCACGAAAAGACGCCGCCTCTTTCGGTGCGCGTTTATCATCAGCAGGGATGCCAAATACGTAAGATGGTTTGTCGACGAGCAACTGCGGCGTGATACCAGAAGTTCGCTTCCGACTCAATATGGGCGCTTGCTTGATCTGGCCTTTATCCTTTTTCGTATGCTCGTTTTCGACTGTAGGTATGCATTCGAGAAATGCCCCATGGGCATCCAGACTGATGATCCACTTGATCGGCGTCGGACCATACATCGTAGGTGGCATCTTTTTGACGATGCGCTCGGCATCCTTCACCAGTTGCTGTAGGATCATCTCGCACCTCCCCCCACGTGGAAGTCATACGGCGGCACGTGCAGCACGCCGTCCAGCAGCTCCGCCGGGAAGAAGTGCGGCTGCGCCGGCGCGTCCTTCCGGTACTCAAGGTCCAGCAGCATCAAGCCCAACGACGCATTCAGGGGCTGCGCCCGCTCGCTGCCGTCCGGCTTCGCGAAATCGGCGGCGAACTCCCGGCAGCCGAGGTAGGGGCGGTGGTAGCACTGTCCGCGCTCCACCCGCCGCCGGAACTGGTCGCGGTACTTCGCCGGGTCCGCCGCCGTGCCGGGCCGCGGGACCACGTCCGCCACGATGAGGTAGGCGGGGTCCTGCAGGCCGAGCGTGTGCCGCTGGGTGCGATAATCCGTAATGTCCAGTCCCGGACTGCGCGGCGACATGCGGGCGCTCACCTCGTTGCGCAGCAGCGAGAAGTGCCGGATCGGCGCCAGCACGTGAATCTCGCGCACGCGCCAGACGAACTCCGGTTTCCAGCAGATCGCTTCCAGCACCCCGCGCGCCGCCGAGGGCGTCATCACCGGATAACTCACCCGCTCCACCTTCATCTCCGGGCGCGTGAAGCAGGCATATCGCCCCCAGACCTTCACCTGGACAGGGGGATACTCCATCGGGCACCTCCTTTCAGACAATCAAATCCGCCGCGTCCCAGGCCACCTCGGCCAGGCCGCGCGCACTATAACCTCCCAGCCAGCGGAAGAGCCCGCTGTCGGGCAACACCTCTTCCACCAGTCCGTCGCGCTGGTACTGCTGCAACTCCCGCCGTCGCACGGCGACGCTGTATTGCTGCGCCTCGCGCCAGTCCGCCCGGCTCAGGTGCCCCTTGCCGCGCGCCCGCGCCACCAGCGCCTCCATCCGTGCCGTGTCATACGGCACCAGCACCGGCACGGTATCCTCCGGGATCATGCGGAATGCCGCCGCCACCGCCGGGAACTCCAGCCGTTCGCGCAACGCTTGTATCCCGTTCGCATCGGTCTGTACATCGCCGAAGACCGCGCGAAAATACGCCGGGAAGATCGCCGGGTCGTGTAAATCTACCTCAGGCCGCTGCAGCACCTGCCGCGCGTGGGCGAAGGCGGTCGCGTACGCGCCCTTCGGCATGCGGTGCTCCTCGGGCGTGAAGATGATGACCTCTCCCGTCGCGTGCTTCCCCTCACGGTTGCAGCGTCCCGCCGCCTGCACCAGCCGGTCCAGCGGGCCGATGGCGCGCAGCACGCAGGGGAAATCCACGTCCACCCCGGCTTCCACCACCTGCGTGCTCACCACCCGGCAGGGGCGGCCATCCCGCAGGCGCGCGCGGACGCCGTCCAGCACCGCCCGCCGGTGGGCCGGGCACAGCAGCGTGGAGAGGTGCAGCGCGTCGGGGTCGTCAAGAATCTCCAGCAGCGCCAGCGCGTCGGCGCGGGTGTTCAGCACCGTCAGGCACTGCGGCCGGTCGCGCATCGTCTCGGCGACGGTCTCCCACGACCAGGGCACGGGCGGAAGGGTATATGTCACCCGGCGCAGCGCCTGGAAATGCGCGGCCGGGTCCCGGACGATCTCCCGCACGCCGGCAAAGCCGCGCAGCAGCCCGCTCTCCGCCGTCAGCGCCGGCTGGGTGGCCGTGCAGAGCACCACGGTGGTGCCGTACCGTTCCGCCAGCAGGCGGAGGGCGTCAATGACCGGGGTAACCAATCCCGGCGGCAGCGCCTGCACCTCGTCGAGGATGAGGACGCTCCCCGCCAGCCGATGGACTTTCCGGCAGGCGGCGGGGCGCGCGGCAAACAGGCTCTCAAAACACTGCACGGTGGTGGTGACGATGAGCGGCGCGTCCCAGTTCTCCGCCGCCAGCCGCGCCCAGAGCCGCCCATCCGCCGCCGCATCGTCATCCTCATCCGGCTCCGGGGCGGCGGAATGGTGCTCCAGCACCGCCTGCGGATCGGGGAAGATGCCGCGAAATACCCCGGCGGTCTGCTCGATGATGGAGGTATACGGCACCGCGTAGATGACCCGCCGCAGGCCGTGCCGCCGGGCGTGCGCCAGCGCGAAGGCCAGCGACGAGCGCGTTTTGCCGCCCCCCGTGGGCACGGTGAGGGTAAAAACCCCCGGCGGCAGCTCGGCCGCGCGCAGGCAGTCGGCATAGACCGCCCGGCGCACGGCATTTACCATGGTCGGCTCCGCATGTGCCTGCAAGCGCTCCTGATCGGCCGCCAGCGCCTGCCAGAGATCGTCGGGCGTGACGGTCACCGCGCGTCCGGCTGCCTCGGCCGGATCGAAATGCGCCTCGGTATCCAGCGCGTCGGCATCCACCAGGCAGGCGTAGAGCAGACGGATGAGGAGATCGGCTTCCTGAGGCGAGGCTTCGGCCAGTTCCTGCGTGGCCGCGGCCAGGAGTGCGGGCAAGTCATCCGGCACCGGGAGCCCATCGAGCGAGCTCGCCTGCTGCAGACGCTGCTGGAGCTGCACGAGGCTGGGCAGGCCGCCGTGGTGCCCCGCGATGGCAAAGGCCAGCGGCGGGCAGTCCGCCGTCGCCAGCGCACCGGCGGTTTTGTGGTCCACCCCGCGTCGCGGCGGAGGTGCACCGTCATCGGCGGCACGCGCGCATTGGCGCAGGTAGGTCTGGAAGGCCGGGGAGGCTTTGCCAAGGTCGTGCAGGAGTCCGGCGGCCCGCGCCAGCGCGGGCAATCCTGCCGCGCGGGCGAAGGCTTCCGCCAGGCATGCCGTGGCCCGCAGGTGGTCCGCCAGGGTGTGCCAGGTCGGTGTGCCCGGACGCGGCGTATGCGCCGCCGGCGCGTATGCCATCATATCCTCGCTTTCCGTCGCGGAAGACCGGCCACAGAAGCAAGCGTCTCCCTTACCCTTCAGCAACCGAGCGCTCTCTCCTGTAGCCGGCGACCGCGAAGCTGCTGTAGATAGCATAGCACGGCGAGGGGGACAGCTTCTGTCCCCAATACGATAGATTCGCGCTGTGCCTGCGCGCGTATACCGAGGAAACGGCCGCGGCGGGGTGGTAGGCCGCAGTCCAGGCAGTGCGGCTGGCAGGGTGATCGCGGGGTCACATCCCGTCGGCTCCGCCAGCATTCAACAACACCGCCGAGATTCGGCGGTGTTGTGCTTTCGGGCTCTCGCTGACCGGCATGAGGCCGGGGAGTTATGGCGCGTCCGGCGCCAGCGCGGGGTCGGCGTGGATGGCGTGGGCCAGCGCCGCGCGCGCCTGATTCACCGCGGAGCGGGCGTTGATGCTGTTGGTCTGCGCGGTCACCAGCGCCGCCTGGGCGTCCAGCACGTCGAGGAAGGTACCCAGGCCGGCGGCATAGCGCCCCTCCGCCAGGCGCACGGCTTCCCCCGCATTCGCCACCTGCGCGTCGGCGGTGAGGATGCGCTGCTCGGCGGTCGTCGCGTTCAGGTACGCCTGCGAGACGGAGGCGGCCACCGCCAGCGTGGCCGTGGCCACCTGCGCCTGCGCGGCGACCTGCTGCGCGCGGGCTTCGTCCAGGCGTCCGGCGAGATTGCCGCCGTCGAAGGCAGCCCATTCCAGCGCCACGCCGAGGGTGAGCGTCTCGTTCGACGGCGGGAAGCTCGGCCCGCGCAGCCCCATCCCCACCGTGCCCATCACGCGGGGGCTGTTGGCGGCGTGCGCGGCCCGCGCGGCGTAGTCCGCGGCGCGCAGCGTCGCCTGCGCCTGGGAGAGCTCGGGCCGCCGCGCCAGCGCCTGCGCCTGCAGGGCGGCGAAATCATCCGTGGTCGGCGCGGGTTCCGCGTCTTCGGCGATCTCCAGCGGCGTGCGGGGGTCGAGGCCGAGCAGTTGCGCCAGCGTCACGCGCGCCACCGCGGCATTGGTCTGGGCCAGGTTCAGCCCCAGGACGGCCTCCGCCACCGCCGTCTCCGCGCGCACCACGTCAATCGGCAGGCCGATCCCCGCCTGCACGCGCGCCCGCGCCTGGGCGAGGTGTGCGCGGCGGTTGCGCAGGTTCGCCTCCTGCACGGCCACCTGGCGCTGTTGCTGCGCGTAGCCGTAGAAGGCCTGTTTCACCAGCAGCACCAGGTCCGCCTGCGCCCGCGTGAAGCCGGCGCGCGCCGATTCCTCCTGCGCGCCCGCCTGCCGCGCGAGACTGCTCGCCCGCTGGTCGTCAAAGAGCAACTGCCGCACGTTGGCCCCCGCCGAGAACTCGTTCGACGCGTTGCTCGAAGAGGAGACGAGGGGATCGGTATACCCGGTGGTGAGGGTGACGCTGGGATAGAGATCCGCCCGCGCCTGCCGCGAGCGCCCCTGCGCGGCGACGACGTTCATCTGCGCCACGGTGAGCGACGGCTGGCGCCGCAGCGCGAGGCGCGCGGCCTCGTCCGCGGTGAGCGGACCCGTCGGCGCCTCCGCCGTCGCCTCCGGCGCCGGCAGCGTGACCGGCGGAGGCAGCGGCGTGTCGGTGACCGCCGGCATGATGGGCGGGGTGGGGTCGGCGCGGAGGACCGCGGCGGCGATCAGCAGGATCATCACTGTCAACGAACGTAACATCGGTATGGGCTCCTTATCGGCAGCGGCGCAACGGTTATGAGGCCAGCGGCGCGCCCGGCTCTGCCGCCGCCTCCGGCTCGACGCCATTCCCGGACGCCGCGGGGGCGGCGGGCCCACGGCGCGCGGCCAGGTCGTCGAGGAACGTATAGGCCACCGGCACCACGAAGAGGGTGAGCAGCGTGGAGGTGAGCAGGCCGCCGATCACCGTGGTGGCCATCGGCGTGTGAATCTCCGAGCCGTGTCCGAGGCCCAGCGCGATGGGCAGCATGCCGAAGATGGTGGCGAACGCGGTCATCAGAATCGGGCGCAGGCGGGTGGGGGAGGCGGTGAGGATCGCCTCGTCGCGGGCGATGCCGCGCCGGCGCAGCGTGTTGGTATAGTCCACCAACAGGATGCCGTTCTTCACCACGATGCCCACCAGCATGAGCATGCCGATCATCGCCGTCAGGCCGAACGAGCGGTCGGTGAGGAAGAGCGCCAGGATGACGCCGGTGATCGCCAGCGGCACGGAGAGCATGATGGCCAGGGGGTGGCGCAGCGATTCGAATTGCGCGGCGAGCAGCATGTAGATGATGGCGATGGCGAGGAAGACCGCCACCCCCATGCCGGCGAACTCCTCCTTCTGCCGCTGCTGGCTGGTGCCCCACGCCCAGTAGTAGCCGCTGGGGAAGTGCATGCCGGCCAGCGCGCGCTCGATGTCGCGCTGGATATCGCCGACGGGGCGGTCGCCGGGGATGCCGGTGACGGCGATGTAGCGCTGCCGATCCTGGCGGGTGATCTGGTTCGGCCCGGTGGCGAAGTGGTGGCTCGCCACCTGCCGCAGGGTGATGGCGCGGTCGCCGTTGCCGCTGGGGGTGATGACCAGGTTCGCCATCGCTTCCACGGTTTTCCGCTCCGCCTCCGGCAACTGCACGACGATGGGATACTGGTATCCCGCTTCCTGATAATAGGTGGCGATGGCGCCGTTGGTCGCCACGCTCAGCGCGTCGGAGATATCGCGGAAGGTGACGCCGAGCTGCGCGGCTTTCTGCCGGTCAATCGTCCATTGCAGCTCCGGCATGGATTCCTGCCAGTTCACGTCCATGTTCTCCAAGCCCGGCACCTCGCGGATGGCGCCCATCACCTGGCGCGAGAGGGTGGAGAGGGTGGGGAGATCGTTGCCGAAGATGATGATCTCGATATTGTCGCTGCCGCCGCTCATCAGCCGGCTGACGATATCCATGGAGGAGACGCGGGGGCGCACGCCGGGGATGCGGCCGAGCTCGCGGCGAATCTCCTCCACCAGCTCCTCGGAGGACTGGCGGTGGCCTTCCTTCAGGCGGATGGAGACCGATCCCTGGCTGGCGTTGCCGCCGCCGCCGCCGCCGCGGCCGCCGCCGACGGAGGCGAACGCCGAGGCGACGTTCGGGTTGCGCTGGACGATCTCCTCCACCTGGCGCATCACGCGGTCGGTTTTGGCCAGCGCGGTGCCGGGCGGCAGGCGCACGCTGACCGAGATATTGCCGGAGTCCGTCGGCGGCATCATCTCCGTGCCCACGTATTTCAGCAGCAGCAGCGAGGAGAGGGTGATGAGCAGCGCGCCGACCACCGGCACCCAGCGGAAGCGCAGCGCCCAGCGCAGGCCGTTGCGATAGGCGTCGTCCAGCGTGGCGAACCAGGCGCCGAAGCGCAGGAAGAGGCGCATGAGCAGGGTGGGGTGCTCGCGCCAGGTCTCCAGCATCTCGGCGTGCGCCGTGCCGGAGATGAGGCGGGTGGAGAGCATCGGCACGATGGTGGTGGCCACCAGCAGCGACACCGCCAGCGAGAAGATCACCACCAGCGCGAACTGCGAGAACATCTGCCCGGCCTGCCCTTTGATGAGCAGCAGCGGCAGGAAGACGACCATCACCGTCCAGGTGGAGGCGATGACGGCGGAGAGGATCTCCTGCGTGCCGGTGATGGCGGCGTCCCGGATGGTGCGTTTATCGCGCTCCAGGTGCCGGAAGATATTCTCCATCACCACCACGGCGTCATCCACGATCAACCCCGTCGCCAGCGCCAATCCGCTCAGCGACATGGTATTCAAGGTGAAGCCGCACAGGTAGAGCAGCGAGAAGGTGGAGATGATGGAGACCGGGATGGAGAGCGACACCACCAGCGTGCTCTGGATGTTGCGCAGGAAAAACAGCAGCACCAGTATCGCCAGCACGCCGCCGATGATGGCGTGCGTCATCAGGTGATGGACGGAATTCTGCACGTAGATGGACTGGTCGAAGGTGATGCTGTATTTCAACTGCGGATACATGTGCGCGACGCGCTCCAGGCGCTCCTTCACCGACTTCGCGGTGGTGATGGTGTTGGCGTCGCTCTGCTTGGAGATGCTCACCCCGACCGCCGGCTGCCCGTTCAGGCGCACGTATTCGCGCGGCTCCTGATAGGCGTCCTGGATATCCGCCACGTCGCCGATGGTGACGGTGCGCCCGCCCGTCGAGCTCAGCGGCAGGCCCCGAATTTCCTCGAGGCTGGTGAGCCAGCCCAGGCTGCGGATGGTGTACTCCGTCTCGCTCTGCCGGGCGATGCCCGCGGGGACGTTGATATTCTCCTGACTCAGCCGGCGGGTGATATCCCCCAGCGTGACGTGGTGCGCGCGCAGGCGCACCGGGTCCACGTTGAGGAGGATGGCGCGCGGCTGCCCGCCGTTCACGCTGATGGAGGCCACGCCGTCCGCCGATTCCAGCATGGGGGCGATCTGGTTTTCCAGCAGCATGCGCAGCTTCACCACGTCGCTCTCGCCGGAGAAGGCCAGCGAGAGAATGGGCATCTGGTTCGGGTCGAAGCGCAGCACCGAAGGCGCCTGCAGCGTGTCGTCGTTGGGGAAGCGGCGCTTCACGCGCTCCAGGCGCTGCATGATGTCAATGGACGCCTGCCCCAGGTCCACCCCCCAGTTATACTGCACCCGCACGCTGGAGCTGCCCATGCTGGTGGAGGAGGTGATCTGATAGAGGCCGGGCGCCGACGAGAGCGCCTGTTCGATCGGCCGGGTGATCTGCGCCTCGATCTCCTCCGGCGCCACGTTCGGCCACTGCGTGGAGACGTTGATCGTCGGCAGGGTGATCTTCGGCAGCAGGTCAACCGGCAGGCGCGTGAAGCAGATGGCGCCCAGCAGCACGAGCGCGATAATCAGCATGGTGACGGCCACGGGCCGGTTGACGGAAAAATGCGCGATGTTCATGGATGTCTCCCTCTCGGTGACCGTTACTGACCACGACGCGCGCCGCGCGGCGCGCCTTCACCGCCGGATTCACGGCCCGGCCCGTCGGGCCGTCCTTCGCCCGGGCGCCCGTCCGGGCGTCCCTGCCGCTCGGCGCCGGCGTCGCGCACCTGTTGGCCGTCGCTCAGCCGCATGGCGCTCATCGTCACCACGCGCTCGCCGGGCTGCAGGCCGCCCAGGATGGCGGTCCAGTTGCCGTCACTGATGCCGAGGGTGACCGGGCGCTGCCGCACGGTGCTGTCCGCGCCGACGGCGTAGACGAACGCGCTGCCGTCGCGGTCCTGGTGCACCGCTTCGTTGGGCACCGCCAGCGCCTGCGTCACCGCTTCCGTCACCAGCGTGACGCGGGCGAACATGCCGGGCGTGTAGCGGCCGTCGCGATTATCGAGGACCACGCGTACGGTGTATTGGCGGCTCTGCGGGTCGGCGGCGGGATTGATCTGCGCGATGCGCCCGGTGATGTGCAGGTCAAGCTCGTCGAACGCGACCCGCGCTGTCTGGTTGAGCTGGAGCCGCCGGCAGACATCCGCCGGCGCGGCGATGGTCACCCAGACGGTGTTGGTCGTCTGCACGGTGAGGATCGCCTGCCCCGGCGAGGCCAGGCCGCCGACTTCCTGCGCGCGGGCGCTGACCACGCCGCGCAGCGGCGAGCGGATCTCCGTATCCAGCAGCTTCACCTGGATGCTGTCCAGCGCGGCCTGTTCGGCGGCGATGCCGGCGCGCAGCGCCGCCAGGTTCTGCTCGAACGCCGGGGAGGAGGCGGCGTTGGCGCGCGCGTAGTCCAGCGCGGCTTTCGCCTGCGTCACGCGGGTCTGCGCCGCTGCCACGTCGCCGTCCGCTTTCACTGTCGTGATCTTCGCCTGCTGCTCGGCGGAGCGCTGCTGCGCCGTTGCCGATCCCACGGCGGCCTTCATCTGCGTCACGCGGGCGCGAGCCGATTCAATGTCGGCGTCCACCTTCGCGCGGGTGACGGTCGCCCGCTGCGCGGCGGCGCGCTGCTGCGCCTGCGCGGACGCGAGCGCGGCGGCGGCGGCCTGCTGCTGCCCGTTGGCCGTCTCCACGCCGGATTGCTGCACGCGCACGGCGGTCTTGGCGTCGTCCACGTCCTGCGCGGCGACGTACCCCTGCTGGTACAGCGCATGGATGCGCTCGTATTTCGCGGTGGCGTTCTCCAGGTTGGCCTGCGCGCTCTTCACCTGCGCGGCGGCGTTCGCCACCGTGGCGGTCGCCGTCTCGATTTTCGTGCGCGCGTCCTCCACGTCGGCCGCGCTGGCTTCCAACTGCGCGGCGCGCGTCGTCTCCGCCTGCCGCAGGTCCGCCTCCGCGCTGGCCAGCGTGGCGGCGGCGTTCTCGACTTTGCCCTTCGCGTCATCAAGGCTGGCGGCGATGGCGTCGAGCTGCGCGGCGCGGGTGTGCTGCGCCTGGCGCAGCTCATCGTCCGCGCTGGCCAGCGCGGCTTCCTGCTGGCGAATCTGCGTCCGCACCGCCGCGTCCACCGGGGACTGGTTCAACTGCGCCTGCGCCAACCGGGCCTTGGCTTCCGCCAGATTGGCCTGCTGCTGGCGGACCTGCGTCAACACTTCGGACTGGTCAAGCCGCGCCAGCACCTGCCCGGGCGTCACGTGGTCGCCCTCGCGGACCGCCAGGTATGCGATGCGCCCGCTGATTTTCGGCGAGAGCGTCACCTCCTGGATGGATTCGACGCTGCCGGTGGCCTGGTAGGTTTTCATCACGTCGCGACGCGAGGGCGTGGTCATCTCCACCGAGGCCGGCCCGCCGCGCAGGCGCGGCCCGGCTTCCTCGGCCTCCTCCGCGAGTTTGTCGCGCAGGCGCCAGCCTATCAGCGTCCCCACGATGAGCAGGGGAACGAGCACCATCAGCCATTTCTTCATTGAGCTCTCCTCAAGGATTCGTCACGCGGTGTCCGAGATGGATAACGCGCGCGGCCGGTTATCGGTTGCACGCGGGGAGGTCAGGGGCGGCGCCGCCGGGCGCGGCACAGCCCACGTGGGCGCCGACCACCCGCTGCAGCGCCTGCATGGCCACGCTCACGGCCTGTCGTTCAGCGGCGGTCAACGCCGCCAGGCGCTCCTCCATGCGCGCCTGGGCACGCGCGCGGACGGCGTCCAACATGGTGGCGCCGTGCGCGGTCAGCGCCAGCGTGGCGCGTCGGCGGTCGCCCGCGGCGGTCTCGCGCGCGACGTAGCCGTCCTTCACCAGCGCGTCAATGAGCTGCGAGGTGGAAGACAGCGCCAGCCCGAGATGCTCGGCGAGGTCGGAGACGGAGGCGCCCGCGTGAAAACGGAGATGGATGAGGGTGCGGAATTGCGACAGCGACAGCTCCCGCGGGCGGCTGGCGCGCATCTCGAGCCGGAACGCCTGCATCACCGCCGGCACGGCGGCGACCACCAGTGCCGCGCAGTCCGCCACGGGGAGGTCGGGAATGCTTCGGGTGGAGAATGGTTCCATAACCGAAGTATAAGCGGGCAAGCCGCGTGCTGTCAACCGGGTGAGGGCCGTGTCGTGTCGATCAGCCGGCGCTGCCGCGACGTTTTTTCTCCCGCGCGCAAGGTTCCCGCGCGCCCGTGGCGAAGAGGGGAAATTGCGGTTCACCGGGAACCACGATATCCGACGAGGAGAGCGGCATGAGCGCGGAGCAGACCTGCAAATGCGAAGGCACCCACCACGGCCACCTGTGCGTACTGCACAGTAAAGGGCTGACTGACGCGATCGCGTGCGTGACGGATACACCGACGGTGGTCTGTTTCAACTGCGGGCGGGAGGCGAATGCGGCGGAGCACGTCTGCGTGCCGATGCCGCTGGAGACGCCGTAGCGCCGTCAGTTCCCCCGCACCACCTGTTGCGCGCCGTGCGCGCGCAGCCATGCCTCGGCGCGGGGGGCGAGATCACCCTGCAGGACGATGGTCGCGCCGTCCACCCTGGCGCCGCAGCCGAGCGCCGTGCGCAGGGCGCGCGCCAGCGCGTCCAGCCGCGCGGGGGGCAGCGCCAGTCCGCTGAGCAGCGTGACGGTTTTGCCGCCGCGGCCCTTGCGCTCGCGGCGCAGCACCAGTTTCCCCTGGCCGGCCAGCGTGAGGTCGCCGGCGGGCGCGGGCGGCTCCGGAGTCTGTTCATACCCGCGCGCGGCCAGCAGGTCGCCCAGGCGGGGGGCGGGGGCCGCGTCCGGCGGGGCGGGTGGCTTCTTCATGCGCGCCTCCGGGACGCGTGAACGGGCTCGCGCGGTTCTCCCGCGCGCGCCCGTTCGGGTGCGTGGGTTCGTCGCATCAGTAGCGGCTGCTCCCGCGCTGGGCCTGGAAGCAGTCCGAGCAGTAGACCGGCTTGTCGCCGCGCGGCACGAAGGGCACGCGGGCTTCCCGGCCGCACTCGGAGCAGACGGCCACGTGCATCTCGCGCGGGCCGCTGCTCACGCGGCGATCGCCGAAGCCGCCGGACGCTTTGCGCGCGGAGCGGCACTCGGGGCAGCGCGTCGGGGCATTGGTGAAGCCCTTCTGCGCGTGGAAGTCCTGCTCGCCCGCCGTGAAGACGAACTCTTTGCCGCAGTCGCGGCAGTTCAGGGTTTTGTCGGTGTAGCTCATGCGAACACTCCTCGAAGATACTCCTCGTTGCTGCGGCGTTTGGATCGGGGGCACACGGGGGTTCTTGGCGGTGGCAGGAACATCCAGGCTGGAGCCAAACTATGCGGACAACTCGGTTATAAATGGGGACGATTGCTCTACCCCTACATACTACTATACAAGCGAGAGGTGCGGAATGCAATAGGGTTGATGAAAAAAGTTCTCACCGACGGCAGGAGCGCGCCATCGCGCCGTGCGTCCGCGGCAGGCGCGGGGCGGCAGCCGGGCCGCCATCACATCCGCATGCGCATGGCGTGCAGCACGTGATGCAGCGGCGCGTGGGCGCTGACGGGGAGCACGTCAATGCCGGCGGCGGCCGCGGCGTGGAGCAGTGCGCGGTGCTCCGCACTGGTGGGCAGGCTGCGGCGCACCCCATTGGCGCCAGTGAGGCCGGAGAGGGTGATGGGCGCGGTGGCGAGGGCCAGCAGCGGGTTTTTCGGCTTGTTCGCTTCCTGCTCCACCTCGTGGTACGTGCGCGCATCGAGCAAGACCAGCATGACCTGGGCGGCGCGACCGCGCAGCGCCAGCAGCGCGCCGACCACGCTCGTGTCTACCGTCGGGGTGATGACGATGGTGGTGCAGCGGCGCGAGAGGGGGATGGCGCCGCTGGTCAGCGCCTTGGCGATGCCGGTGGGGCCATCATCCTTTGCCAGCGCCAGCGCTTCCAGCGCGCGGTGACGCTGGCGCTGGCCGGATTCCGGCGGCAGGGTGGTGACGTTGCCGCCGGTGGCGAACAGGCCGGCCTGATTGCCCGCCTGCAGCACGTGATCGAGGATAGAGGCCGCGAGGGTGATGGCCGTCTCCAGCGACGCGTACTCGCCCTCGCCCAGGTAGACGCCCGCCTGCAGGTCGAGGATCACCTGCACGGCGCCGGAGTGGCGATACTCATACTCTTTGATCGCCAGCTTGCCGGTGTGCGCGGTGGCTTTCCAGTGCACGCGGCGCAGGTCATCCCCCTGCACGTAGGGGCGGATGCCGTGAAAATCGGCGCTTTCGCCGGCGCGGCCCACCGGGCGCACCTCCATCGTCTGCCGCCCGCCGGCGCCCCCCAGCATCAGCTCGGGGAACGGGATCGGCTGCGGGTAGACGATCACCTCATGCTGGCCGGGCAGCGTGGAGGGCAGATAGACCAGCCCCAGCGGGTCGTAGGCGTGCACGGTGAGCGGGCCGAGGCGGTAGAGGCCGCGCCGGGGGAAGCGCAGGGCGTCGCGCACCACCACTTCGCGCGCGCCGTCCAGCGTCGGCTGCAGCGGCTCGCGCGCGCCGGAGATGAGCGCGCGCGGCTGGCTGCCTTCCATCAGCACGGACATTTTCCGGTGCCGCTCCAGCCCGGTGGTCAGGTTGATCAGGTGGTCGAAGATGTCCAGGATGCGCCAGCGGCGGCGGCGCTCGATGATGTGCAGGCGGCTCTCCAGCGGATCGCCGCTGAAGGTGACGGCGCCGGGCAGCGCGCGCCGGCAGCGGAGATCGCGGGTGGCCAGCCAGGCGAAGACGCCCCCCGCCACCAGCGCCGCCAGGCAAAACAGGGCGATCATATACATATAGAGCGACGAATGGACGAAGCCGATGAGGAAGAAGGCCAGCGCGAACAGTCCCACCAATCGCCCGAGTTGCGTTAAGACGACCATCCTCACCCCCACGCCATCCATTCCACGCCGCGCCGGGAAAATCCTACCGGCGTCCGCTCCGCGCTGTTTGCCCGGCGCGCCATTTATGGTATCGTTTAGGGACGGATACCCGCGCATCTTCTCACGAGTATAGGATACCGATGCCCACACCCGTACAAACGATGATTGCCACCGACTGCGGCAGCACGACCACGAAGGCGATCCTCATCGAGGGCGATGGGGAGACCTATCGGCTGGTCGCGCGCGGCGAAGCGCCCACCACCGTGGAGGCGCCGTTTGACGACGTGACGGTGGGCGTGCTGAACGCGTTGAATGAGCTGGAAGACCTGACCGGCCGCGTCTTCACGCGGGCGGGCAGGCCGGCGCTGCCGCGCGCGACCGACCGCGACGGCATGGATATCTACCTGTCCACCAGCAGCGCCGGCGGCGGCCTGCAGATGCTGGTGGCCGGGGTGATGAAACATATGACGGCGGAGAGCGCGCAGCGCGCGGCGCTGGGCGCGGGCGCCATCGTCATTGACGTGCTGGCGGTGGACGACGGCCGCAAGGAGTATCAGCGGGTGGAGCGCATCCGCGGCATCCGCCCGGATATGATCCTCATGTCCGGCGGCACGGACGGCGGCACCACCCAGCACTTGCTGGACCTGGCGGAGACGCTGCGCGCCGCCGACCCGCGCCCGCGGCTGGGGAAAAGCTACCGCCTGCCGGTGGTGTACGCCGGGAATGTGGCCGCGCGCGACGGCGTTGCCGAGATTCTGGACGCGCTGGTCGAGCTGGAATGCGTGGACAACCTGCGCCCGGTGCTGGAGCGCGAAAACCTCGGCCCCGCCCGCCACGCCATTCACGAGCTCTTCCTGCGCCACGTGATGGCGCAGGCGCCGGGGTATGACAAGTTGCTCACCTGGGTGAGCGCGCCGATCATGCCGACGCCGCACGCGGTGGGGCTGATGGTGCAGGCGGTGGCGGAGGAAGAGGGCGCGGGCGTGCTGGCGGTGGATATCGGCGGCGCCACCACCGACGTCTTCTCCGTCTTCGGCGGGGAATTTGTGCGCACGGTGAGCGCGAACCTGGGGATGAGCTACAGCGTGTGCAACGTGCTGGCGGAGGCGGGCACGGCGCACATCAAGCGCTGGGTGCCGATGGCGATGAACGATTTCACCCTGCGCAACCGCCTGCGCAACAAGATGATCCGCCCGACCACCATCCCGCAGACGCAGGAAGACCTGCTGGTGGAGCAGGCGGTGGCGCGCGAGGCGCTGCGGCTGGCCTTCATCCATCACCAGGAATTGGCGACCGGGCTGAAGGGCGTGCAGCAGCAGCGCGACATCGGCGCGGCGCTGGCGCAGAGCGAGGCCGGCACATCGCAGGTGAATCTCTTCAATCTCGGCCTCATCATCGGCAGCGGCGGGGTGCTCTCCCACGCGCCGCGCCGCCACCAGGCCGCGCTGATGATGGTGGACGCCTTCCAGCCGGTGGGCGTCACCATGCTGGCGGTGGACTCCATCTTCATGATGCCGCAGCTCGGCGTGCTCTCCCAGCAGTATCCGGAGATCGCCCGCCAGGTCTTCCGCCGCGACTGCCTCATCCCGCTGGGGCCGGTGGTCGCGCCGCTGGGGCCGGTGACGGAGGGGGACGAGGTGATGACGGTGCGCGTGGAGCCGGACGGCGGCAATCCGGTGGAGGTGACGGTGCGCGGCGGCGAGCTGCATCGCCTGCCGCTGGCGCGCGAGGCGACGGCCCGCCTCATCGCCCGCCCCGCCCGCGGCCTGGACCTGGGGGAGGGGAAAGGCAAGCTCATCGAGCGCGCCATCACCGGCGGCGTGGTGGGTATTCTCCTTGATGGCCGCGGCCGCCCGCTACAGCTTCCCGCTGACGAAACGGCGCGCGCCGAACGACTGCACCGGTGGCTGGACGCCGCGGGGGCATCGGGGGACGCGCGTTAGCGGCTCCGCTCCACCAGCACCTCCACCAGCGTGAGGGCCGCGATGCAGCGCTCGTGTTCGGGGAAGCGCGGCAGCACATCTAGCGCGCGGTGCAGCAGGTCGTCGCGGCGGAGTTGTTTCGCGCAGTAGGCGAGGCCGCCGACGGCGGTGCCCACGTTCGGCATCAGCGCCAGCGGGCGTTCGTTGAGGGCGTCAATGCAGCGCTCCAGATAGGCGATGATGACGTCCGGCCGGCTGATCGTCACCGCCAGGTAGATGACGCGCGGGCCGATGTCATCGAGGTCGTGCACCCAGATGGGGGTGTCGGACTGCCGCTCGTGCCACATGCGCGCGTGATCGAGCAACTGGTAGATGCGCTGCTCCACGTCGTGCGGCTCGCCGTATTCGCTGATCGCCTGCAGTTGCTGCGCCAGCACCCCGCGGCAGTCGCCGGGCAGCGGCGTGAGGTAAATCAGCTCCAGCCAGCTCATCGGCGGGCGCACGATGTCGCGCACCGCCTGCTCCTCGTCGGAGTTCAGCAGGCTGGCGGTGGAGTCCAGGCCGGGGAGAATGCGCGAGACGCTTTTGCGCAGCCAGGCGGGCATTTTGCTGGTGTTGTCGGCCTTGCGCGCGACGATGAGCGGCACGCTCGCTTCATCGATGCCGATCTGCGTGAGGAAGTAGCGCATCAGGTCAATGCGGAACTTCACGCCGTCCTGTCCCAGGTTGAAGGCATCCGCGGCGTGCGCGGAGGCGAGCATGGAGAGGTAGTCAATCGCCTGCTGTTTTTTGCCGATGCGCGCCCACAGCGCGGCCACGCGCAGGTGCAGGAAGGTTTCCTCTCCCCATTGGCTGGCGAGAATGCCCGAGACTTCCAGGATATTCGACAGGAGCTGTAACGGGTCGCTGCTGCGCTCGATGACGAACTGCTCGCCGTCTTGCTTCTCCGGCAACCCATCCGGCCCCAGCGGTCCTGGCGTTTTTGGCGGCTTCTGTGGGATCATCGGTATCACCTATAGATGAAGAATCTGGTCCGCCCAACAACCACGCATGGTCTGGATTGTCCACGTGACGCACGGCCGCGCCGCTTACGCGGGCGCCGCGGCCGGCATAGCCTCCAGAATCTGAGTGAGCATCGCCAGCGCGTCATCCACCTGCGCGGGCGTGCAGATCAGGGCGGGCAGCAGCCGCAGCATGCCGTCGCCCACGGTGAGGAGCAGCAGGCCGGCGTCCTGCGCGCGGCGTTTGACCTCGGCGGCCACCGGCGCGCCCAGATCCACCGCCGCCATGCAGCCCATCACCCGAAAATCCGTGACGAGCGCGTGCCGCGCCCGCAGCGCCGCCAGGCCGTCGCGCAGGTGCGCGCCGATGGCCGCCGCCCGCGCCGGCAGATCTTCGTCAATGATGGTGCTGACGGCGGCATACGCCGCGGCCGCCACCAGCGCGGAGCCGCCGAAGGTGGTGGCGTGATCGCCCCGCTGGAAGGCGGAGGCGACGGCCTCCTTCGCGAGCATGGCGCCGATGGGCGCTCCGCCGCCCAGCGCTTTCGACAGCGTGAGGATATCCGGTTCAATGCCGTAGTGCTGGTAGGCAAACAGCGCGCCCGTGCGGCCCAGGCCCGTCTGCACTTCGTCGAGAATCAGCACCGCGCCGCGCTCGTCGCAGCGCCGCCGCACGCCCGCCAGATACTCCGGCGTCGCGGGGTAGACGCCGCTTTCGCCGAGCACCGGCTCCAGCATCACCGCGCAGGTGCGGTCGGTGATGGCGGCGTCCATGGCGGCCAGGTCATTGTAAGGCACGTGCGAAAAGCCGGGCACCAGCGGGGCGAAGCCCTGCTGGTACTTCGGCTGGCCGGTGGCGGTCATGGCGGCGAAGGTGCGCCCGTGGAAGGACTGCCAGGCCGTGACCACTTCCACCCGCGCGGCGCTGTCGCGCGTGCCGTGTTTGCGCGCGAGCTTGATGGCCGCCTCGTTCGCCTCGCTGCCGCTGTTGCTGAAGAACACGCGCGGGCAGGCGCAGTGGCTGGTCAACAGCCGCGCCAGCTTCGCCTGGGGCTCGGTGTAGTAGTCGTTCGAGGTATGGATGAGCAGGCCGGCCTGTTCGCGAATCGCCGCCACCACGCGCGGGTGGCAGTGGCCGAGGGCGTTCACCGCGCGCCCGCCGCTGCAGAAATCCAAGTAGCGCCGCCCCGCGTCGTCCCAGACATACATGCCCTCGCCCCGCGTCACCATCAGCGGCGTGCGGGTGTAGAGAGTGAACAGGCACTCGTCATCAATCCGTTGGGCGTCGGGGAGCTTCATTCACCAACCTTTGCGCACAGAAAATAAGCTGTCTAACAATAAAACATTAACGGCTGAGTGTCAAATCGCTTCCCCGGTCGGTGAGCGGCGCCGCCCCCGTTCCCGGCGGGGAATTTCGGGGTTTGTGGTGCCGGCACGACACGGCGAGGGCCGGGGAAGGCGGCGGTCAGCGCAGCGCGAAGCGCGTGTCGCCGACGCTCAACCGGTCGCCGGGGGTGACCCGCGTGGGCGCCAGCAGGGGTTCGTCGTTCAGCAGCGTGCCGTTGGTGCTGCCGGTGTCTTCCACGAACCAGTCGCCGGCCTGCGCGTAGAGGCGCGCGTGCTGCTTGGAGACGGTGGGGCTGGGGATGACGATCTGGCAGCCGGGATCGCGGCCGATGGTGAGCGTGCCGACGAGGGGGAACTCGCGGCCGGTGGTCGGCAGCGGGCCGGCCTGGTAGGCCAGCGTGCGCACGCGGCGGCCGGGGGCCGGCGTGCGCGGCGTCTCCGGCTTCGGCTCGGGCGCGGCGGCGGCCGCCGGGTCGCCGGCGGCGCGCAGGTCCGCGCGCAGCGTCAGCATCAGCGCGAGCACGAGCAGGAGCAGCACGCCCATCATGGCGAGGCGCAGTATCCAGATGATCAGTTCGAGCATGCCGCGACGTCCTCCGGGCGGATGTGATCGCCGGTCCCGCCGGTTCGCACTCCATTATAGCGCACAACGGCGCGCCGGCAAAGCGCGTCACCCGGCGGGCGCCGCGTCGCCGTCGGCGGGGCGCGTCGCGCCGATGTGCGCCCAGAGGAGCGGCGCGTCGGCGGGGAGGGCGGCCAGCGCGTACGGCGCGGGATCCAGGCCGGCCTCGCGGAACGCCGCGTCCCAGCGCGCGGGGGTGTCCCCCGGCTCCAGGCGGGCCAGCGCCGGGGCCAGCGCGCGCCCGCCGCGCGCCAGCACGCCCTGCCAGAAGGACCAGCGCGGCGATTCCGCGTGGAGGGCGGCGTACCCGCGCAGCGCCGCGCGGACCGTCCGGAGGCGACGGTCCGCCTCCTCGGGGGCGATCATCGGCTGGCGGGCGAAGGGGGTGCCGGGTTTGGGCACGAACGTGGCGCAGCCCACCGTCACCCGCATGCCGCTCTCCGCCGCCAGCCGCCGCGCCAGCGCGGGGATGGCGGCCACGTCCTCCGGCGTCTCGCCGGGCAGGCCGATGATGAAATACAGCTTCAGGTTGGGGATGCCCGCCGCGCGGGCGCGGATCGCTGCCGCCAGCAGCGCGTCATCGGTCACGGCTTTCCCCGCCTGGCGGCGCAGGGCTTCGCGCCCGGCTTCCGGGGCGAGGGTGATGGTGCGCAGCCCGCCGCGCGCCAGCAGCGCCAGCAGCGCGTCGGTGAGGCGGTCCGCGCGCATGGAGGCCGGCGCCGGCTCCCCGCCGCGCGCCAGAATCGCCTCGCACAGCGGGAGAATCGCCGGGTGGTCGGTGACGGAGGCGCCGATGAGCCCGATGCGGGTGCGCTCCCGGCGCAGCCGCTCGATGGCCGGCAGCAGCGCCTCCAGCGACCGCCAGCGCGCCGGGCGGTAGACGTGGCTGGCGACGCAAAAGCGGCAGCCATACGGGCAGCCGCGGCTCACTTCCACCAGCCCCATATCGCCGAACTCCGTCCGGCGGGTGAACACCTGCGTGGCGAGGGGCTCGCGGTCGAGATCGCGCACCAGCAGGCGCGCGGTGGGGTGGGGACCGCGCGCCGGCAGATAGAGGCCGGGCAGCGCGGCGAGCGCCGCCGCGTCGCCGGCGCGGGCGGCTTCCCACAGGCCGTCCACCAGCGGGTCGAGGATGTCTTCCGCTTCGCCCACCACGGCGGCGTCGAGGAAGGGGGCAATCGGCTCCGGATTATAGCTGACGGTGGCGCCACCGGCGATCACCAGCGGCCCCGCGCGCTCCGCGGCGAACGGCTCCACGCCGCCCCGCCGCAGCATCGCCGGCAGGTGCGGGTAGTCCAGCTCGAAGGAGACGGAGAACGCCACCACGTCCATGGCGGCGAGCAGCGTGCCGCTTTCCAGCGTGCGCAGCGGCCCGGGCGCGTCCGGCAGGAAGGCGCGCTCGCAGACGACGTCCGCGCGGGCGTTGAACAGGCGGTACAGCGACTGGAACCCCAGGTTGGACATCCCGATGGCGTAGGTGTTGGGGTAGAGGAGGGCGATGCGCAGCCTGCCGCCGTGATCCTTGCGCATCACGCCGGTCTCGTCCAGCACGGGCTGCGGGCGACTGCGACGGGCCATCGCGCCCAGTATGCCACAAATCGCGGGAGAGCGGGAGGGAAGCAAACGCGCCGCGCCCACTGCGCGGGGCAGCGGGCGCGGTGAGCGCGGTCGGCCGGGTCAGCGTTAGAGTTGGTCGAACGTGACCCCATCCTCGACTGTGGTCAGGGCATCCTGGGCCGCCGGGACCTTCACGGAGCCATCCGCGGTGGTGTAGAGCCAGTGATCGGTCACCGTGGCGCTCGTCTGGCTGGAGAACGGGTTCTTCGGGATGCCGGTGCCGCCGATGCCGCCCTTCGGGGTCAGGTACGGGCCTTTGTAACTATCGGCGGGGGTACCCGTGGGGTCAGAACCGGAAGTGGCGACCAGGTCAGCCAGGGCAGCCGGATAGATGCCGGTGTCGGACTGGAACTGCTCAATGGCGTTGCGCAGCTGCTGCAGGTTGCCTTTGAGCGCGGATTCTTTCGCCTTGCGGCCGGCCCCGAGTAGGCGGGGAACGACGATCAGGGCGAGGATCGCGATCACGGAGATCACGATCAGCAGTTCAATGAGGGTAAACCCTCGGCGGCGCGCGCGTTTCGTCTGCATGTAACGTCCTCCTCATCCAAGGTGATAATCTGCGTGGTCTGCCGCTGTCCCGTGGTGGGAGTCGGCGGCTACTTGCCCTTCTAGAGCCAGTATTCCATAGTAGCGATAAATCTTCACAAGCAGCGGCAAATATTCACAACCCGATGGCGGTTTTTTCTACATCGGCGGATTTTTCGCCCGGCGCTTCCCGCCGGCGCCGGCGCGGCGCGGTTTATAGGTCACGGTAATACGTGTTGCCGTCCAGCGTGACCCAGGCATCCGCCTGCTGCGCGGGGGGCACGCCGACGGTGCCCTGGGTGGCGTCGTATTCCCAATGCGCGTCAATATCCGTGCTCCGTTGGTCGGCGAAGGGGTTTTTGGGCAGGCCGTCGCCGCCGATGCCGCCCGGCGAGCTGAGGTACGGACCTTTGTAAGTATCCGTGGGAATGTCCGCCGTGACATCGGCTTCCGCGGGCGCGATCAGGTCGTGCAACGAGGCCGGCATGCGGTTGGTGTCCGCGAAAAATTGCGAAATGGCCGTGCGCATAGTATGCAGATTATCGCGCAAGGTGGCTTCGCGCGCTCGCCGCGCCGCGCCCAGCATGCGCGGAACGACGATGAGCGCCAGCAACGCGATGACGACGATGACGATGAGCAGCTCGATGAGCGTGAAGCCGCGGCCGCCCGGTGGCCTGATCCGCCACATGAATCATTCCTCCCGTAGGTAGGCATGCGAAAAATGTGTGCCTAGGGTACTCCATCGTCATTATACCATATTCCGACATGGCCGCAACTCACCCGGTGAGGAATCGCCTTGCTGGCGTGCGGACGAGGGGTCACGGTGAACGCGGGGGGACGACGTGCGGGCCGAAGCGGCCCGCGCGCACCCACTCGCGGGCGTCGTGCGTGCTCAGATACTGTTCCGCGGGCGTATACCCCGCGCGCCAGATGTCCAGCCGGTCCGCGTCCCAGCAGGCGCCGATCGTCGGGTCCTCGGAACGGAAGCCGGAGGTGTGATGGATGCAGGCGAACGCCAGCCGCGTGAAATCGGCGTCCGGCAGGTCGAACCATTCCCCGCGCAGCCGCGCCGCCAGCGCCGCGCCGCGCGCGCCGTGAGCGGGATCAACGCCGTCAGTGTCCCGGCAGACATCATGGAAGACGGCGAAGAGGCGGACGACGACGAGATGCCCCCCGTTGCCCGCCGCCAGCGCCACGGCGTGGCGCTCCACCCGCCGCCAGTGATCGGGGCCGTGCAGCGAATGCGTGCCCAGCGCGAAGCGGCCGGTAAGATGTGCCCGGAGTTGGGTCCAGTTGATGTCCATACTACGGTGCTTTCATGCGAAAATGGGGACAGTCCCGGTGATGAGCTTGTGGATCACATGCTACCGACAGTCAGGGGGACAGTCCCCATGTTGCGTCCGTGCGGGAATCCCGCTTACAGTTTTACCCGCTCAGCGTGAACAGGAACGTCTCCGGCGGTGAGACGGTGACGCGGATCTCCGTCAGGGGATCACCGATCACCTCACGCGTGAGGGCGTTCGTCACCGTGCAGGGGCGCGGCAGCGCGATCACGCGCGGGCCGGCCTTCACGCTGTGCAGCGCGACGAAGGCGTCGCTGGCGTAGATCACGTCATCCTGCTCGCACCAGATGTGGCAGCCGGCATAGCGGGCGGCGGCGCGCAGCAGATTGGCGGGCAGCGGCATGGCGCTGCTGAAGAGCAGGGCGTAATCCCCGGCGCCGCGCGCCCCCGGCGCGCCGTTGCCGGCGGCGCCCGCCCCCATCTCCTTGAGGAAAAGGCCGGTGCGATGGATGAACCAGCAGGCGTTGGCATGGCCCAGCGGCACCCCGCCGGCGTTTTCGACCGCCCACTCCTGCGGCACCAGCGTCGGGCCGTAGGCCATGCGGTCGCCGTACGTCAGGCTGGCGGGCAGCTCCGCGCTGATGGGGTGGCCGTGATCCTGCACGATGACGTGGCGCACGGTGGTGCGCGGGATCAGCTCCATCTCCACGTTGAAGAGCCGGGTGGCGCCGTCGGCGGAGAGGTGCGCCCCGTCGTGGATGCCGGTGGCCGGGCCGAAGATCGCCAGGTTGCCGTCGCGCAGCACGGTCGCGCGCAGCAGCGCCATCACCCGGTCATCCACCACGAACAGGTTGGGGAACAGGTAGACTTTATACGGCGGGAAGCTCGCCTTCGCCAGATCGCTGAGCAGGAAGATGCGATACGGGACGCCGCAGTGCGCCAGCCCCAGCACGCGCTGCCAGATGACGGACAGCGCCTGGTAGCCGCCGGTGAAATCCTCGAAGAGCGCGCTCTCGTCGTCAATGATGAGCGCCACGGCGTCGCGCGTCTCGCGGTGCGGCGCGGTGTTCAGCCGGTCGAGCATCGGCACCAGCGTCGCGATGGTCCGGTGAATGCCGGGATCGTGGAAGTAGGAGCTGCCCACGTTGCACCAATAGGATTGAATGCCGCGGGAGAGAGTGAGGGCGGCGTTGCGCAGCAGGCCGGCCTCCACTTCCTTTTCAGTGCGGAACGCGCCTTGCTCGCGCGCGCCGGCGCCCACGTAACAGCGCGCATCGTTCTCGATCACCATCGTCTTGCCGCGCAGCAGCAGCGAATCGGTCAGCCCTTCCGCTTCGTAGGCAAAACCCACGGTGCGCGCGGTATAGTCCGCCGGGGTGAAGATGAGATCAATGGCGGGCTCGTCGAGCAGGCGGCCGACGTCCCAGGAGCCGGAGAGCAGCAGGATGTGCGGGAAGCTGGCGATATCGCCGATGCCGTCGAAGTTGGAGAGGATGGGCCAGCCCATCAGCGGCTGCTTGCTGACGTCGAACCCGACCAGCCGCGTGACGCCGACCGCGGCGCAGGCGTGTTTGATCGCGCGCGCGATGAGCGTGAATTTATGCGTGAAGGCGTCGCGCATGAAGCGGCAGTAGTCCTGCTCGCGCGGGGCATTGCCCGCCTCCAGCCAGTGAAAATATCCGGTGATGCCCGCCGGCACGTTCGCCGGCATCTTCGCGCTCACGGGGTCGCCCTTCAGCGTGGGCGCGGCGGCGCGGCGCCGCTCCCGCCACGCGCGGTCCGTCGGCACGCTCACGGCGGCGTGGGTCAGGCCGTCCGCGCCCCACGCCGCCGCCAGCGCCGCATCCGTGGCATACCGCTCGCGCGCCCACGCGCGAAAACCCGCGGCATTCGCCGGCGAGCAATCGAAAAATTTGCCAAAACAGTTCAGCGGCAGCAGGCCCTCGCCGTACGGCGCGTCCAGGTAGCCGACGATGCGATCCCCCCAGGGCATGCCCTCGCACCAGCGCACCAGCGCCCCGCAGAAGGCGGCGACATCCCGCAGGTACCGGTTGGAAGCGAGGCTGGCGTCCGCGTATGTTTTGCCGTCTTCGTCCGTCTGCATCTCCGCGGGGTGGGCTTCCGCCCATGCTTTCGGCACCGTGGAGCTGAAGCGGATGACGAACAGCGCGTCCGGCACGTGCGCCAGGATGAACGCCGCCTGCTCGGCCAGCGGCAGGCGGTGGGGACGCCACTCGCCCTCCCGCGGCGGCTGCACGGGGAAGCCCCAACATGGCCCCGTCTCCTCCGGGGTCGGCGAGAGGTAATAGACCGTCACCCCGCTCTCGATGAACTCCAGCACCCGGTCCTTCCAGTCGTTCCAGGTGATGTAGTCGCAGTACGCGGCCTGCGAGACGGGCCGGCCATCGTGCATGATGACGGGCCGCCCGTCACAATACTGGATCAGGTCCGCCGTGGTGGAGGGGACGGGATCGAGCTGATACAGATAACCGGGCATGCGGCTGCTCCTGTGGTCAGGTGTGTTGAGCGCCTATTCGGCGCTGCCCGGCCGTTCCCTCTTGCCGCGCGGCGGGTAGCTGTAGCGGATTAGGGATGAGGTATCGCGGGCCGTCACGTTGCGCCTCGCTTCGCCATCTTGACCGGGGGCGCCCCACGGGAATCGGCCGGCGCCGACGCGGGCGGCGCGCCAGCGGACCCCGCAGGCAGCACCGGTCCCTTCGGGACATGGTGCGACCGGGCGCTGCCCGCGGGGTCCGCTGATGCGCCGTCCGTGGCTGGCGGGGGGTGATCCCTTCGGGATGACATCATCTCCTCTACCTCGTACGCCTATCTCCTATCTGTCGCGGGTTGTCACGCTGTATCGTGCCCTGCGAACCGACCGCTGGTAGAGAACGCCACGGCGGGCGTTCCCTACGATGGACTATGTGTAGCAAATCAGCCCAGGGTAGTCCGCGCCCTCCGCGGCGCGTGTGACCAAGCATGCGCAACCGTGTCCGGCACCACTATCATCGGGCACCAGCCTTCGCTAAAGCTTCGGCTGACAAGCGGTGGAGCAATGCGTCACCACGCGCCGCGGAGGGCGCGGACTACAAAGCAAGGTGCAACGTGACGACCCCCTCACCCCTAATCCCCAACCCCTACCTGTAGCGGTTACGTTTTCAAGCTCCCCACGGTCAGCCCGCGCGGCGCGGCGCCGGCCTCGGCGGCAGGGGGCGCGTCGCTCGCCGCGGCGTCTGCGAACTCCCGCGCCGCCTGCGCGGCGTGGTCGGCCTGGGTGGGGTCGAGCTGATACAGCAGCTGCGCGAACTCCACCAGGTGCTCCTTCTCCTCGTCCATGATGTGCGCGATGACGCGGCGCGCCACCGGGTTGTCGGTGGCGTCCAGGTGCGCCTGATACAGGTTGATCGCGTCCAGCTCCGCCGCCATATCCAGGCGAATCGCCTGTGCCAGCTCCGCGTCCGTCAGCGTCCGGCGCGCCATCCCCACAAACGGTTCGGTGAAATCCATCGCGTGCTCCTCGCTCCCGTCGGGTCTCTGGTGAACGATGTCCCGTCACGCCCAGTATGCCGCGCGTCCACGCGCGACCGTGTCGCGTTCCTCGCACGAAACGGGCGCGGCGCGGATTTTCCGCGGGGGTCTGTGCCGCCGGACGCGCTAGAATGAACACGCCATGACGACGCCGGCACGACAACCTCGCCCACGCCGGGTGCCGCGATGGGGGTGGGCGCTCACCGCGGCGGTCGCGGCGCTGGTGATGGTCCTGGTGTCGGCGAGCCGGTCCCGCCCGCGCGTGACGCTCGCGACGGTGACGCAGGGACGGGTGGTCGCGGCGGTCTACGCGCCGGGCACGGTGACATCGCGCACGCAGACCGTCATCGCCGCCGCCGTCGCCGGGCGCGTGACGGCGGTCTCCGTCGGCCTCGGTGATCCGGTCGTGCCCGGGCAGGAGGTGGCGCGACTGGACGATACCCAGGCGCGCTATCAGCTCGACCAGGCGCGGGAGGAGCTGGCGGCCGCCGAGGCGCAGCGGCAGCAGGGAGCCGCGAACGTGGATGCCGCGCGGGCGCGGGCGCACAGCGCGCGGCAGACCGTTGCCGTGCAGCGGGAGCAGGTAGGGGCCATCCAGGCGCGCGCCGCCGCCGCGGACGCCCAGGTGCGCGCGGCGCGGGCGGGGGCCGACAGCGCGCGCGATGCGTACGAGCGGCAGCGGTTCCTGTATGAGCGCGGCGCCATCGCGGAACGCCGGCTCGTCGAAGCGCGCACCGCCCTGCGCGCCGCCGAGGCGCAGCACGAGCAGGCGCGGGCGAATGCCGCCGCCGCGCGCCAGGAAGTCGCCCAGGCGGACGCGGGCGTTGCCGCGGCCCGCGCGCAGGTCGCGGAAGCCGAAAGCGGGGTGGCCGGCGCCCGCGCCGCGCTGTCGAGCGCCGACACCGCGGTGAATGCCGCCCGCACCCGCGTGGCGGCCGCGCAAGATACGCTGGAGCGCTACGCGGTGCGGTCCCTGGTGCGCGGCATCGTCAGCGAGACGCCGCTGGACGTCGGGGCATTCGCCCAGGTGGGAGCGCCGGTGGCGCGGGTGGTCAGTCCCGAACACCTGTACGTGCGGGCGGACGTGGATGAGACGGATATCGGGCCGGTCACGACCGGGCAGACGGCCTATTTCACCGCGGACGCCAGCCCGGAGACCAGCTACCAGGGCATCGTGACGCGCATTGGCGCCAGTGCGGACCCGGCGACGAACACCTATCCGGTGGAGATCACGCGCCTGGAGACGACCGCCGGTCTGCGGGTGAACATGAGCGTGGACGTGAATATCGTCACCCGCGTGAACGAGCGGGCGACGCTCGCGCCGGCGGCCGCGGTGGTGGAGGAGCCGGCGCCGCATGTCTGGCAGGTCGCGCCGGACGGGCGGCTCGCGCAGACGCCGGTCACCCTCGGCGCCCGCGATGACGCCACCGGGCGCGTGGAGATCCGCGCCGGCCTCGCCCCCGGCGAGCGGGTGGTGGCGGATCCGCGGCCGTCGTTCCGCGCCGGGCAGCGCGCCCGCGTCAGCGAGTGATTACGCGCGCTGTTCCGCCCGCTGCCGCGAGAGCCGCTGCAGGTAGGCCAGCATGAACGGGTCGAGATCCCCCTCCAGCACCGCGCTGGCGTTGCCGGTCTCGTAGTCCGTGCGGTGGTCCTTCACCAGCGTGTAGGGCTGCAGGAAGTAGGTGCGAATCTGATTGCCGAAGGCGATATCCGTCTTCGTCCCCTGCAGGCGCGCCAGCGCTTCCTCCTGCTCCGCGCGCTGCTTCGCCAGCAGGCGGGCCTTCAGCACGCGCATGGCGCTGGCGCGGTTTTTGATCTGGCTGCGCTCGTTCTGGCAGGTGACGACGATGCCCGTGGGCAGGTGGGTGATGCGGATGGCCGATTCCGTCTTATTCACGTGCTGGCCGCCGGCGCTGCTCGCGCGGTAGGTATCCACCTTCAGGTCTTCCTCGCGCACTTCCACGGCCACGTCGTCCGCCACGTCGGGGATCACGCTCACCGAGGCGAAGGACGTCTGGCGGGTGTTGGCCGCGTTGAAGGGCGAGAAGCGGATCAGCCGGTGCGTGCCGCGCTCCGATTTCAGGTACCCGTAGGCGTTCGTCCCGCGAATCTCGATGGTCATGGACTTCACGCCCGCCTGGTCGCCGGGCAATTCGTCGAGCACGTCCGCCTGAAAGCCGTGGCGCTCGCACCAGCGCAGATACATGCGGCCGAGCATCTCCGCCCAGTCGCAGGCTTCCGTGCCGCCCGCGCCCGCGTTGATTTCAATGATGGCGTCCGCGCCGTCGTAGTCGTCGGCAAACAGCGCTTCCGTCTCCAGCCGTGCCAGCAGCGCGCGCAGCTCGGCGAGGTCGGCCTCGATCTCCGGGATGCTGTCCGCATCCTCGGCTTCCGCCGCCAGCTCGGCCAGCACCAGCGTATCCTCCGCCAGTGACGCCAGCCGGCGCCACGGGGCCAACTCGGTGCGGCGGCGGCCCAACTCGGTCATCACCGCCTGCGCCGCGTCCGGGTCAGCCCAGAGGGCGGGATCTTCGGCGCGCGCCTCCACCGCCGCCAGCTTGGCCTCGCGCGCGTCAATATGCAGCCGCGTGCGCAGCTCCAGCGCCTGCGCGTGCACGTCTTTCGCCTGATGCAGAGAGTCTGCGAGTTCCACCATACTGCTGTATCCTTCCCGACAACCCGCCCAGTATAGCAAAATCGCGCGGGAAGGTCATGCCCGTCGGCGGAAAAGATTTTTGAAAAATCACCGGGAAAGGGGTTGACAGGGCCTGAGCCACGCAGTATACTTCACCTCGCGCCTGGGGAGACCGGGCGGCGGCGCCGAGCGGGGCGCGGCGGCTGATGAAAAAAAGTTCGCCACCCCTCTTGACGCGTCGAAGTGCGATGCAGTATCATCGCACTCGCTGTCGGGTACGGTGAGCATACGGGATACGCGAAGGGGTGGTGAGCCCTCGGGGCGCCGACCTCTTTTTCTTGTCCCACGCCAGCCCGGCCTATCGGCACCTTGACAACTGAACAGTGTTTAGTGACGCGTTGTAACTCGAGCTTGGGGGCTTGGTTGGTCAAGTCGGCGCGGGGTCTCGTGAGGGGGCTCGCGCTATCAGGTATCCACTTGGTGGAGAGTTTGATCCTGGCTCAG